>NZ_JBBXMY010000005.1:0-332753 GCF_038442315.1 Methylobacterium litchii | reverse complement strand
CGATCTTCCGGCAGTAAACCTTTCCCCAAAAGGGCGTATCCGGTATTAGCTCAAGTTTCCCTGAGTTATTCCGAACCAGAAGGCACGTTCCCACGCGTTACTCACCCGTCCGCCGCTGACACCCGAAAGTGCCCGCTCGACTTGCATGTGTTAAGCCTGCCGCCAGCGTTCGCTCTGAGCCAGGATCAAACTCTCACGTTAAAGAGATTGATCTCAGCTGATCACGTATAAATCTCAGACGGAGCCTCACATCGAACTCAGTCGCTTCACAGCGAAAGGCTCGGTGAGCTCAAAAGGAGATCCAACAGATCAGCGTCTCGTCTCTCACGATCCGGCAAAAGCCAGATCCGCAAGGACAGTCGAGTACGCCGTCCGCGTCTCCCTTCCTCATATCACAATGTCAAAGAGCTGATCGCCGGTTGACCCGGTGGCGGAGACCTCATACCTTACGAAACTCACGAACCGACCCACACCCGGCTTAAACCACCGCCAGGCACGTCCCATTCGATTGTTCGGTAAGGTCGCCCGCCTCAGCGCTACATCAGCAGCACCAGAGACAGACAGTGCAGCGTCCGGTTCGCTTCCGCGGCCGGCGCCGATGAACAGGGGTATACGCAGTCGGCTCAGGGTCGTCAACAGCGATTTACGCGAAAATGCCGAATCCCGCGCCGCAGCCTGTCGCAGCCCTCACGCGGGGATGGTGAGGACCAGCCCGTCATAGGCCGGCACCACGGTCTCCGGCAGGCGCGCGGCGAGGGCGGCATAGTCGAGATCGGTGTGGAGGTTGGTGAGCACCGCCCTCCCCGGCTTCACCTGCGCGATGAGGTCCAACGCGTCGGTGACGGAGAAATGGGTCGGGTGCGGGGTGTCCCGCAGGGCGTCGATGATGAGCAGGTCGAGCCCGTAGAGGCGCTCCAGGCTCCGGGGCGGGATCAGGCTGACATCAGGCATGTAGGCCACTCCGCCGAAGCGAAAGCCGAGCGCCGGCTCGTTGCCGTGCTCTACGGGAAGGGGCTCCGCCTCCACCGCGCCGCCCGGCCCCTCGACGGCCACCCTCCCCTCATGGGCGAGGTCGTGCAGGTCGAGGATCGGCGGATAGTCGCTGCCCTCCGGCCGGACGAAGCAATAGCCGAACCGGGCGGTGAGCAGGTCCCGGGTGCGGGCGTCGGCATAGACCGGGATGCGCCCGCGCATGCGGATCACCAGCGGGCGCAGATCATCGATCCCGTGGGTGTGGTCGGCATGGGAATGGGTGAACAGCACCGCATCGAGCCGGTCGGTCCCCGCATCGAGGAGCTGTTCGCGCAGGTCGGGGGAGGTGTCCACGAGGACGCTGGTGCGGCCCCCCTCCCCTTCACGCTCCACGAGGATGGAGCAGCGGCGGCGGCGGTTGCGCGGTTCGTTCGGATCGCAGGCGCCCCAGCCGCTGCCGACGCGCGGTACGCCGCCGGACGAGCCGCAACCAAGGATACGCAGGGTCAGCGTCGCCATCCGGATCTCCCTGGCCGGTCGTATCGCGGGAGGGCGGCGCCTGTCACGCCCGTCAGGCCTGCGCCCGGTCGAAGAGGCGGAAGAAATTGGCCGTGGTGATCCGCGCCAGCTCCTCTTCCGGCAGGTCGAGGGTCGCGGCCAGCGAGCGCGCGGTGTGGGCGGTGTAGGCCGGCTCGTTGGTGCGTCCGCGATGGGGCTCCGGCGCCAGGAAGGGCGCGTCGGTCTCCACGAGGATCCGGTCCTGCGGGACCTTGCGGGCGATGTCGCGCAGCGCGTGCGAGCGGCGGAAGGTCACGATCCCCGAGAAGGAGACGTACAGGCCGATCTCCACCCCCACCTCGGCGAGCCGGGCGCCGGAGGAGAAGCAGTGCAGCACCGCCCGGAACGGCGCCCTGGCCATCTCCTGCGTCAGCACCTGCTCCATATGCGCGTCCGCGTCCCGGGCATGGATGACGAGGGGGCGCCCCGCCTGCCGCGAAGCCTCGATATGGGCGCGCAGCACACCCTCCTGCACGGCGGCGGGGGCCGCGTCGGGATAGTGGTAGTCGAGCCCCGCCTCGCCGATGCCGACGCAGCGCGGATGGTCGGCGAGCGCCGCGATGGTCTCGGGCGGCGTGTCGGGCTCCTCCCCTGCCCCATCGGGATGGGTGCCCACCGTGAACCACACCTCCGGGTGCGCCTCGGCGATGGCCCGGTAGGTCGCGACCTTCGCGACGCGGGTCGAGATGGTGAGCATCCCCCCGACGCCCGCATCCCGGGCGCGGGCGATCACGTCGGCCAGGTCGCTGGCGAAGTCGGGGAAGTCGAGATGACAGTGGCTGTCGATCAGCATGGTATCGGAGGAAAGAGAGATCACGCTGCCGGCGCCTCCGGCCGCTCGAAGCGGGGGAAGACCGGGCTCGGGGCGGGCAGGGGCGTGCCGGCCTTGAGGCGGCCGCCCTCCCCGAGCTGCGCGAAGGTCCGGGCCTCCTCCGGCACCGCCAGCAGGTCGAGGAGCTTGCCCGAAGATTCCGGCACGAAGGGCTGCACGAGGATGGCGACGGAGCGGATCGTCTCCAGGGTGGTGTAGAGCACCGCGTTCATCCGCGCCGGATCGCTCTTGCGCAGCTTCCACGGCTCCTGGCCCGCGAAGTAGCGGTTCGCCTCGGCCACCACCGCCCAGATCTCCGCGAGGATCGCGTGGAGCGCGAGGTCCTTCATCAGGCCCCGCGCCTTGTCGGCGAGCGCATCGGCCTGGGCCAGCATCTGCCGGTCGACCTCGGCCAACTCGCCCGGCTCCGGTACGGCGGCGTCGCAGTTCTTGCCCACCATCGAGAGGGAGCGCTGGGCGAGGTTGCCGAGGTCGTTGGCGAGGTCGGCGTTGATGCGGTTGATGATCGCCGGGTGGTCGTAATTGCCGTCGCCGCCGAAGGGCGCCTCGCGCAGGCAGAAATAGCGCACGGCATCGACGCCGAACGTGTCGGCGAGGTCGAACGGATCGACCACGTTGCCGAGCGACTTCGACATCTTCTCCCCCTTGCTCAGGAAGAAGCCGTGGCCGAACACGCGCTTGGGCAGGGGCAGCCCGGCCGCCATCAGGAAGGCGGGCCAGTAGACCGCGTGGAAGCGCACGATGTCCTTGCCGATGACGTGCAGGTCCATCGGCCAGAATTTTTTTCCGAGGCTCGCCTCGTCGGGGAAGCCGGTCACCGTCAGGTAGTTGGTGAGGGCATCGACCCAGACATACATGACGTGGCCGGGATGCTCCGGCACCGGCACGCCCCAATCGAAGTTGGTGCGGCTGACCGAGAGGTCCTTGAGCCCGGCGCGGACGAAGCTCGCCACCTCGTTGCGGCGGGTGTCCGGCCCGATGAAGGTCGGCTGGTCTTCGTAGAGCTTGAGCAGCCTGTCCTGATAGGCGGAGAGCCTGAAAAGAAAATTCTCTTCCTCCATCCAGACGACGGGCGTGTCGGTAGCAATCGAGCGGCGGGAGCCGTCCTCCAGCAGCCGGGTCTCGGCCTCGTCGTAATAGGCCTCGTCGCGCACCGAGTACCAGCCGGCGTACTTGTCGAGATAGATGTCGCCGTTGGCCTCCATCCGGCGCCAGATCGCCTGGGCGGCCTCGTAATGGGCGGGCTCGGTGGTGCGGATGAACCGGTCGTAGGAGCAGCCCATCCGGTCGGCCATCGCGCGGAACTTCGCGGAGGTGCCGTCCACGTAGTCGCGCGGGGTGATGCCCGCCTTGGTCGCCGCCTGCTGGATCTTGAGGCCGTGCTCGTCCGTGCCGGTGGAGAACAGCACGTCGTAGCCGTCCAGCCGGTGAAAGCGGGCGATGGCGTCGGTGGCGATCACCTCGTAGGCGTGGCCGATATGCGGCGCGCCGTTCGGGTAGGAGATCGCCGTCGAGAGGCTGAAGGTCTTGCGGGGGGAAGGGCCGTCCGTCACGCTCGCGTCCGCTGATCGAGGGACCCGGGACGCCCCGCTCCGTCACCCCGCCCGGCTCAGGTCGGCGAAGAGCGACAGGACGACGGGCCGGCGGTCGAGGTTGTAGGAAGCGGCCTCCCGGGCGCTGCGGGCGAACTTCTCACACACCTCCACGAGCGCCGCAAGGCGCTGCACCGGCTCTCCCTGCCGCCGGTCGAGTTCGCTGGAGACGAAGCGCAGCACCGCGTCGCCGGCGGCGGCGAAACGCTCCTCGCCGTCGCGCCCGGCCAGCGTCTCGGCGAGCTTGAGCACCCGACCCCAATCGGGGTTGGCGGCGCGCGACAGCAGGGTCTCGACCTCCGCGACGAGGCCGGCGGTGACGGGATCCACGAGGCCGAGCGCCCGGCCCACCGAGCCCTCCGCGAGGCCGATGGCCCGCGCCAGGGTGGACTCCTCCGGCTGGGCGAAGGGCAGGGCGCGGATCGCCTCCGCGACCTCCCCGTCCGCCAGGGGGCGCAGGATCATCGCCCGGCAGCGGGAGCGGATCGTCGGCAGCAGCCGGCCGGGCTGGTGGGCGAGGATCAGGAACAGGGCGCGCGGCGGCGGCTCCTCCAGCACCTTGAGCAGGGCGTTGGCGGCGTTGGCGTTCAGGTCCTCGGCGCTGTCCACCACGCAGATCCGCCACCCGGAATCGGTGGCGGTGGAGGCGAAGAGGTCCAGCGCCTTGCGCACCATGTCGACGGAGATCTTGGTCGGCAGGGTCTTGGCCCCGTGAGCCTTGTGACGGCGCAGGGCCACGAGGTTCGGATGCGACAGGCCCGCCACCTGCCCGTGGATCGGGTGGTTGTCGGGGATCGCCAGGCCCGCCGGCCCGGTGCCCTGCGGATAGGCCAGAAGCCGCCGGGCCACCCGGTAGGCCAGCGTCGCCTTGCCGATGCCCTGGGGGCCGCCGATCAGCCACGCATGGTGCAGCCGGCCGGCGGCGATGCCCTCCGCGAAGGCGGCCTCGGCGGCGCCATGGCCGATCAGCGTCGCGGTCTCGCGGGGGCGGGGGATGCCCGACCGGTCGCCGATCTCCTCGTCCGCCGCCTCAGCCATGGGCGCCCTCCCCGGCCAGGGCCGGCAGGCGCGCGGCGACGGTGGCGGCGATGGCGGCCTCGACGGTATCCGGATCGGCGGTGGCGTCGATCACCGCGCAGCGCTCCGGCTCGTACGCGGCGATGGTGAGGAAGGCGGCGCGCAGGCGGGCATGGAAGCTCAGCGCCTCGGATTCGAAACGGTCCGGTCCCTCCCCGCCCCGCGCGGCGGCGCGGGCGAGGCCGGTCTCCGGCGACAGGTCGAGGATCAGGGTCAGGTCGGGCCGGGTGGGGCCGACCACGACCCGCTCCAGGGCGGTGAGCACGGACGGGTCGAGCCCGCCCGCCGCGCCCTGGTAGGCGCGGGTGGAATCGCTGAAGCGGTCGCAGATCACGGTCTCGCCCCGGGCCAAAGCCGGGCGGATCAGCCGGTCGAGATGGTCGAGCCGGGCGGCGCTGAACAGCAGGGCCTCCGCGAAGGGGCCGTAGGGCTTGGCCGCCCCGGCGAGCAGGGCCGCGCGGATCTCCTCGGCATAGGCCGAGCCGCCGGGCTCGCGCGTCACCACCACCGGGCGGCCGGTGCGGGCGCGCAGGGTGGCCGCGAGGCGGGCGACCTGGGTCGACTTGCCCGCCCCCTCCCCGCCCTCGAACGTGATGAAGAGGCCTCCCTTCGGGGGCTTCGGGTCCTGCATCGTCACGGGCGCGTGGTCACGACGGGTTGGCGGCGGCCCGGTCCTCGGGCTTGGCGCCCGAGGCCTTGTCGAAGGCCTTGCGCATCAGCCCGGTGCCGAATTCCAGCGCCGCGTCCATGGCCCGCTGGCTGAGGGTGCCCTGCCCCACCGAGGCGCCGGCATAGAGGGGCAGGTCGAGGGCGACGGTGTCGCCGCGCTGGACCCGCAGCACGCCGACCTGCTGTCCCTCGGTGATGGGGGCGACGAGGGGGCCCTGGTAGACGACCCTGGCGCTGACCTTGTCGCTGGCGCCGCGCGGCAGGAGCACCCGCACCGGCTTCTTCGCCACGAGGGGGACCGAGCCGGCATCGCCGCCATAGACCGAGGCCTCGGCCACGGTCTCGCCGGGGGCGAAGATCTGCCGGGGCTCGAAGGCGCGGAACCCCCATTCCATCAGCTTGCGCGATTCCGAGGCGCGGTCCCGCGCGGTCTTGAGGCCGGAGACGACGAGGACGAGGCGCTGCCCGTTCTGCACCGCCGAGCCGGTCAGCGCGTAGCCCGATTCCTCCAGGAAGCCGGTCTTGAGCCCGTCCGCGCCGATATCGAGGGTGAGGAGCGGGTTGCGGTTCTGCTGGCGGATCTTGTTCCAGGTGAACTCGCGCTCGGAGAAGATCTTGTAAAGGTCCGGGTAGGTGTCGATCAGGTGGATGGCGAGCCGCGCCATGTCCCGGGCCGTCACCTTCTGGTCGGGCGCCGAGTAGCCGGTGGCGTTGCGGAAGGTCGAGTTCGTCAGGCCGATCGCCTTGGCCCGCTGGTTCATCAGCCCGGCGAAGGATTCCTCGGTGCCGGCCATGTTCTCGGCGATGGTGATCGCCGCGTCGTTGCCCGACTGGACGATGAGCCCGCGCAGCAGGTCCGACATCTTGATGCGGCTGTTCACCTGCGCGAACATCGAGGAGCCCCCGCCCCCGGCGCCGCCGCGCTTCCAGGCGTCCTCCGTCACCGTGAACTCGGTGTCCATCGACAGGCGGCCGGATTTCAGCGCCTCGAACACGATGTCCGTGGTCATCAGCTTGGCCATGCTGGCCGGGGAGAAGCGCTCGTCGGCGGCCTTCTCGAACAGGACCGAGCCGGAATCGGCGTCGATGAGGATCGCGTGCGGCGCCGCCGTCTGAAAGGATTGCGCCCGCGCGGGCGTGGCCAGAGCCAGCGCCGTGGCGACGCCGGCGGCCAGGAGAGACAGAACGGTCCTGCGCATCGCGGATCTCCGGCGGGTCTGCGTCGCGCGCTTGTGGGGCAGAAACCTGCGGCGCGAAACAACTCAGGCGGCAACGAGCGTGACCATATCGCGTTTCCCCACCGGGATCGAACGCGAATTGCCGCAATGCGGCGCCTAGTAGATGCCCGCGTAGCGCGTGCCGTGCCCGCCGGACCGCGCGGGCGGCTCGGGGGTCTTCGCGGCCTGCTTCACCACCGGCTTCGCAACTCCCTTGCCGCTCTCCTTGACGGCTGGCGCCGCCTTGGCGCTGAGCTGGGCCATGGCGAGCTTGGCCGAGGCCGGCATCGCGGCGGGCACGCCGCGCCCGGCCGGCCGGTGGGGCTCGGGCGCCGCCGCGGCGAGGCGGGTCGCCGGCGCGGACGCGACCTTGGCGGACGCATGTGCCGCCGGGTTGCCGCCGGAGACGGAGACCGCCGCCACCTTGACCGGGGCGATCTTGACCGCCGCCGTCTGGACCGGCGCCGGCTTGAATTCCTTCGTGCGGTTGGCGGTGGGCTGTAGGGCGGCCGGCACGGAGACGGCGGCGCTCGCCAGCACGATCGGCGCGCGGACGGGACGGCGCGGCGCCTCCTCGGGGGCCTCGTCCCGCTCGGGGGCCGGCTTGTAGGCCAGCGGCGTCGCCCCCCGGCTGAACTTCTCCGTCTCCTCCACCGGGCCGAGATCGGCCACCATCACCGCCGAGCGCGAGCCGGCCGGCTGGCCGTCCGTGCGCAGGGTGGCGAGGAGCTTGCGGTCGTCGGAGCCGGCAAGCGACGCCTTGCCGACATACTCCACCCGCACCCGGGCGGTGCCCCGGCGGTGGAAGCCCAGGGCCTCGGCCGTCTCCTCCGAGACGTCCATGACGCGCCCGGCGTGGTAGGGGCCGCGGTCGTTCACCCGCACGATCATCGAGGAATGGTTCTCGAGGTTCGTCACCCGGACGTAGCTCGGGAGCGGCAGGGTCGGGTGGGCGGCGGCGATGGAATGGCGGTCGAACACCTCGCCGTTGGCCGTCATCCGGCCGTGGAAGGCGGAGCCGTACCACGAGGCCAGACCCTCGCGGACGTAGCCGGCCGGGTTCTCGCGGGGGGCGTAGGTCTGGCCGGCGACCACGTAGGGCTTGCCGGTGTAGCGGCGTCCGCCACCCTTGGGGATCGTGTCGCCCTCGTTATAGAGACGCGGGCTCGCCTTCACCCCGTATTTCGGATCGACGCCGTTGCCGGTCGCGGCGAACTTCGTCGCGGTGTTCGAGGCGCAGTTGGCGGTGGCGAGTGCCACGCCCGAGACGGCCAGGAACCGCAGGGCCAAACGCCCGGGTCGAAGGTGCGTCATGCGCGGGGACACCAACTCTACGCGTGAAAACCGGACGTCGCCCGGCAGCACCGGGTCCGCGGAGAATTGTCGGTGTGACGTAAAGGAAGACTGAACGGATCGCTCAGACACGCCACGATCCACTGCCCCGCTTCAACCTCTACGCGAGGTTGTGCTCGCAAGGGACTGCAGGCACGCGGCTTCCCGGTCGTCCGAAAAAGACATCCTCGCGCTTTGCGCGAGGATCGAGGCTCATCCCGCTTTCAGGGCAGGGGAATCAGCGCGGGGGATGCTCCGTCAGCTGGGCGATGGAGCGCGAACCGCGCTGCTTGAACAGCAGGTCGAGGGCTTCCAGCATCAGGCCGTGCATCTTGGTGCGCTCGGCATGGGCGAGGTCGCGCAGCTGATCGTAGACCGGCGGCTCCAGATAGACGGACATCTGGCGGGCGCGCTGCTTGAGCGTCCGGGTCTCGGGCACGGGCTCCGGCCGGGCGGCGGGGGCGAGGGCGACGATCTCGGCGCTGCGGAGGGAGGTCACGGCGCGGGCCGGGGCGGAGCGCTCCGGGGGCGTGGCCGCCGCCACGATGGCCGCGAGGCTGAGCTTAGGCGGCTTGGACATGCTTGTCCGTCCGGGCGTTCTGGCTGCGGCGCTCGATCCAGGACCAGAGCTTGCGCACCTCGGTGGCGGCCTGCCCCTTCGGGTTCAGCTCCGTGACGCCGAGGCCGAGGCCGATCGCGTCCTGATGGTCGGTGCGGGCGACGATGTTCACGTCCGGCAGGATGCCCAGGACGGCGAGGCCGTCGGCGGCGTCGCGCACCCGGTAGGAGCGGGGCGGGGTCTGGTTCAGGACGAAGGCGAACTTCTTCTCCAGCCGGTAGATCGCGGCGAGCGTCGGCTTGAAGGCGCGCAGGTCGGCGGGGGTCGGCCGGCAGGGGATGATGCACAGGTCGGCGGCGCGGATCGCGGAGAGGGTGCCGGGGGAATCGACGCCGGGCGTGTCGATGAAGACGAAGTCGTAGGCCGAGTCGCGCAGGCGCTCCATCACCGGCTCCAATTGGGCGGCGTCGATCTGCGCGACCTCCGGCCCCTCCACCGTGCGGTGGTCGAGCCAGTCCGAGACGGTGGCCTGACGGTCCATCTCGAGGATGCAGACGGAATGCCCCGCCTCGCGGGCGGCGACAGCCAGGGAGATGCAGAGCGTACTCTTGCCGCTCCCGCCCTTCTGGGTGACGAAGGTCAGCGCTTTCATCCGGGACGTCCTCCTGCACGCGCGGGAACGACGCCAGGACGGCACGGGCCCCGTGCAACCTGAGGTCGTCGTTTTGCATCCTGTGCGATCCTGAGATCCAAGGATGTCAGGATCCTGAGTTGGTCCCAGCATGGTTAATGCTTCGTTAAGGGCCCCTGCCCCGGCCTCCGCCGGGCTGCGCGGAAAATTCGGTGGAAATCATACTTCAGGTTTAGAAATGGCCGCGAATCGCTGGAGCGGGCTTTCCAGTGTGAAGTGAATGACGTAGCGTCGTTCTAGCAGGTGCCGGAAGCCTTGAGCAAACTAACCTCA
Source organism: Methylobacterium litchii (assembly GCF_038442315.1). Lineage (NCBI taxonomy): Bacteria > Pseudomonadati > Pseudomonadota > Alphaproteobacteria > Hyphomicrobiales > Methylobacteriaceae > Methylobacterium > Methylobacterium litchii. The sequence goes on along the minus strand of NZ_JBBXMY010000005.1, from coordinate 322,981 downwards.
GGTAAACAGCGGCCAGGACGATGACGATGGACTCAACGATCCCGCAATCCGTGCTCAAGGCGTCCGGCGTCGTGGGCACCTGGGTGCACGACCACTGGGCGGGCTGCCTCTCCCTGTCGGGTGCCTTCCCCGGTCTGCTCGGGCTCGATCCGGTGGCGGCGGCGCAGGGCGTGCCGCTGGCGACCTTCCTCGACCGCACCCATCCCGACGACCGAGTGCGGATCGAGAACTACCTCTACGCCGTCAGCGCGATCGGCGGCCCGGTGGAGGCCGAGTTCCGCACCTGCGACGCCCAGGCGGGCATCCGCACCCTGGTGATGCGCGGCCGGATCGAGCGCGACGCCACCGGCTCCGTCGCCCAGGGCTGCGGCATCGCCATCGACCGCACGGAGGAGCAATCCGCCGGCCTGCTCCAGACCGAGCAGGTGATGAACCGCATGGCCGAGCACGTCATCGCCCTGCGCGGTCTCGCCCAGACGCTGCAGCGCCCGGTGCTGATCGAGCGCGTCGAGCGCCTGATGATCGAGGTCGGGTTCGAGCTCGCCCGCTTCCTGCCGGAGCCCGAGGACGAATCCCGTCACTGAGCCGGCCCTCAAGCGATTGAACTGCCGGGCACCGGCACGCTACCGTCCCCGGCAACGACGGAGGGGACGATGGGCGACACGATCTACGACCGGGATCTCGACCGGGTCGCGGCCAATTACCAGCCGCTGACCCCCCTCCTCTATCTCGACCGGGCGGCGCGGGTCTTCCCCGACCACGTGGCGGTGATCCATGGCGGGCTGCGCCGGACCTATGCCGATCTCTACGGCCGCGCCCGGCGCCTCGCCTCGGCGCTGGCGGCGAGGGGCATCGGCCGGGGCGACACGGTGGCCGTGCTCCTCGCCAACACCCCCGAGATGGTCGAGTGCCATTACGGCGTGCCCATGACGGGGGCGGTGCTCAACACCCTCAACACCCGCCTCGACGCCGCCGCGATCCGCTTCTGCCTGGAGCATGGCGAGGCGAAGATCCTGATCACCGACCGGGAATTCTCCCGCATCGCCGGCCCGGCCCTGGCGGAGATGGCGCGGCCCCCCCTCGTCATCGACGTGGACGATCCCGAATACGACGGCCCCGGCGAGGCCCTGGGCGAACTCGGCTACGAGGCGCTCCTCGCCGCCGGGGACCCGGAGGCGGAATGGCCCCTCCCCGCGGACGAGTGGGACGCGATCTCGCTCAACTACACGTCCGGGACCACGGGCGACCCGAAGGGCGTGGTCTACCACCATCGCGGCGCGGCCCTGCTGGCGCTCGGCAACGTGGTGACGGGCGGGCTCGGCCAGCACCCGGTCTATCTGTGGACCCTGCCGATGTTCCACTGCAACGGCTGGTGCTTCCCCTGGACCCTCTCGGTGGTGGCCGGCACCCATGTCTGCCTGCGGCAGGTGCGGGCCGAGGCCATGTACCGGCTGATGGCCGAGCACGGCGTCACGCATCTCTGCGGCGCCCCGGTGGTGATGCAGCTCCTCATCAACGCCTCGGACGCGGAGCGGCGCCCCCTCTCCAACCGGGTGGCGTTCTTCACCGCCGCCGCCCCGCCGCCGGAGGCGGTGCTCGCCGGCATGTCCGAGGCGGGGTTCGACGTCACGCATCTCTACGGGCTGACGGAGAGCTACGGCCCGGCGGTCGTCAATGCGTGGCACGCGGACTGGGACGCCCTCTCCTCGGACCAGCGGGCGGCCAAGAAGGCGCGGCAGGGCGTGCGCTATCCGGTGCTCGAAGCCCTCGACGTCCGCGATCCCGAGACGCTGGACTCCGTGCCCGCCGACGGCAAGACGATGGGCGAGGTGATGATGCGCGGCAACGTCGTGATGCGCGGCTACCTCAAGAACCCGGCCGCGACGGAGGCCGCGTTCAAGGGCGGCTGGTTCCGCACGGGCGACCTGGGGGTGAAGCACCCGGACGGCTACGTGCAGCTGAAGGACCGCTCGAAGGACATCATCATCTCCGGCGGCGAGAACATCTCCTCGATCGAGGTCGAGGACGCCCTGTTCAAGCATCCGGCGGTGACGGCCGCCGCCGTCGTGGCGCGGCCCGACCCGAAATGGGGGGAGACCCCCTGCGCCTTCGTGGAGCTGAAGCCGGGGGCCTCGGCCTCCGCCGACGACCTCATCCAATGGTGCCGGGGGCGGCTCGCCTCGTACAAGCTGCCGCGCCACGTGATCTTCGGCGAATTGCCCAAGACCTCCACCGGCAAGGTGCAGAAATACATCCTGCGCGCCCGCGCCCGGGAGGGCACGGACGGCGCCTGACGGCTCAGTCCCGGCGCGGGCGGCGGGACGCGCTCGCCTTCACCCGCACCGGCATCCGGCGGGGGGCCAGGGAGGCCTGGAGCGCGGCAAGGCCGATCGCGGCGAGTCCGGCAGCGAGGACGGCCTGGGCGAGTGTGGGATCCACGTGAGGTTCCTCCTATACGCCAACCCAAGGTGGCGATCCCCGGCCGATTCCGCCAGATTCCCCAGCGGTCAGGCGGGCATGCAACCGGGGGATGCGGTGACGCAGCCCCCCCGCCACACGAATCGTCATGCGGATCGCGTAGCGAGATCCGAGGCATCGCCGTCGGTCATTGGATATGTGGCGCGGCCGTGCGCGTTCACAGGTGCCCGCGACGGTCGCGGCATGACGCGGGGGATCGGATGGGTCGGTACGGGCGGGGTTTCGGCGCGGTGACGGCGGCGCGGATCGCAGGCCTCATCGTTGCGGGAGGCCTTTTCGCGGGAGGTCTCGGCGCCTCCGCCGCCCTGGCGCAGGGCACGGTGGCCCGGCCCGCCAACGAGCCCGCCGCCCCGGCGCCCGGCGATCCGGTGACGCGGGCGAGCTACTTCTTCGTCGGCGGCCGCTATCAGAAGGTCGGCGAGAAGACCCTGATGGTCGGGCAGATGTTCGTGGAGGTGCGCACCCCCGCGAAGGTCACGCAGCCCTATCCCGTGGTGATGGTCCACGGCCTCGCCCAGACCGGCCTCAACTTCATGACCACGCCGGACGGCCGCTCCGGCTGGGCGCAGCGCTTCGTGGAATGGGGCTATCAGGTCTACGTGGTGGATCAGGTCGGGCGCGGGCGTTCCGGCACCAACCCGGAGGTCTACGGTCCCTACGACCGCCTCGGCACCCGCGACCTGGAGCGCACCTTCACCGCGCCGGAGGTCTACGACCTCTATCCGCAGGCCAAGCTGCACACCCAATGGGCCGGCGGGCCGGGTGTCCAGGGCAACCCGAGCTTCGACCAGTATTTCGCGAGCCAGGTCCCCTATCTCGCCAATTCCCAGCAGACGGAGGACTTGGTCGACACCGCGCTCGGCGCCCTCCTCGACCGGACCGGCGCGGTCATCCTCGTCACCCACGGCCAGGGGGCGCTGTTCGGTTGGGCGCTGTCGGATTCCCGCCCCGACCTCGTGAAGGCGCATATCGCCGTCGAGCCGGGGGGACCGCCCTTCTTCGACGTGAAGTTCCGGGGCGGCAAGGACTTCTGGGAGAAGACCGGCGAGGGCCGCGCCCGCGCCTACGGCATCACCCGCATGCCCCTGACCTTCGCGCCTCCGGTGAAGACGCCGGAGGACCTCGCCGTGGTGCAGCAGGCCAAGCCTTCCGGTGACGGGCAGGTCCGCTGCTGGCTGCAGGGGGAGCCCGTCCGCACCCTGCCCAACATCGCCAAGGTGCCCGCCGTGATCGTGACGGCGGAGGCGTCCTTCCACGCGGCCTACGACGATTGCACCGCCGCCTTCCTCGCCCAGGCCGGCGCCAAGCCCGAGGTGATCCACCTCGCCGACCAGAGGGTGCGGGGCAACGGCCACATGGTCATGGTCGAGAAGAACAGCGACCTCGTCGCCGACACCCTGATGGGCTGGCTGTCCGGGCGCGTGCGTCCGTGAGGGGGCGCCCCGAGCGGGCGTGATCGATTCGCCACAGGCCTGGGGAAGCGCGCGTATCGCCCTTGCGAGCGTGGCCGTTGCCACGTACCCATTCTGAAAAGCGCAGTCGGCGCAATAGTTTATCATGGTTCTAAACAACGCGGCAGCCGCACCGGGACCTCCCGGTGAACGGGGATGGCTGGCCGTTCGAGGAGTGAGGCAGTGGAAGTCGGTCGTACACGCACGGGGGCCATGCGGGCCCTCATCCTCGCCGGCACCTCCCTCGCCGCCCTGACGGCCGCCCGCGCGCAGGAGGCCACGCCGCGGGCCGGCGCGAGCGTCCAGCTCGACGAGATCAGCGTCGAGAGCCGGGGCGCGGGCGGGGTGACGGGGCCGGTGGCGGGGGGCGCCTCGATCGGCTCGCCCACCGGCGTCGAGGATCCGCGTGGGCCGGTCGCCGGCTACGTGGCGACGCGCTCGGCCACCGCCACCAAGACCAACACGCGGCTCGTGGAGACGCCGCAATCCATCACCGTGGTCGGCCGAAAGCAGATCGAGACGCAGAACGCCCAGACCCTGACCCAGGCGACGCAGTACGTGGCCGGCGCCTTCTCTGGCTCGTTCGGCTTCGACACGCGCAACACCTTCATCTACCTGCGCGGCTTCAACGTCAGCGATTACGGCATCTACCGCGACGGCCTGCAGACGCTGAATTACGGCTTCGGCTACTTCAACGTGAACACGTTCGGCCTGGAGCGGATCGAGATCCTGCGCGGCCCGGCGGCGGTGCTGTTCGGCGCGGGCTCCCCCGGCGGCATCGTCAACCAAGTGAGCAAGCGGCCGACCACCGAGCCGTTCGGGTATGTCGAGGTCGGCGGCGGCTCCTTCGGCCAGAAATACGCTGCCTACGATTTCGGCGGCCCGGCCGATAAGGAGGGCCACTGGTTCTACCGCGTCACTGGCTACGGCCGGAACGGCGGTACGCAGGTCGATGGCGCCCCCGACGACAGCTACTACATCGCCCCGAGCGTCACCTACCGCCCCGACGGGGCGACGAGCCTGACGGTGCTCACCTCGTTCCAGCACGACAACACCGCCGTCACGGCGAACTTCCTGCCGTATATCGGCACGGTGCGGCCCCAGGCGCTCGGCCTGCGCATCCCCCGCTCGCTCAACGTCGGCGACGCCAAACTCAACACCTACCAGCGCGATCAGGCCTTCCTCGGCTACGAGTTCGAGCACGTCTTCAACGAGACCTGGGCTTTCCGCCAGAACCTGCGCTACTCGTTCGGCGAGAGCTTCCAGAATTCCGACATCGGCCAGCTCGGCTACGCCTTCGGCGACGCGACCCAGACCCAGCTCGCCCGCTACCAGTTCCGCGACCATGCCCGCGTGAACATCTTCCAGGTCGACAACCAGGCCGAGGCGCGCTTTTCGGACGGGTTCTTCCGCCACGACGTGCTGATGGGGCTCGACTACAAGGATTACCGCCTCACCGACAATCAGGCGTCGCTGTTCCCGGCCTCGAACCTCAACATCGTGGCGCCGGTCTATGCGGGCGCGGACGGCATCCCGAGCCCGTACCTGATCAATTCCAACACCTTCACGCAGCTCGGCCTCTACGTGCAGGACCAGATCAAGATCACCGACCGGCTGACCCTGCTGCTCGGCGGGCGCCAGGATTTCGCCGACAACCGGGTGGTCGACAAGCTCAACAACGGCCTCGGCAATACCGGCCGCAGCGACAACGGCACGACCTACCGCACGGCGCTGATCTACAATTTCGACAACGGGCTCGCCCCCTATGTCAGCTACTCGACCTCGTTCCAGCCGCTGATCGGCACCGGCCGCCTCAGCGACACGTTCAAGCCGGAGACGGGCACGCAGATCGAGGGCGGCGTGAAGTTCGAGCCGCCGGGCCAGGGCTATTTCCTGACGCTGGCCGGCTTCGACATCCACCGCAAGAACACCCTGACGCCGGACCCGGTGAACACCCTGTTCCAGGTGCAGCTCGGCGAGGTCCGCTCCACGGGCTTCGAGGCGCAACTGGTGGCGAACGTGTTCGAGGGCCTCGACGTCGCCGCCTCCTACACGATCTACGGGCTCACCAACGAGCGCGGCGGCGCCGACATCCTCGGCAAGGTGCCGGTGAACGTGCCGGAGAACTTCGCCAACGCCTTCTTCGACTACACGATCCCCGTGGGCGCCCTGCGCGGCTTCGGCTTCGGCGGCGGCGTGCGCTACTTCGGACGCTCCTTCGCGGACACGGCCAACCTCTACCGGGTGCCGGATTACGTGCTGTTCGACGCGCAGGTCCATTACAACTGGGACCGCTGGCGGCTCGCCGTCACCGCCACGAACATTGGCGACCGCCGCTACGTCTCCTCCTGCCAAGCCTTCAACTCGTGCTTCTACGGCGACGCCCGCCGGGTGCTGGCGAGCCTGAGCTACAAGTGGTGATCAGGCCTGATCCGAGAGCCGCGTCGGCAGGTCGGTGATCCGCAAGCCCCGGCGCAGGGCCCGCGAGAGCGCATCGACGGCCATCGTCATGAGGGCGGTGGCCGCGATCAGCACCACGGCCACGTCGAGGCGCAGCTCCGAGATCGCGGCATCGACGTAGAAGCCGAGGGTCGTCACCCCGAGGATGCCGAAGATGGCGCTCTCCCGCAGGATCAATTCCCAGCGGTAGAGGAGGAAGGCGAGAAACTGCCCGTAGAGCCGGGGCAGGGTCTCGTAGGCGTAGAGGTTCAGGCCGCGCGGCGCGTCGGGCCGGTAGGGGATGGCGTCGGCGTGCCGGCCCATCAGGTAGCCGATGATCCCCGCATTGTGCAGCGACAGGGCGATGATCGCCGGCAGCATCGAGGGGCCGAGCAGCTGCAGGCAGAGATAGGCCAGCATGTATTCCGGCGTGGAGCGCACCACGACGAGGAGCACCCGCCCGAAGGGCCGCCCCAGGGGCCCGGTGAAGCGCCGGGCGGTGAGGGGGAACAGGAGCAGCGCCCCGAGCGCCGTCGCCACCAGGGCGATCTGCGCCAGCACCAGGGTCTGCGCGGCGCCGGGCAGGATCTGGTCGGTGAGGATCGGCCGGAACCACGCCCAGAGGGATATCCAAGTCCCCTCCCCGCCCCGGAGCGGCGCGGGCACGATGTCGTGGGTGAAGAAGCGGACGAGGCTCGGGCCGATCGCGGCATGGCCGATGGCGGGCGGCAGGGCTAGGAGGGCGCCGACGAGCAGGAACGGCACGCTCCAGCGCCGCACCCAGAGCCGCCGCGTCCCGATCAGCGCGTAGAACACGAGGAGCAGCGCCCCGGCCTCGGCATAGCGCCCCTGCCGGAAGGCGGATTCGAGGGTGAAGCCCATGGTCGGGAGGCCGATGAACCCGAGCACGAGGCTGGAGCGCATCCCGCATTCGAGGCGGTAGAGGGTGTAGTCCGCGAAGCGCCCGGCGAGGTCGGGCAGGCGGGCATAGGCGAAGGCCGAGACCGCCCCCGTCCCCGGCGGCAGGACGCGCAGGGCCGAGAGGTCCGCCTCCTCGATGATCTCCGAATAGACCTTGGCGCAGATGCCGGCATAGGGCAGCGCGATGGCCAGCACCCCGGTCGTCGCCGAGAGGCCGAAGACCTGCATCAGCAGCAGCGCCCAGAACAATTCGTGCACCGAGCGCAACGCGGCGCAGGTCACGCGCACGATCCGCGAATGGGCGAAGGGGATGGCGAGCAGGAACCCCGCCCCGGCCCCGCACCCGACGCCGAGCACCGCGAAGGCCACCGTGTAGACGACGCTCCAGCCCTCGACGGACCCGACATCCGGCCGGATCAGCCCCGCGAGGAGCCGCGAGAGCTCCGCGAACGGGTGCAGGGTGGTGACGTGCAGGTCCGCCACGGCGAGGCAGAGCAGCGCGGCGAGGGCGAACCCGCCGCTCACCGCGCGATAGCCTGGCACGCGCGGGGCGAGGCGCATCAGGCGGCCTCGTAGAACGGCCTGAGCCGGGCAGGATCGACCTCGGAGGCCGGGGCGTCGAGAACGATGCGCCCGGCCTCCAGCACGACGATGCGGTCGGCCTGCGCCAGCGCCAGGGCGATGTCGTGCAGGGCGAGGATCAGGGTCCCGTGGGTCGCGGCCAGGGTCGCCAGCACGACGGCCCCCTGGCGTGGGTCGAGCGCCGAGACCGGCTCGTCGCCGATCAGCACCGGGCGGCCGTTGTAGAGGGCGCGGGCCACCGAGACCCGCTGCTGCTGCCCTCCGGACAATTCCCCCGCCCGCGCCCAGAGCTTGTCCGCCATGGCGACGCGGCCGAGCACCGCCTCCACGGCGGCGATGTCGGCCTTGGCCGGGCGGATCAGGGTGCGCAGGTTGTGCAGGGTCGAGCGGCGGTCGAGCCGGCCCATGTAGACGTTGTGGAACACGGTCAGGGTCCGCACCAGGGCGGCGGCCTGCGGCACCAGGGCGACCTGCTCAGGGATCCGCTCGCGGATCAGCCCGAGCAGGGTGGACTTGCCGGCGCCGGAGCGGCCCATCAGGGCGACGCGCTCGCCCGCGCGGATCGTCAAATCGATGCCCGACAGCACCTCGCGCCCGCCATAGGCGGCCCGCGCGCCCTTGAGGACGAGGAGGGGTTCGGACACCGGCCTGTCCCGGATCAGTCGAGCAGGCCCGTCGCCTTGCCGACTTCGATTAGCGGTTCGTAGGCGGCGTTGGTGACGGGGATGAACTTGGAGCGCCCGAACGGTTCGAGGATCGCCGGATCGGTGACGCCCACCAGCGCCGCCCGAAGCTTCTCGGTGAAGCCGGCGCCGTAGGTCTTGTCCACGTCGCCGCGCACCGTCCACTGGTAATCGGGGAAGGGCGGGCTCTCCCAGATCACCGAGACGGCTTTGGGATCGACCTTGCCGGCCTTGCTGTCGAGGTCCCACACCGAGAAGTCGACGGCGCCGACCTCGAACGCGCCGGATTGCACGAGCTGGATCGTGCGCGAATGGTCGCCGGAGAAGCCGACGCGGGAGAAGACCTGCTCGGGGCTCTGGCCGGGGAAGGCCTCGCGGATCCGGTATTCCGGCATCAGCCGGCCGGAGGTCGAGGCGCGGGCGCCGAAGGTGAAGGTCTTGCCGGCGATGGATTTCGGGAAGTCCGCCGCGCGGGTCAGGCCCGTGGCGGCGTTGGCGATGAGGTAGAAGCGGAAGGCCGCGTCCTCGGCGCCCTGCGCGATGGCCTGCGAGCCCGGCACCGCCTTGCGGGCCTGGACCCCGGTGAAGCCGCCGAACCACGCGAGCTGCACCTGCCCGTTGGTGAAGGCCGTGACGGCCGCCGGGTAGCTCTTCACCGGCACGTAGCGCACCGGCACACCGAGCTGGCCTTCCAGATACTGCGCGACCTTGCCGAACCGCTCCACGAGGCGGCTCTCGTCCTGATCGGGGATGCCGGTGAAGACCAGGGGCGGCTTGGTCTGGGCCGAGGCCGGCCCCGCCAGCGCGAGCCCCGCCGCCAGCAGCCCGCAGGCGAGCCGCGCGATTCGTCCGATCCCGACCATGATCCCCCCGTCCCGGCGCGCAGGGCAACGCCCCCGCCGCTTCCACGTAGAGCACGCGGCGGCGGAGAGGAATGCGCCTCCGGCGGGTTCAGCGATCAGTGACGATGGCGGCGGTGATGATGGTGACGGTGGCGCATCCCATGGCCGCGCATCATCGTGGCCCGCGAGCCCATCTGGGCCTGGCTGTGCATGTTGCCGAAACGGCCGTTGCCCTGGGCGGCGGCGTCCCGGTCGAGGCCGTCGCCGGGGGCGGCGAAGGACGGGGCGGCGGTGCCGGCGGCCAGCCCGAGGACGAGCATCGCGCCGAGAATGGTCTTCTTCATGGGAATGAACGCTCCACGGCCACGCGCCGCCCCGGGCGAACCAATCGCGCACAAGGGAGTTCCTGCCGCACGGGAACGTGATCGGGAGGGCGATCTTTCAGGCGGACTACGATTCCGCGTCGATCGTGTAGAGGGCGCCATGCTCGGTCTCGGTGCCGGGGACCGGGTGCGGCCGGAACGGCGTCGCGAAGGGACCGCCCAGCAGGCGCACGATCTCCTCCGAGGCGGCGATGGCGAGGTCGGCGGCCTTGGCGCGGACCTCGATGCGGGCCAGCATGTTCATCGCCGGCCCGAGTACCGTGTACTCGGCCCGCACCCCGTCATCGAACACGCCGACGAGGAGGGTGCCGGCATGGATCGCCGTGGCGGTGCGGATCTCGAAGCGATCCTCCGCCCGGCGCCGGGCATTCACCGCCGCGAGGCGGGCCTGGATGTCGAGGGCGCAGGCCGCCGCCGCGCGGGCCTGCTCCTCCGCCGTGCCGGTGATGAACTGCGCCAGCACCGCGTCGCCGATATACTTGTCGACCATGCCCCCCTGCGCGGCCACCGCGCCCTGCGTCTGCGCCCGCACGGCCATCAGGGCGGCCACCATCTCCCCCGGCGGATGCCGCTGGCTGAGGGCCGAGAAACCCCGGATGTCGAGGATCAGCAGGCAGGCATGGCGGCGGTGGAGGCCCATCGCGTCCAAGGCGAGGTCCCGGGCGATGGCGTTCGGCACGAAGCGGGCGAGCCGCCCGCGCTCGCGCTCCACCTCCAGCGTCCGGTCCACGGCCCGGCGCAGGCGGGTGACGCCGTCGATGACGAGCAGGCCCGTGGCGACGAAGGTCGCGAGCCCGATCACCTGCATCGGCGCATCGCCGTTCAAGCCGGGGAACAGGCCCGGATAGGCGAGCCCCACGAGGAAGGCGGCCACCCAGCTCGCGGTGACGATGGCGCAGAACAGCAGGGTGTGGGACACCTGCATGCTCAGGCCGGTCTGCAGCAGGAGCAGGTAGGCGGGCAGGCGGCTCACCGCGTCGGCGCCCTCTCCCGTGCCGCCCCCGGCCAGCATGTGCTCCACGATGACGTAGACCGCGAGCACGGCGTTGAGGCCGGTTCCCGCCCAGGAATAGGCCGTCGCGGACCGGCTCCGCCCCCGTTCGCCGAGCCCGAACCACACCGTGCCGAGGCCGTAGAGGCCCAGGATGAACCAGTGGCTTAGGGCGTGCAGGGAGCCGTCATAGGCCTGGGCGGCCATGAGCAGCACGAGGAGGATGACGATCCGCAGCGCCGTGAGACGCGGCTGCCCACCCTCCTGCATCACCCGCAGGGCGGCGTCCTGGGCGGTCTCCGGGACCACCGTCGCAGGCGGTGTCATCCGGCGCGCCCGAGGCGGCGGGCGCCGCCGAAGCGGTTGAGGAAGCGCGGCTCCTTCTCGGGGGCGACGCGCACGGCGAGGTGCAGCGTCCCGTCCGGCTCCGCGCGCCGGTCGAGGATCTCGGCGTTCTCGTAGAGCCAGTGCAGGGCGGCCCCGTCCTCCGGCGGCAGGGACACCGCGAAGCTCGTGCGCGACTTCGCGATCCGCGCCTCGATCCGGCTGGTGAGGGCGGCGAGCCCCTCCCCCGTCAGCGCCGAGACGAGGACCGGCGCGTCGCTGTCGCGGTCGTTGCGCACCCGGCCCTGGCCGGAGAGGTTGAAGAGCCGCGTGCGCTCGTCCTCGTCCAGCAGGTCGGCCTTGTTCCAGACCTCGATGAGGCGGCCGTCCGCCGTGTCGATGCCGAGCTCGTGCAGCACCTGCCCCACATCCTCGGCCTGGGCCGCGTTGTCGTCGTGGCTGACGTCGCGCACATGCAGCAACACGTCCGCCTCGATGGCGTCCTCCAGCGTGGCGCGGAAGGCCGCGATGAGCGGGGTCGGCAGGTCGGAGATGAAGCCCACCGTGTCGGACAGGATCACCGTCTCGCCATGGGGCAGCTTGGTCGCCCGCGCGGTGGGGTCGAGGGTCGCGAACAGCATGTCCTTGGCCGTGACCTCGGCCTTGGTCAACGTGTTGAAGAGGCTCGACTTCCCGGCATTGGTGTAGCCCACCAGCGCCACGATCGGGTACGGCACCCGCGCCCGACTCTGCCGGTGCAGGCCGCGGGTGCGCACGACGGCGTCGAGGTCGCGCTCGATGCGGGTCATGCGCTCCTGGATCATCCGCCGGTCGGCCTCGATCTGGGTCTCGCCGGGGCCGCCGAGGAAGCCGAAGCCGCCGCGCTGGCGCTCCAGGTGGGTCCAGGACCGGACGAGGCGCGACTTCTGGTAGGCGAGGTGGGCGTGCTCGACCTGCAGCGTGCCCTCGCGGGTGGAGGCGCGGCGTCCGAAGATCTCCAGGATCAGGCCGGTGCGGTCGATGACCTTGGCGCCCCAGGCCTTCTCGAGGTTGCGCTGCTGCACGGGCGAGAGGGCGCAATCCATCACCACGAGGCCGATCTCCTCGGCCTTGACCAGCCCGGCGATCTCATCGACCCGGCCCTTGCCGAGATAGGTCGAGGGCCGGATGCGCGGCAGGGTGATGGGCAGGCTCTGGGTGACGTCGAGCTCGATGGCGGCGGCGAGGCCGGTCGCCTCGTCGAGTCGCGCCTCCACTGAGCGGGAGGGCGCGGCCACCCGGCCCGCCGGACCCGCGTTGCGGGCGAGGTAGGGGCCGATCACCAGGGTTCGGGTCGAGGCGGCGATCTCGCCCTCGGGCGCCGCGTGGGCCCGGAGGCGGGCCTCACCCGAGGTCAAAGTCTCGCTCATGCAGGAATGGCGCTCGCCGGTTCGCTCTTGTTCGCTCACGCTCATATGGGCGCGGGCGGGGCGGATGCCAACCGGCAGGCTCCTCTCCCTTTGGATCGGGGAGAGGGCGAGGTCTTACGCCTTCTCGGGCGTCTCGTCCGGCTCGAAGAGCTGAACCGGGTGGCCCGGCATGATGGTGGAGATGGCGTGCTTGTAGACGAGCTGGGAATGACCGTCCCGGCGCAGCAGCACGCAGAAATTGTCAAACCAAGTTACGACGCCTTGCAGTTTAACGCCGTTGACGAGGAAGATCGTCAGAGGGATCTTGTTCTTGCGGACATGATTGAGGAAGGTGTCCTGAAGGTTCTGTGCGCGCTCGCCGGCCATTTTCTTCGCCTGTTTGTTGTCCCGATGGGAGTGCCCGGTTCGGGATGGTCCGCCGCCTGCGGAATTGTCCGATGTCCCGCCGACGGCTCCGTATAAAGCATTTGCATTCCAAAGCGTGAGCCGAAGCAAGGGCCGTTCCGCGCGGGGCGTGACGGAACGGCAGCGGCTTTATCGCCTCGGGCCGGCCCTACGGCCCGATTCCCAGGGACTTGAGCTTCCGGTGCAGGGCCGACCGCTCCATGCCGATGAATTCGGCGGTGCGCGAGATGTTGCCCGAGAACCGGGCGATCTGCGCCACGAGGTACTCGCGCTCGAAGATCTCGCGGGCCTCGCGCAGCGCCAGGCTCATCAGCTTCTCGCCCCCCGCCCCGGCCGGGGTGGTGGGCACCAGGGCGCCGATCTCCGAGGGCAGCATCTCGGAGGTGACTTCCTGCTCCGGGTCGGCCTGGGTCAGGATCATCAGCCGTTCGACGTTGTTCTTCAATTGGCGGACGTTGCCCGGCCAGTTGTGCGATTGCAGCACCGCCATCGCGTCCTCGGCGATGACGCGCTTGGGCAGGCCGGTCTGGCCCGAGATGTTGTCCATGAAGAAGCGGATCAGCTCCGGCACGTCCTCGCGCCGCTCGGACAGGGCCGGCACGCGGATCGGCACCACCGAGAGGCGGTGGAACAGGTCCTCGCGGAAGCGGCCCGCCGCGATCTCCTCCTGCAGGTCGCGGGAGGAGGAGGAGATGATGCGGACATCGACGTGGACCCGCGTCGTCCCGCCGACCCGCTGGAAGTTCTGGTCCACGAGGACGCGCAGGATCCGGCCTTGCGTCTCGCGGGGCATGTCCGCCACCTCGTCGAGGTAGAGCGTGCCGCCATGGGCCTCCTCCAGGGCGCCGACCCGGCGGCCGTTCTCGCCCTCGACGCCGAACAGTTCGGCCTCCATCGTCTCGGGGAGGATTGTGGCGGCGTTGAGCAGCACGAAGGGGCCGTTCGCCCGCGTCGAGGCCCGGTGCAGGGTCCGCGCGGCGAGTTCCTTGCCCGCGCCCAGCGCCCCGGTGATCATCACCCGCGCGTTGGTGGGGGCGACGCGCTCCAGGGTCTGGCGCAGCTGGTTGATGGCCAGCGATCCGCCGACGATCTGGTCGGCCGAGCCGGAGCGGGCCTTGAGGTCGCGCACCTCGCGCCGCAGGCGGGAGGCTTCCAGCGCCCGCTCGGCCACGAGGATCAGCCGGTCGGCCTTGAACGGCTTCTCGATGAAGTCGTAGGCGCCCGCCTTGATGGCCGAGACGGCGGTCTCGATGTTGCCGTGGCCGGAGATCATCACCACCGGCAGGTCGGGATGGGCGGCCTTGATCAGGTCGAGCACCTGCAACCCGTCGAGGCGCGAGCCCTGCAACCAGATGTCGAGGAAGACGAGGTGCGGGCGCCGGGATTCGATGGCGCTCAGCGCCTCGTCCGAGCCGCCCGCCGTGCGGCAGCGATGGCCCTCGTCGTCCAGGATGCCGGCGACGAGGTCGCGGATGTCGGCCTCGTCGTCGACGATCAAAATATCGGCGCTCATGCCTGCATCTCCGCGATCCGGGGGGCCGTCGGTGCGGCGCCCTTCTCCTCTGGCGTGGTCGGTGGCCGCTCGGGACCGGCTTCGCGCGGCACCCGCATCCGTACCTGCCCGCCGCGACCGGCGGGGTTGTCGTTGAGGGCGATGCCGCCGCCGTGCTCCTCGAGCACCTTGCTGACGATGGCAAGCCCGAGCCCGGTGCCGCCCTCGCGGGTGGTCATGTAGGGCTCCAACAGCCGCTGGCGCCCCTCGGCGGGGAAACCCTTGCCGTTATCCGTCACCGTGATCACCGCGAACCCGTCCTCGACGGCGAGTCCCAGGGCGATCTTGCCCTTGCCGAGCACATCGGGGGGCACCTCGGAGACCGCCTCGACGGCGTTCTTGAGGATGTTGGTGATCACTTGGCTGAGCAGCCGGATGTCGAAGGCCGCCACGATCTTTTCCGACGCGCCCGCGCCGCCCTCGGCGGAGAAGGCGAAATCGATGTCCGGGTGCGCGACGCGCATCATGAACAGGTTCTGCTTGGCGATCTCGGTCAGGTCGTTGGGGGCGATGGCGGGCTTCGGCATCCGCGCGAAGGCCGAGAACTCGTCCACCATGCGCTTGATTTCGTCCACCTGGCGCACGATCGTCGCCGTGCACTGGTCGAACACCTCCCGGTCGGTGAGGATGACCTTGCCGTACTTGCGCCGGATCCGCTCCGCCGAGAGCTGGATCGGGGTGAGCGGGTTCTTGATCTCGTGGGCGATGCGCCGGGCGACGTCGCCCCAGGCGGAGGTGCGCTGCGCCTGGACGAGGTCGGTGATGTCGTCGAGCGTCACCACCGCGCCCCGCGCCCCGCCCGGCGCCTGCTCGCCGGTGACGCGCACGGTGACGGTGCGCTCCTCCTTGCGCTCGCCCCGGGTGCGGGTGAGCTGGATCTGCTGCTGCACCGCCCGCTGCCGGGCCTCGCCCTCGGCCAGAACCGGGGCGAGTTCCGGCACCGCGACCCCCAGCGGCTGGCCCACCAGCCGATCGCTGCCGAGATCGAGCATCCGCTCGGCGGCGGGATTGGCGATGGTGACGAAGCCCGCCGCGTCGAGGCCGATCACGCCGGGGGAGACCCCCGACAGCACCGCCTCGGTGAAGCGGCGGCGGGCGTCGATCAGGTCGTTGGCGGCCATCAGCCCGGCATGCTGGCGGCGCAATTCCTGGGTCATCTTGTTGAAGCTCTCGCCGAGGCTCGCGAGGTCGCCGCTGGTCTTCTTCGTGGGCACCTGGGCGTAGAAGTTGCCCGAGGCGACCTGGTCGGCCGCGTTGATGAGCCGCCGGATCGGGGCGACGAAGCGGTTGGCGAAGTTCAGCCCGAACCACACCGCCGAGAGCAGCGCGATCAGCGCGATCAGCACGAAGACCAGGGCGAAGGTGATCTGGATGGAGCGGCGCAGGGAATCGTAGGTCAGGTACTCGGCCGCCGCCGCCCGCGACACGCCGGGGAACTCGATGGCCAGCGGGTTCACCTCCCGCTGCACCATCAGCACCGCGTCGTCGTAGGCGGGCATCCGCAGGAGGGCGGCGAAGACGCGCCCCTCGGAGGGCAGCAGGCAGATCGGGTCGGTCGACTTGCCCGCATCCTCGAAGGCGGCGGCCGAGGGCAGGCGCACCTGCTTGAGCACGTCGATGTTGGCCCGTGCCACCACGTCGGTCGGCCCGCGCATGATCTGCGCCACCGGCAGGCCGAGATTGGTCGCCCGCGTGGTCAGGAAGGTCTCGAACCACGTCCGGTTCACGTCGAAGTTCGGCCGCGCCCGCGTCAGGTCGTCGTTGAGGATGCGGATCTCGCGGGCGAGCGACTGGCACTGGTTCTCCTGGTAGGCGTCGGCCACCTCCACGGATTTCAGCACCACGTCCCGCACCCGGTCGGTGAAGCCGAGCGACAGGCCCCGGTCGATCGTCACCGAGGCGACGACGGCGAGCAGGATCGTCGGCAGGATCGCGATCAGCGAGAACAGGCCGACGATGCGCGAATGCAGCCGCGCCACGGCGGCGTTCGCCCGGCGGGCATGCAGGAAGACCCGCGCCTCCCAGGCGATGATCACCACGAGCCCGAGCACCAGGGCGACGTTGATGGCCAGAAGGGTGATCCCGTAGGTCGGCGTCGGCGTGACGCGGATGACGCCGGCCAGGATCAGGAAGGTGGTCAGCGCGCAGACCAGCGCCGTGACGACCACCGCCGCGCCGATCCAGCCCGGGCCCCGTGGCCCCGGGCGCAGGGAATCGGCGAGCGGCGAATCCGCCTGCGGGGCCGGGCCGGCCGGGTCTGGAGCGGGGCCGGACCCGCCCGCATCGGGGCCGGTGGCGGCGCTCCCGGAGCGGGAGAGGAAAGGCATGACTGGTGCAGGGCCACAACAGTGTGGCGGAATTAATACGAATCCGGCGCCGCTCGATAGGGCCGTCGCCGGCTCTCAAGGGCCTGCCCGCGCCTGCGTCCGACTGACGCCGCCGGCCGCCGATCCTTGACCGACGCGGAGCCGGCGAATAGGCCGGTCGATGGAGGCGAACGGGGTCTGGTGGCCCTCCTGGTCTTCAAAACCAGCGGTACGCCAACAGCGTACGGTGGGTTCGATTCCCATCCGCTTCCGCCACTCCACTCCCCCTCAGCGCCAGCCCTCGGCCCCGGCGGCCGGCAGCCGGCCCGCCTCGACCCAATGGCAGGTGGTGGTGTCCTTCACCGCCGCGCAATCGTAGCTGCGCCCGGCGAGCGTCACCTTGTCGACCACGGCGCCGATCCGGTTGCGCGGCAGGGCGGCGCAGCCGAGATGGTCGGCCTTCGGATCGGCCAGCGTCGCCGCGGCGGCGGCGGGCCCCGCCTGCATCAGCATCCGGTAATTGGCGACGGAGGGGCAGGCGATGACCGGCGCGGCGGGCGTCCGCGCCGCCTTCTCGGCCTGCACCTTCTCCCCCGGCTTCAGGCGAAGGCCCTGCTGGGCCGAAGCCGGCAAGGGGGCCGGCAAGGAAGCCAGCAGGGGGGCCAGCAGCGCGGCGAGGAGGAGGGTCGGGAGCGGGTGCGAACGGCTCATGCCCGCCATCCTAGCACAGCCTGCTCCGGCGAGGCTTGACGCTCCCGGCGCCGTCTGCGACCGCAGGGCCACACCCCGGCGCGCCGCGACGCCCCGAATCGGCCCGAGGCCGGGGCGCGCGAGAGGAGAGATCATGGCCACGACGATCGAGAGCGACCAGCGGCTCCACCTCGTATTCGGCGGCGAGCTCGAGAACCTCGACGGGATCCGCTTCCGCGACGTGAAGGGCCTCGACATCGTCGGCATCTACCCGGACTACGCCTCCGCCCAGGCGGCATGGCGCGCCAAGGCGCAGGCCACGGTGGACAGCGCCCAGACCCGCTACTTCGTGGTCCACCTGCACCGCCTGCTCGAGCCGCAGCCGGTCTGAGGCGGCCGACGAACCCATTGTGACACTTGGTCCCCGCTGATATGAGCCTCATCCGTCATGGATCTGCCCCGGTACCCGCGGGGCGGAAGCCGCTTCCGTGCAGGGTGCACGGGACGCGTACGGGCGGGACAGCATGAAATCCTCGATCAAGATCGTCGCCGGCAACGCGAGCCGGCCCTTGGCCGAGGCCATTGCCGCCTACCTCGAATTGCCCCTGGCCAAGTGCATGGTCCGGCGCTTCGCCGACATGGAGATCTTCGTCGAGCTGCAGGAGAACGTCCGCGGCGAGGACGTGTTCATCGTCCAGTCGACCTCCTTCCCGGCGAACGACCACCTGATGGAACTGCTGATCATGATCGACGCCGCGCGCCGGTCGTCGGCGCGGCGCATCACGGCGGTGATCCCCTATTTCGGCTATGCCCGGCAGGACCGGCGCACCTCCGGCCGCACCCCGATCTCGGCCAAGCTCGTCGCCAACCTCATCACCGAGGCGGGCGCAGACCGCGTGCTCACCCTCGATCTCCATGCCGGCCAGATCCAGGGCTTCTTCGACATCCCCACCGACAACCTGTTCGCCGCCCCCGTCATGGTGCGCGACATCAAGGAGCGGATGCCCCCCGAGGACCGGATGGTGGTCTCGCCCGACGTGGGCGGCGTGGTCCGCGCCCGCGTGGTCGCCAAGCGCATCGACGCGCCGCTGGCCATCGTGGACAAGCGCCGCGAGCGCCCGGGCGAATCCGAGGTGATGAACATCATCGGCGACGTGCGCGGCCGCTCCTGCATCCTCGTGGACGACATCGTGGATTCCGGCGGCACCCTGGTGAACGCCGCCGAGGCCCTGCTCAACGCGGGCGCCAAGGACGTGTCGGCCTACATCACCCACGGGGTGCTCTCGGGGGGCGCGGTCTCGCGCATCGCCGCCTCGCGGATGAAGGAGCTGGTCATCACCGACTCGATCCAGCCGACCCAGGCCGTGAAGCTCGCCCGCAACATCCGGGTGATGTCGATCGCGCCACTGCTCGGCGAGGCGATCGGGCGGACGGCCACCGAGTCGAGCGTCTCCAGCCTGTTCGACTGACGTGTCTGGGATTTTTGTCGCAGTCGCGCCTGCGACATTCTGATTTAGAGTGTCCCTCCTGCGGCCAAGCCGTGGGAGGCGGCCATTACGAAGCACATCGTCGGAATCCACGGCCTCGCCAACAAGCCGCCCCGCGAGGAGAAGGCGGGCTGGTGGGCCGAGGCGATCCGCGAGGGCCTGCGCCGCAATTGCGGCCGCGACGACCCGGTCTCTCTCGATTTCGTCTACTGGGCGGACCTGCGCTACCCCGATCCGCTGCGCGAAGGGGACAACCGCGAGCCCTACCGGCCGGATCTCGGCCTCGGGCCGTTCCCCTCCCCCGCCGGGGAGCCGGCGCGCCGCGAGGCGACCTTCACGGACCGGATCTACCGGGGGCTGGCGAGCCTGCAGGAGGCGGTCGGCCTCACGCCGGTGGACGACATGATCCTCGAATACCGCCTCGACGACCTCTGGGGCTACCATGACGACGCCGTCTTCCGGGACGCCGCCCGCGCCCGGCTGCGCGAGGCCCTCGGCCGCCACGGCGCGGGGCCGCTGCTGCTGGCCGCCCATTCCATGGGCGGGCTCATCGCCTACGACGTGCTGCGGCTGGCCGAGCGCGACGGCTCCGTGGCGGGGCCGGTGACCCTCGTCACCCTCGGCTCGCCCTTCGGCCTCGCGGAGGTGCATCTCAAGCTCACGGAGGAGCACGGCGACCTCGCCGTCCCCCGCTCGGTGGCGGCCTGGATGAACCTGATGGACCGCAACGACATCGCCACCGTGGGCGAGGATCTGGCCGACGCCTTCCCGCCGAACGAGGCGGGGGTGCGCATCCGCGACGTGCCGGTGATCAACGCCTACCGCGCCCCGGACGGGCGCGAGAACACCCACAAGTCCTACGGCTACCTGCGCACCCCGGAATTCTCGCGGATCGTGGCGGGGTTCATGGAATAGAGGGTCCCCCGGCGAAGTACCGGCGGCAAGGCCCCGATCCGGTGCGCGGGCGATTGCGCCCCTTCGAGGGGGCGCCTATACTGGCGGCATCCCCCTTTTTTAGCGTGAGACGGGTGGTCTCCGGGATGTTCCCGGAGCCCGCGAACCGATGCCCGGTTCGGCCCGTTCCGCCGTCGGAGCCGCGTGAAGAGATGTCCCAGGGTCCGCTGATGCCCAAGGCGACCGCCGTTTGGCTGGTCGAGAACACGTCGCTGGCGTTCGAGCAGATCGCCGACTTCTGCAAACTCCACCCCCTCGAGGTGAAGGGCATCGCGGACGGCGAGGTCGCGGCGGGGATCAAGGGTCTCGACCCGATCACCACTGGCCAGCTCACCCGCGACGAGATCGAGAAGGCGCAGAAGGCGCCGCATTACAAGCTCAAGCCCGCCGTCTCGAAGGTGAAGCTGCCCGAGGTCAAGCGTACCACCAAGGGGCCGCGCTACACGCCCCTCTCCCGCCGCCAGGACCGGCCGAACGCCATCCTCTGGCTGCTGCGCAACCACCCCGAGCTGAAGGACGCGCAGATCATCCGCCTCGTCGGCACGACGAAGTCGACGATCCAGCAGATCCGCGAGCGCACCCACTGGAACTCGGGCTCGCTGCAGCCCCTCGACCCGGTGACGCTGGGTCTCACCACCCAGATCAACCTCGACTTCGAGGTTCAGAAGGCGGCGGCCGACCGTCCGGCGGCGCTGGCGGCCGAGGGCGGCGCCTCGCTCCTGCCGACCGAGGTCTCGACCCAGCGCGAGCCGGAGCCCGACGAGGACGACCTTCGCGGCGGCCGGGACGAGCGGCTCGACGCGGATTCCGTCTTCGCCAAGCTCAAGGGCCGGCACCAGGACGAGGACGACGACGAGGATTAGGCCGCCCGCGCCCTCTCCCCGCTCGGGGAGAGGGGATCTCTTCACTCCGGCAGGGGCTGGCCCGTGGTCTCGGGCATGAACCACGGCACGATCAGCCCCAGGACGTAGACGCTCGACATCGTGAGCGCCGCCGCCGCGACGCCGCCGAAGGAGGTGACGATCTGCCCGGCGATGATCGGGAAGATCCAGGCGACGAGCCGCGCCCCGTTGAACACGACGCTCGCCGCCGTCGCCCGCACCGCCGGGGTGAACAGCTCCACGAGGTAGATCGCCATCCACGAGAAGGCGAAGCCCAGCGTGAAGAAACCGTTCAGGAAGGCCAGCGCCAGGAACGGCATCAGCCCACCGTGCCACAGGTAGCAGGCGAGCGACGTGGCGATGCAGCCGACATAGGTGACGATCAGGAAGGGCCGCCGGCCGATCGCGTCGGCGACGAAGCCCGAGACGACGTAGGCGGTGATGGCGCCGACATTGTAGACGATGCCCATGCGCGGGCCCCAGACATTGGCCGGCTCTCCTGCCGCCTTGGCGAGCCCCTCCGTATAGGCCGGCAGCCAGGACGAGACCGCCCACCAGCCCACCGTCGTCGCGAAGGACATCGCGGTGGCGAGCAGCACCCGGCGGCGGCTCTCCTTCTCGCGAAAGATCTCGGCCAGGGTGAAGGGCCGCTGCGCCGGCTTCGCCCCGTGCGCGGCGCCGTCGGACGTGGCCGCCCAGCGCTGCTCCTTCAGGGCCTGCAACCACTGCTCGGATTCGTCGAGCGCCCGGCGTAGATACAGGCAGACGAAGGCCGGCAGCGCCCCGAGGGCGAACATGATCCGCCAGGATTGGTCGCCGAGCGGGTTCGTCGCCGCCAGCACCGCCCAGACGATGGCCGCGAGCACGG
Source organism: Methylobacterium litchii (assembly GCF_038442315.1). Lineage (NCBI taxonomy): Bacteria > Pseudomonadati > Pseudomonadota > Alphaproteobacteria > Hyphomicrobiales > Methylobacteriaceae > Methylobacterium > Methylobacterium litchii. The sequence continues at coordinate 301,335 of NZ_JBBXMY010000005.1, read as the reverse complement.
CGCCGCCGCCGAAGCCCGATTGCAGGAAGCCGCAGCCCTTGGGCCGCGCCCGGTTCGGCCAGGTCTCGGCCACCAGCGCGATGCCGGTGGACCATTCCGAGCCGATGGCGAGCCCCGTGATGAAGCGGAGCGCCGCGAGTTGGACGAAGCTCTCGGCGAAGGCGGTGAGCCCGGTGAACACCGCGTAGCCGAGGATGGAGATCATCATCATCCGCTTGCGGCCGATGTAGTCTGCCGCGATCCCGCCGAGCAGGCCGCCCAGCCCCCAGCCGAGCAGGGTGATCCCGATGGCGAGCCCGACGTAATAGGCCGGCGCCTGCGCCTGTTCGGGCGTCAGGATCGTGCCGAGCGCCGGGCGCAGGGCGTAGACCAGGGCCACCGCCTCGTAGCCGTCGAAGATCCAGCCGAGATAGCTGCCCCAGAGGATGCGCCAGTGGCGCGGGGTCAGGCCCGCATGCCAGGGGGCCTTCGCGTCCTCGCGCGCCAGGGCGTCGCCCGCACTCATCGCACTCTCCCGGTGATCTTTTCGTCAGGCGCTCAGGCGACCGTGCGGGCCGGCTCGTCCTTGCCGAGGCGGGCGCGCAGCCAAGCGATGACCCCGCCCGCCAGCAGCACCTCGACCTGTCGCGGCGACAGGCCGTGGGTGAGCCGGATCGTGTCCTTGCCGCGCAGCGTGGCGGTGATGTCCCGGCCCGCCGCCAGGGCCTCGGCCACGCCCACGATCTCGAGATGATCGCCGATCTCCAGCCTATCGTAATCGGCCGGGTCGGCGAAGGTGAGCGGCAGGACCCCGAAATTCACGAGGTTCTGCCAGTGGATGCGGGCGAAGCTCTTGGCCAGCACCACCTCCAGCCCGAGGTAGCGCGGGGCAAGCGCGGCGTTCTCGCGGCTCGACCCCTGCCCGTAATTCAGGCCGCCGACGATGGCGTGGCCGGCGCGCTCCGCCCCGCCCTGCTTCGCGCGCTTGGGGTAGCTGTCGTCGATGGGCTCGAAGGTGAAGTCGGAGGTCTTCGGGATGTTCGACCAGTAGGGCATCACCCGCGCGCCCGCCGGCATGATGTCGTCGGTGGAGATGTCGTCGCCGGTCTTGAGCATCACCGGCACGCGGATGTCGGCGCCAAGCTTGCCCAGTTCCGGCAGGGTGGTGATGTTTTCGGACTTTTCCAGCCGGACGGTGCGGGCCTCGGCCTCCGGCAGCGGGCCGAGCAGCATCGTCGTGTTGCCGGGCACCATCGCGGGCGGGACGATCCGGGGATAGGGCATGTCCAGGGTGCGCGGATCGGTGATGACGCCGGTCAGCGCCGAGGCGGCGGCGGTCTCGGGGCTGCACAGGAACACGCTGTCCTCCCGCGTGCCGGAGCGGCCGGGGAAGTTGCGCGGCACGGTGCGCAGCGAGTTGCGCCCCGAGGCGGGGGCCTGCCCCATGCCGATACAGCCGTTGCAGCCCGCCTGATGCACCCGCGCCCCGGCATGGATCAGGTCCGAGAGCTGCCCGTCGCGGATCAGGGTCTCCAGCACCACCCGCGTCGAGGGGTTGATGTCGAACGAGACCCGGTCGTGGGTCTGCTTGCCCTTCACGATCGCCGCCGCGACGGCGAAATCGCGAAAACCCGGATTGGCCGAGGAGCCGATATAGCTCTGGTAGATCTCGGTGCCCGCCACCTCCGAGACCGGCACGACGTTACCGGGGCTCGACGGCTTGGCGATCATCGGCACCAGGGAAGAGAGATCGATTTCTTCGGATTTGTCGTAGGTGCAGCCTTCGTCCGCTGAAAGCTCCGCAAAAACCCCTCCCCGGCCGACGCCTTCGAGGAAGGTCCTGACCGCCTCGTCCGCCGGGAACACGCTCGTCGTGGCGCCCATCTCGGCGCCCATGTTGGCGATGACGTGCCGGTCCATCGCCGTCAGGCCCGCGAGCCCCGGCCCGTGATACTCGATGATCGTGCCGAACCCGCCCTCCACCCCGTGGCGGCCGAGCAGGGTGAGGATCACGTCCTTCGCGCTCACCCAGTCGGGCAGCGTGCCGGTGAGCCTCACGCCCCAGACCTTGGGCATCCGGAGCCGCAGGGGCTCGCCGGCCATGGCGAGCGCCACCTCGACTCCGCCCGCGCCGAAGGCGAGCATCCCCAGCGACCCGGCCGCCGGGGTGTGGCTGTCCGAGCCGACCATGGTCTGCCCCGGCTTGCCGAAGCTCTGCATGTGGACCGGGTGGCTGATCCCGTTCCCCGGCCGCGAGTACCAGACGCCGAACTTCCGGCAGGCCGAGCGCAGGAACAGGTGCTCGTCGGCGTTGAGATGGTCGTTCTGGACGAGGTTGTGGTCGATGTACTGGGCGGCGATCGGGATCGCGACGCGCTCGACGCCCATCGCCTCCAATTCCAGCATCACGAGGCCGCCGAGCACGTCCTGCAGCAGCGCCTGATCGATTCGCAGCGCGATCTCGCCGCCGGGGGTGAGGTCGCCCTCGACGAGATGCGACTGGACGAGCTTCTGCGTCAGGTTCAACGCCACCGGGCTGCCTCCCATTCCGGCCGCGCCTTGGTCTCGGCGCGCCGACCGGCGCCCGGCGCGCGGCGCCGTGTTTGGCCAGCGCAATTAGCCGGCCGAGAGCGGGGCGGAAGTCCGGCGGGGTGACAGACGCCAAGTCCTGTCGAGCGTGGCCGTAACCCCTGGCGCGGGGGCGGGCGCTCTGCCACCCTCGCCGCGGGATTCGGGAGGCCGATGTGAGCGCCATCGGATGCGGGCGGATGGTTTGGATTCTGGCGTTGGCCCTGCTGGCGCCGGCGGGGCTTGCCTCGGCGCAAACACGGCCCCCGCCGCCGCCCGCCGCGAAACCCGCCGATCCGGCGATGGACGCCACCCGCGCCGCCTTCGAGGCCCTGCCCGAGCCCGAGCGGAAGGCGCTGCAGGACGCCCTGGTCTGGACCGGCGACTTCAACGGCGTGGTCTCCGGCGGCTTCGGGAAGCGCACCTTCGAGGCGTTGCAGGCCTTCGCCGCCCGCGCCCGCCTCGCCGATCCCCTGACCGGCGAGGGCCGGACGGCGTTGCGCGCGGCGGGCGAGGCGGCGCGGAAGGCCGCGCGCTTCCGCGTCCAGGCCGATCCCGTCAGCGGCGCCGTCGTCGGCGTGCCCGAGGCGCTGCTCACGAAGCGCACCGCCCTCCCCTCCGGCACCCGCTGGCAGAGCGCGGACGGGAAGGTGACGTTCGAGACCCGCGCCTATCCGCCGGAGGCCGAGACCCTGGAGGGTCTGTTCGAGCGGGCGAACGCGCCCCTGAACGGCCGCAAGGTGACCTACCGCCTGCAGAAGCCGGATTTCGTGGTCGTCACCGCCGAGACGGCGACCGGCCTGTCCTACACCCGCTACGCCGCCGGGCCGCAGGGAATCCGGGGCTTCCTCATCGGCTACGACCGGGCGCTCGCCGGGGAGGTCGGCCGCCTCGTGATCGCCATGGCGAACGCCTTCGAGCCGTTCCCGGCGGCGGCGCCGGTCGCCGCGACGCCCGCGCCCTCCCCGGCACCTGCCGTCGCGCCGGCCCGACTCGTGGCGACCGGCCTCGCCGTCGCGCCGGGCCGGGTTCTGGCGGTGGTGCCGGAGGGCTGCGCCGGAACGCTCGCCCGCGATCCGTCCGGCCTCGCCCTGGTGGAGGTCGCGGGCGCGAAGCCGGCGGCCCTCGCCCTGGCGAAGAGCCTCGCGGACGGGCCGGTCGTCGCCCTCGCGGCGGGGGCGGAGGGCGTGTCGGCGGTGCCGGGAACGGTGACGGAGGGACGGGTGACGGCGCCGCTGCAGCCGGGCTCGGCGGGGGCTCCGCTGTTCGGAGCCCAAGGGAGTCTCGCGGGGCTTGTGGCGTCCTATCCGGCCGCGCCGCGTCTCGTGGCCGGGGTGGCGCCGCCGATGAGCCTGCCGGTCGTACCGGCGGCAATCATCGCGGCGTTCCTGGCGGGAAAGGGCATCGCCCTGTCCGGGTCGAGGGAGGCGGGCCCCGCCGGAGCGGCGCCCGCCATCGTAGGCCTCACCTGCCGGTGAGGCCGGGGCCTCAGAGCCGGCCGGTGACCAGCAGGACGATCAGGACGATCAACAGGATGCCGCCGAGGCCGAAGCCCGGGCCGCGATAGGCGCCGCCGCCGAGGAAACCGCCGCCGCCGAAGGCGAGGATGATCAGGATGATGAGGAGAATGGTAACGAGGGACATGAAGCGGATCTCCGGGCGGTCGCATGGAGCGAGCGTGACCGTTCAAACGCCGCGACAATTCGTTCTGTTCAGGGGGATCCGCAGTTTTTTGTGAGTCGGCTCGCGGATGTGGCGCGCAGGCTCGCACGTGCCACGCGGGCAGGGGCGGCGCAGGCGGATCGGCGGCGTTGTTCCGAGGGCGGTCGGGATAGGGTATAGAGGCGTCGAGCCCGATCACCGCCACGATGACGGTCATGACGACGACCGATCCAAGCCTCATTACGGTTCCCGCGCGCAAGGCCGCCGAACGCGCCCGTCGTATCCGAGCCGCCGAGGCGATGGTGGCCCGGATGCGGGCCTATGCGGAGCGCGAGGCAGGGCGTCTCTGGGTGTTCGGCTCTTTCGTCACCGGTCGCATGGACCATGACAGCGACCTCGACGTGATGATCGATTTCCCCGCCGGCGGGCGCTGGGCGGCCTGGGACTTCCTCGAAGCCCTTTCGGCCGAGCATGGCCTGCCGCTGGACGTGTTCGAACGGGCGACGACGAAGCCCGCCTTCGTCGCCCGCGTCGAGGCCGACGGGCTGCGCCTGCCGTGACCGACGCGCGCTGGCTCGACGTCGAGGACGATCTCGGGGCGGCGATCCGCCATTTCCGCAACGCGGCTCGGCTCTACGACGCGGGCGGCTTCGACGCCCCCGACCTCGACGGCTACAGGGCGCGGATGGGCCTTCAGCACGCGATGCAGGCCGGACACACGTCCCTCGAAGGCGCTCTCCATCGCATCCTCGACATCCTCGGCGAGGATGGACCGACCGGCCCGAACTCCCATGCGGATCTCATCCGCCGCGTTTCGCGTCCGGTGAGCCTGCTCGACCGGAGCAGGCCGGCGATCCTGACTCCCGAGGTCGCCGCCGATGCCGACGAGGCCCGGCGCTTTCGCCACCGCGCCGCCCATGACTACGACAACTTCCTGCCGGAGCGGGCCGCCCCCTCGATCGAGGCCGCGAGACGGCTCGCGCAGACCCTCGCGCCCTGCCTCCGCCTGTTCAGGGACCGGATCGATCCCCCGGCGACCGGCTGACGCGAAGCCTCACCCGAACACATACCCCCCGTTGATCCGCAGCCCCACCGGATGCCCGGCGGCGTAGCGGACGCCGTCGAAATCCTCGACGGCGAGGATCTGGCCGCCCGCTTCCTCCACCTCGATCCGCTGGCGGCCCTGGCTGCGGTAGGAGGAGCGCACCGTGCCCGAGAGATGCGCCGCCTCCAGCTCCACCAGCTGGAGCTGCCACGGGCGCACGTAGAGCTTCACCGGGCCGATGATTCCGGGGGGCGCGCTCACGGGGGTCTCCCGGCCGCGCACGCTCACCCGGCCGCCCTCGGCGATGGCCTCGACCTCGACGGAATCGCCGAGGAACTTCAGCACCGTCGCCGAGACCGGGTTCTCCTGAACCTCGTCCGGCGTGCCGACCTGCTCAAGCCGGCCCCGGTCGAGCACCGCCACCCGGTCGGAGAGTTCCAGCGCCTCGTCCTGGTCGTGGGTCACGAAGATCGTGGTCTGGCCGGTGCGGTCGTGGATCTCCCGCAGCCAGCGGCGCAGGTCCTTTCGGACTTGCGCGTCGAGGGCGCCGAAGGGCTCGTCGAGCAGCAGCACGCGCGGCTCCACGGCGAGCGCGCGCGCCAAGGCCACGCGCTGCCGCTGGCCGCCGGAGAGCTGCGACGGGTAGCGGTCGCCGAAGCCCGAGAGACGGATCAGGTCGAGGAGGTCCCCCACCCGGCGCTTGATCTCGGTTTTGGCCGGGCGGTCGGCCCGCCGCCGCGCGTTGAGGCCGTAGGCGATGTTGTCGGCCACGCTCATGTGCTTGAACAGGGCGTAGTGCTGGAATACGAAGCCCACCGCCCGCTGCTGCACGGGCAGGCCCGTGGCGTCGTCGCCCCCGAACAGGATGCGCCCGCGATCCGGCGCGTCGAGCCCGGCGATGATGCGCAGCAGCGTCGTCTTGCCCGAGCCCGAGGGGCCGAGCAGGCCGAGCAGCTCCCCCGCCCTCACGTCGAGGGAGAGGTCGTGCAGGACGGCGGCCGTGTCGAAGGTCTTCGTGACCGCCTCGACGCGGATCGCCGTCGAGGCCCGCTCAGTGCTTCCGGCCCGCGGCGAGTTCGTCGCTGAAGCGCCATTCGAGGACGGATTTGACGACGAGTGTGACAAGGGCGAGGGCTGCGAGGAGCGAAGCGACGGCGAAAGCGGCGACGAAGTTGTACTCATTGTAGAGGATCTCCACGTGGAGCGGCATCGTGTTCGTCAGTCCCCGGATATGGCCGGAGACGACGGAGACCGCGCCGAACTCGCCCATCGCGCGGGCATTGCAGAGCAGGACGCTGTAGAGCAGCCCCCAGCGGATGTTGGGCAGGGTGACGGTAAGGAAGGCGTGGAAGCCGGAGGCGCCGAGCGTCAGCGCGGCCTCCTCCTCCGACGAGCCCTGCTCCTGCATCAGCGGGATCAGTTCCCGCGCGACGAAGGGGAAGGTGACGAAGATCGTCGCCAGCACGATGCCCGGCAGGGCGAACAGGATCTGGATGTTGTGCGCCTGGAGCCAGCCGCCGAACAGGCCCTGGCTGCCGAACAGCAGCACGTAGATCAGCCCCGACACGACCGGCGAGACCGAGAACGGCAGGTCGATCAGCGTGATCAGGAACGTCTTGCCGGGGAACTCGAACTTGGCGATCGCCCAGGAGGCGGCCACCCCGAAGACGAGGTTGAACGGCACGGCGATGGCCGCCACCGTCAGGGTCAGGCGGATGGCCGAGAGGGCGTCGGGCTCGCGGAAGGCGTCGAGATAGGCCGAGACGCCGTGGCTGAGCGCCTGCACGAACACCGCTGCCAGCGGCAGCACGAGGAACAGGGCGAGGAAGGTGATCGCGACCCCGATGAGGAGCGCGCGCACCCCCGCCCCCTCCCCCGCCACGGGGGCGGGCCGGGCCTCGGCGAGGCGGACGGGCGAGAAGATCTCAGACATAGCCGAACCTCTTCCGGCTCCACGCCTGGATCAGGTTGATCGCGAGCAGGGTCAGGAACGAGATCCCGAGCATGATCGTCGCGATGGCCGCCGCGCCGCCGTAATCGAACTCGGACAGCTTGATGACGATGAGGAGCGGGGCGATCTCCGACACGTAAGGAAGGTTGCCGGCGATGAAGATCACCGAGCCGTATTCCCCGACCCCCCGGGCGAAGGCGAGGGCGAAGCCGGTGAGCACCGCCGGGATCAGCGGGGGCAGCACCACCTTGAGGAGCGTCGCCCGGCGGGTGGCGCCGAGCGTCGCCGAGGCCTCCTCGATCTCCTTGTCGATCTCGGCGATCAGCGGCTGCACCGTGCGCACCGCGAAGGGCAGGCCAACGAAGGTCATGGCCACGAACACGCCGAGCGGCGTGTAGGCGACCTGGATGCCGAGGCGGTCCAGCGGCGCGCCGATCAACCCGTCCGGGGCGTAGAGGGAGGCCAGCGCGATGCCCGCCACGGCGGTCGGCAGGGCGAAGGGCAGATCGACGGCGGCGTCCACGATCTTGCGGCCGGGAAACGTGTAGCGGGTCAGCACCCAGGCGACGATGAAGCCGAAGACCGAGGCCACGAGGGCCGCGAGCAGGGACACCCCGAAGCTGAGCTTCAGGGCGCTCGCCACGCGGGGATCGGTCGCCACGTCCCAGATGCCGGAAAAGCCCAGCCCGGAGGCGCGGGCCACCAGGGCCGCCAGCGGCAGCAGCACCACGAGGCCGAGGCAGGTCAGGGTGTAGCCGAAGCTCAGGCCGAAGCCCGGCAGCACGCTCGGGCGGCGGAAGCGCCACGCCGGACGGGGGGAAGCCCCCGCGTCGGCGGGGGCGAGGGTCGAAGCCATCGCGAAGGACTCTCTAGCGGCCGGCGCGGCTGAGGCGGTCGAACAGCCCGCCGGAATCGAAGTTCTTCGCCTGGATATCGTCCCAGGAGCCCTGGTAATCCTCGATCTTGAAGAGCTTCACGTCGGGCAGGCCAGCACCAGTTGCGGCCTGTGCCTTGAACGGCCGGTAATGGTGCTTGGCGAAGATCGCCTGGGCCTCGTCCGTGTAGAGGAAGTCGAGATAGGCTTGCGCCGTCTTGGTCGTGCCCTTGCGGTCGGCGTTGCCGGGCACCAGCGCGACCGGCGGCTCCGCGTAGATGGAGGTCGGCGGGACCACGATGTCGAAATTGTCGGCGCCGAATTCCTGCAGGACGAGGTAGGCCTCGTTCTCCCAGGTGGGCAGCACGTCGCCGAGCTTGCGCTGGGCGAAGGTCACGGTGGAGCCCCGCGCCCCGGTGTCGAGGACGGGCACGTTCTTGTAGAGCTGGCCGACGAAGGCCTCGGCCTTGGCCGCGTCCTTGTCCTGGCCATAGGCGTAGCCCCAGGCGGCGAGGAAGTTCCAGCGCCCGCCCGCCGAGGTCTTCGGATTCGGGGTGATGACCTTCACGTCCGGCTTGGCGAGGTCCGGCCAGTCCTTCACGCCCTTCGGGTTGCCCTTGCGGACGAGGAACACCACCGTCGAGGTGTAGGGCAGCGACTCGTTCGGCAGCTTGCCGCGCCAGTCGGCCGGAATCTTCTTCGTCAGCCGGGCGATGGCGTCGATGTCGGAGGGGATGCCCAGCGTCACCACGTCGGCATCGACCCCGTCGATCACCGTCCGCGCCTGGGCGCCCGAGCCGCCATGGGAGGCGCGCACGGTCACGTCCTCGCCGGTCTTGGCCTTCCAGCTCTTGGCGAAGGCGTCGTTGATCTCGCGGTAGAGCTCGCGGGTCGGATCGTAGGACACGTTCAGCAAGGCGGTCTGCGCCCGCGCGGAGGGGGCGGCGAGGCCGAGGGACACGGCGCCGAGCAGGGCGAGGCAACCCGCCCGCGTCGTCGAGAGCCACATCTTCCGCATCCGATCCTCCGGCCGAGCCCGGACCACAATCCGGGAAACGGCGGAGAGTTCGTTCTTTCTAACGAACGAAGTCAAGGGAGGCCGCCGGGCGCGCGGGGGCGCGGGCGGACGGTCGATCGGTGCGCGAGGAGGAAACCGGCCCGATGTGCGGAGCCGGGAACGAGCATCTTCTCCGGTCGCCGCCGAACCCAGATGAAAAGTCTCGTCGCGGCCGGTTTGATAGAAAGAACGACCTCATGTGCGATGGCGCACAGGAAAACCGGGGGTCAGGCGCCTCAGCCGGCTGTCTTGTCGAGCTGGGCGAGCAGGGCTTCGAGGCGCTCGCCGACGGGGGCGGAGAGGGAATCGGCGTAGTGGCCGCGCAGGGTCTGGCCGAGGTGCCGGCGCACGGTCGGGCTCAGGGGCGGCGCGTCGGCGTGATCCATCGCCGGGACGGGATCGACGCTGTGGGGCGGCCGCTCGGCTTGCGTCTTGGACATGGCGGCGGATCTCGCGCGGGAGAACTCGAAGGGAGAACTCGGAGCAGACGGGGGCAGGCAGCCAGACGATGGCACCGCTTGGTTAACGAGGTCTCACTGCGCCGGCGGCCCTCGCCTTGCCGTCCTTGCGACGACCGGCGCCGGAACTGGGCCGGCGGGGTGACGTTCCCCGGAACCACCCGAATCTCCGGAGACACCCGTGCCGCGTCTGTCCGCCGCCCTCGCCGTCCTTCTGCTCGCCGCCTCCCCCGCCCTCGCCCAGACCAAGCCCGGCGAGATCAAGGGCGTGGATGCCATGGGCGACAAATCCCGCAGCGCGCAGGACGGCTGGAGCCAAGCGCCCGTCCCGCGCGAGGAATCCGCTGCGAAGGATGCGCCGAACCCCGGCGGCAAGAGCATCTCGGAGAACAAGGACCGCCCGGTGCCCGCCGCGAGCCCCACCGGCACCTCCGCCACGGACCCGCAGGCGCCGCTCCCGAACCGCGTCCCGTCGCCCTCGGGCGACAATCCGGCGGCTCCGTCCAAGCAATAAAACCGTCGTTGCCAGAAGGGATTAAGGTCCGGTGAAAATCGTATCGGAGCGCGAGGACAAAATCGCGTTCCGTGTCAGCGGACCGCACTTGCCTTGCACGCCATTCTCTGGGACAGGTTCGAATTATACCAGTTTACACTTGGGAGCGGACATGACGGTCCAGGTCTCCCGGCGCGGCCTGTTAAAGGGTGTCGGCGCCGGTCTTGCAGGAGGGTCCCTCGGGGCCCTCGGCTTCGGCGGGTTGGAACCCGCCATGGCCGCCGCCGTGCGGCCCTTCAAGCTCGCGCAGATGCGCGAGACGCGGAATACCTGCCCCTATTGCTCGGTGGCCTGCGGCGTCATCCTGTACAGCCTGGGCGACCGCTCGAAGAACGCCCGCTCCTCGGTGATGCACATCGAGGGCGATCCGGACCATCCGGTCAACCGCGGCACCCTGTGCCCGAAGGGCTCGGCGCTGCTGGACTTCGTCCACGCCGAGACCCGGACCAAGTACCCGCTCTACCGGGCGCCGGGCACCTCCGAGTTCAAGCGTGTCTCCTGGGATCACGCCCTCGACCGGATCGCCGCCCTCCTGAAGGAGGACCGGGACCGGAACTTCGTGGCCAAGAACGGCGACCTCACGGTCAACCGCTGGACCACGACGGGCTTCCTCGGGGCCTCGGCCACCACCAACGAGACGGCTTGGATGACCTACAAGGTCGTCCGAAGCATGGGGGCCCTGGTCTTCGACAACCAGGCCAGAGTTTGACACGGTCCGTCGGTCGCCAGTTTGGCGCCCTCCTTCGGACGCGGTGCGATGACCAACCTTTGGATGGACATCAAGCACGCGGACGTCATCACCGTGATGGGCGGCAATGCCGCCGAAGCTCACCCCTGCGGCTTCAAGTGGGTCGTCGAGGCGAAGGCGCATAACAACGCCAAGCTCATCGTCGTGGACCCGCGCTTCACCCGCACGGCGTCGGTGGCCGATCTCTACTGCCCGATCCGGCAGGGGACGGACATCGCGTTCCTGTCGGGCGTGGCCAAGTACCTGCTCGACAACGACAAGATCCAGCACCGCTACGTCTCGGCGTTCACCAACGCCGGCTACGTCGTGCGTGAGGGCTACGACTTCAGCGAGGGCCTGTTCGCCGGCTACGACGCCGACAAGCGGGATTACGACAAGACCACCTGGGACTACGAGATCGGCCCCGACGGCTACGCCGTGGTCGACGAGACGATGCAGAACCCGCGCTGCGTCATGCAGCTCCTGAAGAAGCACGTCTCTATCTACACCCCGGAGATGGTCGAGACGATCTGCGGCTCGCCCAAGGAGACCTTTCTGAAGGTCTGCGAGATGATCGCGACCACGTCGTCGCCGGAGCGGGTCATGACCTCGCTCTACGCGCTCGGCTGGACGCACCACTCGAAGGGCTCGCAGAACATCCGCTCGATGTGCATCGTGCAGACGCTGCTCGGGAACATCGGCATGCTCGGCGGCGGCATGAACGCCCTGCGCGGCCACTCCAACATCCAGGGGCTGACCGATATCGGGCTGATGAGCAACCTCATCCCCGGCTATCTCAACATCCCCGTGGAGAAGGAGCCCGACTACGCGAGCTACATCGCCAAGCGGCAGTTCAAGCCGCTGCGTCCGGGTCAGACGAGCTACTGGCAGAACTACAACAAGTTCTTCGTCTCGTTCCAGAAGGCGATGTGGGGCGACAAGGCGGCCAAGGAGAACGACTGGGCCTACGACTACCTGCCCAAGCTCGACGTGCCGACCTACGACGTGCTGCGTGGGTTCGAGCTCGCCAAGCAGGGCAAGATGACCGGCTACGTCATCCAGGGCTTCAACCCCCTGCTGTCGTTCCCGAATCGCGCCAAGATGACGGAAGCCTTCTCCAAGATGAAGTTCATCGTGGTGATGGATCCGCTCAAGACCGAAACGGCCCGGTTCTGGGAGAACCACGGCGAGTACAATCCCGTGGATCCGACCCAGATCCAGACCGAGGTGTTCGAGCTGCCGACCACCCTGTTCGTCGAGGAGGAGGGCTCCCTCTCCAACTCGTCGCGCTGGCTCCAGTGGCACTGGCAGGCGCAAGAGCCGCCGGGCGAGTGCCGGTCGGACATCGACATCATGGCGGAGATCCATCTCCGCATGAAGGCGCTGTACGAGAAGGACGGGGGCGCCTTCCCCGACCCGATCGTCAACCTGACCTGGAACTACGCCGTCGCGGACGCGCCGACGCCGACCGAGCTCGCCCGCGAGCTCAACGGCTACACGGTCGCCCCGACCACCGACCTGAACGGGGCTCCGCTCCCGGCCGGACGTCAGGTGGACGGCTTCGCCCAGCTTAAGGACGACGGCACGACGGCCTGTGGCTGCTGGATCTATTCCGGCTGCTACACTGAGAAGGGCAACATGATGGCCCGCCGGGACAACACCGATCCCGGCGACAAGGGCATCGCCCCGAACTGGGCCTTCGCGTGGCCCGCCAACCGGCGGGTGCTCTACAACCGCGCCTCCTGCGATCCCGACGGCAAGCCGTGGTCGGAGAAGAAGAAGCTCATCGAGTGGAACGGCAAGCAGTGGGTCGGCTTCGACGTGCCGGACTACGGCGTGACCGTGGCGCCCGATAAGGGCGTCGGTCCGTTCATCCTGAACCAGGAGGGTGTCGCCCGCCTGTGGACCCGGGGTCTCATGCGCGACGGGCCGTTCCCGACGCATTACGAGCCCTTCGAGTCCCCGGTGCAGAACGTCGCCTTCCCGAAGATCAAGGGCGCCCCGGCGGCCCGCATCTTCAAGGACGACCTGGCCGACCTCGGCGACGCGAAGGAATTCCCTTACGCGGCGACGAGCTACCGCCTGACCGAGCACTTCCACGGCTGGACCAAGCACGCCCGAATCAACGCGATCCTCCAGCCGGAGGCCTTTGTGGAGATCTCGGAGGAATTGGCCAAGGAAAAGGGCATCGCCAAGGGCGCATGGGTCCGCGTCTGGTCGAAGCGCGGCTCGCTGAAGGCCAAGGCCGTGGTGACCAAGCGGATCAAGCCGCTGATCTGCGACGGCAAGCCCGTCCACGTCGTCGGCATCCCGCAGCACTGGGGCTTCATGGGCCTGACCAAGAAGGGATGGCACCCGAACTCGCTGACGCCCGTCGTCGGCGATGCCAACACCGAGACGCCGGAGTTCAAGGCCTGGCTCGTGAACATCGAACCGACCACTCCGCCCTCGGATGCGGTCGCGTAAGGGGGAGCATGCATCATGGCTGACTATAGCTCCCTCGACATCCGCCAGCGCTCCGCCTCCACGGAGACGCCGCCGGAGATCCGCCGTCAGGTGGAGGTCGCCAAGCTCATCGACGTGTCGAAGTGCATCGGCTGCAAGGCCTGCCAATCGGCCTGCGAGGAGTGGAACGACCTCCGCGACGACGTGGGCGTCAACACGGGCACCTACCAGAACCCGCACGACCTCACGGCCAAGACCTGGACCCTGATGCGGTTCGAGGAATACGAGAACCCGCAGACGAACCACCTCGAATGGCTGATCCGCAAGGACGGCTGCATGCATTGCACGGAGCCGGGCTGCCTCAAGGCGTGCCCGTCCCCGGGCGCCATCGTGCAGTACTCCAACGGCATCGTGGACTTCATCGAGGAGAACTGCATCGGCTGCGGCTATTGCGTGAAGGGCTGCCCCTTCAACATCCCGCGCATCAGCCAGACCGACCACAAGGCGTACAAGTGCACCCTGTGTTCGGACCGGGTGGCGGTGGGTCAGGCTCCGGCCTGCGCCAAGGCCTGCCCGACCGGCTCGATCATGTTCGGCACCAAGCAGGCGATGATCGAGCAGGCGCATTCCCGCATCGACGACCTCAAGTCGCGTGGGTTCGAGCATGCCGGCCTCTACGACCCGGCGGGCGTCGGCGGCACGCACGTCATGTACGTGCTGCACCACAACGACCAGCCGAGCCTCTACTCGGGCCTGCCGAACGATCCGAAGATCTCGCCCCTCGTCGCCTTCTGGAAGGGTGGCGCCAAGGTGTTCGGTCTGGCGGCGATGGGCTTCGCGGCCGTCGCCGGCTTCTTCCACTACGTGACCGCCGGCCCGAACGAAGTGGCGCCGGAGGAAGAGGAAGAGGCGGTCGAGATGGCCGGGTCCCAACGCCGTCAGGACGGCGGCGAGGCACGGCCGCACTGAAGTAAGGGGTTTCCAAAGGGAACATCCCTTTGGTGGGGTGCCGGGGTGAAACCTCGGCATCTCGCAGGGCTCCGCCCTGCACCCGCAAAAGGGCTCGCCCTTTTGAAACCCATGATTTCCGGGTGAAGCCGATGACGATCCACACCGACATCCGCGACGGCGAGACCCGTCCGCTCCATCAGGACAAGGGGGGCGCGCCGGAGGTCATCTACGTGCCGCGCTACACCGGCCTGCAGCGGGTGAACCACTGGATCACCGCGATCCTGTTCACCCTGCTGACCCTGTCCGGGCTGGCGATGTTCTCGCCCTACCTGTTCTCGCTGACCGGCCTGTTCGGCGGCGGGCAGGCGACGCGCTCGATCCATCCGTGGTTCGGCGTGGCCCTGGCGGTGAGCTTCGTGTTCCTGTTCATCCGCTTCTGGCGGCTCAACATCCCCAACCGGGACGATGTCGAGTGGACCAAGAAGATCGGCGACGTCGTGACCAACCGCGAGGATCGCCTGCCCGAACTCGGCAAGTACAATGCCGGGCAGAAGATGGTGTTCTGGGGCCAGACCGGCCTGATCGCCGTGATGCTCGTCTCGGGCATCATGATCTGGAACACCTATTTCGGCGGGCTCACCACCATCGAGACCCAGCGCTGGGCGCTGCTCGCCCACTCGCTGGCGGCGGTCATCGCCATCGCCATCATCGTCGTGCATATCTACGCCGGCATCTGGGTGCGCGGCACCGGCCGGGCGATGGTGCGCGGCACCGTCACCGGCGGCTGGGCCTACCGGCACCACCGCAAGTGGTTCCGCCAGCTCGCGGGCGGCAACGTCCGCAAGGGCCCGGTCGACAAGCGGGGGTCGTAAGACCCTCTCCCTCGCCGTCATTGCGAGCGAAGCGAAGCAATCCAGGGAAGCGCCACGTCCTTCGAGGTCGCGTCGCCCTGGATTGCTTCGCGTTGCTCGCAATGACGGTTGGGTTGAAAGAGACGCAGAGGACACGTCAGCCGTGGTTCGGTTCTTCAAACGCGGCTCGGCGAAGGATGACGCCGAGCCTGCCCCCATCGCAAAGAAGTCCTTCGACGAGATCAAGCCCGATCCCGACAAGATCGGCATTTCCGGCTCGGTGCCCTTCGTGCGCCTGCCGGAGCCGGGATCGCTGTTCAAGGCCCGTGCGGAACGTCTGCTGGCCCTGGCCCCCGGCCACACGCTCGAAGCCTATTTGCGCCTCGTGGCCGAGATCGCCCGGGCGCAGGCCGTGGTCGAGGCCGAGCGCGCCGCCGCCGGCTGGGACGTGACCGATCCCGACGAGGCCGGGCGGGCCCTGCGCGTCGAGCACGGCATGCCCCCCCTCTCCCGCCACGTCATCGAGGCCGATCCGAGCTTTCACGCCTGCCTCGACGGCCTGCTCGACGCCCTGGACCTCTCCGCCGCGCCGGACCAAGTCCGCGCGGCGCGCGACCGCCTGCGCGCGGCCTCGCAAGAGGACCGCCTCGACCTCGCCGTGCAGGTCTTCGAGGGGGCGATTCCCGTCGAGCGGGTGGCGGAATGCCTGTTCGTTTCGGCGGCGTTGCAGGTCTGCCTCGCCCGCCGGGCGGCCCGGCTCGACGCCAAGGCGCTGAAGCCGGTGGCGGACGGCGTCTGCCCCTGCTGCGGCGGCGCACCGACGGCGAGCGTCGTCGTGTCCTGGACGCCGGCCGACAAGGCCCGCTACCTCAGCTGTTCCCTCTGCGGCACCCTGTGGAACCACGTCCGCATCCGCTGCACCGCCTGCGGCGACGGCGAGGGCGTGAGCTATTACGGGCTCGACGAGGTGGCGAAGGACGTGCAGGTCGAGACCTGCACCACCTGCCACAGCTACCTCAAGCACCTGCACCAGCACCGGGCACCGGACCTCGATCCGGTCGCCGACGACATCGCCTCCTACGGACTCGATCTGAAGATCGCCGAGGAGGGGTTCCGGCGCGCGGGCCTGAACCTGCTGTTCGTGGTGTGAGCCGGGCCTACCGGTAGCCGTAGCGCGACTTGGCGGCGGCGAGCAGACCGCGCGCCTCGCCCTCGCGGCCGGCGCTGCAGGCGTCGGCGGCCCGCGCGAGATCGGCGTCGAACCGGTCGCCCACCGCCTTGTTCAGGTTCTCCGTGGCCACGTCGCTGGCGACGATCGCCCGGGTGCGGGCGATCTCCGGTCCGCAGCCCGTGCCGGTCGGCAGGACCGGCGGGGCGGGCGGGCCGCCCACGGGCACGACGGGCTCGCGCACCTTGGGCTGCGACTGGCAGGCCCCGAGGGCGGCGACGGCGACGAGGACGAGGCAGAGACGGGACGCGGCCACGGCGGTCTTTCCTTCGCGCCGGGACCCTCCGGCGAGCCGGAGGGTTTTGGGCCGAGCGTGGCCGTGGGTCAATCCGAGGTCACGCTCTTGTTTGGCGACTACTTGGACTTGTCGTTCAGAGCCTTCAGGCCGGAATCGTAGATCCCCTGGACCGCGTCCTTGGCCACGCTGTCCGGGGCGCCCTTGGCGTTGAAGGTGCCGCTCCACGTCACCTTGGAGCCCGACCCGTCCGGGGCGACCGAGAGCGTCGACTTGTAGTCGGAGACCGGCAGCGGGCTCTCCAGGATCGTATAGGTGTAGCTCATCACCTTGTCGTCGCGGGAGACCTGCTCCTCCTTGATCGTGCCGCCACCCTTGAGGTTCAGCAGGCGGACCTTCTTGCCGTCCATCTCGGAGGGGGTGCACTTCTCGACGGCCGGGTGCCAGTTGCCGATGCCGCAGAAGTCGCCGATCGTCTGCCAGACCTTGGCCGGAGGCGCCGCGATGGTGGCCGAGCGTTCGAGGTCGATCGCGTGGGCCGGCGCGGCGGCGGTGAAGGCGAGGGCCGCGAGCGCGAGGGTGCGGCGGTTGAGGATGGACATGCGGGCAGTCTCCGTCCGTTTGTGTCAGCGCGGCTGAGGCCGCGGGGGCTTTCTCTGGCCGGGCCTGACGTAGGCGTATTCTCCGCCCCGGCAATGGGGGCACGGGCGATCCGCGCCGTTGGGCGTTCCGCCGCGTGGCGATTCCCGGTATGGGATCGGTTTCCGAACGCTCCCGAACCCCGGACATCATGGCCGCCGCCCCGCCCGCCCTCACCCTCGACCCCGGCCTGATCGAGGCTGCCGCCACCGCCGCCGCGTGGCCTTTCGAGGAGGCGCGCAAGCTCGTCGCCCGGCTGGAGAAACTGGGCAAGAACGAGGTGCTGTTCGAGACCGGCTACGGCCCCTCGGGCCTGCCGCATATCGGCACCTTCGGCGAGGTGGCCCGCACCTCCATGGTGCGCCACGCCTTCCGGGTGCTGACCCGCGATTCCGTGCCGACCCGGCTGATCGCCTTCTCGGACGACATGGACGGCCTGCGCAAGGTGCCGGACAACGTGCCGAACCGCGAATTGCTCGCCGCCCACCTCAACCAGCCGCTGACCAAGGTGCCCGATCCGTTCGGCACCCACGACAGCTTCGGCGCGCACAACAACGCCGAGCTGCGCCGCTTCCTCGACGCCTTCGGGTTCGCGTACGAGTTCCGCTCGGCCACCGAGTGCTACCGCGCCGGCCTGTTCGACGCGACGCTGCTGCGGGTGCTGGAGCGTTACGACGCGGTGATGGAGATCATGCTCCCGTCGCTGCGGGCCGAGCGCTCGGCGAGCTATTCGCCGTTCCTGCCGCTCCACCCCGTCACCGGCCACGTGATGCAGGTGCCGATCGATGAGGTGCACGCCGACAAGGGCACCATCGTGTGGCGCGACCCCGCCACGGGCGAGGGCTACGAGACCCCGGTGACGGGCGGACACGCCAAGCTGCAATGGAAGCCCGATTGGGCGATGCGCTGGGTGGCGCTCGGCGTCGATTACGAGATGGCCGGCAAGGACCTGATCGACTCGGTGAAGCTCTCGGGCAAGATCGCGAAGGCGCTCGGCGGCGAGCCGCCGGAGGGCTTCAACTACGAACTGTTCCTCGACGAGAAGGGCCAGAAGATCTCGAAGTCGAAGGGCAACGGCCTGACCATCGACGAGTGGCTGAAGTACGGCACGCCGGATTCGCTGGCGCTGTTCATGTACACCAAGCCGCGCGAGGCCAAGCGCCTGTTCTTCGACGTGATTCCCCGCCACGTCGACGAGTATATCGGCTTCCTCGACCGCTATGCCGGGCAGGATCCGAAGAACCGCCTCGGCAACCCGGTCTGGCATCTTCACGCCGGCGAACCGCCGGTGCCGGAAAAGGTCGAGGGCGCGAGCCTGACCTTCGCCATGCTCCTCAACCTCGCGGCGGTGGCCAACACCGAGGATCCGGCGGTGCTGTGGGGCTTCATCCGCCGCTACGCGCCGGGCGTCGGGCCGCAGACTCATCCGGGCCTCGACCGGCTGGTCGGCCACGCCCTCAAGTACTTTTCGGACTTCGTGCGCCCGGCCAAGACCTACCGGGAGCCGACGCCCGAGGAGCGGGCGGCGTTGGAGGACCTGCACGCCGTGCTCGCCGAGCAGGCCGGCTCCACCGATCCGGAGGCCCTGCAGGCGGCGGTCTACGAGGTCGGGCGGCGGCATTTCCCCGACCTGTCGGGCAAGGCCAAGAGCCCGGACGGACGCCCCGGCGTGTCGCAGGCGTGGTTCACGACCCTGTACAACGTGCTGTTCGGCGAGGCGCGCGGCCCGCGCTTCGGCTCCTTCGTCGCCCTCTACGGCGTCGCGGAGACGCGGGCGCTGATCGCCAAGGCGTTGTCGGGGGAGTTGATCGCGGAGCACCAAGTCTTCCTGGGTGGTTCACGCACGACAACTTGATCAACCGGCCGCGGACTTCCTGCCGTACTCGCCTGTTGTCACGACGCTGCGCCCAAAGGCCAGTATCACGACGGGAGGAACGGAATGCGCGGCATCGGCTGCATCGGCCTCGTGTGCCTGCTGGCGGGCGCCCTGCCCGCCCTCGCGGCGACCCCGGCGGACCCGTCCGGCGGGGCGGATCTCAAGAGCCTCGGCTCGACCCAGCCGGCCAAGGTCCAGGACGGGCAATACACCGACAAGAACGGCGACCCGACCTACCATGTCACCGACGGCGGCAAGAAGGTCGATTGGTACACGATGTCGGGGTACCTCCGGTACAACGCCAACTGCATCGTCTGCCACGGCCCGGACGGCATGGGCTCGACCTACGCGCCCTCCCTGGTCGATGCCCTGAAGGGTATGGACTACGCGCATTTCGCCGGCATCATCGTCGGCGGCAAGAAGGACGTGAACGCCTCGCAGGAGCTGGTCATGCCGGCCTTCGGCGATAACCGGAACGTCATGTGCTACATGCCCGGCATCTACACCTACCTTCGCGCCCGGGCCGAAGGCGCGGTCGGCCGCAACCGGCCCCCCGAGCACGAGCCCAAGCCCGCCGCCTTCACCAAGGCGGAGGACGAGTGCATGAAGTGAGGGTCAGCCCAGGCCGAGGAACAGCACCAGGGAGCGGGTCACCGCCACCAGGGTGTCGTCATCGAGGCGGCCGATCCGGGCGCCGATCCTGTCGCGCTTGACCGTCATGACCTTGTCGACCTGCACCTGGGATGGCTTCTTGAGACCGTTCCGGGAGCTTGGCTGGATCGTCGGTCGGAGGAGCGGCGCATCGATCATGGTTCCCGACAGGAGCAGGACCGTCACCGTGTGGGTCTCGGGGAACTGATCGGATTGGATCACGAGGGCCGGGCGCGGCTTGCCGAAATCGCCCTGAAGCGCGACCGTGACGAGGTCGC
Organism: Methylobacterium litchii; assembly: GCF_038442315.1. Classification (NCBI taxonomy): domain Bacteria; kingdom Pseudomonadati; phylum Pseudomonadota; class Alphaproteobacteria; order Hyphomicrobiales; family Methylobacteriaceae; genus Methylobacterium; species Methylobacterium litchii. The sequence continues at coordinate 281,307 of NZ_JBBXMY010000005.1, read as the reverse complement.
CCCGTCTCACGGGTCTTGAGGATCCACGAGATCGGCCAGGGCCGCGTCGAGGAAATCGTCGAGTTCGACATCGGCCGCATCGGCGGCAGCGACCACGCGTGACTGGCGAAGGCATTCCTCGGCAAAGCCGGGACGACGCATGTCGGGGACCCAGATCTGGACCGGACGCAGTCCGGCCGCCCGCAACGCATCCCGCCGCTTGCGCACTCTCACACTGACGGTTGTGGGCATCGGTTCACCTTCCACCGCTGCGTTACATGTAACACAAAGGTGGGTCGGTGACGAGTCTTTGGGGCTCTTTCACCCCACCAGGGCCAGATCCTGCATCTCGGTCTCGGGGATGACGTCCACCTCGACCTTCAGGCGCTGGCGGCCGGAGCCGCTGACGATGCCGTCGATCGGGGCGACGTCGTTGTAGTCGCGGCCCCGCGCCACCACGATGTGGTCGTCCTGCACGGCGCAGGCATTGGTCGGGTCGAGGCCGTGCCACATCTGCCCGCACCACACCGCCACCCAGGCATGGCTCGCGTCGGCGCCGCGCAGGCGCGGGCGGCCGGGCGGCGGGACCGTGCGCAGGTAGCCGCTGACATAGGCCGCCGGCAGACCCATGCCGCGCAGGGCCGCGATCATCACGTGGGCGAAGTCCTGGCAGACGCCGGCCCGGCCGGCGAAGGCCTCGGCGATCGGCGTGTGGACGTTGGTCGCCCGCGCGTCGAAGCGGAAGTCGGTGCGGATGCGCAGCATCAGGTCGTGGGCCGCGCCGTAGGCGCTGCGGCCGGGGGTGAAGCTCGGCCGGGCGTAGTCCGTGATGTCGCGCAGGATCGGCGCCCGGTCGCTCGGGAACAGGAAGTGGATCGGCGCCCGCCCCCCGATGTCGCGGGCGGCCACCGCCCCGTCGCGGACGCGCTCCCAGCCCAGGCCCTCCTCCGGCGCGGGCGGCGGCAGGCGCTCCACCCGCACAGTGGACAGGGCCTCGACGCTGAAGCTCGTATGCGGCGCCTCCAGGGTGATCGCCACCGACTCGATGCCAAAATAGTCCCGCCGGGTCACCGCGCGGGTCGGGCTCGGATCGATGGTGACGGCGCTCGCCAGCACGCTCTGCCCCTCCCCGTCCGCCGGCTTGAGGCGCAGGGAGCAGCGGGCGAAGCTCACCGCCCGGCCGTAGCGGTAGGTGGTGCGGTGGCGCAGGGTGTAGATCATGCCACGCCCGCGAATCCGGTGAGAGGGGCGGCCATCAGGCGAGGCCCGTCAGCTTTTCCTGACGGGGCGCGTGCGGCCAGGTCGGGAAATAGCGGGTGGCGATGCCGTCGGCGAGGCGTTCGAGGTCGGTGCCGAGGGCGGCGAGGCGCACCGCGTCGAAATCCGCAGCCTCCCCCGCCCGCAGGTCGCCGAGGATCCGCCCCGCCAGCCGACAATGGGGCTCGGGGATGCCGTCCGCCGACAGGGCGGGCAGTTCCGAGAGGTGGCGGACGATGGCCTCCATCTGGAAGGCGATCGAGCGCGGGTTGTAGGGGTCGAGGAGCACCATGTCCCGCACGGGGTCCAGGGCGGCGCCCTGCATGTAGCGGCGGCCGTAGCTGATCTGCGAATCCGCCAGCGCCAGCATCGTCCCGAGGCAGCCCGGCGTCGCCTCGTCGTTGGCGAAGGCCAGGGCGAAGGTGCAGGTGTTGATCGCCCGCTCGATCCGCCGGCCGAGTTCGGCGAAGTGCCAGCCCTCGGCCCGGCTGGTGTTCTCGTGGGCAAGGCCCGCGAGCGCGGCGAGGTGGCTGAGCGTCCGCTCGGCCCGCGTGGCGAGCTGCGATTCCGTGAAGGCGCGCTCCGTGTCGAGGGAGAGCAGCTCCGACAGGTCGGCCAGCACCCGCCAGAGCTCGCCGGACAGGCGCGCCCGCAGGGCGGCGGCGTTGCGGCGGGCGGAGGTGACGTGCGCCCGCGCCGAGCCCGGCTGGTCGCGCCCGCACAGGGCCTCCTGCGCCAGGGCCGCGGTGGGCAGGTCGGCGGCGCCGACGCAGGCCCACTCGTCGAGGAGGGCGCGGATCGCCAGGGCGGCGGGGGCGTCCGGCGAGCCGGAGATGTCGGCTCCCACCGCGTCGCCGAAGCTGCGCAGATGCGCCAGGGTCAGGCGGGTGATGGCCTCCGCGCGCTCGGCGTAGCGCCCGAACCAGAACAGCCCGTCCGCCGCCCGCGCCGGGAGATGGCCCCCGATGCGCCGCACCCGGGGGGCCGCGTGCGAGCCGATGACCGGCGTGGCGATGGGCTCGTCGGACAGGACCCACACATCCGCCGAGCGGATGCCGAGGCGCAGTTCCAGGGGATCGATGTTGTCCCGCTCGGCCATCCGGCAGAACCCGCCGGGCATCACCGTCCAGCCAGCGGCGGTGCGCGCCGCGAAGACGCGCATCACGAAGGGGCGCGGCACGAGATAGAGGCCGTCCGGGCCCCGCTCCCAGCCCGGCATGGTCGAGAACGGCGCGGGCTCCTGGGCGACGGTGTCGAAGGGGCGGTCGCGCAGGGCGTCCACCACCGCCGCCCGGCCGGCGGCCAGCGCCGAGGGGGCCAGCAGCGCATCGCGCCCGGCCCCGCGCTGGGGCGTCGCGGCGGGGCGCAGGATCAGGTTGTCGAGGTTCGCCTGGACATGGGCGAGCCCTTCGAGGTCGCCGCACCACCACGCCTTGGGGTGGGACAGGCGCAGGGGCTCGCCGAGCAGCCGCTGGCACAGGCCCTCGAGATAGGGCGTCAGTGCCGCCGACTCCACGAGGCCGGAGCCCGGCATGTTGGCCATCACCAGGGAGCCGTTGCGCAGGGCGTCGAGCACCCCCGGCACCCCGAGCCGCGAGGTCGCGTTGAGTTCCAGCGGGTCGAGATAGTCGGCGTCGATCCGCCGCCACAGGGCGTCGGCGCGCTTGAGGCCGGAGACGGTACGGACATGCAGCCGCCCGTCCTGCATGACGAGGTCGTCGCCCTCCACCAGCATCAGGCCGAGATAGCGGGCGAGCGCCGCCTGCTCGACATAGGTCGAGCTGTAGGGGCCGGAGGTCAGCAGGCAGATGCGCGGGTCGGCCCGCTCGGCGCCGAGCGCCAGCCCCTCCCGGAACGCCTGGAAGAAGCCCGGCAGGCGCTCGACATGCAGGTCCTGGAAGAAGTCGGGGAAGGTCCGGGCGAGGACCATGCGGTTCTCCAGCGCCCAGCCGAGGCCCGAGGGGGCCTGCGTCCGGTCGGCCAGCACCTGCCAGCGCCCGTCCGGGCCCCGCCCGAGATCGGCCGCGTAGAGCCGCAGGTGGTGGCCGCCGGAGGGCGCCACCCCGTGCAGCGGATGCAGGAAGTCCGGGCTGCCGGCGACGATGGCGGCGGGCAGGTGGCCGGTGGCGACGAGGTCCCCCGGCCCGTAGACGTCGGTGAGGATCGCCTCCATCAGCTCGGCCCGCTGGATGAGGCCGGCGCGGAGGTCGCGCCACTCGCCCGCCTCGATCACCAGGGGCATGGAGCCGAGCGGCCAGGGATGCTCCCGCTGGTCCCCCGCGATGCGGAAGGAGATGCCCGCGTCGCGGATATGCCGCTCCGCCGAGACGAAACGGGCCATGATCTCGGCCTCGGGCAACCCGCCGAGGCGTTCGAGCAGCCGCCGCCAGACCGCCCGGGGCTGCCCGTCCGGCCCGACGAACTCGTCGGGCAGGCCCGGCTGCGGGCGATAGGAGGCGGTCCAGCGCGCGACCCGCTGCGCCGGACTCTCGCCCGGCTCGAGGCCGATCGCGAGCGCCGCGCTCATCGGGGCGCGGGTGTCCGCAGGTCGAGGGTCAGGGGGAACTCGGCGCTCCCCTCCTCGGCCGGCATGGCGACGCGGCCCGGCGTGTGGCCGTTCGGTTGGAACCGGGCGAGGCGCCGCCCCTCGGCCTCGTAGGTGTTGACGGGATGGGTCTCGTAGTTGCGCCCGCCCGGATGGGCGACATGGTAGCGGCAGCCGCCCAGCGAGCGCCCGCTCCACGTGTCCAGAATATCGAAGGTGAGCGGCGAGTGGGCGGGGATCGTCGGGTGCAGCGACGAGGCCGGCTGCCACGCCTTGAAGCGCAGGCCCGCCACCGCCTCCCCGGCCCGGCCGGTGCTCGTCATGGGCAGGCGGCGGCCGTTGCACGCGACGACGTGCCGGCCGGGGACGAAGCCCTCGACCTTGACCTGCAGCCGCTCGACCGAACTGTCGACGAAGCGCACGGTGCCCCCGCTCGTCCCTTCCTCGCCCATCACGTGCCACGGCTCCAGGGCCTGGCGCAGTTCGAGGCGCACCCCGCCCTGCTCCACGGTGCCGAAGACCGGGAAGCGGAACAGGGCCTGCGCCTCGAACGCCGTGGGATCGAAATCGTAGCCCGCCCCGCGCAGGTCTGCCAGCACGTCGAGGAAGTCCGCCCAGAGGAAATGGGGGAGCATGAAGCGATCGTGCAGGCTCGTGCCCCAGCGGACACAGCCCCCCTGCTGCGGCTCCCGCCACAGCCACGCGACCAGCGCCCGCAGCAGCAATTGCTGCGCGAGGGACATGCGCGCATCCGGCGGCATCTCGAAGGCGCGGAACTCCAGGAGGCCGAGGCGCCCGGTGGGGCCGTCCGGCGAGTAGAGCTTGTCGATGCAGATCTCGGCCCGGTGGGTGTTGCCGGTGACGTCGATCAGGATGTTGCGGAACAGCCGGTCCACCAGCCAGCGGGGGATGTTGGGCGTGTCGGGCGCCGGCACCTGCGCCAGGGCGATCTCCAGCTCGTAGAGGCCGTCGTGGCGGCCCTCGTCGATGCGCGGCGCTTGGCTCGTCGGGCCGATGTAGAGGCCGGAGAACAGGTAGGACAAAGCCGGGTGGCGCTGCCAGTAGAGCACGATGCTCTTGAGCAGGTCCGGCCGCCGCAGGAACGGTGAATCGTCCGGCGTGACGCCCCCGAGGACCACGTGGTTGCCGCCGCCCGTACCGGTATGGCGGCCGTCGGTCATGAACTTCTCGGCGCCCAGCCGGGTCTGGCGGGCTTCCTCGTAGAGGTGGGTGGTGATGTCGACCGCCTCCCGCCAGGAGGCGGCGGGATGGACGTTGATCTCGATGACGCCGGGATCGGGCGTGACCTTGATGAGCGATAGGCGCGGATCGAAGGGCGGCTCGTAGCCCTCCACATGGATCGGCTGCTTCAGGTCCGTCGCCACGGCCTCGAGATGCGCCACGAGTTCGAGGTATTCGTCCGCCCGCTGGGTCGGGGGCATGAACACCCGGATCACCCCGTCGCGGGGCTCGACGGCGAGGGCCGTGCGCACGGCGACGCCGCTGACGCCCCCGCCGTTGATGTGGGTCGCGGGCTTGCCCTCCGGCAGGGCGCCGCGGTCCTCCAGCGGGTCCTGCGGCTGGTAATAGGGGTAGTGCTCCGGCGGCACGTAGGGCAGCGAGGAGAGCGGCAGCCGGTAGCCCACGGGGGAATCGCCCGGCACGAGATGGGCGTGGCCGCGCCCGAACTCCCAGGCCTCCGAGATCCAGACACGGTCGGCATCGCCGTCCTTGCCGGTGGGCAGGCTCGCCAGCGGCAGCACGTAGCCCGCCGCCTCCCCGAGGCCGCGCTCGTAGACCCGCTTGATCCGGGCATCGAACTCGACGGAGCCCGAGGTCGCCGCCGCGACCGTCACGTTCACGGGCAGTTCGGCGCGCTTCTTCTCCCAGATCTCCCCGTCCTCGAAGGCGGGGAAGACGAAGCGTTCGAGGCCGAGCCGGGCGGCCAGCGCCTCCGCGAAGGCCTTGGCCTGGGTGATCGTCGCCGTGCCCGTCCCGCCCTCGGGGGCGATCAGGGCGGCGTCGCGCCAGACGGGCTGGCCGTCCTTGCGCCAGTAGAGGGCGAAGGCCCAGCGCGGCAGGCTCTCGCCGGGATACCACTTGCCCTGGCCGTAATGGAGCAGCCCCCCCGGCCCGAAGCGGTCGCGGAGCCGCCGGATCAGCTGGTCGGCCAAGCCGCGCTTGGTCGGGCCGACGGCGGAGATGTTCCACTCCGACGCCTCGAAATCGTCGATTGAGACGAAGGTGGGCTCGCCGCCCATGGTCAGGCGCACGTCCTGCTTGGCGAGGTCGGCATCGACCTTTTCGCCGAGCCGGTCCATCGCCGTCCAGACATCCTCGGAATAGGGCTTTGTCACCCGCGGCGCCTCGGCCACGCGGCTGAGGCTCATGGCGAAGTCGAAGGTCGTCTCGGCGGGCTCCGCGAGGCCGGAGATCGGCGCGGCCGAGCGATAATGCGGCGTGGCGGCTAGCGGGATGTGCCCCTCCCCCGTGAGCAGGCCGGAGGTTGCGTCCATGCCGACCCAGCCGGCGCCGGGGATGTAGACCTCCGCCCAGGCATGGAGGTCGGTGAAGTCCTGGGAGGCGCCGGTCGGGCCGTCCACGGCAGTGGTGTCGGGCACGAGCTGGATCAGGTAGCCGGAGACGAACCGGGCCGCGAGGCCGATCCGGCGCAGCACCTGCACCAGCAGCCACGCCGAATCGCGGCAGGAGCCGCTCTTCAGGGTCAGGGTCTCGGCGGGGGTCTGCACCCCCGGCTCCATGCGCACGCCGTAGGCGATCTCGCCCGCGATGAGCGCGTTGAGGGCCACGAGGAACAGGACGGTGTTGGTCTCCGCCGGCAGGCGGGCGAGCAGCGCCTCGATCTCCGGCCCGTCCGCATCGACGGGGACGAGATAGGGGGCGAGTTCCTCGCGCAGGTCCGGGTCGTAGGCGAAGCCCCGCGTCTGGGCGTAATCCTCGACGAAGAAGTCGAACGGGTTGATCACCGCCATCTCGGCGGTGAGATCGACCTCGATCCGCAATTCGTCGGTCTTCTCGGGGAAGACGAGGCGGGCGAGCCAGTTGCCGCTCGGATCCTGCTGCCAGTTGATGAAGTGGTTCTGCGGCGTGACCTTCAGGGCGTAGGCGGGCACTTGCGTGCGCGCGTGCGGCGCCGGCCGCAGGCGGATCACCTGGGGGCCGAGCCCGATCGGCCGGTCGTAGCGGTAATGCGTGACGTGGTGCAGGGCGACTTTGATCGACACGGGGGCTCCGTCACACAGGATGTCGCACACAGGATCTCGGACGGGTGGCGCGGACCGGACCCGGCACCCTCCGGTTATGCGGCAAGCCCACGTTGCAAAGCAATTTCCGTGCGGGGATGGTGGGCCCGCGCTCCGGCAGGAACTTTGCCTTGCTCCTCCGCTTGACCGCGCGGGGCCGGCGTGCCGGCCCCTGGGACCCCGGACCATGAAGATCTTCCAGTGTCAGGCCTGCGACCAGCCGGTCACCTTCGAGGCGACCGGCTGCGAGAGCTGTGAGCGGCGCCTCGGCTATGTCTGCGCCCGGCATGAGGTCTCGGCGCTGGAGCCCGCCGGCTTCTCGGCACATCCGCGGATGGGCGGCGCGCAGATCTTCCACGCCTATGCCGATTCCGGGCCGCGCTACCGCTATTGCCAGAACGCCGTCGGGAACGCCTGCAACTGGCTGGTGCCGGAGGGCAGCCCGGACATCTTCTGCACCTGCTGCCGCCACAACCGCGTGGTGCCCGACCTCACCCTGCCGTGGAACCTCGTCCGCTGGCGCCAGATCGAGGCGGCCAAGCACCGGCTCTTCTACTCGCTGCTGCGCCTCGAACTGCCGCTGGCCACCCGCGAGCAATACACGGACGGGCTCGCCTTCGACTTCCTGGCCGACCCCTCCGAGGTGAACGCCGCCGGGGCGCCCGTGCTGACGGGGCACATCAACGGCCTCATCACCATGAACATCGCCGAGGCGGACGACGTCGAGCGCGAGCGGCGCCGGATCCTGTTCGGCGAGCATTACCGCACCCTGCTCGGGCATTTCCGCCACGAGATCGGGCATTATTTCTGGTACTTGCTGGTGATGAACAGCCCGGTCGAGGGGGCTTTCAGGGCGCTGTTCGGGGACGAGCGGCGCAACTACGTCCAGGCCCTGCACGATCATTACGCCGGGGGCGCCCCGCCCGACTGGGAGGGCAGCTACGTCTCGGCCTACGCCACCGCCCATCCGTGGGAGGATTTCGCCGAGACCTTCGCCCACTACCTGCACATCGTCGACACGATCGAGACCGCCTCGACCTTCGAGCTGCATGTGCGGCCGCGCCTGCGCCACGGCCCCCCGGCGCCGACGGTGATCGATTTCGACCCCTACGACACGGCCGACCTCGACCGGCTGATCGAGGCGTGGCTGCCGCTGACCTACGCGGTGAATTCCCTGTCGAGCAGCATGGGCCAGCCGGCGCTCTACCCGTTCAAGCTGACGCCGGCGGTGATCGCCAAGCTCGCCTTCGTCCACGAGCGCATCTACTCCGCCCGGGTCGGCGTGATGCCCACCCCCGACGAGGCCGACGCGGACATCCTCCGCGCGGTCATCACCGGCCTCCGCCAGAAGGTCGCCGCGCCGACCGTGTGAGGGGGATCACTGACGCGGGCGCGGAAGCGGCTTCAGGGTGATGAAGCGGGCCGTCCTCGACGCGTCGGCCTCATCGACTTGCCAGACGCTCCTGACCCGAGGGGCGGGTCCCCTGACGGCGGCCAAGGGCCCTTCGAAGTAGAGCTTCACGGCCCGATGCGCCCGCACCCAGCCCCGAAAGTTGCTGTGCCGGCTATGGTCGAACAGAGCCCGGGTCAGGTCGTCCGGCTTGCCGGGTTCGAAGCCGAATGCCGCGAGAAAACGACACTTCGCGGCGCCATCCCTGTGATCGGGGTTGAGCAGGTAGTCCGTAATCTTGGCCGGGGCGATGTGAAACCTTCGCGGCCACTCGTCCCAATCCGTCACCTCGCCGCGCGCTCCACGAGGCGCAGGGCGGCGGCATCGACCGTCGCCAGGGTATCGACCGGGTCGGTGAACTCGACTTCGAAGGCCTCGCCATCGGCGTAGATCGCCACGACGGTTCCGGTGGCGCCTTCCGGCACCGTCAGGTCGTCGTCACCCGCGACGGGCCGGAGCACGCGGACGCGGTCGAGTTCGCGCACGGGCTCATCGAGTCCGTGTTCCCCGTAGCCAGGAAGTGTCGATGTCGTCAGCCGTACACCCATGCCGCGGAGAATAATCCTTCCCCGGCCGAATGCAACGCGTCACCCCCGCCGCGTCTCGGCAAACGCCCGGAATGCCTCCAGCGTCTCGGCGCTGACATGGTGCTCGATGCCCTCGGCGTCCCGGCGGGCGGTCTCGGGGCTGACGCCGAGCGCGCAGAGGAAGCGCTCCACGATGCGGTGGCGCTCCCGCGCCTCGCCCGCGAGCCGCTTGCCGGCTTCCGTCAGGAACACCCCGCGATAGGGCCGCTGCTGCACCAGACCCTCGTCGCACAGGCGCTTCAGCATCTTGGCGACGGTCGGCTGCGCCACCCCGAGGCGGGCCGCGATGTCCACCTGCCGGGCCTCGCCGCCGTCGCCGATCAGGTCGTCGATCAACTCGACGTAATCCTCGACCAGTTCCAGCCGCCGCGCCTCGCGCGCCTGCCGGAAGCTCTCGACATGGCGCTCGGGATCGACGAGCGCGGTCTCGTTCCGGCCGGAGGAGTCCGCTTCCTGCATCCGATCGCCTCCGTCCGAGCCCTACCCCGTCCTTAGAGCGAGGGCCAAGGCCGTTGCAATCCGCCAAGCCAGTGAAAGCCCTTGCCGCGAGCCTCGGCTTTTCTATATAGCCGATGCTATACGAAGGAGATTGAACGGGCATGGCGGCAGGCGATCTCGCCGTGGCGGAGAAGCGGGCCGAGGGCGCGCTCAGCCGTTCGACGGAGGACGGCATCCGCGCCGTGCTCGACGGGCGGCCGGGCGGGCGCGCCCGGTTCCTGCTCTTCGCGGGGCCGGCGGTGACGGCCTCCATCGCCTACATGGACCCCGGCAACTTCGCGACGAACATCCAGGCCGGCGCCCGCTATGGGTACAGCCTGCTCTGGGTGGTGCTGGCGGCGAACCTCACCGCGATGCTGTTCCAGGCCCTCTCGGCCCGGCTCGGGATCGTCACCGGCAAGCATCTCGCCGAGCATTGCCGCGAGGCCATGCCCCGCCCCTGGCGACTGGCCGCCTGGGGCGTCAGCGAGATCGCGGCGATGGCGACCGACCTCGCGGAATTCCTGGGCGGGGCCATCGGCCTGTCGCTCCTCGCCGGCATCCCGCTGATGGCGGGGATGGGAATCACGGCGGTGGTCACCTACGCGATCCTGATGCTGGAGAACCGGGGGTTCCGGCCGTTGGAGATCGCCATCGGCGCGATGGTCGGCACGATCGGCCTCTGCTACGCGGCGGAATTGCTGATCGCCCCCGTCGCCTGGGGCGAGGCGGCCAAGGGGCTCGTCACCCCGAGGATTCCCGACGCCGAGGCCCTGACCATCGCGGTCGGGATCATCGGCGCCACGGTGATGCCCCACGCCCTGTTCCTGCATTCCGGCCTGACCCAGGGGCGCGGCGCCCCGCGCAACGAGGCCGACCGCCGTCTCCTCGTGCGCTTCTCCGACCGGGAGGTGCTGATCGCCCTGGCGCTGGCGGGCCTCGTCAACATGGCGATGGTGATCATGGCGGCTTCGGCCTTCCATGCCGGCCACAGCGAGGTGGCCGAGATCCAGGAGGCGTACAAGACGCTGACGCCCCTGCTCGGCCCGGCGGCGGCGGGGGCCTTCCTCGTCTCGCTCATCGCCTCGGGCGTGTCGTCCTCGGTGGTGGGCACGATGGCCGGGCAGATGGTGATGCAGGGTTTTACGGGCTGGCACATCCCGCTCCTGGTGCGCCGGCTCGTGACGATGGCGCCTGCCTTCGTCGTGGTCGCGGCGGGGGTGGACCCGACGCGGGCGCTGGTGCTCAGTCAGGTGGTGCTGTCGCTCGCCTTGCCGGTGCCGATGATCGCCCTCGTGGTGTTCACGAGCCGGCCCAGCGTGATGGGGGCCTTCGCCAACGGGCCCTGGACCAGGGCCGCCGCCACCGCCGGGGCGGCGGTGGTGCTGGCGCTGAACGTGGTGCTGCTGGCCCAGGCCTTCGGGGTGCCGGTGCCGGGGTTGGGGGAGTGAGTCAGTCGCCCGGCCGCCACGGGTCGAGGAGCCTCACGCCGGTCGCGGCGAAGTCGGCGATGTTGCGGGTCACGACCGTCAGGCCGTGGACGAGCCCCGTGGCGGCGATCCAGGCGTCGCGCTCGCTCCTCGGATCGGGCGCGTGGAGATGGGCACAGCGCACGGCGATGGGCGTGTCGATCGGCAGGATGCGCCCGGCGAAGGCCGGCAGGACCTTTTCGTGAAGCCAGAGCCGGAGCGTGGCCGCCTGCGTGCCGTCGCGGCGGTCGAGCTGGGCGATGCCGAGCTCGACCTCCATGATCGTGATGACGGACAGGTGGAGCCGCGCCGGGTCGGCCGCGTTCGCCCAGGCCTCGACCGCCGGATCGATCCGTCCGCTGCGCCGCTTGCGCAACTCGGACAGGACGTTGGTGTCGAGGAGATACATCAGTCGAAGGTGGCCGCGCGCGGGTGCGTCGGAGGCCGGGTGAAATCGATCTCGATCTCGCCGACGCCGTCCATGTCGAGGGCATCGAGAATCGTGCCGGCGCCCGCCCTCAGGCTCTCGTAGGCGCCGTAGGGCAGTACCGCCATGATCGGCCTGCCGCGCTCGGTGATGACGACCGGGCCCTCGACGGCAGCACGCTTGATGCGGCCCGGTTCGCGGTTGAACTCGCGGCTGGTGAAGGTGCGTGCGGCCATCTTGGGCCTTTCCTGTCGTGACATACAGACATTGTCGTCGCGACAGGGGTTGTCAACGGTCCCTGGGCCGCCCGCCTCACGCCGCCGAGGCGACGGCGGGGGAGATCCGCTTGCGGGCCTTGCGGTCCTCGGTGCTGCTGACGAAGGCCTGCGCCTCCTCCTTGCGCTCAAAGACGTGCGGCGCCACCCCGCGCTTCGTCAAGGCCTCCTCCATCTTGAGGCGCAGGAAGGCGCTTGTCGCGTAGCGGGTGGTGGTCGCGTAGTAGTTCGCCTGGAGATACTGGATCATCCCGGCGTAATCGTCGACGAGGTTGTCGTTCAGGCGGAACCCGTCGTGGTTGATCACGGCGTTGACCCGCTGGCCCGCCTTCCGGCACGCGTCCACGATGGTGAGGCGCAACTCGTCCATGTCGCCCTTCACCCGGCAGTACCAGCCTTCCAGGTTGACGAAGAGGATGTTGCGCTCGCCGTCGTAGCTCACCCGCGACTTGAGATCGAGGTTGAGCAGGTCGGAGGCCAGCTCCATCGGCTCCTCGCGAAAGATGCGCGGGTCCATCGGCACGGGGCTGCGCACCACGGGGGCGAAATCCATGTGGGCGAGGATGTCGCGCTCGACGTCGATGCCCGGCGCCACCTCGATCAGTTCCAGCCCCTCCGGCGTCAATTGGAAGACGCACCGCTCCGTCACGTACAGCACCGGTTGCGAGCGCTGCACCGCGTAGGGGCCGGAGAAGGTGTTCTGCTGCACCGCCGTCACGAACTTGCGCGCCCGGCCCTCGGTGACGATGCGCAACTGCCCGTCCTCGACGGCGATCTCCAGACCGCCGGCGGTGAAGGTGCCCGCGAAAACCACGGTGCGGGCGTTCTGCGAGATGTTGATGAAGCCGCCGCAGCCGTTCAGCTTGCCGCCGAACTTCGACGTGTTGACGTTGCCGAGGGCGTCGCACTCGGCCATGCCGAGGCAGGTCATGTCGAGGCCGCCGCCGTCGTAGAAGTCGAACATCTGGTTCTGGTCGATGATGCAGTCGGCGTTCGTGGCCGCGCCGAAGCTCGACCCCGAGGCGAGCACGCCGCCCACCGCCCCCGCCTCGGTGGTGAGGGTGATGTAGGGGGTGACCTTCTCCTCGTTCGCCACCGAGGAAATGCCCTCCGGCGCGCCGACGCCGAGGTTCACGACACCGTTCGGCGGCAGTTCGAACGCCGCCCGGCGGGCGATGATCTTGCGCTCGTTGAGCGGCATCCGCTTGATGCCGGTGACAGGGACGCGGATCTCGCCCGCCAGCGCGGCGTCGTGCATGACGCCGTAGTTCATGCGGTGCATCTCGGGCTCGGCGACCACGACGCAATCCACGAGGATGCCCGGCACCCGCACGTCCTTGGGCAGCAGGTAGCCGTCATCGACGATGCGCTCCACCTGCGCGATGACGATGCCGCCGTTGTTGCGCGCCGCCATCGCCTGGGCGAGGCAATCCAGCGTCAGCGCCTCCTTCTCGTAGGAGAGGTTGCCGGACGGGTCCGCCGAGGTGGCGCGGATGAAGGCCACGTCGATCTTGGTGGCGGTGTAGAACAGCCATTCCTCGCCATCGACCTCCACGAGCTTGACGATGTCCTCCGTCGTCAGGTCGTTGACCTTCGCGCCGCCGTGGCGGGGATCGACGTAGGTCTGCAGCCCCACCTTCGAGAACAGGCCCGGTTGGCCGGCGGCGCAGGCGCGGTAGAGCTGCGAGATCACCCCCTGGGGCAGGTTGTAGCCGCGGATCAGGTTGTCCTGCGCGGCCTTGGCCACCTTCGGCATCCGCCCGAAATTGGCGGCGATCACCCGCGAGAGCAGGCCCGGATGGTGCAGCCGCCCGGTGCCGAGCCCTTTGCTGTCGCCCGCGCCGGCCGTCATGATCAGGGTCAGGCCCCGGGGCGAGCCGGTCTCGACGAAGCGTTTCTCCAGGGCGGCATGCAGCGCCTCCGGGATGCAGCTCTGCACGAAACCCGTGGTGGTCACGACATCGTTCACGCGGACCAGGGCGATGGCCTCGTCCGCCGAGATGACCTTGTTCTTCCTCATGGGCCTGCCGATCCTCCCTGACATCCGGTCGGTCGGCGGGGTGGTCCCCGTCCGCCGGACGTGTCGTCGTGAGGCCGCGCGGCGCCTTGGAAGAATCCGCCGCGCGAATGACTGCATTCCGAATGCAATCGTCGTTGCGGCGCACCGTTGTTTTTCGCGTTGCACGAAACCGGGGCCTATTGCCCCGACAATACACCTATTCCGACCCAATGCGCCGCTCAAAAACTCTTCGACGCGCCGTCATAAAAATTGCGGAGCCGGGGCGCGAACCGTCATCCCGCCCGCACCACGACCTCTACGAGGTTCGCCCGCCCCGAGGCGATGCCGGCCTCGATGGCGGGCGCGATGTCGGCGGCGCGGGCGACGCGCCGCGCCGGCACGCCCATGGACGCGGCGAGCGCCGGGAAGTCGATGCGCGGGTCGGTGAGGTCCATGGCGATGAAGCGGTTCGCCCGCGCCGAGGCGTAGTGCGCCTGGCCCTTCATGAAGGTCTTGAGGATGTTGTACTCGGCGTTGTTGATCACCACGAAGGTGACCGGCAGCTTCTCGTGCGCGGCGGTCCAGAGGGCCTGGGGCGAATACATCGCCGCCCCGTCGCCCACGACGCAGACCACCGGCGCCCGGTCGATCCCGAGGGAGAATCCCACCGCCGCCGGCATCCCCCAGCCGAGCACGCCCCCGCGCATCGCCGCGTATTGGTGCACGGAGGGGCTGTCGAGGAAGGTGCGCAGGTGGGTGAGCGTCGCGGGTGCCTCGTCGATGATCGGGGTCTGCGCGCCGACCGCGCGGGCGACCTCGCGGGCCGCCGCCAGGGGATCGATCACCGGATCCTCGAAGGCCGCGTCGGCCGCCGCGTGGAGCTTCCGGCGGCGCTCGGCCTGCGCGGCCACCGCCTGCTCGCGCAGCGCGGCGAACGCCTCCGCCCGCTCGGCGAGGCGGGGGGCGAGGAGCGGCAGCAGCGCGTCCAGCGAGGCGCGGATGTCGCCCACCGTCGAGAGGGCGGTGGCGTAGGTGCGGCCGAGGTCGCGCACGTCGGCCGAGAGCTGGAACACGGCGGTGCCGGGCGGCACCGCCGAGCCCTCCGAGTAGAGCACGGTGATGAGCGACTTGCCGCCGAGCGCGAAGACGGCGTCGTAGCGCCCGAGGATCGCCGCGATGGAATCGGCCCGGGTCGGCAGGTTGCCGGCCCAGAGGGGATGGCTCGTGGGGAACGGGATGTGGGCGGGCCAGGAGGAGCCGTAGACCGGCGCGGCGAGCAGGTCGGCGAGCGCCACGGTCTGCGCGGCGGCGTCGGAGGAGTCGATCTCGTCGCCCGCGATGAGCGCGAGGCGCCCCGGCGCCACGGCGGCGAGCTTCTCGGCCAGCCGGTCGAGGGAGCCCGCCACGGCGCGCTGGTCGATGGTCGAGGTCTCGCCGGCCGGGACGTCGGTCAGCGCGTCCATGACGTCCATGGGCAGGGAGAGGAAGACGGGGCCCGAGGGCGCGGCGGCGCAATCGTGGAAGGCCCGGCGCAGGAGGACCGGGATCTGATCCGGGCGGGTCACCTCCCGGGCCCACTTCACCACCGGGTCGGCGATGGCGACGAGATCGCCCATCAGCAGTGGGTCGGTGAGGGCGTGGCGGGTGTCCTGCTGGCCGGCGGTGACGACGAGCGGCGTGCCCGAGACCTGGGAGTTCACGAGGCTGCCCATGCCGTGGCCGAGGCCGCCGGCGGTGTGGAGGTTGAGGAAGGCCGGGCGCCGGGCGCCCTGGGCGTAGCCGTCCGCCATGGCGACGGCGGTGGCCTCCTGCAGGGCGAGCACGTAGGCGACGTCCGGCGCCTCGGTGAGGGCGTCGATGAGCGGCAATTCGGTGGTGCCGGGATTGCCGAAGATGTAGCGCACGCCCTCCGAGCGCAGCACCTCCACCAGCAGTTCCGCGCCCCTGCGCCGCCCGGCGGCCTCGACGGTGGTGACGGTCATCGTGGGTTCCCCAAAGCCGGCCCGAGGCTAGACTGGGGTTCCCAAAGGGCAAGCCCTTTGGTGGGGTCCAGGGGCAACGCCCCTGGGCATGGCAGGGCCTCGCCACGCGTAGGATATCGAAACCGATTCCGGCGGATGCTAGATTATGATACTAATTGGTGATACTAAATGAGGCTCAGCGGAAGGCACCGCGCGACGCTCGAGGCGGTGTTCGCCGATCCGGTGCGGTCGGGCATCGTCTGGACCGACATCGAGGCTCTGATGGCGGCGTGCGGCGCGGAGATCGAGGAGGGACGGGGATCCCGCGTCCGGATCGCCCTGAACGGCGTGCGTGCGGTGTTCCACCGACCGCATCCGCAGAAGGAGACCGACAAGGGCGCGGTGAAGTCCGTCCGGCGCTTCCTGTTCGAGGCGGAGATTCGGCCATGACCACGATGCACTACAAGGGCTACGAGGCCGTCGTCGAATTCGACGAGGAGGCCGAGCTGTTCCATGGCGAGGTGCTGAACCTCCGCGACGTGATCACCTTCCAGGGCAGTTCCGCGGCCGAGCTGAAGCAGGCTTTGGCCGACAGCATCGAGGATTACCTGGCGTTCTGCGCCGAGCGCGGCGAGGAGCCGGAGAAGCCCTATTCCGGGCAGTTCGTCGTCCGGGTCGAACCGGGCCTCCACCGGGCCGTGGCGTCGGCCGCCCGGCGGGACGGCGTCAGCCTGAACAAATGGGTGGCGCGGACGCTGGAACGCGCCGCGGGGTGAGACGCAGGGCGCCGCCCTGCACCCGCCAGAGGGCTCAGCCCTCTGGACACCCCGTCTCACGCGCGCAGCGTGTCGATGAGGTCGCGCACGAAGGGTGGGAGCGCGTCGAGGTCGCGCAGGCACAGCGTCAGGTCGCGCCGCGCCCAGGGGTCGGAGAGGGGCACGACCGCCAGGGCGAGGCTGCGCGCCGCGCGGAGCGCCGTGCTCTCGGGCAGGATCGCGAGGCCGACCCGTGCCTCCACCAGCCGGCACACGGCATCGAAGCCGCGCAACTGCGCCCGCAGGCGCATCGGCCGCCCGGCCCGGGCCGCCTTCTCGACGAGGAAGCGGCTGATCGCGCTGCGGCGGTCGAGGCCCACGAGGTCGCGCTCCAGCACGTCGGCCAGGGCGACCTCCGCGCGGTCGGCCAGCGGGTCGCCCCGCGCCGCCACGAGGACGAAGCGGTCCTCCCGGAACGGGAAGGTCGCGAGCCCCCCCGTGTCGACCGTGCCGGAGAGGAGCCCGAAATCCGCCGCGCCTTCCGCCACCAGCCCGACGATCTCGTCCGAGGTGCGCTCCTCGATCTCGACGGCGATGCCGGGATGCGAGGCGAGGAAATCCGCGAGGGGGGCCGGCAGGAATTCGATCAGCGCGTGGGTGTTGGCCACCACCCGGATCTGCCCGGCGGCGCCGCCGGAATAGGTCGCCATCTCCTCCCGCAGGCGCTCGGTGCCGGCGAGGATCGCGCGCGCGTGGCCGAGCAGCGCCCGCCCCGCCGCCGTGGGGCTCACCCCCTGCCGGCCCCGGACGAGCAGGGCCGTGCCGAGGCTGTCCTCCATCGCCCGGACTCGCGCCGAGGCGGCACCGAGGGCGAGGTGGGCGCGCTGCGCCCCATGGGTGATCGAGCCGGCCTCCACCACGTGCCGGAACAGACCGAGATCCACGAGGTCGAAGCGGAACATCGACGGGCCGTCCTTCCCCCCGCGATCGGCTCAGAAGGGGCTGATCGGAAAGAACCGCAGGTACAGCTCGGTGTATTTCCCGTCGTCCCAGACCCGTTGCAGGGCGTCGTCGAGGGCGCGGGAGAGGGCGGCGTCCTCCTGCCGGGTGACGAGGCCGATCCCCTCCCCGAAGAACCGGTTCTCCAGGTAATCGCCGCCGATCAGGGCGCAGCAGGTCTCGGCCTCCTGCCCGCCCACGTAGAGGGCGAGGTTGAGCCCGTCCGCGAACAGGTAATCGACCTCGCCGCGCTTCAGCGCGCCCTCGGCGGCGGCGAGATCGGTGAACGCGCGGGGCTTCGCCTTGGGGAAGAAGGTCGCGAGATAGGCCGCGTGGGCGCTGCCGCCGATCACCCCGACGCTGCGCCCGTCGAGATGGGCCGGCGAGGGTTCCGGCAGGCCCCGGTCGGTCCGCGCGGCGAAGCGCGCCGGCCAGCGGAAATACGGCCGCGTCGCCAGGAACTTGCGCCGCAGGCCGGCGGTGAGGGGGATCGCGGCGGCGACCACGTCGCCCTGCTTGGATTCGAGGGAATCGAGCAGGGTGTCGAACCGGCGGGCCTGCACCGTGCAGGGGACGGCGAGCTTCTCGCAGACCGCCCGCGCCAGTTCCACGACGAAGCCGGTCGGGGTGCCGTCCGGCCCCGCGAAATGGAGCGGCGGGAACTCGTCGTCGGTCAGGAAGCGCACGGCCCGGCCGGTCTGGGGCGCCTCGACGCGCTCGCCCCGGCTGCGGGGGTTCCAGAAATCCGGCACCGCCACGGCGGGCACGGTGCCCTGCCCTGCCGGGGGCGCCGCCATCGCCGGGGCCGCGAGGGCGAGCCACAGGGCGGTGCCCACAGCCCATCGCCGGGCCGAGCTTGACCGTGGGAGAGGCGGAATGCTCCTCATGGAGCGGGGACGGGGCGGAGGGCTCACCGCCCTCCCCTAGCACGGCTCGAGCCCGCTGCGGGAGCGGAACCTGCGGTGACGGTCCAGGGGCAACCGATCGCTGCGACCACCGGCCTCCCGCCGGAGATCGCCTTCCTCCTGATCCAGGGCGTGGAGGGGCGCCTGCTCGCCGACGCGGCCGAGGCGGCGCGGCGGGCCGGCACCGACGCGGCCACCGCCCTGCTCCATGCCGGCCTGATCGACGAGGCCTTCTATTACCAGGCGCTCGCCCGCGCCCTCGGCATCCCGTTCCTCGACGGGCCGATCCCGTTCGGGGCGGGCCTGCGCCATCCCGATTGCCTCGTCGCCGGCCGCGCGCCCCTGGCGCCGGGCGCCTGCGCCGAGGCCGTGATCGCCCCGCGCGGACCCGCCATCGCGGATCTCCTCGCCGGGCGCAGTCCCACGGCCGGCCTCGCCCTCACCGCGCCGGGGCACCTGCGCGAGGCGGTGTTCGCGGCGATCCCGGATGTGGTCGCCGCCGAGGCCCTAAGGCACCGTCCGCTCGGCCCGGCCGCCGGGCCGGCGCTTCTCGCGATTGCCCTGTGCCTCGCGGCGATGGCCTGCCTCTACGCCGCCGCCCCGCCCCTGCCGGCGCTCGTCCTGACGCTGGGCGTGCAGGGGCTGGTCCTGGCGCTGACGGCCGTCCGCCTCGCAGCGCCGCTCCTCGACCCGCCGGGGGTCGCGGCGCCGCCGCTGACCGACGCGAGCCTGCCGGTCTACACGGTCCTCGTGCCCCTCTACCGGGAGGGCCGGGTGGTGGACCGTCTCGTGAAGGCGCTGGCCGCCCTCGATTATCCGGTGGCCAAGCTCGACATCAAACTGCTGATCGAGGCCGACGACGACGAGACCGCCCATGCCCTGGCCAGGGTCCCCTTCCCCGCCCGGTTCGAGGTAATCACCGTGCCGCCGGGCTGGCCGCGCACCAAGCCGCGCGCCCTGAACGTCGCCCTGCCGCTGGCCCGGGGAAGCCTCCTCGTCGTCTACGATGCCGAGGACGTGCCGGAGCCCGACCAGCTGCGCAAGGCGGCGGCGATCCTCGCGGCCGAGCCTCCGTCGACCGCCTGCCTCCAGGGCCGGCTCGTCATCGACGACCACGACGACGGGATGCTGCCCAAGTTCTTCGCCGCCGAATATGCCGGCCTGTTCGACGTGCTGAACCCGGCGCTCTGCGCCCTCGACCTGCCCGTGCCCCTCGGCGGCACCACCATGCACCTGCGCACGCAGGTGCTGCGCGACCTGGGCGGCTGGAATCCCGGCTGCGTGACGGAGGATGCCGATCTCGGCCTCCGGCTGGCGCTCGCCGGCTACCGCACCGCCGACCTGCCGAGCGCGACCTACGAGGAGACCGCCAAGGGCTGGCGGCGGTGGAGGGCCCAGCGGACGCGCTGGCTCAAGGGCTTCCTGCAGGTGAGCCTCGCCCACGGGCGCCATCCCCGGGCGCTGTGGTCCGCGCTCGGGCCCCTCGGCGCCTTAAGCGCCCTCGCCCTCCTGCCCGGCACCGTCGCCTCGGCCCTGGCCTATCCCGTCTGCCTCGTCCTGTTGGCGTGGAACCTCGCCGCCGGGCGGCTCGCGCCCGCGCCCTTCGTCCTCGACAACCTCGCCACCGGCCTCGCCCTGACGCTGTTCGTCGCGGGCCTCGTCGCGATGGTGGCGCCCGCCGCCCTCGGGTGCCGCCGACGGGGCTGGGGCGACCTGTGGTGGGTGGCGCCCCTGCTGCCGGCCTACTTCCTCGGCGTGAGCGTGGCGGCCTGGGCGGCCGTCCTCGAACTGGTCCGCGCGCCCCATCGTTGGAACAAGACCGAGCACGGTTTCGCCCGGTCCTCGCGCAGCGGCAGGCGCGGCGTCACGCGGCGGCAACGGAACGGCGGGTCCGCCGTTGATTCCCCATGAGCGATCAAGCGGCCACCATTGCGATCCTGATCGGCACCCCCGCCGGCGCCCGGCTCCTCGCCTCCGGCACCGAGCGCGACGCGGCCCGGGCCGCCGAACTGTTCCTGCTGCGCCTGCCCGCCCGGGCGCTGCCCGCCCCGCTCTGGGTCCAGTGCGGGGACCGGGTCGCGGGCGACCGCCTCACCGCCTACCTCGCCGATTTCCAGGCCGAGCGGGTGCGCGAGCGCGACGGGATGACGGCGCCGGGATTCTGATCCCTCGGCGCGAAAGGTGCTACAGCGGCCCGCCCCATCCCAGCGGAGCGGCCGATCCGTGACGACCTCTTCCGACAGCCCGATCCAGGTGCTCCTGCGCTTGATGGCCGACTTGCGCGATCCCGTGCGCGGCTGCGCCTGGGACGTGGAGCAGACGCCCGCGACCATCGCGCCCTACACGATCGAGGAGGCCTACGAGGTCGCCGACGCGGTGGCGCGGGGCGACCGCGACGACCTGCGCGACGAGTTGGGCGACCTGCTGCTGCAGGTGGTGTTCCAGGCCCGCATGGCCGAGGAGGACGGCGCCTTCGCCTTCGACGACGTGGCCCGCGCCATCACCGCCAAGCTGATCCGCCGCCATCCGCACGTCTTCGCGGCCGATGGCACCTTGCTACCCGAGGGCTCGCCCCGGCGCGACCCGGCGGAGGTCGAGGCGCAATGGGCGGCGATCAAGGCGCAGGAGCGGGCGGCCAAGCCGGTCGCGGCGCCCGATCCCCTGGGCGGCGTCGCGCACGCCTTGCCGGCCCTGATGCGGGCGGAGAAGGTCTCGCGCCGGGCCGCCGCCTATGGGTTCGACTGGGACGACGCGGCCCAGGTGATCGACAAGGTCCGCGAGGAGACGGACGAGGTCGCCGAGGCCCTGGAGCGGGGCGAGACGGGGCCGCTCGCCGAGGAGATCGGCGACCTTCTGTTCGCGGTGGCGAACCTCGCCCGCCACGCCGGCATCGACCCGGAGGCGGCCCTGCGCGACGGCACCCTGAAGTTCGAGCGCCGCTTCCGCGCCATGGCCGAGGAGCTGCGTGCCGAGGGCGGGGAGCTCGGCCGTTCGGACCTCGCCGCCATGGAGGCGGCCTGGGGTCGGGTGAAGCGGTCGGAGAAGGCGTAAAGCCCGTTTGTAGGAAAAGAGAGGGCTATCGAATCGGCCGGTTCAGCCGTATCGAGGCGGCATGGTCGCCTCGCCCAAACCGCAGCCGCTCGGGTCGTCATCCGATGACACACGGCGCGCAGTTTCTGCCACTGCCGGTGTGCCGGCCAGCGGCGTGGGCGGAGGTTCCGGCGGAGGATCGCCCGGCACCCCGGAGAGGACGATCCACAACGAGATCACGAAGCTCAAGGCCAACACCGTCAATGCCGCGGCCATCGCTTTCTTCATCGGCGGGGGCGTCGGGCCGCTGATCGGCATCGGCGTGACGGGTTTCACCCTGCTTCAGGCCGTCATGGCCCTCGTTTGGTTCTTCGTCGGGTTGGTCCTACATTCGATGGCTCAGACCGTCCTCGGAGGGCTGCTTCCATGACGATCGGTATCGTCTACCTGCTCTTCGTCGTTCCGGCCGTCGCGATGGGCCTCGGTGCGCTCGCGGTCGTGACGACGAGACGGAGCGCGGCCCGGATCCGCGACATCGAGCGTCGGCGGATCGCGAACTGATCCGCCCTCACACCGCGACCCCTTCCAGCACGAGCAGTACCAGCGGCAGGGCCGCGCCGGCGAGCACGGTCTGGAGGGCGATGATGCCCGCCATGAGCGGGGCGTCGCCGCCGAGCTGGCGGGCCATGATGTAGGAGGAGGAGGCGGTCGGCAGGGCCTGGAACAGCAGGGCCGTGGCCGCTGCCGGGCCGCGCAGGCCCAGCGCGAGGCAGGCGAGCACCGTCGCCAGGGGCATCAGCCCGAACTTCACCGCCGAGGTGACGGCGAGGGGCCGGATCCAGGTCCGCGCCGCCCCGAAATCCAGCGCCGCCCCGACGCAGAGCAGGCCGAGCGGCAGCGAGGCCTGCCCCAGCCCCTTCAGCATCCCGTCGACACCCACCGGCAGGGGCAGGTGCAGCGCCTGGAGGGCGATGCCGATGAGGCTCGCAACGACGAGGGGATTGAGGGCGAGCTGCTTGGCGATGGCCGCCGGGGCGAGCCGCCCGCCGGAGCCGAACCGGGCGAAGACGAGGACGCAGAGGATGTTGACGGTGGGCACGATGGCGGCGTTCGCCACGGCGGCGAGCGCGAGGCCCTGCGCCCCGAACAGGCCCACCGCCGCCGAGACCCCAACATAATTGTTGAAGCGGATGCCGCCCTGGAACACCGAGGTGAAGGCCGCGCCGTCGAGGGCCAGATGCGGGCGCAGCATCAGGAGCACCAGGGCGACGGCGACGGTCGAGGCGACGAGGACGAGGGCCAGCGACAGCACCGGCACCCCGTCGAGCCGTGCCGTGGCGAGTCCGTGCACGAACAGGGCGGGCAGCAGCACGTAATAGCCGAGGCGTTCCGCCTGCGGCCAGAACGCTTCGCCGATGAACCCGATCCGGCGCAGCACGGCCCCGAGGCCGATCAGCAGCGCGATCGGCAGAAGGGCGAGGAGGATGGCGCCGGTCACGGGGCGAGGTCCGGGGTGAGAGGAGGCGGGAAAGACTGGCGCGGCGCGGAGGGGGACCTCCGCCTCAGGTCACGCTGCCGTAAAGGTCATACGCCTCGGCCCGGTCGATCTTCACCGACACGATGTCCCCCACGCGCACCGGGCGGCGGAAGGCGGCGTGGACGGTGCCGTCGATCTCCGGCGCGTCGGCCTTGGAGCGGCCCCTGGCGATCCCGCCCTCCACCGCGTCCACGATCATCGGCATCCGGCGGCCGACCTTGGCCCGTTGCAGGCGCAGGGCGACGGCGTTCTGGGTCTCCATGAAGCGCCGCTTGCGCTCGGCCTTCACCTCCGGCGGCACCGGGTCCGCGATGGCGTTGGCGGTGGCCCCCGCCACGGGCTCGAACTCGAAGCAGCCGACCCGGTCGAGCTTCGCCTCCTTCAGCCACTCCAGCAGTTCCTCGAACTCGGCCTCGGTCTCGCCGGGGAAGCCGACGATGAAGGTCGAGCGGATCGCGAGGTCGGGGCACCCGGCGCGCCACGACCGGATCCGGTCGAGCTGCTTCTCCTGGTTGCCGGGCCGGCGCATCCGCTTGAGGACGGACGGGCTCGCGTGCTGCAACGGCATGTCGAGGTAGGGAAGCACCTTCCCCTCGGCCATGAGCGGGATCACCTCGTCCACGTGCGGGTACGGGTAGACGTAGTGCAGCCGCACCCAGGCCCCGAGCTCCCCGAGTTCCTTGGCGAGGTCGTAGAAGCGGGCGCGGACCTGACGGTCGCGCCAGGGGCTCTCGGCGTAGCGGATGTCGAGGCCGTAGGCGCTCGTGTCCTGCGAGACGACCAGAAGCTCCTTCACGCCGGCCTTGACCAGCTTCTCGGCCTCGCGGAGCACGTCCGCCGCCGGGCGGCTCACGAGGTCGCCGCGCAAGCTCGGGATGATGCAGAAACTGCAGCGGTTGTTGCAGCCCTCGGAAATCTTCAAATACGCGTAGTGGCGCGGCGTCAGCTTGATGCCCTGCGGCGGCACGAGGTCCAGGAACGGGTCGTGGGCCGGGGGCGCCGCCTCGTGCACCGCCGCCACCACCGATTCGTAGGCCTGCGGGCCGGTGACGGCGAGGAGGTCCGGGTACTTCTGGCGGATCTCCTCCGGCTGCGCGCCCATGCAGCCGGTGACGATGACCCGCCCGTTCTCGGCCATGGCCTCGCCGATGGCGGCGAGCGATTCGGCCTTGGCGGAATCGAGGAAGCCGCAGGTGTTCACGATGACGAGGTCCGCCCCGTCGTGCTTGCGGGCGAGTTCGTAGCCTTCGGCGCGCAGGTGCGTCAGGATGCGCTCGGAATCCACCAGCGCCTTCGGGCAGCCGAGGGAGACGAACGAGATCTTGGGGGCGCCCGGGGAGGCAGACTTGCTGTCGGGCGAGGCGGTGCTGGTCATGGGGCCATCGGATGCGGCGGCGCCCGCGCCGCTCACGGCACGTCGAGGACGCTGGCAGTCTTCGGGATGGACGCCGATATAGCGGATCCAGGCCGCGAGTGCGAGCCTGCCCGCTCTTCCCCCACGGCATCGCCTGTGCGAGGGCGTCCCGACACCGCCGCGATCCGAAGGCCCGACCCCGGTTCATGTGGACCCGAGACCTCCCCACGCTCGACGCCATCGCCGCCGCCGCCCGGCTGCGCGCCCTGCCGGGGCTCGCCGTGCTCGACAGCGCCATGCGGCACGATGCCCTGGGCCGGCTCTCGGTGGTGGCCGCCGATCCCTTCGCCCGGTTCCGCTTCCGCGACGGGCAAGCCACCCTCGATGGGCGCCCCGTTCCCGGCGGGCCGTTCGAGGCCCTGCGCGCCTGCCTCGCGCCCTACCGCCTCCCGGCCGATCCCGCCCGGCCCTTCCCCGGCGGGGCCATCGGCTACATCGCCTACGATTGCGGCGCCTCCCTGGAGCGGGTGACGCCCCCCGCCCGCCGCGCCGGGCTGACCGACGACATCGCCCTCGACTTCTACGACACGGTGCTCGCCCTCAACCACGCGGCCGGCACCGCGACCCTGCTCTCGACCGGCTTCCCCGAGACCGAACTGGGACCCCGCGCGGCGCGGGCCGAGGCCCGCCTCGCCGCCTTCGCCGAGCTTCTGCGCGACGCCCCCGCGCCGGAGCCCGCGCCGGAGTGCGGCGACCTCGCATGGCGCTCGAACTTCACCCGGCAAGCCTATGAAGTGGCGGTCGAAACCGTGCGCGATTACATCCGCGCGGGCGACATCTATCAGGCGAACATCGCCCAGCGCTTCACGGCGGACCTCCCGGCGGGGTTCGATCCCTTCGCCCTCTACCGGCGCCTGCGCGAGACCAACCCGGCCACCTTCGGCGCCTACCAGGAATTCGAGGGGCTGACGGTGGCCTCCTCCTCGCCCGAGCGGTTCGTGCGGCTCGACGGGCGCCATGTTGAGACCCGGCCGATCAAGGGCACCGCCAAGCGCCTGTCCGATCCGGCGGAGGATCGCGCCGCCGCCGAGGGGCTCGCCGCCTCGGCCAAGGACCGCGCCGAGAACGTGATGATCGTCGATCTCCTGCGCAACGACCTGTCGCGGGTCTGCGCGCCGGGCAGCGTCGCCGTGCCGGTGCTGTGCGGGCTGGAGACCTATGCCGGCGTCCACCACCTCGTCTCGGTGGTGACGGGCACGTTGCGGGACGGGCTCGACGGCCTCGACCTGCTGGAGAAGACGTTTCCGGGGGGCTCGATCACCGGGGCGCCGAAGATCCGCGCCATGGACATCATCAGCGAGATCGAGGGCGACGCCCGCGAGATCTATTGCGGCGCCATCGGCCGGATCGGCTTCGACGGCGACCTCGACACCTCCATCGCCATCCGCACCGTGTTCATGGACGACCGCGAGGCCGTGCTTCAGGCCGGCGGCGGCGTCACCCTGCTCTCCGAGCCCGGGCCGGAATACGACGAGACGCTCGCCAAGGCTGAGCGGGTGTTCGAGGCATTCCGATGATCCTCGTCCTCGACAATTACGACTCGTTCGTCTTCAACGTCGTCCGCTACTTCGAGGAGCTGGGCCAGGAGGTCCGCGTCGTGCGCAACGACGCCCTCGACGTGGCCGGCATCCGGGCGTTGGCGCCGGAGGCCCTGGTCATCTCCCCCGGCCCCTGCACCCCGGCCGAGGCGGGGGTCTCGCTCCCGGCGATCCGCGACCTGTCGGGACACCTGCCGATCCTCGGCGTCTGCCTCGGGCATCAGGCCATCGGCGCGGCCTTCGGCGGAAAGGTCGAGCGGGCGCGGCGGCCCCTGCACGGGCAGGCGACGCCGGTCGCCCATGACGGCCAACGCCTCTTCGCCGGCCTGCCCGCCCCGATGCCGGTGGGGCGCTACCATTCCCTGGTGGTGACGCCCCAGCCCGGCATGGAGGCGAACCTCGCCGTCGATGCCGTCTCCGACGAGGGCGAGGTGATGGCCCTCTCCCATCGGCGGCACCCGACCTATGGGGTGCAGTTCCACCCGGAATCGGTGCTCACCGAGAACGGCCACGCCATCTTCGGCAACTTTCTCGATCTCGCCCGCGCGTGGCGGGAGGGCCGGCGCGATGCTGTGGCGTGACGGGCAGATCCTCGCGGGCACGGAAGCGCCCCTCGACCATGCCGACCGGGGCCTGACGCTGGGCGACGGACTGTTCGACACCGCGCTCGCCCTGAACGGCCGCGTCGCCTTCGAGGACGCGCATGTCGCAAGGCTCGTCGCCTCCGCCGAGGTGCTGGGCATCCCCGCCGACGCGGCAGCGATCCGGTCGGCCATGCGCGCCCTCGCCGGCCGGGGCGAGCGGCTCGCGATCCGCACCACGCTGACGCGCGGCGCCGGCCCGCGGGGCCTGAAGCCGCCGGAGGTCCCCCGCCCGAGCTTGTTCGCCACCGCCGCCCCGAGCGGCCGGGCCATCGCCTTCGCGCCCCTGCGGCTGCGGCCGACCGCCATCGCCCGCAACGACACCTCCCCCGCCGCGCGGCTGAAGACGCTGGGCTACCTCGACGCCGTGATCGCGGCCGGCGAGGCGGCGCGGGACGGGTTCGACGAGGCGCTGTTTTGCAACACGAAGGGGCTCGTCGCCTGCGCCGGGACGGGCAACGTGTTCTGCGTGGCGGACGAGGGCACCCTCCTCACCCCGCCCCTCACGGACGGCGTGCTGCCCGGCATCGTCCGCGCGCAAGTGCTGGCGTTGGCCCCGGCTCACGGCCTCGCCGTGGCGGAGCGCTCCCTGACGCCGGACGACGTGCGGCGGACAGAGGCCGTGTTCGTCACGAACTCCCTGCGCCTCCTCGCCCCGGTGACGGCGCTGGGCGAGACCGCCTACGACAGTGCCGGCCACGCCGCCTTCGCTCTGCTGCGGGAGGCGCTGTGCGCGGCGGTGGCGGAATCCTGCGGTGTTACCCCGGAAGAGGTCGCGTGAGCGAAGGCAACGGTCGAAGGGTCCTGCGCTGGGGGCTGTCGGGGGCCTACGCCTTCATCGGCGTGGTGCATCTCGTCGCCACCGACGCGATGCTGCCGCTGATGCCCGATTGGGTGCCGGAGCCCCGCCTCGTCATCCAGGCGACGGGCCTGTGCGAACTCGCCGGGGCGCTGGGCCTGCAGATCCCGGCGACGCGGAAGGCGGCCGCCATCGGCCTCGCCCTCTACGCGGTCTGCGTCTACCCGGCGAACCTCAAGCACGCCTTCGCGCACATCCACATCGAGGGCATCCCGGATTCCTGGTGGTACCACGGCCCCCGGCTGGCCTTTCAGCCGGTCTTCGTCTGGGCCGCCCTCTGGGCCGGCGGGCTGATCGATTGGCCGTTCCGGTCCGCCGCCGACCGAGGCCGGCGGTCTTGACCAAGACAGCGGTCAGAGCGATCTTCAGGGAGTGGCCGGGCGGCCTTTCGACCGCCCGACCGTGCGATGCCGTCAGCCGAGGCTAACGCGGAGGACCAGGTGCATGCTGGTCCTCCGCACTCGGCGGAACATCACACACACGCGAATGCGTGGCACAAACCACACCATCTCGTGCTCTCCTTCGTGACCGAGCGATGCCGTCGCCCGCAGGCACCCGGCGGCTCACCGGGCACGGGGCCTGTGCACACCCTGGCGTTTCCGCACGATCACGGGGTCTGCTTCGCACGCCGGGAATGGATCCTCAACAGAAGACTGCCATCCCAACGGCTCCGGGAGCGCCCAGAATCGTGGCGTTCGGTCGGTCGTGCATCCTGCGCTGGAAAATCCGAACCGGCTGGGGACTGGACCGTGCGGCGATGGCGAATCGCGCGGGCCGCCTTGACCCGGCTCCCCTCTCCTTGGCATTGAACGAACCGGGAACATCTGGGGCGTCAGCGATGCAGGCGGAGGTCGCCCTCCGGAAGATCATCCATATCGACATGGATGCGTTCTACGCCTCCGTGGAGCAGCGCGACGACCCGTCCCTGCGCGGCAAGCCGCTGGCGGTGGGCGGCTCGCGAGAGCGGGGCGTAGTGATGGCCGCGAGCTACGAGGCGCGGCCCTTCGGCGTGCGCTCGGCCATGCCGGCGGCGACCGCGCGGCGGCTCTGCCCGGACCTCGTCTTCGTGAAGCCGCGCTTCGAGGTCTACCGGCAGGTCTCGGAGGAGATCCGCGCCGTCTTCGCCCGCCACACCGAGGTGATCGAGCCGGTCGCCCTGGACGAGGCCTATCTCGACGTCACCGAGAACTTCTTGGGGCTGCCGACCGCGACGGCGGTCGCGAAGGCGATCCGCGCCGAGATCCTGGAGCGCACCGGCCTCGTGGCCTCGGCGGGGGTGTCCTACAACAAGTTCCTGGCCAAGGTCGCCTCGGACCACCGCAAGCCGAACGCCCTGTTCGTCATCACCCCGTCGATGGGGGCGGATTTCGTGGCGGAGCTGCCCATCGGGCGCTTCCACGGGGTCGGGCCGGTCACGGAGGCCAAGATGAAGCGCCTGGGCATCGAGACCGGCGCCGACCTGCGCGCCTGGGATCTCGACCGCCTCAAGGAGACGTTCGGCTCGGCCGGGCACTATTATCACGCCGTCGCCCGGGGCATCGACGAGCGGCCGGTGCGGGCGCACCGCATCCGCAAGTCCATCGGCGCCGAGACCACCTTCACCGACGACACCGCCGCCTACGACGTGCTGGCCGAACGCTTGGCGCCGATGGTGGACAAGGTCTGGCGCGGCGCCGAGGCGAAGGCCATGCGCGGGCGCACCGTCACCTTGAAGCTCAAGTTCTCGGACTTCTCCCTCGTCACTCGCGCCCGCTCCATGGCGGCGCCGGTCCCCGACCGGGAGAGCCTGGAGCGGATCGGCCTCGAGTTGTTGCGCGGGCTGTTTCCCCTGCGCCGCACCGCCCGGCTGATCGGGGTCTCGCTGTCGGGCTTCACGCAGGAAGAGGCCGAGGCGCCGCAGCAGCTCGGCCTCGGGCTGTGAGACCGGATCGGCCTACTTGTTCTTGCGCGGCCGGTGGTTCGGATCGACGCCGCCCTCGGGGGTCGTCTCGTTCTCGACATCGCCCTCGAAGGTGGAATCCAGCTCCAGCTCTTCCGGGTCCGCCCCGGCCATGCCCTTCGAGGTGCCGATCCCCGGATTGCCCTTGAGGTCCGCGTCGGTGGGCGTGGTCGTCTTGGGTTGCTTGTTGGACATGCTGCCTCCTGATGAGCCAAGGGCAACGCCGGTTCCCGTCTCGGGTCCCGGCCCTGCGGCGCTTCGCCCTTTCAGGTGACGTCGGCCGTCCCGATCCGGCCGATGCCGGCGGCCTCCATCCGCGCCCAGGCGGCGGCGACGGAGCCGCCCGCCGACGAGGGCACGTCGATGCCCGCGACCGCATCCTCCACCACCCACGCCTCGAACCCGGCCGCCCGCGCGTCGAGGGCGCTCCACAGGACGCAGAAATCCGTGGCGAGGCCGCACAGGACGACCCGGCGGATGCCGCGCTCCCGCAGGGCCCCGGCGAGGCCGGTGCGGGTCGTCCGGTCGGCTTCGAGGAAGGCGGAGTAGCTGTCGACGCCGGCCTGGAGACCCTTGCGCACGATGAGGGCGGCGCGGGCGGTGTCGAGCCCCGGCGCGAAGGCCGCGCCCGCACTTCCCTGCACGCAATGGTCCGGCCAGAGGGCCTGCTCTCCTCCGGCGAGGCGCACCGTCTCGAACGGCGCCCGTTCGGGGTGGTGCGACGCGAAGGAGACGTGTCCCGGCGGGTGCCAATCCTGGGTCAGGGCGATGTGCCGGAACCGCGCCTGGAGCCCGTTGATCGGCCGGACGACGGCATCGCCGTCCGGCACGGGGAGCGCACCTCCGGGGAGGAAGTCGACCTGCACATCGACGACGAGGAGCAGGTCGGTGTCCCCTGGGGTCAAGGCACCATGACCGTGGAGCCGGTGGTCTCGCGGCCGGCGAGGTCGCGATGAACCTCTTGGGCCTCGGCCAGGGGGCGCACGGCGTTCACGGCGATCTTCACCGCGCCGGAGCGCACGGCGTTGAACAGGTTGGCGGCGGCCTCTTCCAGCACCGGGCGCTGGCTGGCGAAGGTGGCGAGCGTCGGCCGCGTGACGTAGAGCGAGCCCTTGGCCGCGAGCAGGCCGAGGTCGAGCCCGGTGATCGGGCCGGAGGCCGAGCCGAAGCTCGCCAGCAGGCCGGTGGGGGCGAGGCTGTCCAGCGAGCCCATCAGGGTCGCCTGTCCGACGCCGTCATAGACGACCGGCACGCCCTTGCCGCCGGTCAACTCGCGCACGCGCTTGGCCACGTCCTCGCTGCGGTAGAGGATGACGTGATCGCAGCCGTTCTGCTTGGCGAGTTCCGCCTTCTCCTCGCTGCCGGCGGTGCCGATCACCGTGGCGCCGAGATGTTTGGCCCATTGGCAGGCGATGAGGCCGACGCCGCCCGCCGCCGCGTGCCACAGGATCGTGTCGCCGGGCTTCACCTTGTAGGTGCGGTTCAGGAGGTATTCGGCGGTGAGGCCCTTGAGCATCATCGCGGCGGCGGTCTGGGCGTCGATGCCCTCGGGCATCGGCACGGCGGCGGCGGCAGCGATCACCGGCTCCTCCGCGTAGCAGCCGTCGGCCACGGAGCCGTAGGCGACCCGATCACCGACCTTGAACTGCGCGACGCCCTCGCCCACGGCGGTCACGGTGCCCGCGCCCTCCTTGCCGGGGGTGAAGGGCATGTGCGGGGACTTGTAGGCGCCCGTGCGGAAATAGATGTCGATGAAGTTGACGCCGATCGCCTCCTGGCGGACGCGGATCTGGCCGGCGCCCGGCTCGGCGAGCGGCACGTCCTCCAGCTTCATCACCTCGGGGCCGCCGTACTCGTAGACCCGGATCGCCTTCGGCATCGTTCTCTCCCGTGATGTCACACCCCGCCCCGCAGCGAGATAGACTCACGGGGGCGGGAGGCAATTTCTTTTGTCGGGGCGCCCCGGACAGGGCGGCCCGTCACAGCCCCAGCATCAGCGACAGGTTCTGCACCGCCGCGCCGGAGGCACCCTTCCCGAGGTTGTCGAGGCGGGCGACCAGCACCGCCTGCCCATGCTCGGCCGAGCCGAAGACGCGCAGTTCCAGCCGGTCGGTGTCGTTCAGGGCCTCGGGGGCGAGGGGCTCCTTGCCGTGGGCCTCCACCACCTGCACCAGGGGCTGGCCCCGGTACCAAGCGGTGAGCGCCGCCTCCAGGTCGGCCGGCTTCGGGCGGCCCGGCAGGGCGTCGAGGTGGAGGGGCACGCTCACCAGCATCCCCTGGCGGAAATCGCCGACGGAGGGCACGAAGATCGGCCGGTGGGTGAGCCCGCTGTAGATCTGGATCTCGGGCAGGTGCTTGTGGGCGAAGCCGAGGCCGTAGAGGATGAAGGGCGGGGCGCGGCCCGCCTCGTAATCCTCGATCATCCCCTTGCCGCCGCCGCTGTAGCCGCTGACCGCGTTGAGGCTGAGGGGGAAGTCGGCCGGGATCAGCCCGCCCTCGACCAGGGGGCGCAGCAGGGCGATGCCGCCGGTCGGGTAGCAGCCGGGATTGGCGACCCGCCGGGCGGAGGCCACGGCCTCGGCCTGGCCCGGCGCCATCTCCGGGAAGCCGTAGGTCCAGCCGGCGGCCGTCCGGTGGGCGGTGCTGGCATCGAGGATCTTCGGGCCGCCGTTCGGCAGGCCGTCCGCGAGCGCCACCGTCTCCACGGCGGCGGCGTCCGGCAGGCAGAGCACGACGAGATCGACCTGTGCCAGCAGATCCCGCTTGGCCGCCGGGTCCTTGCGGTGCTCGGGGGCGATGCTGACGAGGCGCACGCGGCCGTCGCGCTCCAGGCGCTCGCGGATGCCGAGGCCGGTGGTGCCCGCCTCGCCATCGATGAACACGCTCGGCCGTGCCGTCTCGTCCCTGTTCGCCATGTTCGCCTCGCACGCCGGAATCGGCCCGGCGTCTCGCCCGGGCAGGTGGAGGGTGTCGGGGGCCGCTGTCAACGGGCGAACCATCCCCAGCTTGCCGAACCGCCGCGGGAACATGGGCGCGGCGAAGGCTTTGATCGCCAAATCCTCCGAGGAGATGGCAGCGATGGCTGGAACCGCGAAGAAGACCGACCCCAAGCTGTGGGAGAAGGTCAAGAAAGAGGTCACGAAGTCCGACAAGGGCGGCAAGCCCGGCCAGTGGTCGGCGCGCAAGGCGCAGATGGCGAGCAGCGAATACAAGAAGGAAGGCGGCGGCTACGAGGGGAAGAAGTCCGACGACAACCACCTCAAGCAATGGACCGAGGAGGAGTGGGGCACCAAGTCCGGCAAGGAGAGCGGCAAGACCGGCGAGCGCTACCTGCCGAAGAAGGCCCGCGAGAAGCTGTCCGACAAGGAATACGCCGACTCGACCGCCAAGAAGCGGGCCGATTCGAAGAAGGGCAAGCAGTTCTCGAAGCAGCCGAAGGCGGCGGCGGAGAAGTCGGCCAAGGCCCGCAAGGAAAGCACCAAGTCGGACAAGAAGGAGCCGACCAAGGCCGAGCTGATGAAGAAGGCCAGGGCCCAGGACATTTCCGGCCGCTCGAAGATGTCTAAGGCCGAGCTGGAGCGGGCGGTCCACGCCTGAGGCCCCAAACGAGAAAGGGCGGCGCCTCGCGGCACCGCCCTCCCTCTCCGTGCATAGAATAAGAAATTAGCGCTTCGAGAACTGGAAGCTGCGGCGGGCCTTGGCGCGGCCGTACTTCTTGCGCTCGACGACGCGAGAGTCGCGGGTCAGGAAGCCTTCGCGCTTCAGGGGGGCGCGCAGCTCCGGCTCGTAGTAGGTCAGGGCCTTGGACAGGCCGTGGCGCACTGCGCCCGCCTGACCGGAGAGGCCACCGCCCGCCACCGTGACGGTGATGTCGTACTGGTCGACGCGGCCGGCGATCTCCAGCGGCTGGCGCAGGATCATGCGCAGCACCGGACGGGCGAAGTAGGTCTCCACCGGGCGCTTGTTCACGACGACCTTGCCGGTGCCGGGCTTGATCCAGACGCGGGCGACCGCGTCCTTGCGCTTGCCGGTGGCGTAGGCGCGGCCCTGGGCGTCCAGCTTCTGGACGTGGATGGGGGCTTCGTTGGCCGGATCGACCGCGCCGGTGTTGGCCCGGTTCAGGTCGGCGAGGGACTGAAGGGTCGCCATGATCACGCGCTCACGTTCTTGCGGTTGAGGGCGCCGACGTCGAGCGTCTGCGGCTGCTGGGCAACGTGCGGATGCTCGGTGCCCTTGTAGACACGGAGGTTGCCGAGGATCTGGCGGAACAGCGGCCCACGGGGCAGCATGCGCTCCACGGCCTTCTCCACGACGCGCTCCGGGAAGCGCCCTTCGAGGATGAACTTGGCCGTGCGCTCCTTGATACCGCCCGGATAGCCGGTGTGGTAGAAGTAGCTCTTCTGGGTGTACTTGCGGCCGGTGAACTTCACCTTCTCCGCATTGATGACGATGACGTTGTCGCCGCAATCGACGTGAGGCGTGTAGGCGGCCTTGTGCTTGCCTCGCAAGCGCATCGCCACGATCGAGGCGAGGCGGCCGACCACAAGGCCTTCCGCGTCGATCACGATCCACTTCTTGTCGACCTCGGCGGGCTTCAGCGAGGTGGTCTTCATGGCCAAATCCCGAAAGGTGCCGGAAAAGGAAGCCGCCACGTGCGGACACGCGGCGGCGATGCCGGCTCAATAGCCGCGCCGGGCGGGCGGGTCAACCGCAAATCGCGCGCGCCGACGCCGAAAAGACGTGTTCCGAGAGCGGGTTCAGCCCTGCGGTATCATGATACCGCGACCTCAGGAGCGGGGTGTCCGGCGGTCCGCGATGGTGAGCTTCTGCACGCCGCCCTTGGCGAGGACGGGCTTGCGGGCGCTGAGGATGCGCGAATTCACCCCCGTCCAGCCGATCTCGCCGGAGAGGCGCCCGTACTCGATCTTGGGGCAGCGGTTCATGATGACGGTGACGCCCTGCGCCTCGGCGCGGGCGGCGGCTTCGTCGTCGCGCACGCCGAGCTGCATCCAGATCACCTTGGGCAGGGGATCGAGGGCCAGCGCCTCGTCCACGATGCCCCCCGCCGCGGCCGAATTGCGAAAGATCTCGACCATGTCGAGGGGGCCCTCGACCTCGGAGAGCGAGCCCGCCACCCGGCGGCCAAGGAGGTCCTGTCCGACGAGCCCCGGATTGACCGGCGTCACCGCGTAGCCCCGGTCGAGGAGGTACTTCAGCACGATGAAGCTCGGCCGGGCGGGGTTCGCCGAGGCGCCGACCAGCGCGACGCTCTTCGTGCCGTCGAGGATCGCGCGGATCGCCGAATCGGCGTAGCGGGCGTGCCGCGCGGCGATGTCGTCTGTCATGGTCGGGCCGCCGGCTGTGTCAGGGGTGCAGGGTCACGGATGCTTGTGGATCGGATCGACCCAGTGGACGGTCTCCGGCCGCTCGACCGGCTCCACGTCCGGGATGTTGACCACCACCGCCTCGTTGTCGGAGCGCACCAGCACGCAATGCAGGGGCTCGTCGGTGGAGGCATTGATCTCCTGGTGCGGCACGTAGGGCGGCACGAAGATGAAGTCGCCGGGCCCCGCCTCGGCGACGTATTCGAGTTGGTCGCCCCAGCGCATCCGGGCGCGGCCGGAGACGACGTAGATCACGCTCTCCAGGGCGCCGTGGTGGTGCACGCCGGTCTTGGCGTCGGGCTGGATCGCCACCGTGCCGGCCCAGATCCTTTGCGCGCCGACGCGGGCGGCGTTGATCGCCGCCTGCCGGTACATGCCCGGCGTCTGGGCGGTGTTGTCGTCGAGTTTGTCGCCGGGGATCACCCGCACGCCGTCGTGCTTCCAGCGCGCCCCGTCATGGGTATGGTCGTGGGTGTGGTCGTGGTCCTGCCCCATGCCGCCCTCCCGAACGCCTGTCGTTCGGACGTGGCTACGCCCTCCCCCGGCGCGCCGTCAACGCGCCGGAGGGGGGCGGCCGGGGTCAGGCCTCGCGCACGCCGGGCTTGGCGCCGACGTCGAAGGTGAAGGTCACGCCGGCCTGTTCCAGGGCGCGGCGCACGGCCATCACCGTGTCGTGGCGCGGGCGGACGGGGGAGTTCGCATCCTCCAGCCGCACGATGGTCGAGATCGACACCCCCGCCATCTTGGCGAGCTCCTCCTTCGACAGGCCGACCATGCCGCGGGCGGCGCGGACCTGCGCGGCGGTGAGGGGCCGGTCCGAGGTGTCGGGCTCCGTCGTGTCGGGCACGGTGAGGCCCTGGTAGCCGTAGCGGCTCTGGCCCGGCACGTTGAGGCAGATGCCGACCCATTCGCGCACGCTGCCGTCCTTGTTCAGCACGGGGGCGGCGCGGGAGTTGAACCAGCGGTAGATGCCGTCCGCGCAGAGGATCCGGTACTCGGTGTTGTAGGCCGAGGCGTGCTGCACGGCGGTGGTCCAGGCCGCCTGGGTGCGGGCGCGGTCCTCGGGATGGACGGCCTCGAGCCAGTCGTAGCCCCGCGTCTGGGCGTAGCTCTGCCCGGTCAGGTTCATCCATTGCGAGCACTCGCTCAGCTCGCCCTGGGGGGTGGTGGTCCAGAAGGCGGCGGCGGTCACGGTCACGAGGGCGTTGAGCCGGTCGTGGCGCTGCATCACCGCCTGCATCGAGTCGTGGCGGGCGGTGACGTCGAAGATCACGCCCATGCCGTAGCTCGGGCGCTCGTCGGCGCCGAGGGCGACCTCGCCCCGGTGCTGGAGCCAGCGCTGCGTCCGGTCGGGGCGGACGACGCGGAACTCCCGGTTGATCGGCTGGCCGGCCATCAGCATGGCGAACTGGTCGCCGTGCACCGCCCGGTCCTCCGGGTGGATCATGTCGATCAGCAGGCCGATCGGCAGTTCCGCCGACGGCTCGAGGCCGAGGATGCGGTACAGGCCCGGCGTCGCGTCGAGGGTGCCGTTGCGCAGGTCCGCGGACCAGAACCCGACCTCGCCGGTGTCCTCGATGATCTTCAGGAAGTTGCGGGACGAGAAGAAGCGTGAGGCCCCTCCCCTCGGGGGAGCGGGATCCGCCTGAACGCGCATGAGGGATCGGGTGGGCATGGGGCTGCGCTCTGGTCCGGCGAACCGGATGGATCGTGGTGGGTCAGCCGCCGCACGGGCGGTCGCGATTCGCGCCAAAGACAGATCCCGTCTCAAGGCGTCGCTCCCCGAGCCCTCGAACGGTTCATATCGGATCTCCCCGAGCCGGGAGCTGGCCTCTTCTTGATGGTGGATCGCGCAAAATGCGCAAGATGGGAGAGGACACTTTCCGACCAATTCGGATTGCACAAATGAGTGATTTGAAGTTTTGAGGCTGCGTAAGCACTCTAGAATGGACGATTAAATTAGAATTGAATGCGAGAAATCGAGCGAGTCCGCGCAGTCTTCATGGCTGTTCCTGTGCCAGCCCGTGCGATCTCGTCGCTGAAAGGGTGGACTGTTGGAATGGCGCGAAGACAACGCAGGTCCGGTTATAATGCGCTTTTGGGCCGAACTACGAAAACCGGTCGTCCCTTTTAACGAAGTACCCCAGAAAGAAACGGAAGCACGTTTGCCGCGCGGCGCATCGTGGATGATTCAGAACCAAGTGAAATTGGGAAGAGCCCGTGCTGACCGGAAACCGCGGGAGGCAAATAGCGACAATGACACTTAACGCGACGCATCGCCGCCTTGGTTTTGACGCTTGGGTAACATTCGAGGACTAGTCTCCGAGTTGAATAGCGGCGTTGATCGCTCAATCTGGGGTTAAGTATGTTGTTCTGGACCGATGGCGCCGCCCCTGGATTGCGGGCCCTGCACGACGGGACGGCAGTGATCGAGTGCACCGTCGACGGCACGGTGACGGCGGCCAATGCGAGGTTCCTGGGCTTGCTGGAGTATCGCGCCGAGGACCTGATCGGTCGAAACCATTCATGCCTCGTGGAGCCGTCCGAGCGCGACGGGGCCGCGTATCGCGAGGTCTGGCATGCCCTGCGCCGGGGCGAGCCGAGCCTGCGCGAGGTCCGCCGCCGCACCGCCACGGGCCGCGAGGTCTGGCTGCGTGAGGAATACGTGCCGGTGCGCGGGCGCAAGGGGCAGGTGACGGGCGTGATGGGCCTCGTCACCGACGTCACCGAGGCCGCCCTGCGCAACGCCGACTTCGAGGGCAAGGTGCGAGCCCTCGACCGTTCGCAGGGGATCATCGAGTTCGACCTCGAGGGCCGGGTCCTCGACGCCAACGCGAACTTCCTCGCGATGATCGGCTACGGCCTGGAGGAGGTGAAAGGCCGGCACCATTCCCTGCTCGTCGATCCGGCCGAGGCCAAGACCGACGCCTATGCGCGGTTCTGGGAGGCCCTGCGCCGGGGCGAGTTCCAGGCGGCCGAATACCGCCGGATCGCCAAGGGCGGCCGCGACGTGTGGATCCAGGCCACCTACAATCCCGTCTCGGATGCCTCGGGCACCGTGGTGAAGGTGGTGAAGTTCGCCACCGACGTGACGCCCGCCGTCACCGAGCGCCTGGAGCGCAACAGGCTGCAGCGGAGCATCGACGGCGACCTCGACGTGGTGGCGGACGCGATCACCCGCGCCTCCGAGCAGACGGTGGGCGCCGCGAGCGCCGCCGAGGAGGCCTCCGGCAACGTCCAGAGCGTGGCCGCCGGCGCCGAGGAGCTGGCGGCTTCCGTGGGCGAGATCAGCCAGCAGGTGCAGCGGGCGGTGCAGATCACCAACCGCGCGGTGAGCCAAGCCAACGCCACCTCGGCGGTGGTGGGGGGCCTTGCCGCCGAGGCCCAGCGCATCGGCGCCGTGGTGGAGATGATCGACAATATCGCCTCCCAGACGAACCTGCTCGCCCTCAACGCCACCATCGAGGCGGCGCGGGCGGGGGAGGCCGGCAAGGGCTTCGCGGTGGTCGCGGCCGAGGTGAAGAACCTCGCCGCCCAGACCGCCAAGGCGACGGAGAGCATCAGCGCCCAGATCGCGCAGACGCAGAAGGCGGCGGGCGAGGCCGCCTCCGCCATCGCCGGGATCGGCCACACGGTGGGGGAGGTCAACGAGATCTCCTCCGCGATCTCGGCCGCCGTGGACCAGCAGGCCGCCGTCGCCCGCGAGATGTCGTCCAACATGCAGGCCATGACCACGGCCGTGGAGGAGATCAGCCGCAACGTCAGCCTGATCGCCAATTCGAGCCGCGAGCTCGACCAGTCGACCCGGCAGGTCCGCGAGGCCTCCCGCAAGATGGCGAGCTGACCTTCAGGCCGCCGCCGTCGTCGTCACCGCCCTGGCCCAGGGGGCGGCGACGAGGGCCTTGGCCAGATAATCGATCAGCGCGACGACGCGCGCCGGGCGGGGCTCGCCCGGCGGCGTCACGAGATGGAGCGAGATCGGCGGGGCCGACCAGTCCGGCAGGACCAGCTCCAGCCGGCCGGCGGCCAGATCCTCGTGGATCATGAAATCCGGCTGGAGGGCGAGGCCGAGCCCCGCCCGCAGGGCCGGCGCCAGGGCCTCGGCGTTGTTCGCCCGCATCGGCCCGCCCGGCGTCACGCCCGCCTCCCGCCCATCCGCATGGCGGAAGCGCCAGCGGTCGGGCGTCGGCAGGTAGGCGTAGCCGAGGCAGGCATGGCCGGGCGAGGTCGTCCGGGTGGTCCGGCCGCCCGTGGCGGTCGAGATAGCCCGGCGTCGCCACGAGGGAGCGCTGCACCGGGCAGAGCCGCCGCGCCTTCAGCGAGGAATCCGGCAGGGCCGCGATGCGCAGGCCGATGTCGAACCCGCCGCCCACGAGGTCCACCACCGAATCGGCGAGATGCAGGTCGACCGAGACCGCCGGGTGCCGCGCCAGGAAATCCGGCAGGAGCGGCGCCACGTGCAGCACCCCGAAGCTCATCGGCGCCGCGAGCCGCACGAGGCCGCGCGGCAGCGCCGTGGCGGCGGTGGCCCGCGCCTCGGCGGCCTCCCCCTCCGCGAGCAGCCGCGCCGCGTCGTCCCGCGCGGCGAGCCCCGCCTCGGTCAGCGCCAGCCGCCGGGAGGTCCGGTGGAACAGCCGCGCGCCGATCCGCGCCTCCAGCCGCCCCACCGCCTTCGAGACCGTGCCCTTCGACAGGCCAAGTTCCCCGGCGGCGCCACCGAAGGAGCCGGCCTCCACCACCTTGGCGAAGATGGCCCAGGCTTCGAAATCGGGCAGGCGCATGGGTCGTTTCCGGAAACGATGAGTTTCCATCGTTTCTATTTTCAGGCGCCATGGCAAGGCGCACTTTGTCTCCATCGACGACGCCCATCGGGCGCGATCCAGGAGACGACGCCATGTCCGAGACCGGCCTCCACCACGTCACCGCCTTTTCCGGGCCCGTGGCGCGCAACCTCGATTTCTACACGGCCGTGCTCGGCCTGCGCCTCGTCAAGAAGACGGTGAACTTCGACGATCCGGGCACCTACCACCTCTATTACGGCGACGCGGCGGGCCGTCCCGGCTCGATCCTGACCTTCTTCCCGATCCCCCATGCGGCCCCCGGCCGGGCGGGCCTCGGCGAGACGCAGGAGACCGCCTTCCGCGTGCCCCGCGCCTCGATCGGCTGGTGGACCCACCGGCTCGTGGAGAAGGGCGTGCGCCACGAGGCGCTGGTGCAGGTCTTCGGCGAGCCGACCCTGCGCTTCCGCGATCCCGACGGGATGATGCTCGCCCTCGTCGGCGTGGACGAGGCGGCGGCGCCCTCCGCCTGGACCGGCGGCTCCGTGCCGGCCGAGCACGCGATCCTCGGCCTGCACGGGGTGACGCTGCTCCTCGCGGAGGGCGAGGGCACGGCGGCGATCCTGACGGAGGTGTTCGGCTTCACGCAGACCGGAAGGGAGGGCTCCGCCACCCGCTATTCCGGCACGGCGGCCTCCGGCCGGCACGTCACCCTGCGGGCGGTGGGCGCGTTCCTGCCCGGCCGCCAGGGGGCGGGCTCGGTCCACCACATCGCCTTCCGCGCCGCCGACGACACGGCCCAGGCGGCGATGGCCGACGCCCTGCGCGACCGGCACGGGCTCGGCGTCACCGAGCAGCGCGACC
This sequence comes from Methylobacterium litchii, assembly GCF_038442315.1. Classification (NCBI taxonomy): domain Bacteria; kingdom Pseudomonadati; phylum Pseudomonadota; class Alphaproteobacteria; order Hyphomicrobiales; family Methylobacteriaceae; genus Methylobacterium; species Methylobacterium litchii. The sequence goes on along the minus strand of NZ_JBBXMY010000005.1, from coordinate 240,975 downwards.
GGCAGTATTTCCGCTCGGTCTACTTCCGCGAGCCGGGCGGGGTCCTGTTCGAGATCGCCACCGACGCCCCCGGCTTTGCCGTGGACGAGCCGGAGGCGACCCTCGGCCAGGCGCTGAAGCTGCCGCCGGGCCTGGAGCGCCACCGCGCCGAGATCGAGGCCGTGCTCCCGGCCGTCGCTTGAACCCCGTCTCCCCCGTGGAGGGTGCCATGATCCCCGAGACCCTGTCCTTCCGCCATCGCTTCGCGCCGGGCGAAACCGCCCTCACCCCGCTGCTCCTCCTGCACGGGACGGGCGGCGACGAGGACGACCTCCTGCCGCTCGGCCGGGCCGTCGCCCCCGGCGCGGCCCTGCTCTCCCCCAGGGGGCAGGTCAGCGAGAGCGGCGCGCCGCGCTTCTTCCGCCGCCTCGCCGAGGGCGTGTTCGACGAGGACGACCTGCGCCGCCGCACGGACGGGCTCGCGGCGTTCGTGGCGGAGGCGCGGGAGCGCTACGGCCTCGCCGCGCCCCTGGCGCTCGGCTTCTCGAACGGCGCCAACATCGCCGCCGCGACGCTGCTCCAGCGGCCGGAAACCCTCGCGGGGGCGGTGCTGATCCGGCCGATGGTGCCCTTCGCCGTGCCGCCGGCCGCCGCCCTCGCGGGCAAGCCGGTCCTGATGCTCTCGGGGGCGATGGATCCGATCGTGCCGGTGGAGAACGCCCGGCGGCTCGCCGAACAGCTCACGGCGGCCGGCGCCGCCGTCACGCACCGGATCCTGCCCGCCGGCCACGGCCTGTCCCAGGCCGAGATCGGCCTCGTCGCGGCGTGGCTCCGCGACATCGGCCGCCCGGCGGCGGCCTGAACCTTGCCCACCCCCCATCCCTCACAGGAGGCGACCATGCCGACCATCACCACGCAGGACGGGACCGAGATCTTCTTCAAGGATTGGGGTCCGAAGGACGCGCAGCCCATCGTGTTCCACCACGGCTGGCCGCTCTCGTCGGACGATTGGGACGCGCAGATGCTGTTCTTCGTCCGGCACGGCTTCCGCGTGGTCGCCCATGACCGGCGCGGGCACGGCCGCTCGGCCCAGGTCGGATGGGGCCACGACATGGACCATTACGCCGCCGACGCGGCGGCGGTCGTCGCGCATCTCGACCTGCGCAACGCCGTCCATATCGGCCATTCGACCGGCGGCGGCGAGGTGGCGCGCTATGTCGCCCGCCACGGCGAGCCGCAGGGCCGCGTCGCCAAGGCGGTGCTGGTGAGCGCGATCACGCCGCTGATGCTCAAGACCGCGGCGAACCCGGACGGTCTGCCGCGTGAGGTGTTCGACGGGTTCCGCGCGGCGCTCGCCGGCAACCGTGCCCAGTTCTTCCTCGATGTCCCGACCGGCCCGTTCTACGGCTTCAACCGCGACGGGGCGACGCCCCAGCCGGGCGTGATCCAGAACTGGTGGCGGCAGGGCATGATGGGCAGCGCGCTCGCCCATCACGAGGGGATCGATGCCTTCTCGGAGACCGACCAGACCGAGGATTTGAAGGCCATCGGCGTGCCGGTGCTGGTGTTGCACGGCGAGGACGACCAGATCGTCCCCATCGCCGCCGCCGCCCTGAAGGCGATCACGCACCTGCGACACGGCACGCTGAAGACCTATCCCGGTTACAGCCACGGCATGCTCACCGTGAACGCCGACGTGCTGAACGCCGACATCCTCGCCTTCGTGCGGGGGTGAGGCGCCGGCGGCCCTGTCAGGTGCGGTACCGCTCCGCGAGCGCCGTCAGTGCCTGCGCGAGCTCGGTCATGTTGGTCGAGGCGGTCTCGACCTGCCGCGTCCCCGCCGCCGTCTGCTGGCTCGCCTGACGGATGTTCTGCAAAGCCCCCATCACCTGCTCGATCCCGAGCTGCTGCTGGTTCGTCGAGGCCACGATCTGCTGGAACGTCTGCACGTTCTCCTCGAACCGCGCCGTGATCTCCTCGATGGTCCGCTGCGTCGTGTCCGAGCGCGTCTTGCCCACCGCCGAGCGCTTCACCGCCTCCTCCGTCAGCATCACCGACGTGTTGATGCCCCGCTGGATCTCCCCGAGGATCGCCCGCACCTGACCCGTGGCCGCCTTCGCCTGGTCGGCCAGCAGCTTCATCTCCGAGGCCACCACCGCGAAGCTGCGTCCGCTCTCGCCTGCCGCCGCCGCCTCGATGGCCGCGTTCAGCGCCAGCAGGTGCGTGCGCTCCGAGATGTCGTTGACGCTCTCGATGATCTCACCGATCGCCTGGGTCTTCTCCGAGACGCCGACGATGTTGCCGGCCACCGCCTCGGCCTGCTCGCGGATCGCATCCATCGCCTGGGCGGTGTCGGAGACCGCGCGCAGGCCCTGCCGCGAGGTCCGGGCGGTGGCCTGGGCGGTGGCGATGACCTCGCTGGCGCGCTTCGAGATCTGCGCGCCGGAATGGGTGATCTCGTCGACGGTGGCGGCTGTCTCCTGCACGGCGGCGAACTGCTCCTCGACGGAGGCCGCCTGCTCCTGCGCCGAGGCACGGATCTCGGCCGCCGCCGCGTTGAGGTCGGCCGTCGCCGCCCGGTTCGTGCGGGCGAAATCCGACAGGCCCGTCACCGTCGCGTGCAGCGTGGCGGCGAGGCGGCCGACCTCCCCGTCCGCCTGCCCCTCGATCCGCCCGGTCAGGTCGCCCTCCCCGACCCGCTCGACATAGGCCATCACCCGCAGCAGCGGACGCACCACGAGGCGGTTGATGGCGATGCCGAGGCCGATGCAGATCAGCAGGGTGAGCAGCGTGCCGCCCCAGACCGCGAAGTCCTCGTCGCGCTGGGTTTGCGCCACCCGCCGGGAGAGGTCGGCGCGGGCCGCCTCCTCCAGGCCCTCGATGGCGGCGAGTTCCGCGCGCAGGCGGTCGAAGAGCTGCTTGCCGCGCCCGTCCGCCTCCAGGCCGATCGCCTCCGCCCGCTGGGCCGGGTCGGCGCCCTTGCGCAGGGCCGCCTCCGCGATGTCGGCCTGCCAGCCGCGCGCCGCCGTCACCGCATCCGCGAGCATCCGGGTGCGGTCGCCGTCGCCGCCGACGAGGCTCCGCAGGCGGCCGACCGCGTCGTCCAGGCTCCGGCGTCCGGCCTGATACGGCTCCAGGCTGCTCGGGCGCCCGGTGATCAGGTAGCCGCGCAGCCCGGTCTCCTGGTTGAGCATCGCCGCGCGGAAGGCATCGAGCCCCCGGATCACCTGATCCGAATGCTCGCGGGCGTCCGTCGCCGTCTGCAGCCGGCTGCGCGTGATCAGGACCGCGCTGCTGCTCAGGATCGACACCAGCGCGATGACGCCGATCGCGCCTCCCAGCAGGCCATTGAGACCCAACGACGTCCGCATCACGGTTTGCCCTGCCCGATCCCGGGCGGTGCCCGACGGGAACGTGATAGCCCGCAACCTCGGCGGTTGCGAGATCGGTCCTCGTCTTGCATCGCATTCCGCCGAGGTGCGCGCCCACACAGAGGACGCCCCCTCATCCGGTTCAGGTCGAACCCACCGCGAGGCAGCGCTTTGTGGTGCGAACGTCGTGGCGGGACCGCACATGGAGAGAACCCTCGCCCCCCTCCTGCTCTGCCTCGGCGGCTGGGCCGCCTTCGGCTCCTGGGCGGAGGCGCATCGCGCCGCACTGCAGAGCGACCCGCCGGCCCTGCGCGCCGGGATCGAGGCCGACATGGCCTCGCGCCACTGCCCCGACCTGCGGGTCGACACCGAAGGCTTCCGCGCCTTCTCCCATGCCAACCACCTGAACCACGCCGACTTCTTCACCCTGAAGCGCTCAGTCGGCCTGCAGCGGGTCCTCGACGCCGAGACGCGGGCGTTCCGCGACCGGCCTTCGGAGACCTGCGCACAGCTGTGGGACCGCTACGGAAGTGCGGGCAGCGAGGCGCGCCTTCTCGCGCGGCGCTGAGTTCGGCGCGAGCGACAAGCTTGTCCATTGAACCGGGCGGTGGCAGGCTTTACTCCGTGGGGACGTAAGGCCGACAGGCCGCGCACGGGACGACGACCATGACCCTGGATTGGCGGAGGGGCCGCGGCCCCGCCTCGCACGGACGCTTCGACCGCCGGTCGTTCCTGTTCGGCTCGGCGGCCATGGGGCTCGGCACCCTGGCGCTCGGCGGCTGCAAGACCTCCGACTCGACGAGCCTCGCCGAGGCGGCGAGCCTCTACGGGCCGCTGCCGCAGGAGAAGTTCCCGATCCCGGCGGTCGACATCGCCAAGGTCGATCCGAAATACTACCGCAAGACGGTCGCCTACGAGACGAAGGAGGCGCCCGGCACGATCATCGTCGATCCGAAGAACTACTACGTCTACCGGGTCGAGGACGGCGGCGCGGCGACCCGCTACGGCGCCAATGTCGGGCGCGACGGCTTCCTGTGGAGCGGCGACGCCTATGTCGGCCGCAAGTCCGAATGGGCGGTCTGGACGCCGCCGAAGGAGATGATCAAGCGCCAGCCGGAGGCCGCGAAATACGCCCGCGGCATGCCGGGCGGCCTCGACAACCCGCTGGGCGCCCGCACCCTGCACCTCTACCAGAACGGCGCCTACACCCTCTACACGATCTACGCCACGAGCGACCCGGAGACGATCGGCAGCGGCATCACCAGCGGCTGCGTCGGCCTGCTCAGCCAGGACATGATCCACCTCTACGCCCGCACCCCGGTGAAGACGAAAGTGGTGGTCCTGCCGGCCTGAACATGGGCGCGTGACGCTTCCTTAACCGCATCGAGGGCGCGTCTGAACTCGCTCACAAGTTGTATGTTGACCGGCACGACGTCGTTTGCCGGTGACAGACATGCCGCACTCGATCTTCATCCAGGAACGGAAGGGCGACATCCGGCGCCCTCCGGAATTGATCGCCTACGACATCGACAGCGTGGCCCTGGCCAATCGCCTGGTCAGGTCCATCGCCAAGTCCGGCCGCATCAACGGATTCGACCGGATGACGGGCCAGCGCTGGTTCCGGTGGCGGGATACGGTCTTCGAAGTCTACCGCCTGGAGACCGGCCCGTCCTGAGGCCGCTGACGCCCCAGAAACATCCCGGACACCGAACTGTGACAAGTCTGCGATTGCATGCAGAATACTTGCAGTTCGCGGGGCGGACGGATCAACGGGCGGAAACCGGCGGATGCTGAGTGAAGACGGGCATGAGCGCGACGCCCCTCGACCGGACGCGGCGACGGCGCATCGGGGCGACGGCGACGCGCGCGCTCCGGCGACGGGCCCCGCACCGAAACGCTCCCGTGCGGGCTGGCTGATCCTGCTCCTGCTCGTCGGGGCGGGCGGCGGCGCCTACGGCTACACCCGCTGGTCCCAGCCTCCGGCGAAGGCCAAGACGAACGCCGCGCTGCCCGTGCCCGTCACCCTCGGGATGGTCGAGCGGGGGCCCTTCGCCCTGGTGACGAACGGGCTGGGCACCGTGCAGGCCTACAACACCGTCCAGGTGCGCACCCGCGTCGACGGCGAGATCCAGCAGGTCGCCTTCCGCGAGGGCCAGACGGTCCATAAGGGCGACCTCCTGGTGCAGGTCGATCCGCGCCCCTATCAGGCGGCGCTGGATCAGGCGAAGGCCAAGAAGGACCAGGACACGGCCAATCTCGGCAACGCCAAGGCCGACCAGACGCGCTATGCCGGCCTCGGCGCCTACGCCTCCCGGCAGCAATTGGAGACGCAGACCGCCCTGGTCGCCCAATTGACCGCGCAGGTGGCCTCCGATCAGGCCGCCATCGACAACGCCACGACGCAGGTCGGCTACGCCTCGATCCGCGCGCCCATCGACGGCGTCACGGGCTTCCGGCAGGTCGATATCGGCAACATCGTCACGGCGGCGGGGCAGACCCCGATCGTGACGATCACGCAGGTGGAGCCGATCTTCGTCGTCTTCACGGCGCCGGAGGACCAGTTGCCCGCGATCACGGCGGCCCTGAAGGCGGGCGACGTGCCGGTGGAGGCATGGTCGTCGGACGGGCTCACCAAGCTCGCCGACGGCAAGCTCGCCCTGTTCAACAATCAGGTCGACACCGCGACCGGCACGATCCGCCTCAAGGCGGTGTACGAGAACAAGACCCACGCCCTGTGGCCGGGCCTGTCGGTCTCGACCAAGATGCGCGTCGGCACGGTGGCCCAGGCCACGACCGTCCCCGACAACGCGATCCAGCACGGGCCGGACGGCCTGTTCGCCTTCGTCGTGGACGACGCGAGCCGGGCGCACCCGCGTCCGCTGAAGGCGGGGCGCTCGGATTCGGGCCGGACCCGGATCCTCAGCGGGGATTTCCAGCCCGGCGAGCAGGTGATCGTCGCCGGCCAGTACAAGGTGCAGGAGGGCAGCCTCGTGGCCGATCCGCACGGCGCCGCCCACACCGCGCAGGCGCTGACGCCGACGGAGACGATCCGGTGACGAAGGGCGGGATCTCGGCGCCGTTCATCCGGTTCCCGGTCGCGACCACGCTCATCATGGTCGGCATCCTGTTCCTCGGGGTGGTGGCCTATCCGCTGCTCGGCGTCGCGCCCCTGCCGCAGGTGGATTTCCCGACCATCCAGGTGACGGCCCAGCTCCCCGGCGCGAGCCCGGAGACGATGGCCTCGTCCGTCGCGCAGCCCCTGGAGCGGCAGTTCTCGCAGATCCCCGGCGTCTCGCAGATGACCTCGACGAGTTCGCTCGGCATCTCGACGGTCACGGTGCAGTTCGACCTGAACCGCAACATCGACGGCGCGGCGAGCGACATCCAGGCGGCGATCAACGCCGCCAGCGGCCAGCTCCCGAAGAACCTCCCGACCCCGCCGACCTACCGCAAGGTGAACCCGGCCGATTCGCCGATCCTGCTGCTGTCGGCGACCTCCGACACCATGCCGCTGATCGACGTGGACGACGCGGTCGACGTGCAACTCGCCCAGCGCATCAGCCAGATCTCCGGCGTCGCGCAGGTGTTCATCGGCGGCCAGCAGAAGCCGGCCGTGCGCATCCAGATCGACCCCGCCAAGCTCGTCGCCAAGGGATTGTCCCTGGAGGACGTGCGCGCGCAGCTGACGCTCACCACCGTCAACAACCCGAAGGGCAGCATCGACGGCGGCAGCCACAGCTACACGATCTACGCCAACGACCAGCTCACCGCCGCGCAGAACTGGAACGACGTCATCATCGCCTATCGCGACGGCGCCCCGTTGCGTGTACGCGACGTCGGCCAGGCGGTCGCCGGCCCGGAGGATACGAAGCAGGCGGGCTGGACCAACGGCAAGCGCGGCATCTTCCTCGTGGTGTTCAAGCAGCCGGGCGCCAACGTCATCGACACGGTGGACAGCATCCGGGCGCAGCTGCCGCGCCTGACCGCCACCCTGCCGGCGGCCATCACGATCGGCGTCCTCAGCGACCGGACTCAGACGATCCGCGCCTCGGTGGAGGACGTGCAGTTCACCCTGATCCTGACGATCGCGCTGGTGGTCGGCGTGATCTTCGTCTTCCTGCGCAGCTTCTGGGCGACGGTGATCCCGAGCGTGACCGTGCCGCTGGCCCTGCTCGGTGCCTGCGCGCTGATGTGGATGGCGGGCTACACCCTCGACAACCTCTCCCTGATGGCCCTGACCATCTCGGTCGGCTTCGTGGTGGACGACGCCATCGTCGTGCTCGAGAACATCAGCCGCTACATCGAGGAGGGAATGCGGCCCATGGAGGCCGCATTCAAGGGCGCGGGCGAGATCGGCTTCACCATCGTCTCGATCTCGGTCTCGCTGATCGCGGTGCTGATCCCCCTCCTCCTGATGGGCGGGATCATCGGCCGCCTGTTCCGGGAATTCGCCGTCGTCCTGTCGATGACCATCGCGGTCTCGGCCTTCGTCTCGCTGACGCTCACGCCGATGATGGCCTCGCGGCTCCTCAAGCCGCATTCCGCCGAGCGCCACGGCCGCCTCTACCGGATGAGCGAGGCCGCGTTCGACGGGCTGCTCGCGGCCTATGCCGACGCGCTGGACGTCGCCCTGCGCTTCCGCCGGGTCACGCTCCTCGTCTTCTTCGCCACGCTGGGGCTGACCGGCTACCTGTTCGTGGCGATCCCGAAGGGCTTCTTCCCGCAGCAGGACACCGGCTTCATGATCGGCGTCACCGAGGCGGGGCAGGATATCTCGTTCTCGGCGATGAAGGCGCTGCAGGAGAAGGTCGGCGCCATCGTCCAGGCCGATCCGGCGGTGGCCGGGCTCGGCATGTCGCTCGGCGGCAACGGGCAGGCGCTCAATTCCGGGCGCATGTACATCGCCCTCAAGCCCCGCGACGAGCGCGACGCCAACGCGTTCCAGGTGATCAGCCGGCTGCGGCCGCAGCTGGAGCGGGTGGAGGGCATCCGCACCTTCATCCAGGCGACCCAGGACGTGCGCACCGGCGGCCGGACCTCGCGGACGCAGTTCGAATACACGCTGCAGGACCCGGACCTCGCCGAGCTGAACACCTGGGCACCGCGCATCCTCGACGCGATGAAGACCCTGCCCGAACTGCGCGACGTCGCCACCGACCAGCAGACGCGCGGCACGACGCTCACGCTGTCGATCGACCGCGACGCCGCCTCGCGCTACGGCATCACGCCCCAGCTCATCGACGATACGCTCTACGACGCGTTCGGCCAGCGCCAGATCGCGCAGTACTTCACCCAGCTGAACAGCTACCACGTGGTGATGGAGGTGCTGCCGGCCCTGCAGGGCAGCGTCGAGAGCCTCGACAAGATCTACATCAAGGCGCCGGTCGGCGGCGGGCAGGTGCCGCTGGCGGCCTTCGCCCGCTGGACGACCGATCCGGTGGCGCCGCTCGCCGTGAACCACCAGGGTCAGTTCCCGGCAGTGACGATCAGCTTCAACCTCGCCCCCGACGTGGCGCTGGGACAGGCCACGGAGGCGATCGGCCGGGCGATGCGGGACCTGCAGGTGCCGGCGACCGTGACGAGCGGCTTCCAGGGCACCGCGCAGGCGTTCCAGCAATCGCTCTCGACGGTGCCGCTGCTGATCCTGGCGGCGCTGTTCGTGGTCTACCTGATCCTCGGCATCCTCTACGAGAGCTTCATCCATCCGCTCACGATCCTCTCGACCCTGCCCTCGGCGGGCGTCGGCGCCTTGGCGGTGCTGATGGCGGCGGGGTTCGACTTCAGCCTGATCGCGCTGATCGGCATCATCCTCCTGATCGGCATCGTGAAGAAGAACGGCATCATGCTGGTCGACTTCGCCATCGTGGCCGAGCGCGAGGAGGGCCTGACCCCCGAAGTCGCCATCCGGCAGGCGGCCTTGATGCGCTTCCGCCCCATCCTGATGACCACGATGGCGGCCCTGCTCGGCGGCATCCCGCTGATGTTCGCCACCGGCACCGGCTCGGAGATCCGGCAGCCGCTCGGCTACGCCATGGTGGGCGGCCTCGCGGTGAGCCAGATCCTGACGCTCTTCACCACCCCGGTGATCTACATCTACCTCGACCGGCTGGCGCACCGCCTGTCCTTCCGGGACAAGCCGGACGATGTCGACGCGGCCCTCGACGATCCGAAGCCGGCGGACCCACAGGCGCCCCCCGCCCTGCGCGCGGCGGAGTGACCGGCGCTGAACAAAACCCGTCCATCCTCGTTAAGCGGGAAACGCGGAACAGGAGGACCCGGCATGACCAGCAAGTGGATGACCCTCGCGGAAGTGGCGATGTCACGGCAGCTCACCCTCGCCGAGGCGCAGAGGCTCGTCGATGGCAGCAACTGCCCCAAGGCCTTCAAGGCCGCCGGCACCGTCTATCTGATCTGACGCACGCGGCCTGACCCCAGGCCCCTGCCCTCGCAGCCCGCCCGGCCCCCGCCGCGGCGGGCTTTGCCGTTTCCGGGGCCCGCGCTCCAGTATTGGCGCCGCGATTCCGGTTCAGGTCTCGCCAAAGCTCGGCCGTTGGTGTGTTGCGCCGCGATCGTGCGTTAAACTTACCTGTGACTCCTCATCGTTAACGACGCTTAAGGCTTGCGACAGAATTCAATTCGGAAGATTAGTGTCATCATGACATTTTATCTGAGTTTTTGTCATGAACTACGTAGGTACGTGCTTTTTCAATGAAGTCGGGCTGTGCCTGTGCAGTCCCGTGACTGCCGGAAGCGGCAATTCTTCATCGAGCCTGTCGGTCGATCAGGCCGTCGGCGCCGACCCGCGTCTGTTCCTCTCCGGTTCGCCCCTCGCCGTCACGCGCACGTCCGCCGCCCCGACGCCTGGTGGTTTCCAGGACGGGGCTGCGGCGAACCGCACGCCGAGCCGTCCCTTCGGGGCAGCCCTGTTCGAAGTGAGTTCCGGTGGCGGCGGAGGGGCGAGCCTCGGCGGAGGCGGCTTCGGGGGAGCCCCCTCACCGGAGGTGAATGCCGGCCTCGCCCTGCTCCTGGTCGGGGCGACCGTCGCGATCCTGCGGCGGCGGCGTGATCGCGCAACCCCGCGTGCGGCGTGAGGGTCGCGGCGCTGCGCGGCGGGAGCACCGCCGCACGGCTCGGAGCGGGCGGCAGCGCCCTGCTGGTCTTCGCCTGCGGCACCGTCCTGTCCGCCGTCGCGCAACGGCACCTGCTCGAACCCGCGCAGACCGCGCAGCATCTCGTCGAATTCAACATCGGTGAAGCGTTCGGACTGGCGGCCTGCGTGTCGCTGGTCCTCACCGCCCCCCGCCGCGTCGCCCTTGGCCGCAGCGACCTCGCGATCCTGCTGGTGGCCGCGCTGGCGTGGTTCGTGCCGGAGCATCACGGCGTCTACCTGGCCACGACCCTCGCCGGGATGTGGTTCCTCCTCGCGAGACGGTCCGACCAGCTCCTGCGCGACCTCAGCCACATGTGGCTCGCGCTGTCGGTCTACGAACTGTGGGGCAAGTTGCTCTTCAAGCTCGCCTACCAGTTGATCGAGGTGTTCGAGGTCGCCGTCATCCATCGGTTCGGACGCCTGCTCTTCGACGGCATCGCCGTCGATGGCGCCCGGATCTCCGTGCGCGGCGATTGGTCGGTCGTCCTGCTGGAAGGGTGCTCCTCGTTCCACAACCTGTCGCTGACGGTGCTGATCTGGCTCTCCATCCTGAAGATCGCCCGGCACCCGGCGGATGCGGCGGCGGCCCGCGCCCTCGGCGTGAGCGCCTGCCTCGTGGTCGCCGTCAACGTCACGCGCATCCTGGCGATGCTGCCCTCGCGGGAGGCCTACCTGTTCTGGCACGACGGATCGGGCGCGACCGTGGTGGCGCTGGGCTCGGTTGCCGCCGCCATCGTCCCCATCCTGCTCCGCGTGGAGAGAGGCGCATGCCGGCCCACGCCGCACCGCTGACCCCCTGGGCGCGGGGCGGCCTCGCGCTGCTCTGCGCCCTCGTCGTCGCGTCTCTGGTGGTCCGGGTCGAGGTCTCCCGGCGCCAGGCGCCGCCCGGCCATCCGGACGGCCGGGAGGCCTCCAGCGGCCCCGTCGATCTCGGCATGGGAGGGCGGTGGCCCCGCGCCGCCGCCGGACCCCTCACGATGCGCGTCGCGGAGTGCGCCGCGCCGATCGCGGTCGATTTCGTTGAGGCCAGTCCCTACCAGCCGGATCCGTCCCTCGTCGGCCGTCCCGGGCCGACGGACCATGTCGCCTACGTCTATCGGGGCCGCGTCCTCGACAACCGGTTCATCACGATCCGCCTCAACGCGATCTATCTCGCGCGGCTGGCCTCGGCGCGGCTGACGGGGGACCGGATGCCGGCCATCGACGAATTGGCTGTGAAGGTCATCGTGCCGGCCGGCTGCCCCGTCTCACCGGAGGCGGTGATGGCGGTTCTGAGGGCTTCGGCGCCGCCGGGCTGACTTATGCCCTGAGCGTGGACGGATGGTGGAGACGACAGGGATCGAACCTGTGACCTTTCCCATGTCAAGGGAATGCACTACCGCTGTGCTACGTCTCCATCTCGACCGTTCGGATACGAAATCCGAACGCTTCGAAGGTGCCGGTGGGCGGGGGCTATAGCCGCTGGCGGCGGGGGGCGCAAGCCGGTTTTCCCGATTGCCCGGCGGGGGCGTCTCGTATTGTGGAGACCGGCCCGCTCCTGTAATCCGTCGCCGAGCACCGGCCGAGGCCCGGACCCGGTTCCGGTGGGCTGAGTTTCGGAGCATGCGCTTCCACATCGATTGCGATACGGGCAACCTGATCCAGGGCTGGATCGTGCCGGACAATCCCCTCGCCGTCAGCCGGGTCGCCGTCTCGGCCGGGGGGCGGCGCATCGCGGACGTGCCCGCCGCCCTGGTGGACGAGAACTTCAAGCAGTTCGGCTGGCACTCCACAGGCCAGTGCACCTTCCGCCTCACCGAGGAGGAGGTGCCCGGCATCACGGGGATGGCCGACCTCGAACTCTACGATTCCGATACCAACGTCCGGGTCTACCGCCGCCTGCCGGACGCGGGGATGGTGCAGCAGCGCTTCCTGCTCATCAACACCGGGATCGAGCCCGAGACCACGTTCCAGACGGCCCTGTTCCCGTTCTTCCGGCACAGCCATTTCGGCCTGCACCGGCTGACCGACGAGGTGCTCACCAGCATTCTCGGCAGCCAGATCATGCCCTCGCTGTTCCTGTCCGGGGCGCTGATCGTGCCCCGCTACGAGCATTTCATGATGCCGGACATGATGCTCACCAGCATCCTGGTCCAGGATCCCTATGTCGAGATGGCGATGCGGATGCTGTGGCTGCGCAGCCGGGCGGCCGAGGGGGCGGACCCGTCCCGGCGCTGGCGCCTCGGCCCCCTCGCGGAGGCCGCGCTGTTTTCGGCGGATTACGATCTGACCGACCTACGCAGCCTGAAGCGCTACTTCCGCATGCTGCCCGAGCCGGCCTACCGGCTGCTCTACAACCCGCTGATCCGCCAGCTCGCCACCCGCATGCCGGAGGACCGGCTGTTCCCCGGCCACTCGATCGCCGCCATCGAGGTGATCGCCCGCGTGGGCATCGTCGGCCACCGGGAGCGGTTCGAGGCCTTCGCCTCGACCCTCATCGACCGGCTGGGCCTCGACATCCCCGTCCCCGCCGCCACCCCCCTGCCGGCCGAGACTGCCGCCCTCGCGGAACGGCTCCGCTCGGTGAAGGCGGTGCACGAGATGCTGGTCTACGACATCGCCCTCACCGATGCGGTGAAGGACACGGTCGACAAGATCTGGAAGGCGTGAGGATGGCCCTCGCCGAGGGGCCGGACGGCCTGCGCCTGCCGGTCGCGTCCCTGCGCGGCCGCTGGGTCGACCTGCGTCTCGCGGACGATCCGGCCGCCGAGGCGGTGGGCTTCGCCCTGGCCTTCATCGGCCCGGACGGGCGCCCCGGCACGCTGCTGCACGAGGAATCCCTCGGCGGCGGCGCCTACCTCTGGACCGGGCGCGTGCCGCCGGAGGCGGTGGAGCTGAGGATCAGCACCCGTCTCGGCCGGATGCCCGCCTCCCTGCGCGAGACGCGCCTGCGCCGCCTCGCCAGGCCGTTCCTGATGCTGCGCGCCCTCCGGCGGGCCCCCGGCCTCGCCCTCACGGCGCTGAAATGGCGCCTCCTCGGCAAGAAGGTCCGCGCCCGCGGCCTGATGGAGCGCGCCCTGAACGGCCGCCGGGAGACCGGCTATCCCCGCTGGATCGCGGCCCATCGCAGGCGCGGGCCGGAATGGGCCGCCCTCGCCGCCGAGATCGCCACGTGGCGCGAGCCGCCCCTCGTGTCGGTGCTGATGCCGGTGCACAACCCGGCCCCCAAGGTGCTGCGCGCCGCCCTCGCCTCCCTGCGCGCGCAGATCTACCCCCATTGGGAGCTCTGCGCCGTCGACGACGCCTCGACCGATCTGGCGGTCGCGCGCCTCCTCGCCCGCGCCGCCGCCGACGATCCGCGCATCCGCGTGCATCGGCGGGCGGAGAACGGCCACATCGCGCGGGCCACCAACGACGCGCTGGCCATGGCCGGCGGCGCGTGGTGCGCCTTCATGGACCACGACGACGTCCTCGCCGCCGACGCCCTCTACGAAGTCGTCCGCGCGGCCCGCGAGGATCCCGGCCTCGTCCTCGTCTACAGCGACGAGGACAAGATCGACGGGCGGGGGCGCCGGTTCGAGCCGCATTTCAAGGCGGATTTCGACCGGGAACTGCTCTACGGCCAGAACTACATCAACCACCTCACGGCCGTGCGCACCGACGCCCTGCGGGCGACGGGGGGCCTGCGCCCCGGCTTCGAGGGCAGCCAGGACCATGACCTGCTCCTGCGCCTGACGGCCGGGCTCGACCCGGCACGCATCCGCCACGTGCCGCGGGTGCTCTACCATTGGCGCGCGGCGGGGGGCTCCGGCACCTTCTCCGACCGGGCGCTGGCCAGGAGCGAGGCGGCGCGGTTGCGCGCCCTGGAGGAGGCGGCCGCGCCCCTCGGTGCCCGCGCCGAGCGCGGGCCGGAGGGGTTCAACCGCCTCGTCCACCCCCTGCCCTCGCCCCCGCCGAAGGTCTCGGTGATCATCCCGACCCGCGACCGGGCGGACCTGCTGGCGGTGACCCTCGACGGGTTGCTCGGCGCCACCGACTACCCGGACATCGAGGTGGTGATCGTCGACAACGACAGCCGCGAGCCCGCCACGGCGGCCCTGTTCGCCGGCCTCTCGGCCGAGCCCCGGGTGCGGGTGGTGCCCGTCCCCGGCCCGTTCAACTTCTCCGACCTGTCGAACCGCGGCGCGGCGGCGGCGACCGGCCCGGTCCTGCTGTTCCTCAACAACGACATCGAGGTGATCGAGCCGGGCTGGCTCACCGAGATGGTGCGGCAGGCGGCGCGGCCGGAGATCGGGGCGGTGGGCGCCAAGCTGCTCTACCCCGACCGGACGATCCAGCACGGGGGCATCGTGCTCGGCATCGACGGCGTCGCCGGCCACAGCCATCTCGCCATGCCGGATGCCGATCCCGGCTATTTCGCCCGCATGGTGCTGGCCCACGAGGTCTCGGCGGTGACGGGCGCCTGCCTCGCGATGCGCGCCGCCGTGTTCGCGGAGGTCGGAGGGTTCGACGCGCAGGCGCTCAAGGTCGCCTTCAACGATGTCGATCTCTGCCTGCGGATCCGCGCGGCCGGCTACCGGATCGTGTGGACGCCCTTCGCCAAGCTGATCCACCACGAATCGAAGAGCCGCGGCCCCGAGGACACCCCCGAGAAGAAGGCGCGGTTCGAGGCCGAGACACGGGTGATGCTCGGCCGCTGGGGCGCGCAGCTGCGCGCCGACCCGTATTACAACGTCAACCTGTCCCGGAACTCGGCCCATTACCGGGTGTGAGGCCGCGACCCCAACCGAAGAGCGCAGGATGGTCACGAGGCCGCTGAAGCGATGGCTGCGCAGGCTGCTCGGGACCGCCAAGCCCCCGCCGGGCGTGGTCGGCCATGTCGACATCGCCTGCGAGACCTTCGTGAAGGGCTGGGCCCTCGACACCGCCGACCGTGACCGGGCCATCGGGATCGAGATCCTCCATCACGGCGCCGTGGTGGCGCGCGGCGCCACGGACATTGCCCGCGACGACGTCGCCAAGGCGGGGCACGGCAAGCTCCTCACCGGTTTCCGCCTCGACCTGCCGGCCGGGATCGCCTTCGCGGCGGGGGACACGGTGGAGATCCGCGACGCGGCGACGGGCCGGCCGATCCTCGGAAGTCCCGTGCGGATCGACGTCAACCCGAACTTCGTCCGCTTCCGCGACCGCCTGAGATCCGTGCCGGCGGCGACGGCGGCGCGGTTCATGCGCCGCCATGGCCGGGCCGACGCCCCCGCCATCAGCGTGATCATGCCGGTCTACAACACGCCGGCCGCGTGGCTCGAACAGGCCATCGCCAGCGTCACCGCCCAGTGGCACGCGTGCTGGGAGCTGGTCTGCGTCGACGATTGCTCCACGGCGCCGGACACGGCCGCGATCCTCGCCCGCCACGCGGCTTCCGATCCCCGCATCACGATCGTCAGGACCGCCACGAACGGTGGGATCGCGAAGGCGACCAATGCCGGCGTCGCGGCGGCCTCGCATGCCATCGTCGCCTTCATGGACCACGACGACGTGCTGGAGCCCTCGGCCCTCCATGCCATGGCGATGGCCTTCCTGCGGGAGGAGGTCGATCTCGCCTACAGCGACGAGGTCGTGACCGACGAGAACATCGACCATTTCCTCGAATTCTCAGGCCGCCCCGCCCTCTCCTTCGACTATTACCTCTGCCACCCCTACTTCGTGCACTTCGTGGCTTGCCGGAAGGCCCTCGTCCACGCGGCGGGCGGCTTCGACGAGAGCCTGCCGGTCTCGCAGGACGTGGATTTCGTCCTGCGCGCGCTGGAGCGGGCCCGGGCGGTCGCGCATGTGCCACTGTTCCTCTACCGCTGGCGGACGCACCGCACGAGCACCGGCCACGGCAAGGCGGATCAGGTCACGGCCAACACCTGCCAAGCGCTGGCGCGATCCCTCGCGCGGGTCCATCCCGGCTGCACGGTGGTGCCGGGCCACACCTTCAACACCTACCGGGTGATCTGGCCCGACGTGCCGGGCCGGACGCTCATCGTCGTCCCGACCCGGAACGCCCTGGCCTTCCTCAAGACGACCGTCGAATCGATCGAGCGGCACACCCCGAGGGCCGAGTACGACCTCGTGATCGTCGATCACGAGTCGGACGATCCGGCCACGCGGCGCTATCTCGCGCGGCTGGAGGCCGAGGGGCGGGCGCGCCTCCACCCCTACCGGGGCCGGTTCAACTTCTCGCGCATGAACAACGAGGCCGTGCGGGCCCACGGGGCTGAGACCCCCTTCGTGCTGTTCCTCAACAACGACGTCGAGATCGTCTCGGACGGCTGGCTCGGGCGGCTGCGGTCCCTCGCCGGGCGGCGGGATGTCGGCGCCGTCGGGCCGATGCTCGTCTACGGCAACGACCTCGTGCAGCATGCCGGCGTCATCGTCGGCTTCAACGGGCCGGCCGAGCATGCCCTGAAGCTGGTCCCGGCCTATCTCGACCGGGTGCGCAACGCGGGGCCCAACGCCGCCCTCACCTCCACCCGTGACGTCTCCGCCGTCACGGGGGCCTGCCTGATGACACGGCGCGAGGTCTTCGCGGAGGTGGGCGGCTTCGACGAGACCCTCGACATCGGCTTCAACGACACCGACCTGTGCCTGCGGATCGGCGCGCGCGGATACCGGGTGCTCTACGACGGCGACGTGGTGATCCGGCACTACGAATCCGCCACGCGCAACGCCGCCGAAGCGCTGCTGAAGCACCCCGAGAACACCGCCGCGTTCAAGGCGCGCTGGAAGGAGGCCATCGCCGCGGGCGATCCCTTCTACAACCCGCACTTCGCATCGGAGGGGGCGGATCACGTGTTGCGCCGCAACAGGGCTGACCTGAGGCAGGTTGCGCTGCGGGTGACACGGACCGAAGCACCGAACGGAAAGGCGACTGCCGACAAAAGCTTGGCCGGATCCCGCGGGCCCTTGCAGGGCTGAGCACATTGTCGCGCGCGAGGCGGCCTCCCCAGGGGGGGAGGTTCGAGCGGAGCCGCTATGCTTGCAATGAAGGTTGCAGTGCGGGCGGACATGCAGCAAGAGGCAATCCCGGTCGGAATCGCAACGGGCGACGGGGGCGGACAGCCGGCGAATGAGCGCGAACACATCCATCTCATCGACTTCGAGCAGCGGTCTCGAGCGCGACGCACAGCGCGCCATGGGCGACCACCGGGTCGCGCCCAGCGAAATCGCCATGGGCGTCGTCATCGGACGCGCCTCCGAGTATTTCGACTTCTTCGTGTTCGGCATCGCCTGCGTGCTGGTGTTCCCGAAGGTGTTCTTCCCCTTCGTCGACGCCCATACCGGCACGCTGTACGCCTTCGGCATCTTCGCCCTGGCCTTCATCGCCCGCCCCTTCGGCACCGCCCTGTTCATGGCGATCGACAGGCGGCACGGACGCGGCGTGAAGCTCACCACCGCCCTCTTCCTCCTCGGCGGCTCCACCGCCGCGATCAGCTTCCTGCCCCGCTACGACTCGATCGGTATCTCGTCGGTCTACCTGCTGGCCGCCCTGCGGGTGATGCAGGGTCTGGCGCTGGGCGGCGCCTGGGACGGTCTCGCCTCCCTGCTCGCCCTTAACGCCCCCAAGGAGCGGCGCGGCTGGTACGCTATGATTCCGCAGCTCGGCGCGCCCGTCGGCTTCATGGTGGCGAGCGCCCTGTTCTCCTTCTTCCTCGTGAACCTCTCGGCCGAGGACTTCATCGACTGGGGCTGGCGCTTCCCGTTCTACTGCGCCTTCACCATCAACGTCGTCGCGCTGTTCGCCCGCCTGCGCCTCGTGGCGACGGACGAGTTCGCCCGCATGATGGACAGCGACCGGCTGCAGCCAGTGCCGGTGCTGGACCTGTTCCGCCACCACCTGAAGGACGTGCTGCTCGGCGCCTTCGTGCCGCTGGCCGCCTTCGCCCTGTTCCACCTCGTGACGATCTTCCCGATCGCGTGGCTCACCCTCAACAACACCGACCGGTCGCCGGGCGAGTTCCTGATGGTGCAGTTCTCCGGGGCGATCATCTGCGCGGGCGCCGTCGCCGCCTCCGGGCTGATCGCCGACCAGATCGGCCGTCGCTCCGCCCTCATCATGAGCGCCGGGCTGATCGCCCTGTTCGCCTTCGGCTCGATCCTCGCGCCGCTGCTGTTCGGCGAGAGCGCCATCGGCCAGACCATCTACGTGACCACCGGCTTCATGCTGCTGGGCCTCGCCTACGGGCAATCCTCCGGCGCGGTCACGGCGCGCCTGGGCAAGCGCTACCGCTACACGGGCGCGGCGTTGACCTCGGATTTCGCGTGGTTGTTCGGCGCGGGCTTCGCCCCGCTGGTCGCCCTCTACCTGTCGGAGCAGTTCGGCCTCGCCGTCGTGGGCGTGTATCTGCTCTCGGGCGCCGTCTGCTCCCTGGGCGCGCTGTTCGTCGACCGGTCCGAGTTGCGCCAGATGTGAGACCCGGCCGCGCCTTCCGGGTGCGGCCGTGCCGCCAAATTGTGTGAGGGGCCGGGTCCGCCGGCCGGCGATGCCGCGCCTGCGGCACGGGATGACGAGACGAGAGCAGTGAGTTCTTCGACCCTTCGACCGGACCGGACGACCCTGGCCGACACCCGGCGGCGCAGCCTCCTGCGCCGCTGCGTGCCCCTGATCGCGCTGCCGCCGCTGATGACCCTGCTCGGCGGCTGCAACCTCGTGGTGATGCAGCCGGCGGGCTTCATCGCCGAACAGCAGCGCAACCTCGTCCTGGCCTCCACCGGCCTGATGCTGCTCATCATCGTGCCGGTGATCGCCTGCACCCTGTTCTTCGCGTGGCACTTCCGGGCGTCGAACGAGGACGCGGTCTACGATCCCGACTGGCACCACTCGACCCAGCTCGAAGTGCTGATCTGGACGGCGCCGCTCCTCATCATCATCGCGCTGGGCGCCCTGACCTGGATCGGCACCCACACCCTCGATCCGTTCCGGCCGCTGACCCGCCTGGACGCCAAGCGCGAGCTGCCGGCCAATGTCGAGCCGCTGCAGGTCGAGGCGATCGCCATGGATTGGAAGTGGCTGTTCCTCTACCCGCAATACGGGATCGCCACGGTCAACGAGCTGGCCATCCCGGTGGACCGGCCGGTCACGTTCAAGATCACCGCGACGGACGTGATGAATACGTTCTACGTGCCGACGCTGGCCGGCATGATCTACGCCATGCCCGGCATGGAGACGAAGCTCCACGCGGTGGTCAACAAGGCCGTCGAGTCGGAGGGCCGCTCGGCGCATTACAGCGGCGCCGGCTTCTCCAACATGTTCTTCAAGTTCCGCGGCGTGGCGGACAAGGACTTCGACGCCTGGGTCGCGAAGACCAAGGCCGAGGGCTCCGACCTCAACCAGGACGCCTATCTGAAGCTCTCCGAGCCGACGGAGTCCGAGCCGGCCCGCTACTACAAGTCCTATGCCGAGGGCCTCTACGGCAAGATCGTCGGCCTGTGCACGCGGCCCGGCCAGATGTGCATGTCGGAGATGATGGCCATCGACGCCCGGGGCGGCCAGTCCGGCCCGGAGGGCGAGGAGAACTACAAGCGGCTGCAATACGACAACCATTTCGCCCGGGAAGGCCACGAGGCGCCGGGCGCGACGGGGCCGGCCTCCGGGACTGGGGCGCACGGGCAGACGCAGCCGGAGGGCATGAAGCCGCGCCCCGACATGGGCAACCCCGACTCGCGTAGCCCCGAGCCTGATAAAGCAAAGCCTGAGACCGGAAGCGGTTCGCCCAACGGCGGGCAGATCGCTCCCAAGCAAATCAGTCAGTGACGCCACTCAACCAGTGACGAAGTGAACCAGTGAGGCGGGCCGGCGCGAAGGATATCTAAGATCCAACGCGACGGTCGCCTTCGAACCTTCTGAACGGTCGGATTCAATGTTCGATAACGTCAATCTCCAGCAGCTAATCTTCGGTCGGTTTACGCTCGACCAGATTCCGTATCACGAGCCGATTCTCATCGGCACCTTCGCCGGCGTGGCGGTGGTGGGCTTGGCCGTGCTCGCCACGATCACCTATTTCCGCTTCTGGGGACCCCTGTGGCGGGATTGGGTGACGTCGATCGACCACAAGAAGATCGGCATCATGTACTGCATCTTCGCGCTGATCATGCTGCTGCGCGGCTTCGCCGACGCGCTGATGATGCGCGCGCAGCAATCCATCGCCTTCGGCGACCAGCAGGGCTTCCTGCCGCCCCACCACTACGATCAGATCTTCACCGCCCACGGGATGATCATGATCTTCTTCGTGGCGATGCCGTTCGTCACGGGGCTCATGAACTTCGCCGTGCCGCTGCAGATCGGCGCCCGCGACGTGGCCTTCCCGTTCCTGAACAACTTCAGCTTCTGGATGACCGTGTCCGGCGGCATGCTGGTGATGGTCTCGCTCTTCATCGGCGAGTTCTCCCGCGCCACCTGGCTCGCCTACCCGCCCCTGTCGGGGGCGGCGATGAGCCCCGGCGTCGGCGTCGATTACTACATCTGGGCGTTGCAGATCGCCGGTGTGGGCACGACGCTCTCGGGCATCAACCTGATCGCGACCATCGTGAAGATGCGCGCGCCGGGCCTGACCATGATGAAGCTGCCGATCTTCGTGTGGTCGTCGCTCTGCACGAACATCCTGATCGTGGCCGCCTTCCCGATCCTCACCGCCGTTCTCGTGCTCCTGTCCCTCGACCGCTACCTGGGGTTCCACTTCTTCACGAACGACCTCGGCGGCAACTCGATGTTGTACTTCAACCTCATCTGGATTTGGGGTCACCCGGAAGTCTACATCCTGATCCTGCCGGCCTTCGGCGTGTTCTCGGAGATCACCTCGACCTTCTGCGGCAAGCGGCTGTTCGGCTACACCTCGATGGTCTACGCGCTGGTGGTCATCACCATCCTCGCCTACCTCGTGTGGCTGCACCACTTCTTCACCATGGGCTCGGGCGCCGACGTGAACTCGTTCTTCGGGATCACGACGATGATCATCTCGATCCCGACGGGCGCGAAGATCTTCAACTGGATGTTCACGATGTACCGTGGCCGCATCCGGTTCGAGGTGCCGATGATGTGGGTGGTGGCGTTCATCGTCACCTTCGTCATCGGCGGCATGACCGGCGTGCTGCTCGCCGTGCCCCCGGCCGACTTCGTGCTCCACAACTCGCTGTTCCTGATCGCCCACTTCCACAACGTGATCATCGGCGGCGTGCTGTTCGGCATGTTCGCGGGCGTCACCTTCTGGTTCCCGAAGGCGTTCGGCTTCAAGCTGGACGAGTTCTGGGGGAAGATGTCCCTGGGCTTCTGGGTGACGGGCTTCTACGTCGCCTTCATGCCGCTCTACGTGCTCGGCCTGATGGGCGTGACCCGCAGGATGCAGCATTTCGACGATCCGTCGCTGCAGCCCTGGTTCATGGTCGCGGCCTTCGGCGCGGTGCTCATCGCCTGCGGCATCGGCAGCCAGATCATGATGTTCGTGGTCTCGATCCGCCGCCGCGAGGAGCTGCGCGACCTGACGGGCGATCCGTGGGGTGGCCGGACGCTCGAATGGTCGACCTCGTCGCCGCCGCCGGACTACAACTTCGCCTTCACGCCGGTGGTGCACGATTCCGACGCGTGGTGGGACATGAAGGCCCGCGGCTTCAGCCGGCCGACCGGCGGCTACCGGCCGATCCACATGCCCAAGAACACGGCGGCGGGGGCGATCCTGGCGGCGCTGAGCTTCATCTGCGGCTTCGCCATGGTCTGGTACATCTGGTGGCTCGCCGCCCTGTCCTTCGTGGCCCTGATCGTCACGGCCATCGTCCACACCTTCAACTACGACCGCGAGTACTACATCCCCGCCGAGACGGTCTCGCGGGAAGAGGCCAAGCGGATGCGCGAACTGGAGCTGGCGTAATCCGATGATGCACACCGACACCGCACCGCCCGGTACGGCTGCGCCGGTCTTCTACGTCACCGACGAGGAAGGCCACCACAGCGAAGGCTCGACGATGCTCGGGTTCTGGCTGTACCTGATGAGCGACTGCCTGATCTTCGCGACCCTGTTCGCGACGTACGGCGTGCTCGGGCGCAACTACGCGGCGGGGCCTTCGCAGAAGGACCTGTTCGACCTCACGGGCATCGCGGTGAACACCGCGATGCTGCTGTTCTCCTCCATCACCTATGGCTTCGCCATGCTGGAGATGGACAAGGACAACCAGCGCCGGACGCAGCTGTGGCTGGCCGTCACCGGCCTGTTCGGCGTCGCCTTCGTGGCGCTGGAAATCCGTGAGTTCGTCCACCTGTTCCACGAGGGCGCGCCCCCGTGGCGCAGTGCCTTCCTCTCCTCGTTCTACACCCTGGTCTCGACCCACGGGCTGCACGTCTCGTTCGGCATCCTCTGGCTCGTGACCCTGATGATCCAGGTCCAGAAGTACGGGCTGGTGGCGGCCAACAAGCGCCGCCTGATGTGCCTGTCGATGTTCTGGCACTTCCTCGACCTGATCTGGATCGGGGTGTTCACCGTCGTCTACCTGATAGGAGTGCTCGAATGAGCGCGGATTCCACCCACGCTCACGGCGCTCCCGACCACGGCCATGCCCACACCGAGGGCGGCCACGGCAGCGTGAAGGCCTACGTGACGGGCTTCGTCCTGTCCGTGATCCTGACGGTGATCCCGTTCTGGCTGGTGATGGGCAACACCCTCGACAACAGCCTCGTCACGACCCTGGTGGTGCTGGTCCTCGGCGGCGTGCAGATGGTCGTGCACCTCGTCTACTTCCTGCACATGAACACGAAGTCCGAGGGCGGCTGGACCTTCATGGCGATGATCTTCACCGTCACGCTGGTCGCCATCCTGCTCTCCGGCTCGGTGTGGGTCATGTACCATATGAACCGGAACATGATGCCGGCGGCCCACCACGAGTTGCTGCAAAAGATGCGGTGACGGGCCCCGTGCCACGTCCCGGGGGCGGCCGTGCCGCCCCCTCCTCCGTCCCCACGCCGCTCCGCCGGGTCGTCTTCGGCCTCGGGGCGGCGTTCGTGTTCCTGACCCTGCTCGGCCTCGGGACGTGGCAGGTCCAGCGCCGTGCCTGGAAGCTCGACCTGATCGCCCGGACGGAGGCGCGGGTCCACGCGCCCGCCGTGCCGGCGCCCTCCCCCGCCGCGTGGGCCCAGGTCGGCCCCGACGACGCCTACCGGCACGTTACCCTCTCCGGCCGGCTCCTCAACGACCGGGAAACCCGGGTCCAGGCGGTGACCGAGTACGGCGCCGGCTTCTGGGTGCTCACGCCCCTGCGGCGGGAGGACGGAAGCCTCGTCCTCGTGAACCGCGGCTTCGTGCCGGGGGACCGGAAGGATCCGGCGAGCCGACCCGAGGGGCAGGTCGCGGGGCCGGTGACGGTCACGGGCCTGCTGCGCCTCACCGAACCCGGCGGCGCCTTCCTGCGCGCGAACGATCCGGCGGCGAATCGCTGGTACTCGCGGGACGTGGCCGCCATCGCCGCCGCGCGGGGGCTCTCCGACGTCGCCCCCTATTTCGTGGATGCCGACGCCGCGCCGAATCCCGGCGGGCTTCCCCTCGGCGGGCTGACCGTGGTGTCCTTCCCGAACAGCCACCTCGTCTATGCGGTCACATGGTACGGGCTGGCGCTGATGCTCGGCGGCTTCTTCGTCTATCGGCGGGTCATGCGGCGCGAGAGCCCGTCTTTCGGGGAGTAGCCCGCGCCGAACGCCCGGCTATAATGGCCTGACAAGAACGGACACGAGTCACGCCATGACCTCCCGCATCCCGGATTTCGCCACGTTGCCCTTGTCCGGCGATCCGCTGGCCGTCGCGGCTCCCCCCGTGGGCGAGCCGTGGATGACCCCCGAGGGCATCCCGGTGAAGGGCCATTACGGGCCGCAGGACCGGGAGGGCATCGAGTTCCTGAACACCTGGCCCGGCCTCGCGCCGTTCCTGCGCGGCCCCTACCCGGCCATGTACGTCACCCAGCCCTGGACGATCCGGCAATATGCCGGCTTCTCCACGGCCGAGGATTCGAACGCCTTCTACCGGCGCAACCTCGCGGCCGGGCAGAAGGGCCTGTCGGTGGCCTTCGACCTCGCCACCCACCGGGGCTACGATTCCGACCATCCCCGCGTCTCCGGCGATGTCGGCATGGCGGGCGTGGCGATCGATTCGATCTACGACATGCGCACGCTCTTCTCGGGCATCCCGCTCGACGAGATGACCGTGTCGATGACGATGAACGGCGCGGTGCTGCCGATCCTCGCCCTCTACATCGTGGCAGCCGAGGAGCAGGGCGTGCCGCCCTCGAAGCTCGCGGGCACGATCCAGAACGATATCCTCAAGGAGTTCATGGTCCGCAACACCTACATCTATCCCCCCAAGGGATCGATGCGGATCATCTCGGACATCTTCGCCTACACGTCGAAGAACATGCCGAAGTTCAATTCGATCTCGATTTCCGGCTATCACATGCAGGAAGCCGGGGCGACGAACGACCTCGAACTGGCCTACACGCTGGCGGACGGCGTCGAGTACATCAAGGCCGGCCTCGCGGCCGGGCTGACCATCGATCAGTTCGCCCCGCGCCTGTCGTTCTTCTGGGCGATCTCGACCAACTTCTTCATGGAGGTCGCCAAGATGCGGGCGGCCCGCCTGATCTGGGCGAAGCTCGTGAAGGAATTCGATCCGAAGTCGGACAAGTCCCTGGCGCTGCGCACCCATTCGCAGACGTCGGGCTGGTCGCTCACCGCGCAGGACGTGTTCACCAACGTCACCCGCACCAACATCGAGGCGATGGCGGCCACCCAAGGCGGCACGCAATCGCTGCACACCAACGCGCTCGATGAGGCGCTGGCCCTGCCGACCGACTTCTCGGCGCGCATCGCCCGCAACACCCAGCTGTTCCTGCAGCAGGAGAGCGGCACCACCCGGATCGTGGATCCGTGGGGCGGCTCCTACTACGTCGAGAAGCTCACCGCCGACATGGTGGCCCGCGCCTGGGAGCACATCCGCGAGGTCGACGGGCTCGGCGGCATGGCCAAGGCGATCGAGGCCGGCATCCCGAAGCTGCGCATCGAGGAGGCCGCCGCCCGCGCCCAGGCGCGGATCGATTCCGGCCGCCAGACCATCGTCGGCGTGAACAAGTTCCGGGCCGACGACGAGATGGCGATCGAGCTGCTGCGGGTCGACAACGGGAATGTCCGCCGCCTGCAGATCGACAAGCTGAAGCGCCTGCGCTCCGAGCGCGACGAGGCGGATGTCGCGAGCCGGCTCGACGCCCTGACGACAGCCGCCGAGGGCAGCGGCAACCTGCTCGAACTCGCCGTGGACGCGGCCCGCGCCAAGGCGACGGTGGGCGAGATTTCCGAGGCGCTGGAGAAGGCCTGGGGCCGCCACCGGGCGGAGATCCGCTCGATCTCCGGGGTCTACAAGCGCGAGGTGGGACACATGTCGCCGGTGGTCGAGGAAGTGCGCACCCTGGTCGAGGCCTTCGAGGAATCGGATGGGCGCCGTCCGCGCATCCTCGTCGCCAAGATGGGCCAGGACGGGCACGACCGCGGCCAGAAGGTCATCGCCTCGGCCTTCGCCGACCTCGGCTTCGACGTGGATATCGGGCCGCTCTTCGCCACCCCGGCCGAGGCCGCGCGGCAGGCGGTGGAGAACGACGTGCACATCGTCGGCGTCTCGTCGCTGGCGGCGGGCCACCTCACCCTGGTGCCGGAGCTGAAGGCGGCGCTGGCCGAGCAGGGCCGGGACGACGTGATGATCGCGGTCGGCGGCGTGATCCCGCCGGGGGATTACGATGCGCTGCGCGCGGCCGGCGCCTCCGCGATCTTCCCGCCAGGCACGGTCATCGCCGAGGCGGCGGTGCACCTGATCCGCGAGCTGAACGCACGCCTCGGCTACGAGACGCGGGAAGCGGCGGAGTAAGGTACGCGCCCCGCCCGCCGAAGCGGGCGGGGCGTGGCCGGCTCAGTTCAGCGCCTGCGGGTCGCTCTCGGTGAGGAAGGCGGCGATCTCGCGGAGGAACTGCATGCGGTTCTTCTCCATCATCACCGTGTGCGTGCCCTCGCCGAGTTCCACGAACCTCTTGTAGGGGGCGTGGGTCAGCTTCGCGAAGTATTCCTGCGCCTGATAGCTCGGCAGGTCCGCGTCCCACTCGGCGTGGATGATCAGCACCGGCACCGTGATGGCGCCCGGATCGTACAGGGGCTTGCCCGCCGCCCAGTACGCGTCCTTGTCGGCCACCGTGCCGTTCGGCGCGCGCAGCACCGGCGGCGATTGCTTGGCCCCGACCGCGTCGGTGGCGAAGGTGGCGTCCGCCCATTGCTCGAACCAGCCCGGCGGGATCAGGTCGGCCTTCTTGTCCTCGGGCACGCCGGTCAGCCAGCGGGTCTTGGCGCTGTCGCGGCTGACGCTGCGATAGGCGGGGGTCGGGCCGCCGCCGCCGCCCGCCGCCATGAGCGCGGGCGTGCGCGCCAGCCATTGCGGGGCGTAGAGCACGAGGCGGTTCACCGCGTCGTTGTGGGTGCTCGTGTAGAGGCCCATGGTCGAGGTGCCCCAGGACCAGCCCATCAGGTCGATCTTGTCGACGCCGCGCCGCTTGCGGATGAAATCCACCACC
Organism: Methylobacterium litchii; assembly: GCF_038442315.1. NCBI lineage: Bacteria > Pseudomonadati > Pseudomonadota > Alphaproteobacteria > Hyphomicrobiales > Methylobacteriaceae > Methylobacterium > Methylobacterium litchii. The sequence continues at coordinate 213,876 of NZ_JBBXMY010000005.1, read as the reverse complement.
TGACCGACGACGGCGGCCGCGTCCGGGGTGCGCATGAAGGCCGGGTTGTCGGCGGCCGGGGCGCTCATCTGCGCGGGGCGCCCGGATTGGCCGTAGCCGGGAAGGTCGACGAGATAGACGTCGAAGCCCTGAGCGGCGAGGTAATCCATGGCCGACATCCCCGCCAGCGGCAGGTCGAAGGCCGTGGAGGCGGGGTAGGTCGAACCGTGGACGAAGAGCAGGATGCGCTCGCCGGGGAAGGTGTTCTGCCCCGCCGGGTGCTTGTTGCGCACGTAGATGTCGACGCCCGCCTCGCCCGCCCACGGCAGGCGGAACTCCTCCCGGTCGAGGCGCCCGGCCGGCGCCGCGCCTGCGGCCGGGGCGATCGTCGCGGCGAGGCCGGCGGCCGCCAGGGTCCCGAACAGGCGGCGGCGCGGCATCGCCGGCCCCTGGCCGTCATGTGATCGATCCATGGAATCCTCCCATCCGCCTCTGCGGGCGGATGGGCGGGATCGAAGCCCGTCGGCGCCGGTAACGCAAGGAGAAGCCGGGGCGATACTTCGGCAGGAATGACCGCCTGTCACCACAGGAAGCGGGTGACAGGCGCCCCTCCGGGCTGGCACAAGCGCCCTACCTGAGCAGGTAGAGCGACCCGGAGGCCCGCACCGATGACGCCGACGACGATTGAGACGACGCCGTACGCGGACCAGAAGCCCGGCACCTCCGGATTGCGCAAGAAGGTGCCGGTGTTCCGGCAGCGGCACTACGTCGAGAACTTCGTCCAGGCGATCTTCGATTCGATCCCCGACAAGGCCGGCAAGACCCTGGTGCTGGGCGGCGACGGGCGCTTCCTCAACCGCGAGGTGGTGCAGACCATCCTGAAGCTCGCCGCCGGCAACGGGTTCGGGCGGGTGCTGGTCGGGCGCGGCGGGCTGCTCTCGACGCCCGCCGCCTCCTGCGTCATCCGCAAGCACAAGGCGATCGGCGGCATCATCCTCTCGGCGAGCCACAATCCCGGCGGGCCGGAGGGCGATTTCGGCATCAAGTTCAACGCCGCGAACGGCGGCCCCGCCCCGGAATCCCTGACCGACGCGATCTTCGCCCGCGCCAAGGCGATCACCCGCTTCACCCTGGTGGAGGCCCCGGACCTCGACCTCGACACGCTCGGCGAGACGAGCCTCGGCGCCATGGCGGTGGAGGTGATCGACCCGGTCGCCGACTATGCCGAATTGATGCGCGAGCTCATCGACTTCGAGGCGGTCTCCCGGATGTTCGCCTCCGGCTTCCGCATGCGCTTCGACGCGATGAGCGCCGTCACCGGCCCCTACGCGACGGCGATCCTGGAAGGGATGCTCGGCGCGCCGAAGGGCACGGTGGTCAACGCGGAGCCGAAGGAGGATTTCGGCGGCCACCACCCGGACCCGAACCCGGTCCATTGCCACGACCTCTACGACCTGATGCAGGGGCCGGACGCCCCCGATTTCGGCGCCGCCTCGGACGGCGACGGTGATCGCAACATGATCGTGGCCCCCGGCCTGTTCGTGACCCCGAGCGACAGCCTCGCGCTCCTCACCGCCCACGCCCACCGGGCGCCGGGCTACGCGGAGGGCCTGAAGGGCGTCGCGCGCTCGATGCCGACGAGCCGCGCCGCCGACCGGGTGGCGGCGTCCCTCGGCATCCCCGCCTACGAGACGCCCACCGGCTGGAAGTTCTTCGGCAACCTCCTCGATGCCGGGCTCATCACCCTGTGCGGCGAGGAGAGCGCGGGCACCGGCTCGAACCATGTCCGCGAGAAGGACGGGCTCTGGGCCGTGCTGCTCTGGCTCAACATCCTCGCCGCCACGGGCGAGCGCGCCGACGCCCTGGTGCGCGCCCACTGGCAGGCCTTCGGCCGCGACTACTACGCCCGCCACGATTACGAGGAGGTCGATGCCGACGCCGCCAACGGCCTGATGCAGGCGCTGCGCGACAAACTCGCGAGCCTGCCCGGCACGCGGATCGGCGATCTCACGATCTCCACGGCCGACGAGTTCGCCTATCGCGATCCGGTCGACGGCTCGCTGACCGAGCGCCAGGGCCTCCGCATTGCCTTCGCCGAGGATGCGCGGGTGGTGTTCCGCCTCTCCGGCACCGGCACCGCCGGGGCGACGCTGCGGGTCTATCTGGAGCGCTACGAGAACGATCCCGCCCGCCTCGACCGCCCCGTGGCGGAGGTGCTGGCCCCCGTCGTCGCCGCCGCGCGGGCCCTCGCCGAGATCGAACCGCGCACCGGCCGGGCCGAGCCGAGCGTCGTGACCTGAGGCGCCTGCGTCCTTTTAATCCCATCGCTGACAGGAAATTTAATGTCGCCGTCTAGGTTGAGTCCTACATGACGAAACCATGACACCTGCGCCCGATGCGGGTGTCGGGCACGGGGTGCAGGCGAGCGATGAACGTCCATGTCTGGCCGATCGAGGGGCGCGAGGCGGAGCTCCTGCGGACGCGGCGCCTGTGCAAGATCGCCGCGTCGCCCCTCTCCTACGTGAGGGGATCGACCGCCCGCTTCTACGAATGGCTCGCGGACTTCCCGCCCGACGCCCTCCCCGAGGGGCCGCCGGTCTGGATCTGCGGCGATTGCCACCTCGGCAACATCGGCGCCCTGGCCGACACCGAGGGACGGGTGCGGATGCTGATCCGCGATCTCGACCAGACCGTCGTCAGCAATCCCGCCTACGACCTCGTTCGGCTCACCCTCTCGCTGGTGACGGCCGGCCTCACCGCGCCGCTCTCCGGCATCGCCGTCGCGCGGATGATCGAAGCCATCGCCACGGGCTACAGCGCGGGCCTCGAGGATCCCGAGGGGGAGGACGAGGGGGACGAGGATTCCGCCATCGTCGAGACGACCCGGAACCGGGCCCTTGGCCGGCGCTGGCGCCACCTCTCGGACGAGCGCCTGCGGGGCAAGTCCGCGCGCCTGCCCCGGGGCAAGCGGTTCCTCGACCTGTCGCCCGACGAGGAGGCGGCCTTCGAGGCTCTCCTGAGCGAGCCCGGCTTCCGCACGCGGGTCCTCGGCCTGGAGCGCGGCGGCGACGAAGCGGTGTCGCTCATCGACGCCGCCTACTGGATCAAGGGCTGCTCGTCGCTGGGCAAGATGCGGCTCGCGGGCCTCGTGCGGATCGCCGGGGCCAAGGGCCGCTCCAAGGTGGCGCTGATCGACGTGAAGGAGGGCGTGCCGTTCCTCGCCCCGGCCGCGACCGGCGTGACGATCCCCGAGGACCCCGCCCGGCGCGTCGTCGAGGGGGCGCGCGCCCTGTCGCCGGCCCTGGGCGAGCGGATGATCGCCGCCTGCATCGGCGAGACCCCGGTGATCGTGCGCGAATTGCTGCCGCAGGATCTCAAGATCGTCGCCGAGCAGTTCTCGAAGGACGAGGGCGTGCGCGTGGCCCGCAGCCTCGCGGCGGTGGTCGGGCGGGCGCATGGGCGGCAATTGTCCCCCGAGGCGCGGCGGGCGTGGCGCAGCCGCGTCGAGGCCGATGGCTGGCACGAGCGCGCGCCGCACTGGCTCTGGACCTCCGTGACCGAGCTGATGGGGCTGCACCAGAGCGGCTACCTCGCCCATTGCCGGGACGTCGCCCGCGACAAGAGCCTCGCCGCCTACCTCTGAGCACCCCGCGCGGCGGCGGGCGGTTGACCGCGCCCGCCGTCTCCCGTATGGAACCGACCGTCGACGGGGCTCCTCAACGGGGCCCCGCGGCGTTTTACGCGCACCCGTGGGCCGGCTCCGGCCGCCCTGTCGTCCCGGACCTTCGGTGTCGGGAAGAGGAGGGCGCGTTCCTCAATTCTCATCCCGAGAGGACGCGAAGTCATGTCGAAGCGAATTCAGGCGAAGCACAAGCTCGACCGCCGCATGGGCCAGAACATCTGGGGCCGCCCGAAGAGCCCCGTGAACCGCCGCGAATACGGCCCCGGCCAGCACGGCCAGCGCCGTAAGGGCAAGATGAGCGACTTCGGCACGCAGCTGCGCGCCAAGCAGAAGCTCAAGGGCTATTACGGCAACATCACCGAGAAGCAGTTCCGCCGTTACTACGCCGAGGCGATCCGGCAGCGCGGCGATTCCGGCGAGAACCTGATCGGCCTGCTGGAGCGTCGTCTGGACGCGGTGGTGTACCGCTCGAAGTTCGTCGCCACCCCCTTCGCCGCCCGCCAGTTCGTGAACCACGGGCACATCAAGGTGAACGGCGTGCGCGTGAACATCCCGAGCTACCAGGTGAAGGCCGGCGACCTGATCGAGGTCAAGGAAGCCTCCCGCCAGCTCGAGATCGTCATCGTGGCGAGCCAGCTCGCCGAGCGCGACGTGCCGGACTACATCGAGGTGGACCACGCCAAGATGACCGCCCGCGTCACCCGCGTGCCGGGCCTCTCCGAGGTGCCCTACCCGGTGCAGATGGAACCGAACCTCGTGATCGAGTTCTACTCGCGCTGAGGTCCACCCGGATCGGACGGAACAGGGGGCTGCCTTCGGGCGGCCCCTTTTTCGTTGGGACCGGCCCCCTCAGCACCCGTCCCTCAGCATCCGTGGCAGATGGAACCCATCGTCCGGTGCATCTTGGTGTCCCAGGCCTTGGAGCGGGTTTCGGCGGCCTTCTGGGCCTTCAGCATCTCGGCCTCGCTGGCGGTGGGCTTGGCGGCGGCCTCCGCCGGGGCGTTGCGAGGCTTCGGCATGGTCCGGCCCGTTGCGGAGACGGAGCGGCCGGGCGCCGGGACGGCGGCGCCCGCGTCCGGCTTGGCGGCTTGGGCCTGCGCCAGGACCGGGCCGGCGGCGAGGAGCGCCACGAGGGCGAGGCTGGACGAGACGAACGTGCGCATGAGACCGTACCCTTGGCGGATCACCGTCTGTGATCGAGCCTGCGCCCGATGTTATCTGATCGCGCTGTGAAGGCCATGGCATGACGTGGACAAACCCACCCCCGGCGGAGGGGCCCCCGAACCGGCGCTCGGCCGTGGCGGGCGCCCTCCTCCGCCTCGCCCCGCGCCTGCCGTCCTTCGAATCCGGCGTCGTGATCGACCGGGCGCTGGCGAGCCCCGGCCTGCGCGGGGCCGCGCCGGAGACGGCCGCCCGCCTTGCCCTGATCGCCTATGCCCGCCACGTCTTCACCGAGTACGACGACCTCCTCGCGGAGGGCTACGACCGCGACAGCGCCCGGCACTTCGTGCTCGACGACCTTAATGAGGCGCTGTCCGGCTGGGGCGCGGCGCCCGTGCCGGAGGATGCGGAGGACGCAGCCGAGGGCGACGCGTGAGCCGGTCGCCACCCGGCCCGCGATGGGGTAGGAGCCCGCAGCGCCTCGCGGCGCGCCTGCAGGAGAGTTCGACCTCATGAAGATCAGCGCACGCAACGTCCTCAAGGGCACCGTCGTCTCGATCGACAAGGGTGCCACCACCGCGCATGTGAAGATCGAGATCAGCCCCGGTCAGGTCGTCACGGCCTCGATCACCAACGAATCCGTCGAGAGCCTGAAGCTCGTGACCGGCGGCCCGGCTTATGCCGTCGTCAAGGCGTCCGACGTCATGGTCGCCGTCGACTGAGCCGCATGACCGCGCAACCGTTCCCGCGCCCGGCGGGGGCGGTTCGCGCCGAAGGGGTTCGGGATCGCAGGGAGTCCGCCACGTGAAGACCGTACTCGGCATCGAGACCACCTGCGACGAGACCGCCGCCGCCGTGGTCTCGCTCGATCCCGATGGGGCGCCGGTGATCCGCGCCAACGAGGTGCTGAGCCAGATCGCCGAGCATGCGGCCTATGGCGGCGTCGTGCCGGAGATCGCCGCCCGCGCCCATGTGGAGGTGCTGGACCGGCTGATCGCCCGCGCCCTCGAACGGGCCGGGACGCGCCTTTCCGACCTCGACGGCATCGCCGTCGCGGCGGGGCCGGGTCTGATCGGCGGCGTGCTGGTCGGCCTCGTCACCGCCAAGACCCTGGCGCTGGTGGCGAACAAGCCGCTGCTGGCGGTCAACCATCTCGAAGCCCATGCCCTCACCGCTCGGCTGACGGACGGGCTCGACTTCCCCTACCTGCTGCTGCTCGCCTCCGGCGGGCACACGCAGCTCGTGGCCGTGCGCGGCGTCGGCGATTACGTGCGCCTCGGCGGCACCATCGACGACGCCATCGGCGAGGCCTTCGACAAGGCCGCCAAGCTCCTGGGCCTCGGCTATCCCGGCGGGCCGGAGGTGGAGCGCATGGCCGAGTCCGGCGATCCCGAACGCTTCGCCCTCCCCCGGCCGATGCTCGGGCGGCGGGAGGCCGACTTCTCCCTCTCCGGCCTCAAGACCGCCCTGCGGATCGAGGCCGAGCGCACCGCGCCCCTGGCCGAGCGCGACGTGGCCGACCTCTGCGCCGGCTTCCAGGCGGCGGTGGTCGATGTGGTGATCGACCGCACCCGCGTGGCCCTGCGCGGCTTCTCCGACCGGGCCGGGCGGCCGACCGCCCTGGTCGCGGCGGGGGGCGTCGCCGCCAATGGCGCGATCCGGCGGGCGCTGGCCGCGCTGGCGGGGGAAGCCGGACTCGCCTTCGTCGCCCCGCCGCTGCACCTGTGCGGCGACAACGGCGCGATGATCGCCTGGGCCGGGCTGGAGCGCCTGCGGCTCGGCCTCGTGGACGACATCACCGCCCCGGCCCGCCCGCGCTGGCCGCTGGCGGCCGAGCCCGCGCCGGTCACGGCGGCATGAATGCCCCCGACCGGCGCGCGCAGTGGCGCGACCTCGTGGAGCGCCGCCTGCCGGAGGCGGCGCGGACCCACCGGGACTGGCCGGTCCGCCTCGACCATTGCTTCGCCCGCATCCTCCTCGACCATGCCTGCGGCGGCCCCTGGCGCGATCACGTCGCGCCGCCGGCCCACGCGAACCTGCCTGCCGACCGGCTGGAGACCGCGATCGCGCTGGGCGAGGCGGTGCTCGCGGGCGAGGCCGACCTCCACGCCCTCAACCGGCGCTCGCTGGCGTGGCGGGGCAAGCTGAGGCAGACCGCATGAGCACATCCGTCAACGTCGTCGGCGGCGGGGCCTGGGGCACGGCGCTCGCCAACGCGGCCGCCGCCGCCGGCCATCCGGTGACCCTCTGGCTGCGCGATCCGCAGGCCGCCGCGCGGATGCAGGCCGAGCGCGAGAACCCGCGCTACCTGCCCGGCGTCCCCCTGCATCCGGCGGTGCGCGCCACGGCCGAGGCGGACGCGCTGGCGGGCGCGCGGGCGACCCTCCTCGTGGTGCCGGCGCAGACGGTACGCGGGGTGCTCGGGCACCTCGCCGCGCCACTGGCGGCGGCGGGGCCGGTGATCCTCTGCGCGAAGGGCATCGAGCGGGGCAGCGATAGCTTCATGAGCGCGGTCGCCGCCGAGGTGCTTCCCGTCGGCACGCCCGTCGCCGTGCTGTCCGGCCCGAGCTTCGCGGCGGACGTGGCCCGCGGCCTGCCGACCGCCGTGACACTGGCCAGCGCCGATGCCGGCCTCGCGGCCTCGCTCTCGGCGCTGATCTCGGGGCCGACCTTCCGGCTCTACCACACCGACGACGTGCGCGGCGTCGAGATCGGCGGGGCGGGCAAGAACGTGCTGGCCATCGCCTGCGGGATCGTCGCGGGACGGGGGCTCGGCGAGAGCGCGCGGGCCGCCCTCATCGCCCGCGCCTTCGCGGAGCTGATGCGGTTCGCGCGTGCCTTCGGCGGGCGGCCGGAGACGCTGATGGGGCTGTCGGGCCTCGGCGACCTCGTGCTCACGGCGGGCTCGCCGCAATCGCGCAACTTCGCCTTCGGCCAGCGCCTCGGCGCCGGGGCGAGCCCGGACGAGGCGTCGGGCGGCAAGCTCGCGGAGGGCGCCTTCACCGCCGCCGCGCTGACCGGCCTCGCCCGGGCGCGGGGCATCGAGATGCCGGTGGCCGAGGCGGTCGCCGCGCTGGTGGCGGGTGAGACCGATGTGGATACGGTCGCCGCCAAGCTTCTCTCCCGGCCCCTGCGGGGCGAGATGGATTGAGGCGTCAGGAATCCCGACGAGACGACGATGGCGTATTGGTTGTTCAAGTCCGAGCCCGCGACCTGGTCGTGGGCACAACAGGTCGCGGCCGGCGCGGAGGGCACGTTCTGGAACGGCGTGCGCAACCACCTCGCCAAGCAGCAACTGATGGCGATGCGGGTGGGCGAGCGGGGGTTCTTCTACCACTCGAACGAGGGCAAGGCCGTGGTCGGCGTGGTGGAGGTGATCCGCCCCTATTATCCCGACCACACCGACGAGACCGGCCGCTTCGGCATGGTCGACGTCCGCGCCGTCGAGCCGATGCGCGTGCCCGTCACCCTCGACGCGATCAAGGCCGAGGCGGCCCTGAAGGACATGGTCCTCGTCAACAACTCCCGGCTGTCGGTGCAGCCGGTCAGCGACGCGGAATGGGCGCTGGTGCGGGCGATGGGCGGATTGCCCTAGGGCGCGGCCGGTTCTTCCTCGCGACCGGTTCCGGGTGCTATGGAAGGCACGAACGGGAGCCCCTGTCATGCCCCATGCCGTCCACGCCGCCACCGTCGCCAGCATCTCCGATCTGAAGAAGAACCCGATGGGCACCGTCGCCGCCGGCGAGGGGTTTCCCGTCGCGATCCTCAACCGCAACGAGCCGGCGTTCTATTGCATCCCCGCCAGGGCCTACGAGGAGCTTCTGGAGCGTCTGGAGGATCTCGAACTGAACGCCCTCGCCGACGCGCGGGAGGGGCAGGCGATCCACCGCGTCTCCCTCGATGAGCTATGAGCTCGCCTTCCTCGACGCGGCGCTGAAGGAGTGGCACAAGCTCGATGCGAGCGTGCGGGATCACTTCAGGGCCAAGCTCGCGGAGCGGCTTCAGGCACCGAAGGTCGCGTCCGCGCGGCTGCATGGCGCCAAGGAGCGCTACAAGATCAAGCTGCGGAGTGCCGGCCACCGGCTGGTCTACGAGGTGCGAGACCGGGAACTGGTGGTGCTGGTCGTCGCGGTCGGCAAGCGCGAGCGCGACGAGGTCTACAGGAATGCGGCACGGCGGACGGGCGATTGAGCCCGTCCCGCGCGTTCCTTATCCGCGACGCTGGGCCTTGGCCTTGCGGGCGAGGTAGCGGGCGTCGCGCTGAGCCTTCATTTCGGCCTGCCGGGCGATGGCGCGCTCCTCGGCGGCGAGGCGCTCGGCTTCGACGCGCTCGGCTTCCGCCAGACGGGCGGCTTCCGCCGCGGCGGCGGCGCGGGCGACCTCGACCAGGCGCTCGGCCTCACGGGCGGCGGCGCGGGTCTCGCGGGCGTCGATGATGGCGCGGCGGGCCGAATCGCGCGCCAGCACGGCCGGATCGTCGGCCGGCGGCCGCGCCCGGAAGCGGGCCAGGGTCTCCGAACGCGCCTTCGAGGAGGCGGCGAGGCGGTCGGTCAGGGCTTGGCTGTTCTGGAAGCTCACGCAATCTCCGGATCGGGCGGCACGCACGCGCGCGGCCCCTTAGGGGTCGACATAAGGAAGCCGCCCCGGTGGGGGCGGCTCGGTCGTGAATCCTGGATAGGATCAGGCGGCGCGGAGCTGGCCGGCGGCCTTCTTGCCGCTGCGACGGTCGGTCTCCAGCTCGTAGGAGACGCGCTGACCTTCGTTCAGCGTGCCGAGGCCGGCGCGCTCGACGGCGGAGATGTGCACGAACACGTCCTGGCCCCCGTCCTCAGGCTGGATGAAGCCGAAGCCCTTGGTCGCGTTGAACCACTTCACGGTACCGGTAGACATGGATACGTCTCGATCTTCGCAGGGTCAGGAATAAACAACGCCCGTGTCGGGACACGGAACATCGGGTCGAACGATAACGATAGGAGTGAGAGAACCGCCCTGCGAAGGAAATACGGCCCAAAACATCCAAGAACGTACCGACAAATCGAGCCTATGCCCGTGAGCTAGCTTTTGCAAGGCCAAAGAAATTCTGAATAAACACTCTGGAAATTCAGTCGCTTCGACCTGTCTCAGGCTGCGCGGCTCACCGGCCGCGACGATTTCGCCTTGGGCTTCGGTTCCGGCTCGGGTTCCGGCTCGTCGAACGATTCGGCGGCGAGGGTGTCCATCACCCGCGCGGCGGGAAGCGTCACGATCACCTCGGTACCCTGCCGGGGGCGCGATTCCAATTGGAACTGGCCACCATGCAGTTCCACGAGGCCCTTCACGATGGGCAGGCCGAGGCCGGAGCCCTGCTCGGCGGTCTTGATCGCCAGGGCGCCCCGGCCGAACGAGGACATGACCGTGCCGAGTTCGTCCTCGGGGATGCCGGGGCCGCTGTCGCGCACGGAGAGGTACTGGCCGCCCCGCGCCGTCCAGCCGACCTTGAGCCAGATCTCCCCGCCCGGCGGCGTGAACTTCACCGCGTTGGACAGGAGGTTCAGCACGATCTGGCGGAGCGCCCGCTCGTCGGCCCAGAGGCGCGGCAAAGTCATGTCGACCATGTCGTGCACGGTCTGGCCCTTCGCCTTGGCCCGGAGCGCCATCATGTGGCGGCACTCCTCCACGACGCTGGAGAGCAGCACTGGCTCCTCGTTCAATTCGTAGCGCCCGGCCTCGATGCGCGAGAGGTCGAGGATCTCGTTGATGAGGTTGAGCAGGTGCATCCCGCTGTCGTGGATGTCGTTCGAATATTCGCGGTAGGCCGGCGCCGCGTGCTGGCCGAACACCTCGTTCTTCATCACCTCCGAGAAGCCGAGGATGGCGTTGAGTGGCGTGCGCAGCTCGTGGCTCATCGTGGCAAGGAAGCGCGACTTGGCGAGGTTTGCCTCCTCGGCCCGGCGGCGGGCCTCGTCGGAATTGGCCTTGGCCTGTTCCAGTTCGCCGAACACCGCATCCTTCTCGGCGCGGGAATGCAGGGCGCCCACCGTCGACGCGTAGAGGCGCCGCGACAGGCCGAGGAAGAAGATCTGCGTGCCCCCGGCCATGGCCACCAGCGCCAGCGCATCCATGCCGCTGGAGAAGGCCGTGAGCGAAACGGTGGCGATCGAGAGCGGCAGCAGGGCCGCCACCGCCGCCACCGGCACGGTCGCCGCGAGCATGGTCGTGACCGCCGAGGCGATGACGAGGGCGAACAGGGCGAAGGTCCAGCCCCCCGTGCCGCCGAGCGCCACCATCCCCGACCAGCACAGGCTCTGCAGCACCTCGCCGATCACGAAGCGGCGGCGCCAGCGGCCGAGGTCGATGTGCTCCGGCTCCGTCGCGAGGAAGGCGCGACTCATCATGGAGTTGAGCGTGATCATCATGAACACGCACAGCGCCCAGGCGGCGGCGATCACCAGGGGCACCCAGAAGGTCGCCGCCCCCGCGAGGGCGACGGCGAACAACCCCAGGGCGATGCCGGAGCCGGCCCGGTACTGGGCGTAGTGGCGCAGCAATTCCTGGTCGAAGGCGCGCTCCAGCCCGGTGCGCGAGGTCAGCCGCTCCCGCGCCGAGCGGATGTCGCGGGCGACACCGAGGCGCCGGGCGGCCTCCTCCGTCGAGGGACCACGCCCGCGCTGGACCATCTCGACGGTGAGATCGGACATGCGCTGCAGGTTAACCGGGCTATTCGGGATTTATTGACGAGAGACAGCCAGGATGTCGCCAAACTCTTAAGAAGGGACTGCCGGGAACCGTTCAATCGATTGCATTCGGGGGGCTGTCCCATTTACCGGGGGTTTGTGTGCGCTGGCGCACAGCCCGAGGGGCATTCCCGCGCGCAATGCTGGCATCTCGGGCCGGATTCGGTCCCCCCGCATTCCGAAGTCCGTCATGCCCCAGATCACGATCAACGGCGTGCCGCATGCGGTCGATGCCGATCCGGACACGCCGCTCCTCTGGGTGCTGCGCGACCACCTGACGATGACCGGCACCAAGTACGGATGCGGCATCGGCCAGTGCGGCGCCTGCACCGTGCATCTCGACGGGCAGCCCGTCCGCGCCTGCCAGACCCGCCTCGGCGATGTCGGCGCGGGGCAGCAGGTCGCCACGATCGAGGGCGTCTCGGGCCGCGTCGCGGAAGCGGTGCAGACCGCGTGGCGCAAGCTCGACGTGGTCCAGTGCGGCTATTGCCAATCCGGGCAGATCATGTCCGCCATCGGCCTCCTGTCGAGCAACGCCCGCCCGACCGATGCCGACATCGACGGCGCCATGGACGGCAACATCTGCCGCTGCGGCACCTACCAGCGCATCCGCGCGGCGATCCACGAGGCCGCGCGCTCCCTCGCCTGACCGCTCCGCTGCCCTGCGAAGCCGCCTCCTTTCACGGTCCTGACCGGAGCATCGCCGCCATGCTGAACGTCCGTCGGCCGATTCAGACACCGCCCTCCCCCCGTCCGAGCCGGCGGGGCTTCCTCGCCGGGGCGGGGGCCATCGTCGTGGCCTTCCGGCTCGATGCCGGCCCCGCCCGCGCCGCCGGGCTCGACCCCGCCGGCATCAAGGCCGACCCGAACGCGTTCGTGCGCATCGGCGCCGACGACACCGTGACCGTGGTGATCAAGCACCTCGACATGGGCCAGGGGAACACGACCGGGCTCGCCACCATCCTGGCGGACGAACTCGGCGCCGACTGGTCGCGGGTGCGCACCGAATTCGCCCCGGCCGACGCCTCGCGCTACGCCAACCTGCTGATGGGCCCGATCCAGGGCACCGGCGGCTCGACGGCGGTGGCCAATTCCTGGGTGCAATTGCGCAAGGCCGGCGCCGCCGCCCGCGAGATGCTGGTGGCGGCCGCCGCCTTCCAATGGCGGGTGCCGGTGGCCGAGATCACCGTGGCGGACGGCATCGTGCGCCACGCCGCCTCGAACCGGCAGGCGCGGTTCGGCGAGCTGGCGGCCTCCGCCGCCACCCTCCCCGTCCCGGCCGAGCCCCGGCTCAAGGACCCGAGCGAGTGGACGCTCATCGGGAAGAAGGTGTCGCGCCTCGATTCCACGGCCAAGACCGACGGCTCGGCCGTCTACGCCCTCGACATCCGCCGGCCTGGCCAAGTGACGGCGGTGATCGCCCGCGCCCCGTGCTTCGGCGGCACCGTGAAGGGCTTCGACGCCGCCGACGCCCGCAAGGTGCCGGGCGTCCTCGACGTCGTGCAGGTGCCCTCCGGCGTGGCGGTGATCGCGAAGGACACGTGGTCCGCGATGCAGGGCCGCAAGGCGCTGAAGGTGACGTGGGACGAGTCCGCCGCTGAGACGCGCTCCTCGGACGCGATTCTCGCCGAGTACCGGGAGAAGGCCGCCAAGCCCGGCCTCACCGCCTCCAAGCGCGGCGAGCCGGAGGCGGCCCTGAAGGGCGCGGCCAAGGTGATCGAGGCCGAGTTCACCTTCCCCTACCTCGCCCACGCGGCGATGGAGCCCCTGAACGCCACGATCGAGAAGGCAGGTGACGGCAGCTACGACGTCTATGCCGGCTTCCAGTTCCAGACCGTGGAACAGGCGACCATGGCCGCCCTGCTCGGCGTGACGCCGGACAAGGTCCGCCTGCACACGACCTGGGCCGGCGGCTCGTTCGGGCGCCGGGCGACCCCCACGGCGGATTACGCCGCCGAGACCGCCGCCGTGTTCAAGGCGAGCGGCGAGGCGGCGCCGGTCCACCTCGTCTGGACCCGCGAGGACGACATGACCGGCGGCTATTACCGCCCGAGCGTGTTCCACAAGGTCCGCGCCGGCCTCGACGCCAAGGGCGCCATCGTCGGCTGGGACCATGTGATGGTCGGCAAGTCGATCATGATCGGCTCGCCCTTCGAGGCGATGATCGTCAAGGACGGCATCGACGCCACCACCGTGGAGGGCGCCTCGGACACGCCCTACGCGCTCGCCGCCTACCGCTTCGGCGTCCATAACGGCCGCGAGGGCGTGCCGGTCCTGTGGTGGCGCTCGGTCGGCCACAGCCACACCGCCCATGTGATGGAGGTGATGATCGACGACCTCGCCCATGCGGCGGGGGCCGATCCGGTCGCCTACCGGCTGGGGCTGCTCGGCAACGCGCCGCGCCTCGCAGGCGTCCTGCGGCTCGCCGCCGACAAGGCCGGCTGGGGCGCCGCGCAACAGAAGGGCAGCGGGCTCGGCGTCGCCGTGCACGAATCCTTCGGCTCCTACGTCGCCATGGTGGCGCAGGTGAGCGCCGCCGAGGGCCACGTGAAGGTCGAGCGCATCGTCGCCGCCGTGGATGTCGGCGTCGCCGTCAACCCGGACGTGATCCGCGCGCAGGTCGAGGGCGCGGTGGGCTTCGCCCTGTCCTCGGTGCTGCGCAACCGCATCACCCTGAAGGACGGACAGGTGCAGGAAGCGAATTTCGACGCCTACGAGCCCACCCGGATCAGCGAGATGCCCAAGGTCGAGGTCCACATCGTGTCGAACGCCGCCGCGCCGACCGGCATCGGCGAGCCCGGCGTGCCGGTCCTCGCGCCGGCCATCGCCAACGCGGTGTTCGCGGCGACGGGGCAGCGGCTGCGCTCGCTGCCCCTCGACCTGTCGGGCACGAAGGGCGCGTGAGGAAACGCACAATATTTCAGCGTGGGGGAGCGTAGACCGAAGAGGCCTTCCCCCAAGGCACGAGACTCCACTCAAACGGCGCGGCGCGACCCGCGCCGTTTCTTTATGGGCGGTCGCCTTGGGCCCTATATCCGCCCGATGCCGCCCTTCGAAGACACCGCCGCGCGGTTGCGCGCCTGCCGCCTCTGTCGGGACAGTCCCCTTTACGGGCCGCCCCTGCCGCAGGAACCCCGGCCGATCATCCAGGGCTCGACCGGCGCGCGGCTCTGCGTGGCGAGCCAAGCGCCGGGCACGCGGGCTCACCGCACCGGCATGCCGTTCATGGACCCCTCCGGCGTGCGCCTGCGCTCCTGGCTCGGCCTAAACGAGGCGCAGTTCTACAACCCGGAAAAAATCGCCATCGTGCCGATGGGCTCGTGCTTCCCCGGCCTCGACGCCAAGGGCGGCGACAAGCCGCCCCGCCGGGAATGCGCCGAGCGCTGGCGGGAGGAGCTGTTCGCCGGCCTGCCGAACCTCGACCTGATCCTCGTGATCGGGTCCTACGCGCAGGCGTGGCATCTCGGGAAGCTGGAGGGCGGCCTCACCGGCACCGTCCGCCGCTGGCGGGCGATCCTCGACGAGCCGCGCCGCCCGCGCGTCCTGCCCCTGCCCCACCCGTCCTGGCGCAACAACGGCTGGCTCAAGCGCGAGCCGTGGTTCGAGGCCGAGTTGCTGCCGGTCCTGCGGGACGAGGTGGCGCGGGTGCTGGCCGTGTGAGCGCCGCGCGTCATCTATCCTGCGCGAACCCGGAGACGCCCATGCTGCTCTACGAGCACCCGCTCTCGTCCTATGCGCAGAAGGTCAAGATCGCGCTGCGCGAGAAGGGCGTGGCCTTCACCGCCGAACTGCCGGAGAGCTTCGGCACCGGCAGCCAGGACGGCCCCTTCGCCACCGCCAACCCGCGCACCGAGGTGCCGGTGCTGATCGACGGCGCCGTGACGCTCTTCGAATCGACCGTCATCCTCGAATACATCGAGGAACGCTTTCCCGATCCGCCCCTGCTTCCGCGCGAGCCGGCCGAGCGTGCCTTCGCCCGGATCACCGAGGAGGTCTGCGACACCCAGTACGAGGCCGTGAACTGGGGCTTCGGCGAGATCCTGTGGTTCCGCCGGGCGGAGGGCGACCTCGCCGCGCATCTGCGCGCCCAGGCCGCCGCGCAGACGCGGGTGCTGCAAGACTGGCTCACCGGGCGCCTCGGGGCGGCCGCATGGTTCGGCGGACAGGACTTCGGCTGGGCGGACGCGGCCGTTGCGCCGATGGTCAACCGCTCGGTCCATTACGGCCTCGGCCCGGAGGCCGGCAGCCCGCTCGCCCTGTGGCACGCGCGGGTGCGGGAGCGCCCCTCGGTGGCGCAGACCTTCGCGGAGTTCCACGCGGCCGCCGCGAAGATGGCCGCCGCTTCCGACCTCTACACGACCGGCGGGCGCCGCCGGGAATACCGCGACCACCGCCTCGAATGGATGGTGAAGTCCGGCGGGGTCGAGGTGGTGCTGGCAGGGCTGCGGGACGGGAACATCCGTTTCCCCTGGCCCGGCGGCGCGCATTGACAGCCCGCCCGCCCCCGTGATCGGTGCCCCCATGACCGTGACCGACCCGCGAGACCGCCTCATCGTCGCCCTGGACGTGCCGGGCGTGCCCGACGCCGAGGCGCTGATCGACCGCCTGGGCGACGCGGCGACCTTCTACAAGATCGGCTACCGGCTGGCCTATGCCGGCGGGCTGGCGCTGGCCGAGCGCCTCGTCGCGCGGGGCAGCAAGGTCTTCCTCGATCTCAAGCTGCACGATATCGGCAACACCATCGAGGAGGGGGTCCGCGCGGTCTCAGGGATCGGCGCGACCTTCCTGACGGTCCACGCCTACCCGCAGACCATGCGGGCGGCGGTGAGGGGCCGGGGCGAGAGCCTGAAGATCCTCGCCGTCACGGTGCTCACCTCCTACGACGACGCGGACGCGGTGGAGGCGGGCTATGCTCTGCCCGTGGCGGAGCTTGTCGCCCAGCGCGCCGCACAGGCCGCCGCGATCGGCATCGACGGGCTGGTCTGCTCGGCGGCGGAGGCGGCCGGCGTGCGCGCCATCGTTGGGCCGGACCGTCTGATCGTCACCCCCGGCATCCGCCCGGCGGGCGCCGACGCGGGCGACCAGAAGCGGGTGATGACGCCGGGCGACGCGCGCCGGGCGGGGATCGACCATGTGGTCGTCGGGCGGCCGATCACCGGCGCCGCCGACCCCAGGGCGGTGGCCCAGGCCATCGTCGCCGAGATGGCATGAGAGGATCAGGGATGACCAAGGGCTATTGGATCGCGCGGATCGATGTCCGCGATGCCGAGGCGTACAAGGAGTACGTGGCGGCCAACGGCGCGGCCTTCGCGAAATTCGGCGGGCGCTTCCTGATCCGGGGCGGTCGCTACGAGGCGGTGATGGGGCAGGCCCGCAGCCGCAACGTCGTCATCGAGTTCCCGACCTACGAGGACGCCCTCGCCTGCTGGAACTCTGACCTCTACCAGGAGGCCAAGGCCAAGCAGCGCGGCGGCGTCGAGGCCGAAATCCTCGTGATCGAGGGCTACGAGGGCGCACAGCCCTCGGCCTCGGAGCCGGCTCCGCCCTCGACGCCCGCCTCGGAATAGGGGCGGGCCGGCGCCAATCCGCGCAGGAGGAAGCCGATCATCGCGTCGAGCGGCGGCACCGGCGGCAGGATCGGCTGGCAGACGAGGAGGGGGTGGGTGTAGCGCGCGATGGCGACGTGGATGCACCCGGCCGCGATGGCGGGGTCGGGGGTCTCGAAATCCCCGGTCCGCACCCCCTCACGGATGATGCGCTCCAAGACGCCGGTGACACCCGCCAGATGGTGCCGGCAGACCTCCCAGCTCTCGCCCATCGCCGCCTCCACCATCTCATGGATGCGGGGATAGCGCTCGTAGCGATCCATGCTGTAGCGGTGCAGAGCCTCGATGGCGGTGACGAGCCGCGCCGTGGGCGAGAGGCCGGGGCGGTTCGCGATGCCCGCGAGCAGGGCCTCGACCTCGCCGATCAGGCGCTCCAGCACCGCCTCGTTGATCGCCTTCTTCGAATCGAAGAACCGGTAGACGTTCGCCGGGCTCATCTTCAGGGCCCGCGCGATGTCCGCGACGGTGGTCTTCTGGTAGCCGATCTCGTGGAAGAACGTGCTGGCGGTCGCCATGATGCGGCAGCGCGTGGTCGGCGCGCTGTCCTCCGCCACGATCTGCAGGGGCTCGTCGGGTTGCATGACCCCTAGTAGGGCGGGCCGGGGAGACCGTCAAAGCCGGTCATCGCATCCCCGCGCCGCGCCCTTGGTTTGCCTCAGGATCCGAACTGCGAGCCCAGGCGCTCCAGATACTCGGCGAGGTCCACGCCGCCGATCCGCTTGCCGTAATCGAAGCGCATGCCCTGGCGGATGTCGACGCTGGCATTCGGCGTGGTGAGGGTGAACGGCCTCACGCACACCCAGGCGCCGTCGCGGCGGTGCTCGAAGAAACCCAGGATATCGTGCTTGGCCATGATCCCCTCCCCTCGCCCCTCCGGAGCGCTCTCGGGCGCGGCGGAGGGGGCGATTCCGTTGTCTCACAAAAACAACTGTCTCGCTTTTAATTGGTTCTCCACATGCGACGCATTGTTGCGGATGTTTGTCGGAGTCAGGCGTCGGGGCGGGCGGCGTTCACCATCTCCGGCGGCTCGACCGCCGGCAGATCCGTCGCCTGCGACGGATCAGGCCGCCGGCTGCGGGTCATCGGGTCGAGGCTCTGCGTCCGGCCGGTGGCCAGCGCCCGCTCCACGGCTTCGAGCACCCGCAGGTCGCATAGGCCCTCCTCGCCGTCCGGCTCGGGCGCCCGGTCGTTCAGGATGCACTCCGAGAAATAGCGGGTCTGCCCGCCGAACTGATCGACGCTCGGATAGGTCAGGCGTTCCGTCTCCCCGCCCCGCGTGAGGGTGGCGGCGAGACCGGTGCCGAACAGGAAGCCCGGCTGCATGTGGAGGTCGCCCTCCGTGCCGGTGATCCGGTAGGCATCGACGCCCTCGGTCTCGTAGGAGACGGTGAACTGCGCGAGCCGTCCGCTGGGGAAGCGCAGGGTGACGGCGACGGTGCCGTCGAAGGCGTAGGGGCTGTCCGGCCGGCGGCTGCCGAGGGCCGAGACCTCCACGGGCTCCTCCCCGAACAGGTTGCGCGCGGCGTTGATCGGGTAGGTGCCCATGTCGGGCACCGGACCGGCCCAGAAGCCCTGCTTCGCCCGGTGGTTGCCGGCGCCGACCGTCTGGCCGAAGGTCGCGGTGAACATGCGCGGCTCGCCAATGGCGCCGGCCCGCACGCGGGCGATGGCATCGAGCGTCCCCGGCTCGAAATGCAGCCGGTAGGCGAGCATCAGCTTGGCGCCCGAGGCCTGCGCCGCCGCGTTGATCGCCTCGCATTCCGCGACGCTCACCGCCATCGGCTTTTCGAGGAGCACG
The DNA here is from genome assembly GCF_038442315.1 of Methylobacterium litchii. NCBI lineage: Bacteria > Pseudomonadati > Pseudomonadota > Alphaproteobacteria > Hyphomicrobiales > Methylobacteriaceae > Methylobacterium > Methylobacterium litchii. The sequence goes on along the minus strand of NZ_JBBXMY010000005.1, from coordinate 194,937 downwards.
TGGCACCCGGCCTCCAGCGCCGGCACGGCGTAGTCCCGGTGCATCCCGTTGGGCAGGGCGAGGTAGACCGCGTCGAACAGGTCGGAGGCCAGCGCGTCCGGGTACTGATCGTAGGTGAAGGCGGTGAGGCCGTAGCTTTTCGCCAGGGCGTCCGCCTTCTGCGGATCGCCCGTGACGATGGCCGTCATCTCGGAATTGCCGGTCTGCGCCACCCCCGGCATGAAGGCGGCCTGCGAGATCCAGCCGCCGCCCACCACCGCGTAGCGCACCTTGCGCCCGACCACCCGCTTCGCCCGCATACCCGTCTCCGTTGCACTGCGAAGGCGGAACGCGGAACGGGGGCGGTTGATCCGCAGCACTCCCTTGCGGACCTTGGGGTTTCCGGCGATCCTGTGCCGATGCCGATCGAACTCGTCTATCACGTTCGGAAGGAAGAGCCCGCTGCCGTCCTTCGGGAGCTGGATGAGGTGCGCGTTCTCGTGGACGTCATCACCCTGGACGGTGCCACGATTCGGGTTGGCGCGGAGGGGACGGTCGTCGCGGTCTGGAACGGCGGCGAGGCCTACGAGATCGAGTTCCCCGAGCCGATGGGCGCTTTGGCGACGGTCGAGGCCGCCGACCTCGTCAGGACCGGTCGCGCGGTGCCGTGAGCGACGAAACCGGGAATCCGACCTTCGAGATTCCAATCGCCAAGATCGTCGATTACCTGCTCAACGTGGATCACCCCAAGGGCGGTTCGAAGGCGCGATTCTTCCTGTCCTTCGGCTTCGATCCCGGCGAGCCCACCATCTTCGCGCGGGCCATCGTCGCGGTGCCGCAGGCCGAGGAAAGCCGGAGCCGCGCGCTTGAGATCGGCGACCGGCGCCGGCTGGTGGTCGAGGGGTCGATCGAGGCGCCCGACGGGCGCCGGCCACGGATTCGGATCGTCTGGCAGGGCGAGACGAATGGCTGGCGGCTGATCACCGCTTATCCGCTTTGACCGCGAAGTTCCCGGCGCCCACCGCCGCTTTCGGTCGCGTCCCCGACCGCAGGTGCGAGCCTATGTGTGCGGCGCAACGGACGATCCGTCCGACCGCCCCTCGCACGAAAGCACGTCATGGCTCTGTTTCACTGGATCGGTCGCGTCATCGCCGGCGTCTGGCGCCTCGCCATGGCGGCGTTCATCGGGGTCGTGACCCTGTTCGGCGCGACCCTCGACTTCGCCCTCGGCCTCGTCAGCCGTCTGTACGACAGGTTCGACGCAGGGTTCTCCGACCTCGCGGCGGAGTCGCGCCAGCGCAGGGCGGCCAAGACTCGGGTGGCCGCCCCCGCCGAGTAACGGGCGCGCCTACTTCAGCGCGCCGATCCGCTCGTGGAAGTCCGGCCCGTTGGTCGTCTTGGCCACGTGGCCGGCGCGGATCAGGTAATCGCCGAAATGCTCACCGGCCTGCTTGGCCGTCGCGAATTCGGCGAAGAGCGGATCCAGCGTCGAGACCACCTCGGACGGCGAAGCGTCCTCGCGGTAGAGCTTGCTCAGCCGCGAGCCGTCGAAGGCCGCGCCGAGATAGAGGTGGTAGCGCTCGGGCCCCCGGCCCACGAGGCCGATCTCGGCGATGAAGGGCCGGGCGCAGCCGTTGGGGCAGCCGGTCGAGCGGATCGTGATCTCCTCGTCCTGCAGCCCGTGCTTGGCGAGGCTCGCCTCCAGGTCGTCCATCAGGCCCGGCAGGAAGCGCTCGCTCTCGGCCAGCGCCAGCCCGCAGGTCGGCATGGCCACGCAGGCGATGGAGTTCCGCCGCAGGGCGCCCGCGCCCTTCGTCAGCCCGTACTCGTCGACCAGCGCCTCGATGGCCGCGCGCTGGGCCTCCGGCACGTTGGCGATGATGACGTTCTGGTTGGCCGTCAGGCGGAAATCGCCCTTGTGCACCTCGGCGATGCGGCGCAGGCCGGAGAGGAACTGCGCCCCGTTCTCGATGTCCTTGATCCGGCCGGAGGGGACGTAGAGCGTCAGGTGGTGGCGCCCGTCGTCGCCCTCGGTCCAGCCGAAGCGGTCGCCGTTGCTGGTGAAGGTGAACGGCTTGGCGGCCTCGAGCGGCTTGCCCGCCCGCGCCTCGACCTCGGCCCGGAAGGCGTCGAGGCCGTAGCGCTCGATCGTGTACTTCAGGCGGGCGTTCTTGCGGTTCTTGCGGTTGCCCCAGTCCCGCTGGACGGTCATCACCGCTTCGGCATAGCGCAGGGCGTCCTGCGCCTTGCAGAAGCCCATCACGTCGGCGGTGCGGGGGAAGGTGTCCGGCTCGCCATGGGTCATGCCCATGCCGCCGCCCACCGTGATGTTCCAGCCGGTGACGGCGTTCTTCTTGTCGAGGATGGCGATGAAGCCGAGATCGTGGGCGAAGACGTCGACCTCGTTCGAGGGCGGCACGGCGATCACGGTCTTGAACTTCCGGGGCAGGTAGGTCCTGCCGTAGATCGGCTCGACCTCCTGCACCTCGTCCTCGCCGCCGACCACGCGCTCGCCGTCGAGCCAGATCTCCCGCCACGCCCGGGTGCGCGGCAGCAGGGAGTTCGAGATGTCCTTGGCGAGCTGATAGGCGGCGGCATGCGCCTTCGCCTGGGCCGGGTTGGTCGAGGCCATGACGTTGCGGTTCACGTCGCCGCAGGCGGCGATGGTGTCGAGCAGGGCCGCATCGATGGCGGCCATGGTCCGCTTCAGGTTCGACTTGATGATGCCGTGGAACTGGAAGGTCTGCCGCGTCGTCGCGCGCATCGCGTCGCCGCCATAGGTGCGGGCGATGTCGTCGAGCACCAGCCATTGCTGGGGCGTCACCACGCCGCCCGAGATGCGCAGGCGGATCATGAAGCCGTAGGCCTTCTCGAGCTTCTTCTTGGTCCGCTCGGGGCGCAGGTCGCGGTCGTCCTGCAGGTACATCCCGTGGAACTTCACGAGCTGCCCGTCATCCTCGGAGATGGCCCCCGTGGCATGCGCCAGGAGCCCGTCCGCGAGGGTGCCGCGCAGGTAGCCGCTGGCGATCTTGATGTGCTCGTTGGCGGCGAGCTTCGCCTCCCGCGCGGCCTCGGCCTCCGTGATCGGACGCGAGGTCGGCGGGGTCTCGTAGACGCGCTTGGCGGCGGGGGACGGGGCGTCGGTCATGGTGGTCTCGGTTGCTTTGTCGGACGACGGTCGCGGGGGGACGGTCGGTCCTGCTCAGTAAACGTCCTGCTGGTACTTCCTGGCCCGCTCCAGCCCGGCGACATGCGCCTCGGCGTCGGCGGTGGACAGGCCCTTCACGGTCTCGAAGGCCCGCACCACCGAAGCGCGGACATCCTTGGCCATCTGCTTGGCATCGCCACAGACGTAGAAGTGGGCGCCCCCGTCCAGCCATTCCACCAGTTCGGCGGCGTGCTGGTCGATCCGGTTCTGGACGTAGATCTTCTCCGGCTGGTCCCGCGAGAAGGCCACGTCGATCTTGGTGAGCGACTTGTCCTCCAGGGCCTCCTGCCATTCGAGCTGGTAGAGGAAGTCGTGGGTGAAGTGCCGGTCGCCGAAGAACAGCCAGGAGCGGCCGGGGGCCTCGGTGGCGCGGCGCTCCTGCACGAAGGCGCGGAACGGGGCGACGCCGGTGCCGGGGCCGACCATGATGATGTCGGTGGCCGGGTCGGCGGGCAGGCGGAAATGCTTGTTCGGCTTCAGCCGCACCCGCAGCTTGGCGCCGTCGCGGATCCGGTCCGCCACGTGGACCGAGGCCACGCCGGAGCGCTTGCGGCCGAAGGTCTGGTAGCGCACGGCGGCGATGGCGAGGTGGACCTCGTCGCCGACCTCCTTGCGGGAGGAGGCGATGGAATAGGCCCGCGGCGGCAGCGGCCGGGTGATGCTGCCGAAATGCTCGGCGGTGAGCTTGGCCGGGAAGCGCTCGATCAGGTCGATGAGGTTGCGGCCCTCGAGCCAGGCGCGGACCTCGCCGCTCTCCACGAACGCCTTGGCGTCCTCCGAGCCCGTCGCCTTGGCGAAGCGCTCGATCGTCGCCGCGGACAGCGTGGTGATGTCGCGCTCGGCGAGCAGCGCCTTGCGCAGGGCCTCGTCGCCCGAGAGGCCCGTGGCGGCCAGGATCTCGTCCACCAGCTGCGGGTCGTTCTCCGGGTAGATCTCCAGGGAATCGCCCGGCTCGTAGGCCGGCGCCCCGTCCTCGAAGGCGAGCGCGAGGTGGATCGTCTCCTTGTCGGAGCGCGAGGAGTTGAGGTTCACGTGCTCGACCACCTCGACCACGACCGGGTCGCGGCTCGGCTCGGACTCCTCATCCCCGTCCCCGCCCGCGCGGGCGAAATCCACCGCGACGACGTTGTCGGGGGCGGCGGCCGGGGCGAGCGCCTTGAGGGTGCCCTTGATCCAGTCGGCGGCCGGGGTCTCGAAATCGAGGTCGAGATCGGCGCGCTCGGCGGCGCGCTTGCCGCCCAGGGCCTCGAACCGCGCGTCGAGCGCCTTCCCGATGGCGCAGAACTCCACGTAGGACGTGTCGCCCAGGGAGAGCACGGCAAATTCCACGCCGTCCAGGCGCGGGGCGCCCTCGCCCATCAGCTCGCCATAGGCCCGCACCGCGCGGGCCGGGGGCTCACCCTCGCCCCAGGTGGCGGCGATGGCGACCAGCTTGCCGGCCTTCGGCAGGGTCGCGAGGTCGAGGTCGGCGAAGTCCACTACCTTCGGCTTGAAGCCCTGCTTGCGCGCGAGCTTGGCGACGTCGCCCGCGAGCTTTTCGGAATTGCCCGACTCGCTCGCGTAGATGACCGTCAGCGGCTCGCTGGCCTTGGGCGCCTGGGCGGGCGCCGCCTGGGCCTGACCCCCGGCGGCGTCGAGCCCGGCGAGAAAGCCCGCGAGCCATGCGCGTTGGACCGGGCTCGCATTGACGAGAACGGCATCGAGGCTGGCGCGCTCGCCGTCCCCGAAGGGAGCGGTGCGCGGGAGAAGAGCGGAGCGAGACATCACCGGACCATGTCGTCGGGCGCGGGGCCCATGTCAACCAGGAACGTTCTTTTTGCAGAACGGCACGAAATGAGGAGATCGCCTTCGCCGCGTGCGGCGAAGGGAGAAGATCATTCTCCGACCGCGACGAGCGCCGGAGCCATTTCCGGCAGATGCCGCGTCGCCTTCGGCGGAGCCGGCAGCGGCAGGGCGGTGGTGGATTTCACCTTTTCCATGGCGAAGCGCGAGGTCACGTTCTTCAACGGAAGGACGGAGATGAGGCGCTTATAGAACGCATCGTAGGCCTGCATGTCTGCGACCACGACGCGCAGCATATAGTCGACATCGCCGGCCATCCGGTAGAATTCCAGCACTTCCGGCATGGCCGATACCGTGTCGGCGAAGCGCTGGAGCCAATCCTGCGAGTGGTCGGCGGTCTCGATCGAGACGAACACCGTCAGCCCCAGCCCGAGCTTCACGGGATCGAGCACCGCCACGCGCCGGTCGATCACCCCATCCGCCTCCAGGCGCTGGATGCGCTTCCAGCACGGCGTCTGCGACAGGCCGACCTTCTCGCCGATGGCGGCGATGGAGAGGGTGGCGTCCCGCTGCAGCAGGGCCAGGATCTTCAGGTCGATGGCGTCCAAAAGGAACCTCCGCCGTTTCGGCGCCCCTTTGAGGGAAGAAGGAACTTCCCGCTCTATAGGGGTTAGATGGCGTTTGTGAGAATAATTTTTTACAAACGAAGAGGCGTTGCCCTCGTTCCGTGTGCGTTGACGCACCCGCCGCAGGCATTTTCAGGGGTGCGAATCGGCCCCGTCGCCTTGACTTCGTTCGGTATAGCGAACATTTCGACTCCTCGACAACCGGCGCGGCCCACCACGTCCACAGGGCCGGCGCAGGAGCAGACCATCATGTCCCTCACGGATTCCGGGGCGGCCGAGGCGCGGGCCGGCGCACTCGCCACCCGCCTCGCCGCCCTCGATCTTCCCGCCCGCCTCGACCTGATCGCCCGCGAAGTGCCGGGGCGGCTGGTCTTCACCACGAGCCTCGGCATCGAGGATCAGGTGCTCACCCACGCCATCGCCATGGCGAAGCTCGCGGGCGGGCGGATCGAGATCGCGACCCTCGACACCGGCCGGCTGTTTCCCGAGACCTACGAGACCTGGGTCGAGACCGAGGCCGCCTACGGCCTCCGCATCCTCGCCTACGTGCCCGAGCGCGCGGCCGAGGAAGCCTTCGTGCGTGACGAGGGCATCAACGGCTTCCGCCGCTCGGTCGCTGCGCGGCAGGCCTGCTGCGGCTTCCGCAAGGTCGAGCCGCTGGGCCGGGCGCTCGACGGCGCCGCCGGCTGGCTGACCGGCCTGCGCGCCGGGCAATCGGCCAACCGCGCCGCGACGCCGCTGGCGGCCTACGATGCCGAACGGGGCCTCATGAAGCTGAACCCGCTGGCCGACTGGACGCGGGAGCGCATCGACCTGTTCGTGCGCGAGAACTTCGTTCCCTACAACACCCTGCACGACCGGGGCTTCCCCTCGATCGGCTGCGCCCCCTGCACCCGCGCGGTGAAGGTCGGCGAGCCGGAGCGTGCCGGCCGCTGGTGGTGGGAGCAGGAAGACAAGAAGGAATGCGGGCTGCATGTCGGCCGCCCCGGCGCCTCGGTGCAGCCGGGTCAGGAAGCCGCCGCATTCGAGCCCACCCCCGAAACCCGTGAGCCGGAGTTCGCCCGATGAGCGCCGCCCAGACCGCCTTGCGGCCTGAAACCGCCCCCTCCCCGGCCCGCCTGAGCCATCTCAAGCGCCTGGAGGCCGAGGCCATCCACATCTTCCGGGAGACGGTCGCCGAGACCGAGAACCCGGTGATGCTCTATTCCATCGGCAAGGACTCGTCCGTCCTGCTGCATCTGGCGCTGAAGGCCTTCGCGCCGGGCAAGCTGCCCTTCCCGCTGCTCCATGTCGACACGACGTGGAAGTTCAAGGAGATGATCGCGTTTCGCGATTCACGGGCGAAGGAGCTCGGCCTCGACCTGCTGGTCCACACCAACCAGGACGGGCTGGCGCGCGGCGTCGGGCCGGTGAGCCACGGCTCCGAGGTCCATACCGACGTGATGAAGACGCAGGCCCTGCGTCAGGCCCTCGACCTGCACAAGTTCGATGCGGCCTTCGGCGGCGCCCGCCGGGACGAGGAGGCGAGCCGCGCCAAGGAGCGCATCGTCTCCCTGCGCACGGCCCAGCACCGCTGGGACCCGAAGCGCCAGCGGGCCGAGCCCTGGCACCTGTACAATCTCCGCAAGAAGCGCGGCGAGTCGCTGCGGGTCTTCCCGCTGTCCAATTGGACCGAGCTCGATATCTGGCTCTACATCGAGCAGGAGAACATCCCGATCGTGCCGCTCTACTTCGCGGCGCCGCGCCCCGTCGTGGAGCGCGAGGGCCAGCTCATCATGGTCGATGACGAGCGCCTGCCCCTCAACCCCGGCGAGACCCCGCAGGAGCGGGTCGTCCGCTTCCGCACGCTCGGCTGCTACCCGCTGACCGGGGCGGTCGAGAGCGAGGCCGCGAGCCTGCCCGAGATCATCGCCGAGACGCTCGCCGCCCGCACCTCGGAGCGGCAGGGCCGGGTGATCGACAAGGACGGCGCCGGCGCCATGGAACGCAAGAAGCAGGAGGGCTACTTCTGATGACCATCCACCCGCCCAAGACTGCGTTCCAGGCGTCCTCGGTCGCGCAGGATTACGCCGCCTTCCTCGAAACGCACCGCGACAAGGAAGTGCTGCGCTTCATCGCCTGCGGCTCGGTGGACGACGGCAAGTCGACCCTGATCGGCCGGCTGCTGCACGACACCAAGCAGATCTTCGACGACCAGATCACCGCACTGCGCCGGGATTCCCGCAAGCACGGCACGCAAGGCCAGGAGATGGACCTCGCCCTGCTGGTCGACGGCCTGCAGGCCGAGCGCGAGCAGGGCATCACCATCGACGTCGCCTACCGCTTCTTCTCCACGGACAAGCGCTCGTTCATCGTCGCCGACACCCCCGGCCACGAGCAGTACACCCGCAACATGGCGACCGGCGCCTCCACCGCCGACGTGGCGGTGATCCTGGTCGATGCCCGCCAGGGCCTCACCCGCCAGACCCGCCGCCACGCCCTGCTGGTGTCGAACCTCGGCATCCGCCGCGTGGTCCTGGCCGTCAACAAGATGGACATGATCGGCTGGGCCCAGGACCGCTTCGCCGAGATCGTGAAGGGGTTTTCGGAGTTCGCCGCGGGCCTGAACTTCGCCGAGATCCGGGCGATCCCCCTCTCGGCCAAGAACGGCGACAACGTCGTGGATCCGGGCGTGAACGCCCCCTGGTACAATGGCGGCACGCTGCTCACCTTCCTCGAAACCGTGCCCGTGCGCGAGGAGGCCCTGAACGCCCCGTTCCGCATGGCCGTCCAGTGGGTGAACCGGCCGAACTCGGAGTTCCGGGGCTATAGCGGGCGCATCGCCAGCGGCACCGTGCGGCCGGGCGACCGGGTGAGCGTGCAGCCGGGCGGCCGCGCCGCCACGGTGGAGCGCATCTACACCGCCGATGGCGATCTGCCGGAGGCCGGCGCCGACCTCTCGGTGACGCTGGTGCTCGCTGAGCAGATCGACGCCTCGCGCGGCCAGGTGATCGCCGCCGAGGGCGCGCCGCTCCTGGCCCTCGACACCCTCGACGCCCGCCTGTTCTGGGCCGCCGAGACCGATCTCGCCCCGGGCGCGAGCCTCCTCGCCAAGGTCGGCACCGCCACGGTGACGGCGACGGTGCAGGCCATCGTCTCGCGCATCGATCCCGAGACCGGCAAGCCCGGCCCAGCCGAGCGCCTGTCGGCCAACGACATCGCCGACGTGCGCCTCACCCTCGACCGGCCGGTCGCGGTGGATGCCTATGCCGACAACCGCGAGACCGGGAGCTTCATCCTGATCGACCGCGAGACCACGGACACGGCCGCCCTCGGCCTCATCCTGGCCCCGCGCAAGGAGGCGGCCTCCGCGCCCCGGCGGCAGGAAGCCGAAGCCTCTTCGGGCGGCATCCTCGGCGGCCTGAAGCGCCTGTTCGGTCGCTGACGCGTTCTCGGCCGCCTGCAACGGTCCGGCCGACACTCCGCCGAAGGGCGCCACGCCCTTCGGTATCCCCGGATCAGTCCGCCAGCAGGCGATACGAGGCGTGCCTCGCCGTCTGGTCGGGGATGGCCGTGACGATCATCAACTCGTCGGCCTGGACCGACTCGGCCAATGCCGCGAGGTGCGGGCGCAGGGTCGCCGGCGAGCCGACATGCAGCCGGTCGCGGCCCCGCTCGATCCTCGCCTGCTCCGAGGGGGAGTAGGGATACTCCAGCGCCTCCGCGAGGCTCGGCAGGGGGCGGTACTCGCCCCGCTCCCGCCGCAGGGTCGAGAGGCGGGCGCTCGAGGCCAGCCGCTCGGCCTCCGCATCCGTTTCCGCGCAGATCGCCGCCACCGCGAGGATCGCGTGGGGCTCGGCCCCGAGCCGCGACGGCTTGAACATCTGCCGGTAGGCGCGCATCGGCCCCTCGGCGGGAATACCGGAAAAATGCTGCGCGAAGGCAAAGCCGGCGCCGATCTGCGCGGCGAGCTGCGCGCTGTAATCCGACGAGCCGAGCAGGAAGAGCGGCGGCAGCGCCACGCCCGCCGGGGTCGCCTGGATCTGGCCGAACGGGTGGCCCTCCGGGAAGCCGCCGTCCCAGAACAGCAATTCCTGCAGCCGGTCGAGGAAGTCGTCGCCGCCGTTGCCCGAGGGCGCCTCCCGCCGCCGCAGGGCGCGGGCGGTGACGCCGTCGGTGCCGGGCGCCCGGCCGATGCCGAGGTCGATCCGGCCGGGGAACAGCGCCTCCAGAACCCGGAAGCGTTCGGCGACCATCAGCGGCGCGTGGTTCGGCAGCATGATCCCGCCCGATCCAACCCGGAGGTTCCGGGTCGCGGCGGCGATCTGGCCGATCATGATCTCCGGCGCCGGGCTCGCCACGTTCGGCAGGGCGTGGTGCTCGGCGAGCCAGTAGCGCCGGTAGCCGAGGGTATCGACATGCCGGGCCAGCGCCAGGGTGTCGTGCAGCGCCTGCGCCGGGGTCGAGTCGGACGAGACGAAGGAGAGGTCGAGGACGGAAAGGGGGATCATGCCCGTGAGATGGGGGTTCGGGCGGTGATGTGGGAGGGCGGGGCTTCAGTGCTGCTTCGCGAGGGCGATCCTTTGTTCGCCAGCGAGGTAAAACGCTTCGATGTCGCGTCCACCATAGAAGATGTTCGTAATCCTCACGCAGTCGGGTTCGACCCGATAGGCGATCACGGCGCTACCCTCGAACGGAACCGTTCTCAGATTGGGGATCAGATCGTCTCGCAGTCGACCGCCGAAGGGAGCGTCGCCGATACGTCGGCACCGCGCGATGATCCGGCGGGTGAACCGCTCTGCGGTGATATCGTCCCGGCTCGCCCGCAAGACGACATCGAAGATATCGGCGAGATCGGCTCTGGCCTCGCGCCGGAATCTGACGGGAAGCCTACGCACGACGTGCTGCACGCGCCTGCGCGAACAGCACCTCCATATCCGCTTCGACCTCTTCGATGGTCAGGTCCGGCCGGGGATCGTCCAACGAGCGCTGGATCCGCGCGCGGATCGATTCGAGATGGTCCGTCTTCTCCCGGCGCTGGCGCTGGAGGGCACGCACCGCCTCGTCCAGGGCTGCATCGACCGATTCGTATTCCCCCGCTTCGACGCTCTCGCGCACGGCGCGCAAGGTCTCCGGCGCCATGGTCACGCTGATCGTCTCGCCCCTGGGCATGTCCGTCTCCCGATCACCGGGCCATCTTATCAAGAATTCCGTGAGTCGCGCGATGCTTGCCGGCTCCCGGCCGCGGGACTAGGGTCCGCGCCGTTTTCCACCGGAGCACGCAACCCCATGGCCTTCCTCGCCGACGTCCTTTCGCGGGTGAAGCCCTCCGCGACCATCCTGATGACGCAGAAGGCCCGCGAGCTGAAGGCGTCGGGCGTCGACGTCATCTCCCTCTCGGTCGGCGAGCCCGATTTCGATACGCCCGCCCACATCAAGCAGGCCGGCATCGATGCGATCCAGCGCAACGAGACCCGCTACCCGCCGGTCTCCGGCATCGTGCCCCTGCGCGAGGCCATCGCGAAGAAGTTCAAGCGCGAGAACGGGCTCGACTACAAGCCGTCGCAGACCATCGTCGCCACGGGCGGCAAGCACATCCTCTACAACGCGCTGCTCGCCACCCTGAACCCTGGCGACGAGGTGGTGATCCCCCGCCCCTACTGGGTCTCCTACCCGGAGATGGTCGGCCTGTGCGGCGGCACGGCGGTGTTCGCCGAGACGCGGATGGAGGACGGGTTCAAGCTCCAGGCGGCCGAGCTGGAGCGCGTGCTCACGCCCAAGACCAAGTGGATCATCCTGAACTCGCCCTCGAACCCCTCCGGCGCCGCCTATTCGCGCACCGAGATGAAGGCGCTCACCGACGTGCTGCTCCGCTATCCGGACGTGCACGTCCTGACCGACGACATCTACGAGCACCTGACCTACGGCGATTTCGAGTTCGTGACCCCGGCCCAGGTCGAGCCCGCCCTCTACGAGCGGACGCTCACCATGAACGGCGTCTCGAAGGGTTACGCCATGACCGGCTGGCGCATCGGCTACGCGGCAGGCCCCGAGAAGCTCATCAAGGCCATGGACTTCGTGCAGGGCCAGCAGACCTCCGGCGCCACCACCATCGCCCAATGGGCGGCGGTGGCCGCCCTCGAGGGGCCGCAGGACCACCTCGCCACCTTCCGGGCCGCCTTCCAGAAGCGCCGGGACCTCGTGGTCTCGATGCTCAACCAGACCCGGGGCCTGACCTGCCCGACGCCGGAGGGCGCCTTCTACGTCTACCCGTCCTGCGCGGAGACGATCGGCAAGCGCACCGAGGGCGGCAAGGTGATCGAGACGGACGAGGATTTCGTCACCGAGCTGCTGATGGCCGAGGGCGTGGCGGCGGTGCACGGCTCGGCCTTCGGGCTCGGCCCGAACCTGCGCATCTCCTACGCCACCTCGGACGCGGTGCTGGAAGAGGCCTGCCGCCGCATCCAGCGCTTCTGCGGCTCGCTCCGCTGAGGTCGAAGTCCCGGCGCCCCCCATGGGGCGCCCCATGCGGCGCCGGGTCACCGCCCGGCTTCGGTTGCCGGCTCGCGTGCGACCCCTTACACGGGCCTTCCCCGTGGCCGATGCGCCTGACGGTTTCGCGAGCCCTCTCGGGCCTGCATGGTAGCGGGGTCGGCAGTGACGGGGCGGTCCGGACCAGTTCTCTGGGCCGCGCCTGTGAGGCTTAGTGGGCCGAGCGGCTGCAGGGGTGTCGGAGGCGCGGGGAACAGGAACCGCGGATCAGGCGCAAGGCCCACTCACTTTCTCTCCCCGGTTGAGACGCCTGTGTCCCGAAGCGGAGCAGGGAGCACCCCTCCGTCTTCCCGCTTTCTTCACGCTCCGGTGCGAAGGTCGTGATGGGCCGGGATCCGGTCCATTGTTCGGGCGTTCACTCGGGTTTCGATTGCATGCGTTCCCTGCTCACAAGCGGGATCAAGGCCATCCTGGCCGTCGCCGCCCTCTCCACCGGGATCCACTGGGCCCTGCGCCTGCAGCGGGATTCGGACGGGCTGACCACCCCCGCCATCGCCAGCATCGCCGATCCCGAGACGACGGGCTCGATCTCGCCCCGCGCCAGCGCGCCGCCGCCGGCCGCCGAGATTCGTCAGGCCGTGGCGCCGGCCCCCGCCGCGCCGCGCCCGGCCGTGGCCCGCGCGCCGCAGCCCTCCGAGCTCGACCAGTCGCACCTCGCCGCCCTGATGGCGAACGCCAGCGCGCCGGCGCCGAAGAAGGCCGCGAAGCGCTGACGCGCCGACGCGTTAACGAACGGTAAGCGGCGCCCGCGCGGCCCGCGCCCTCGCCGCATGGTTCGGTTGCGCCACCGCGCCTACCTGCGCCGTGGCGCGCATGGCATCGTGCCTCCAGCGTCGCGGTTTCCCGCGCCCCTCGCGATTCGCATCGATGGCCAGTTCCGCCTCCACCGTTCCGGCACCGGCCGGGATCGCCACCGCCAGTGAGGCCGAGGCCGCCCGGCGCCGCCGGATGGTGGGCATCGCGCTCATGTGCGGCGCGGTCGCCTTCTTCGCGAGCCTGGATGCCTGCGGCAAGACCCTGGCGCGGGCGGGGGTCGATCCCCTGGTCACCACCTTCATGCGCTACGCCGCCAGCGTCGCGATGATCTCGCTCTTCGTGAACCCGGTGCGCACGCCGAGCGTGGTGCGCAGCCGCCGGCTCGGCCTGCAGGTGGTGCGCTCCCTGCTGCTCTTCGCCTCCACGGCCCTGAACTTCATGGCCCTGCGCTACCTGCAGATGGCCGAGACGATCTCGATCCAGTTCGCCGCGCCGCTCACCGTCGCCCTGCTCGCCGGCCCGCTGCTGGGGGAATGGTCGTCCCGCGCCCGGCTCACCGCCATCGGCATCGGCTTCCTCGGCGTGCTGGTGATCGTGCGCCCCGGCGTCGGCACCATGCATCCGGCCGCCCTGCTCAGCGTGGCGAACGTGCTAGTCTATGCCCTCTACGCCATCGTGACGCGCAAGCTCGCGTCCTACGATTCCACCGCCACGACCATGTTTTACACCGGGCTGGCGGGCGTCGCCCTGATGGCGCCGTTGCTGCCCTGGATCTGGTCGAGCCCCACGCAGTGGAGCCATTGGGCGCTGCTACTGGCGGTGGCCCTGTTCGGCACGATCGGCCACTGGCTCCTCGTGCTGGCCCATGCGCGGGCGCCGGCCAACGTCCTCGCGCCGTTCATCTACACGCAGCTGCTCTGGTCGGTGACCCTCGGCTTCCTGCTGTTCGGGGACCTGCCCGGGCGCTGGACCATCGTCGGCGCGATGATCGTCATCGGCTCGGGGCTGTATCTCCTGGCGCAGGACACCCTTCGCCGGGCGGCGTGAGCGGCCGGGGCGCCCAGAGCCCCGGCCCTCCCCGCTCTCAGCGGTGATGACGGCGGTGATGGGCGCGGCGGTAGGCCCGGCGCGAGCGCATGTCGGTGCGGTAGGCGCGCCGGCCCGGATCGATGCCGAGCGCCCCGTTCACGGTGCCGACCGCGCCGCCCACGGCGCCACCGACCACGCCGCCGATGGGGCCGCCGACGCGATCACCCTCGGCCGCGCCGCGCTGCACGCCACCGACCAGACCCTGGGCCTGCGCCGGCATCGCGGCGGTGAGGGAGCCGGCGGCGAGCGCGGCTGCGACGAGGGCGGTTCTGAGGGAGAGTCTCACGGGCATTCCTCCTGAAGCGTAGCCGGACATCGGCTCCTCAGCGAACGGCCGGAGCCGCGAATCGTTGCAGGGCCGCTCCGCCCTCCCGCTGGCATCCGCCGGGGCCGGCTGCTAGAGAGGCGGAATGGTCCCTCCCCGCGCATCGCGCCCCGCTCCCGGCGGACGGCGAATTACGAGCCCGGCCGCCGCCTGAGGGCCCGCGCGCGTGGTGCGGCAGGGCTTTCGCGGACGGCCGGGATCCGCCGCCTGTCCCCAGCGCCCCCTTATGGCCGCCCGATCGGCCCGACCTTGCGAGACCCGATGACCGCCCCCGACACGAACGCGCCCGCCGCGCCGGCCCGCGACTATTCCAAGACCCTGTTCCTGCCGAGCACCGAGTTCCCGATGCGCGCCGGGCTCCCGACCCGTGAGCCGCTGCTACTGGAGCGCTGGGCGCGGATCGGCCTCTACGAGAAGATCCGGCAGGCGGCGGCGGGGCGGCCGAAATTCGTGCTGCACGACGGCCCCCCCTATGCCAACGGCAACATCCACATCGGCACGGCGCTGAACAAGATCCTGAAGGACGTGATCGTCCGCAGCCAGGGGACGCTGGGCAAGGACGCCAACTACGTCCCCGGCTGGGACTGCCACGGCCTGCCGATCGAGTGGAAGATCGAGGAGCAGTACCGCGCCAAGGGCCGCAACAAGGACGACGTGCCGGTGATCGAGTTCCGGCAGGAATGCCGGACCTTCGCCGCGCACTGGCTCGACGTGCAGCGCGAGGAGTTCAAGCGGCTGGGCGTCACCGGCGATTGGGACCATCCCTACGCGACCATGGCCTTCCCGGCGGAAGCGGCCATCGCCGACGAGCTGATGAAGTTCGCCGTCACCGGCCAGCTCTATCGCGGCTCGAAGCCGGTGATGTGGTCGGTGGTGGAGAAGACCGCGCTCGCCGAGGCCGAGGTCGAGTATGAGGAGCACGTCTCCGACACGATCTTTGCCGCCTTCCCGATCACCAAGGGCGGCGACGCCTTCCCCGAGGCGCGGGTCGTGATCTGGACGACGACCCCCTGGACGATGCCGGGCAACCGCGCCGTCGCCTATTCGAAGAAAATCGCCTACGGGCTCTACAAGGTCACGGCGGCGCCGGAGGACAACTGGGCCAAGCCCGGCGAGACCTATGTGCTCGCGGATTCCCTGGCGGCGACGGTGTTCAAGGCCGCCCGCGTCGAGGCGTTCGAGCGAGTCTCGGACGTCCCCGCCGACGCGCTCGCGGGCCTGACCCTCGCCCATCCCCTGGCGGGCCTCGGCTACGGCTTCGACGTGCCGCTCCTCGACGGCGACCACGTCACCGACGAATCCGGCACGGGCTTCGTCCACACCGCGCCGAGCCACGGCCGCGAGGATTTCGAGCTCTGGATGGCCTCCGGCCGGCGCCTCGCCGAGCGGGGCATCGACACCACGATCCCCTACACGGTCGATGCCGACGGCACGCTCACCAAGGCGGCGCCGGGCTTCGAGGGGCGCCGCGTCTACACCGAGAAGGGCGAGAAGGGCGACGCCAACAAGGCGGTGATCGCGGCGCTGACCGAGGCCGGGGCGCTGGTCGCGCGTGGGGTGCTGCGCCACCAGTATCCGCATTCCTGGCGCTCGAAGAAGCCGGTCATCTTCCGCAACACGCCGCAATGGTTCATCGCCATGGACCGGCCGGTCGATGCCCTCGGCAACCGGACGCTGCGCGAGGTCGCCGTGCAGGCGATCAACGACACGCAATGGGTGCCGCCGCAGGGCAAGAACCGCATCGACGGGATGGTCGGCAACCGGCCGGATTGGGTGGTCTCGCGCCAGCGCGCCTGGGGCGTGCCGATCACCGTCTTCGTCCACAAGGAGAGCGGCGAGGTCCTAAAGGACGAGGCCGTCAACGTCCGCATCCACGCGGCCTTCGCTTCCGAGGGCGCCGACGCGTGGTTCGCCCCCGGCGCGGCGTCCCGCTTCCTTGCGCCCGAGCACGATCCCGCCGCCTACGAGCAGGTGATGGACGTGCTCGACGTGTGGTTCGATTCCGGCTCGACCCACGCCTTCGTGCTGAACGATCCTGAAGCCTTCCCCGGCCTCTCGGGCGTGACGCGCGTTCGCGACGGCGGGCAGGACACGGTGATGTATCTCGAAGGGTCGGACCAGCATCGCGGCTGGTTCCAGTCCTCGCTGCTCGAATCCTCCGGCACCCGCGGCCGGGCGCCCTACGACGTGGTGCTGACCCACGGTTTCGTCCTCGACGGCAAGGGCCTGAAGATGTCGAAGTCGAAGGGCAACGTCGTCGCGCCGCAGAGCGTCATCAAGGATTCGGGCGCCGACATCCTGCGCCTGTGGGTGGCGGCCTCCGACTACACCGACGACCTGCGCATCGGACCGGAGATCATCAAGACTTTCGCCGAGACCTACCGGAAGCTGCGCAACAGCTTGCGCTGGATGCTGGGCTCGCTGGCGCACCGCGTCCCCGGCGATGACGTCGCTTTCCAGGACATGCCGGAACTGGAGCGGCTGATCCTGCACCGGCTCGCCGAGTTGGACGGCGAGATCCGCGAGGCCTACGCCACCTACGACACCAAGCGGATCGTGGCCCTGCTCAACGGGTTCATGACGGGCGACCTGTCGTCCTTCTACTTCGACGTGCGCAAGGACGCGCTCTACTGCGATCCGATCTCCTCGCCGACGCGGCGGGCGGCGTTGCAGGTGATCGACGAGACCTTCAAGCGGGTCGTGGTGTGGCTCGCGCCCGTCCTGGCTTTCACGGCGGAGGAGGCGTGGCTCGACCGCACCCCGTCCGAGGACGGCTCGGTCCACCTCCAGACCCTGCCGAAGACGCCCGCCTCCTGGCGTGATCCGGCGCTCGCGGAGAAATGGCAAAAAATCCGCCGGGTGCGCCGGGTCGTGACCGGGGCGCTCGAGATCGAGCGCGCCGCCAAGCGCATCGGCGCGAGCCTGGAGGCCGCGCCCAAGGTCTTCATCGCGGATGCCGACCTGCGCGCGGCGGTGGAGTCTCTGGGCCTGACCGCCTTCGCGGACACCTGCATCACCTCCGCCATCGCGGTGGAGGCGGGCGAGGGGCCGGCGGAGGCCTTCCGCCTCGATGAGGTGAAGGGCGTCGCCGTGGTCCCGGCCCCGGCGCAGGGCCGCAAATGCGCCCGCTCCTGGCGGGTCAGCCCCGATGTCGGCACCGACGCGGACTTCCCCGAGGTGACGCCGCGCGACGCGCAGGCCCTGCGGGAATGGGATGCGGCCCACCCGGAGGCCAGCGCGGCGTGAGGCTCACCCCTCCCCGCGCGGGCCTCCTGGCCCTCGCCCTCACCTTCGTCGCCGATCAGGCGACGAAGCTCGGGCTGTATTTCGGCACGGACCTCGTGCTCACCCAGCCCTGGCGCTACGGGCCCTATGCGGACCTCGTGGTGGTGTGGAACAGGGGCGTCTCCTACGGGATGTTCCAGCAGGACGGCGCCTTCGGCCGCTGGCTGCTGGTGGCGCTCTCCCTCGTCGCCGCCCTGGGGCTCGGCCTCTGGATGATGCGGGCCGGCTCCCGGCTGCTGGCCGTGGCGCTCGGGCTCATCGTCGGCGGGGCGCTGGGCAACGCCGTCGACCGGGCTGTCTACGGGGCGGTGTTCGATTTCGTCCACCTCCATGCGGGCGGGTGGTCGTGGTACGTGTTCAACGTCGCCGACGCGGCCATCGTGGCGGGCGTGATCGGGCTGATCCTCGACAGCCTCATCCCGGCCACCGCCGGGCGGGCGCGCGACAACGCCGCGCCACGGCCGTGATACGCAGAACACACAGGGCTTCCCAGTACGTCTGGACTGGTCGAGCGTGGTCAAGGCGCCATACGATCGCCGGAAACCGGTTTCACCCCGGTCTCCGTCGGATCAGGCCGCGTGGCGGCCGTCCCCGCGCCGAATCCTCGGCCGGCACCCGTGAGGTAGCATGAGCGCGCAACGCAGGCTTCGACTCCTCCTCTCCGTGGCGGCCCTCTTTCCGGTCGTCGCGGCGGGCTCGGCCCAGGCGCAGCAGAGCGGCGAGCTGATGCGCGACGCCCTCTCCGGCATCGGCCTCCTCGAAAAGCCGCAGGCGCCGATCGACTATCACGAGCGCGCGCCGCTGGTGATGCCGCCGAAGCTCGACGGCAACGCCCTCCCCGCGCCCCGTGCCCGCGCCAAGAACGCGGCCTGGCCGAAGGATCCCGAGATCGTCGCCCGCGAGCGCGAGGTCGAGGAGCGCCGGGTGCCCAAGGGCAACCAGACCGCCGGCCGCTACAACGACAACAACGCGACCATGTCGGTCGATGAGATGCGTGCCGGCCGCCGCGCCGGGGCGAACCTCACCACCGAGGCCGAGGACAAGCCCGGCGACAACGCCCGCCGCGCCTCGTGGCTCGACCCGCTCGAACTGTTCAAGGGCAAGAGCGAGGACAAGCAGGCTTCGGATGTCGAGCCGACCCGCGAGACGCTGGTCGAGCCGCCGAAGGGCTACCGGCAGGCGCCGAAGAAGCTCGTGCGCACCGAGGGCGAGCCGGTGAAGAACGCCAGCGCCGAGCGCGAGGAGGCCGATCCGGGCGCCTACCTCCGGTCGCAGCAGCGGCGCTGAGGCCGGGCGCGTCCGTGCGGGATACCGTGGCGCAGTTGCGACACGGGCCGACGACGGCAACATAGGGACTTTCCCGGTACGGCTCTTGCCGCCGGGAATCGCAAAGGCTCCGCGTTCCGGCCCCCCGTCAGGGAAGGGTCGCCGAGGGCGGAGCCGGGTAAGGACAAGCTTGATGCACCTCTTCAGGACGGGCACGCCGACCCTCTTCCCCCCGATGCGGGGCGCCCGCTTCGCGGCCACCGCCGGGCGGGGGGAGGCCGCCGCCTTCGGGGGCTCCGAGGCGGGCGGGCCGGAGGTCTCGTCCTTCACCCTCGACAACAACCTCGACGTGGTGGTGGTGCCCGATCACCGGGCGCCCGTGGCGACCCACATGATCTGGTACCGCAACGGGTCGGCGGACGATCCGCTCGGCCAGTCCGGCATCGCTCACTTCCTCGAACACCTGATGTTCAAGGGCACCGAGAAGCACCCCGTGGGCGCCTTCTCGAAGGCCGTCTCCGGCCTCGGCGGCCAGGAGAACGCCTTCACCAGCTACGATTACACCGCCTATTTCCAGCGGGTCGCCCGTGACCATCTCGGCACGATGATGGCCTTCGAAGCGGACCGGATGCACGGCCTCGTCCTCGACGACGCGGTGGTGGCGCCCGAGCGCGATGTGGTGCTGGAGGAGCGCCGGATGCGGGTCGAGACCGACCCCTCCGCCCAGCTCTCCGAGGCGATGGCGGCCTCGCTCTTCGTGCACCACCCCTACGGCATCCCGATCATCGGCTGGATGCACGAGATCGAGGGGCTGAACCGCGAGCACGCCCTCGACTACTACAACCGCTTCTACACGCCCGAGAACGCGATCCTGATCGTGGCCGGCGACGTGACCCCGGACGAGGTGCGGCGGCTGGCCGACGACACCTACGGCCGCGTCGCCCCGCGCGGCGCCCGCCCGGAGCGCCGCCGCCCCCGCGAGCCGGAGCCCCGCGCCCTGCGCCGGGTCTCGGTGGCCGACCCGAAGGTCGAGCAGCCGACCCTGCAGCGGCTCTATCTGGCCCCGTCCTGCATCACCGCCACGGATGGCGGCTGCCACGACCTCGAATTGCTGGCCGAGGTGCTGGGCGGCGGCTCGACCTCCTACCTCTACCGCAAGCTGGTACTGGAGCAGGGCATCGCGGTGAATGCCGGCGCCTGGTACATGGGCTCGGCCATCGACGACACCCGCTTCTCCGTCTACGCCGTGCCCGCCGAGGGCGTGAGCCTGGAGCAGTTGGAAGCCGCCCTCGACCGGGTGCTGGCCCGCGCCCCCTCGGACGCGCTGGCCCCCGACGCGATCGAGCGGGCCAAGACCCGCCTCGTGGCGGAGACCGTCTACTCGTCGGACAGCCAGTCCTCCCTCGCCCGCATCTACGGCTCGGCGCTGGCCATCGGCGAATCCATCGAGGACGTCCGCCGCTGGCCGACGGACATCGAGGCGGTGTCGCGGGAGCGCCTTCAGGCGGCCTGCGAGCGCTGGCTCTCCCCCGCCCGTTCCGTGACCGGCTACCTCACCAAGGCCCGGGACCCCGACGCCCCGGTCGCGCTGGCCGCCGAGTAGGTTCGTCCGAACCGCCTCCCGCCCGCGACCGCAACGAGAACACACGAGGCTGCCATGAACCTGGCCGACACCGACACGCAGAACGCCACGAGCCCCACGACGGCCTTGCCGGTCGTGGCCGTTCCCGGCGTCGAGGCGTGGCACGTCGAGTCCAACGTCGTGCCGATGATCGCCCTGTCCTTCACCTTCGAGGGCGGCGCCGCCCAGGACCCCGAGGGCAAGGCCGGCTGCGCGCAGATGCTGGCCCGTCTCCTCGACGAGGGCGCGGGCGACCTGACCTCCGATGCCTTCCAGGAGCGGCTGGCCGCGCGGGCCATCGAGCTCTCCTTCCATGCCGGCCCCGATGCGTTGGGCGGCTCGCTGAAGATGCTGCTCAAGCACGCGGACGAGGCCATCGACCTCCTCGCCCTGGCGCTGGCCAAGCCCCGCCTCGACCCGGACGCCATCGAGCGCGTGCGGGCGCAGGTGATGGCGGGTTTGCGCTACCAGCAGAACGATCCGGGCGTGATGGCCTCCCGCCGGTTCTTCAAGGAAGCCTTCGACGGGCATCCCTATGCCCGGCCCTCGTCGGGCACGATCGAGAGCGTCGCGGCGATCACCCGCGAGGACATCCTCGCCATGCATGCGCGCCTGATCGGGCGCGGGCGGATCAAGGTCGCGGCGGTGGGCGCCATCGGGGCCGAGGCCCTGGCGGAAGCTCTCACCCGCGCCTTCGGCACCCTGCCCGAGGCCGGCGCCCTGACCGCCGTGCCGCGCACGCAGATCAAGGAACTCGACCGCAAGATCGTGGTCGATCTCGACGTGCCGCAATCGGTCATCCGCTTCGGCATGGCCGGCATCCCGTGGCGCGACCCGGACTTCATCCCGGCCTACGTGCTGAACCATGTGCTCGGCGGCGGCGCCTTCACCTCGCGCCTGTTCCAGGAGGTGCGCGAGAAGCGCGGCCTCGCCTATTCGGTCGGGACGTCGCTGGTCAGCCACCGCTCGGCGGCGATGATCTGGGGCTACACCGCCACCAAGAACGAGCGCGTCGGCGAGGCCCT
Source organism: Methylobacterium litchii (assembly GCF_038442315.1). NCBI lineage: Bacteria > Pseudomonadati > Pseudomonadota > Alphaproteobacteria > Hyphomicrobiales > Methylobacteriaceae > Methylobacterium > Methylobacterium litchii. The sequence continues at coordinate 173,444 of NZ_JBBXMY010000005.1, read as the reverse complement.
GTCGGTGATCGGCGACGAGATCGGCCGGCTCATCACGGAAGGCCCCTCCGACGAGGAGTTGCAGAAGGCCAAGGACTACCTCACCGGGTCCTACGCTTTGGGCTTCGACACCTCGACCAAGATCGCGCACCAGCTGGTGCAGATCGCCTTTGAGGATCTGGGCATGGACTACATCGCCCGCCGCAACGCGATGGTGGAGTCCGTGACCCAGGCCGACATCCGCCGCGCCGCCGCCCGCACCTTCGCCGACGGCAAGATGCTCGTCGTCGCCGCCGGCCGCCCCGTGGGGCTCTGAGGCCGGGTCAGGCCGCTTCGCGGCTCAGGGGGGCGATCTGCGCGATCTCTGAGCCGACGCTGCGGGTCAGCGTCTCGACCTCATACTGGCGTTGCAGATTGAGCCAGAAATCCGGGCTCGTGCCGAAGTACCGGCCGAGCCGGAGGGCCGTGTCCGTCGAGATGCCGATCTGCTCGGCGGCGATCCGTTCGATGCGGGTCCGCGGCACATGGCAGGCGCGCGCCACCTCCCCTGCCGACAGGCCGAGCGGGATCAGGAACTCCTCGCGCAGCACCTCACCGGGGTGGAGTGGCGGAAGGACCGTATCGGTTTCGTATGCGATAGCCATCAGTATCTCCTCGCGGAGTGGGGCGATGCCCCGCTTAGTGATAATCGACGATCTCGACCTCTGCCGGACCTCTCTCGGTCCACCGTAAGCAGATCCGAAACTGATCGTTGATTCGGATCGCATGTTGGCCTGCCCGCTCCCTGGTGAGCGGGTGCAACCTGTTGCCAGGGGGCGCCCTCAGATCGTTGAGCGAGGCGGCGGCATGGATCTGACGGAGCTTGCGCCGCGCCGTCACGAGAATCGAAGCCGGTAGTCCTTTGGGATGCCGGCCATCGAAGACTGCCTCCGTCGTTTCGTTCGCAAAGCTGAGAATCGCCACCGTACGTCCCACCCGTCACGTTTTGTATCACTCAGTGATACAAAACGGTCAAGGGTGATCCCAGTGTTGTCCCGTTCAGGCCAGCCGGCGCACCGCCGCCACCGCCTCGTCGTCGACTCTGTCGACGTCAGGGGCGTCGATGTGGCGGTAGCGGGCCTGGATGAGGCCGAAGGCGCCGAAGGCCATATGGCCGGCGGCGACCAGGGCGAGGAGCGCCGTGCCGTAGGGCTGACGCCGCAGCAGCACGAAGGCGTCGCCGAGGCCCTTCGCCTCGGCCGAACTCTGGTACCACGCGGCGGCGGCGACGAAGCCGCCGATGATCAGGAACGCCACCCCCCGCGCCGCATAGCCGAACCGGCCGGTCGGCTCGGCCCAGCGCCGCCGCGCCTCCCCGTCGAGGGCGAGGCGGGCCGTCGTGTCGCCCTTCCAGGCGCGGGCGAGGTAGCCGATCGCCGTGCCCGCCACGGCGAGGCCGACCAGGGCCACCAGCCACCGGCCCATCGGCTTGGCCAGCAGCCACGCCGTGCCGTCATGCACGCCGTCGCCCCCGCCGAAGCCGAGCCCCAGGCAGAGCGAGGCCGCCGTGCCGGCCAACCCGAGATAGAGCAGCGCGCTCACGAGGTGGGCGCCGCGCGTCACGAGGCCCTTCAGGGAGGTGCCGCGCCGGTCGGCATCCGTCACCGCCTCCACCGCGCGCCACAGGGCGAAGGCGAGGAGCCCCAGCGCGATCAGCCCGACGAGCACGGCGCCGAACGGCCCGACGAGGACGGTGCGCAGGGCGTCATGGCTGTCCCCCGGCCGCCCGCCGCCGAAGGCCGCCAGCAGGGCGAGGCCGCCCACGAGGACGTAGACGGTGCCCCGCGCGCCGTAGCCGTAGCGGGCGAGGCGTTCGAGGGCGTTGCGCCCGCCGGGGATGGTCTTCGCAGACGGGACGCTGGGCATGGGACCGGGGCTATGTGGACCCCGCTCAACGCGCGAGCGCGGCCATCCGTTCAGGCCCCCGCCTTCTCGGCCCGGCCGGTGAGGGCGACGTAGAAGCCGAGCCCGTCCTGGGCCGGCAAGGTCTGCAGGCGCTCCACGAGGCCCCGGCGCTTGGCGTCGAGGAGAAGCCGTCCGGCCGGCTGGAACAGGGTCTCGCCGCCGCCCTCCGGCGGGGGGTCGAGCCGCACGGCGACGGTCTTGCCCTTCGCGAAGCGGCTGCGCTCGATCATCTCCCGCAGGGACGCCTCGGCCGTCGCCTTGTTGGCCCCGCGCAGGTCGAGCACCGATTCGGCGTCCGTGACGCCCAGCGAGCCGCGCAGCTTGGCGGCGTAGAAGTCATCGAAGTGGGGCAAGGGCACTGCGCTCGCGCGTTGGAGAATCCGCTATCCCGCCAGATGTCGCGCAAAGGCGTGCCGCCGTCGAGTTCTCCGTGGCCGGAGGGGCGATCAGCCGCCGCCCAGGCGCAGGCCGTCGAGGGAGCGGCCGGCTTCCAGGAAGCGCTGCGGATCCACCGGCTCGCCGTCGATCCGGGTCTCGTAATGCAGGTGCGCGCCGGTGGAGCGGCCGGTGGAGCCGACATAGCCGATCACGTCGCCCGCCGCGACGCGCTGGCCCGGCCGCACCACGATGCGGGCGAGGTGGCCGAAGCGGGTGGCGAGGCCGTGGCCATGGGTGAGCTCGACCATGTTGCCGTAGCCGCCGGCCCATTCGGCCTCGGTGACGACGCCCGGCGCCGTGGCCCGCGCCGGCTCGCCGTACTCGGCTTTGAAGTCGAGGCCGGTATGCAGGGCGAGGCCCCGGGTGAACGGGTCGAGCCGGGGCCCGAACGGGCTCGACAGGCTGGATTCGCCGGAGAGCGGCTTGCGCAGGGGTAGGTCCCCGACGGCCTGCCGCAGGCGCTGGCCGTTGCCGATCAGCCGGCCGACGAGGCTCAGGCCGCCGTCGAAGCCCTGCTGCTGGATGGCCGTCGCGTCGAGGGGCACGAGGGGGCCGCCGACCCGCTCGCCCGGCGCGGGCGGCAGCAGGCGCGACGGATCGATCCCGGCGCGGGCGACGACGGCGCGCAGGCGCGCGATGCCGGTCTCGGCGCCCCGCGCGAGGCGCCCGAGATGGGCGCCCTGTGCCTCCTCCAGCCCGCCGAGGCGGGCTTCGAGGCGGATCAGCCCATCTTCGGTCTCCAGGGCGCTGCGGCGGTCGGGCAAAGGGGCAGGCCAGGGTGCTGGGGTAGCCTCGGCGGCGGAGTCCTGCCGCAATTCGAACCCGGTCAGGGGGGCGGCGTAGGCCCTTGCCGGGCTGGGAAGGGATCCGGTGGCGGCGGTGTCGATCAGGCCCGAGAGGGCGGCCTGGCGGCGCTCCAGCTCGGCCTGCCGGTCGAGGGCGCCCTGCACCCGCGCGGCGAGGCTCGCCCGGGCCTCGGCGCCCTCCTGCCGGGCGCCGTCGACGCGCTCCTGCAGCCCGGCGATCCGCGCCTCGTAGGCGTTGCGCATCGCCACCTGCCCGGCCACGATCCGGCCGAGCGCCTCGTCCCGGAACAGGACGAGGTAGGTCGCGGTGCCCGACCAGAGCAGGCTCACCGCGAGTCCCGCGCCGAGCCACGGCCTGAGGCGCCGGGGCGCCCCATCCTGTATGTGCGCGGAAGTCGTTCGAATCATTCGGGAGGCTCGAAGGCGTTCCCCGTATTCAGACCCGATCAGGGTTAAGGATCCGTGCGGACCCTATTCCTCTACGGCAGGGCGCGGGCAGCCTCGAGCACCTCCTCGGCATGGCCCGGCACCTTCACCTTCGGCCAGATGCGCGCGACCGTGCCCTCCCGGTCGATCAGGACGGTGGTCCGCTCCACGCCCATGTACTTGCGCCCGTACATGCTCTTCTCGACCCAGACGCCGTAGGCGCCGAGCACCGCCTTGTCCTCGTCCGAGGCGAGGGGGAAGGCGAGCCCGTACTTGCCGCAGAACCTGTCGTGGCTCTTCACCGGATCGGGCGACATTCCAATGATTCGCGCTCCAGCCGTCTCGAAAGCCGGCAGAAGGGCGTTGAATCCCTGCGCTTCCAGAGTACAACCGCTCGTGTCGTCCTTAGGATAGAAGTACAACACGATCTTGTGTCCCTTGAGCGCAGCCAGTGCGATGCGCCCTCCTCCCGAGGCGGGCAGGTCGAAATCCGGGGCGGCAGCCCCCTCGCTCAAGGCCATCGTGCCTTCCTTTCGGCCGATTGATGGTGTGGGTGAACGCCAGTTCCGGCGCCCCGCCCGGACAGCCAAGCCCGGCGCGCCGCCGCTGTAAAGGCCGCATGCGCACCGATTCACCGCAAGCGGGAATCCCGTCCCGCCCTGCGATCACCGAACGAGAACACCCGGACCAAGGGGCTCGATGGCGGATCTGAAGATCACGAGTCGCCCGACGAGGCAGGGACAACGGCATTGGGGCTGGCGTTGCCTTCTGGGCATGGTCGGCACCGTGACGCTGCTCGGCCTCGTGATCGGGGTCGCGGCGATCCGCCTGTCCAACGGCCCGATGCGGATCGACGGCCTGTCGGCCGCCGTGGCCAAGGCGGTGGCCGAGCGGATCGGCCCCGGCTGGTCGATCGCGCTCCGCGGCAGCAGCCTCGAACTCGACCGCGAGAACGCGCTCGCCCTGCGCTTCACCGGGCTCGACATCCGCAACCCGCAGGGGGCGCTGGTGGTGCGCGCGCCGCTGGCCCTGGTCAGCCTCGACCCCTGGGGCCTGCTGACGCTGAGCCTGAAGCCGCGCTCCATCGAGTTCCGCGACACCCAGACCACGGCCCTCGTCCACAAGGACGGCTCCATCGCCTTCGCCGCCTCCGAGGCGACCCAGCCCGTCGACATCGAGCCGCACACGCCCCCGAGCGTCGATGCGGCCCGGGGCAACGTCTCGCCCCTCTCGGCGGCCCTCGCCTCGATCTTCGGCGTGGTGCTCGATCCCGGCGGCGTGGTCGGCGCCCTCGACCGGGCGCGGATCACCGACGCGCGGATGCGCCTCATCGACGACGATGGCCGGGAGCGGGCGGTCTTCGCCCGGGTCAACGGCCTGTTCGGGCGCGATCCGGTGAACGGCACCCGCAGCTTCGAACTGCGCCTCGACGGCCCGCACGGCGAGTGGCGCTTCGGCGGCAGCCTGCACGAGAACGGCGACGGCGCCCGCTCCGGCCGCATCAGCCTGGACGACCTGCCCGTCACCGATCTCCTGCTGCTCGCGGGCCAGTCCGGCCTGCCGCTCACCACGGACCTGAAGCTCTCGGCCCGCGCCGACGTGGCCCTGAAGAACGGCGCCATCACCACGATGAGCGCCAAGGTTCATACCGGCGAGGGTACGTTCCTCATCGAGGAGAAGGATTTCAACCCGGTCACGATCGACGACCTGAGCGCCACCCTCGATTGGGACGAGGCCGCCCGGACCATGGCCCTCAGCGCCCTCGACTACGTGGGCGGCGGCAACACGCTCCATCTCACCGGCAACTGGGCCCAGAGCCCGCCCGGCGCCGACTCCGCCTGGACGGCCTCGCTCTCCGGCCGCGACGGCACCCTGCGCGGGGCGACGTCGAAGGACGTGCCGGTGCGGATCGACAGCCTCGACACCCGCCTCACGGGCCGCAACGGCGGCATCGTCATCGACGATTTCGCCCTCTCCGGCCCCGGCGTGAAGGGGCACATCACCGGCACGGTCGGCACCGAGGCCGACGACGGCGGCATCAACCTGCACATCCTCGCGAGCGAAGGCGAGGTGCGGACCTTCCTGCGCCTCTGGCCCGAACACATCGCCCCGGCCGTGCGCTACTACCTCGCGGACCAGCTCCGCGGCGGCCATGTCGACAATGCCGACATGAAGGTCGTGATGACCGGCACGGAGATCGCGGAGGCGACCAAGGGCGCGCCCCTTCCCGACAAGGGGTTGAACATCGCCTTCCGGGTCTCGGACGCGGCCATCGACGTCTCGGCGGACGCGCCGCCCATCGTGAAGGGCACCGTCACCGGCCTGATCACCGGCCGCTCCACCGCGATCCGCAACGTGACCGCCGAGGTGCGCGGCGCCGACGGGCGCTCCGTCTCCCTCTCGGACGGCAGCTTCGTGATCGCGGATGCCAACCCCGACCACGTGGTGGCGCAGATCGGCCTTCGGCTCTCCGGCGGCGCGGACGGCCTCGCCAGCGTCCTCGAATCGAAGCTGTTCAAGAGCGTGCTCAGCGCCGAGGTCGAGCCGGCGACCGTGAAGGGCAATGTCGACCTGCGCGTCGACTTCCCCCTCGACCTCAAGCACATCCCCGACCTCGCGGACATGCCGATCACCCTGTCGGGCTCGCTCACCGACCTGTCCGTGGACAAGGTCGTCGGCAAGGACCGGCTGGAGGCGGGCCGCTTCGCGGTGAGCTACGACAAGGGCGCCGTCGCCGTGAAGGGCGAGGGCCGGGTCGGCGGCGCGCCGATCACCGTCGAGATGCATCAGGCCAAGATCGGGGCACCGGGCGAGGCGGTGGTGAGCCTCGCCCTCGACGACGCCCTGCGCGTGAAGAAGGGCCTGCCGGCCGCGCCGCAACTCACCGGCACCGTGCCGGTGAAGGCGGTGATCGCCTTCGGCAAGTCGGGCGCGACCAAGACCCCCGTGCGGATCGAGGCCGACCTCACCAAGGCGGGGATCGACGGGATCCTGCCGGGCTTCACCAAGCCGTCGGGCCGGGCGGGCAAGATGGCCATGACCCTCACCGAGCGCGAGGGCGGCTACGACCTGCGCGACATCGCCGTCGATGCCGGGCAGGCCTCGGTGCGGGGCAGCGCCACGCTCTCCACCGAGGGCGGCCTGGAGCGGGCCGAACTCACCAGCGTGAAGCTCTCGCCGGGGGACGATTTGCGCGTCGTGGTCGACCGCAGCGGCAGCACCTACAAGGTGGTGGTGCGCGGCGCAGTGCTGGATGCACGACCGTTCCTGAAATCCCTCTCCGGGCCGGACGGCAAGGGCGGCAAGGAGGCGGCGCCGAAGGATATCGAGGCCGACATCCAGGTGCCGATCGTCACCGGCTTCAACGACGAGGCGATCACCAGCGCCAACTTCAAGCTTTCCTTACGCGGCCACGACCTGCGCTCGGGCACGATCTCCGGCCGCTTCCGCTCGTCGCCGCTGGTGGCGAACGTGACGCGCGGCGAGCGCGGCGCACCGACCCTCGCCGTGGAATCGGCCGATGCGGGGGCGACGCTGCGCTTCCTCGACATCTACAAGAAGATGTATGGCGGGCGCCTCGCCGCCGGGATCGGGCTGAACGACGGGCCGCAGACGGGCGTGGTGCAGATCCGCGACTTCTCCCTGCGCAACGAGCCGGCCCTGTCGAGCATCATGGCCCAGGGGCCGGACCCGGCCGAAGCCGAGCCGCCGCCGCCGACCCCGCGCGGGCGCAAGGCGGCGCCGGCCCCGGCGCCCTCCACCGGCTCCGTCACCTTCGACCGGATGCGCGCGAACTTCGTGCGCACGGGGACGCGGGTGGACTTCACCGATGCGGCGATCTCGAACGCGGCGCTGGGCTTCACCCTGTCGGGCTGGCTCGACACGGGCCGGGAGCGCACGGACATCAATGGCACCTTCGTGCCGCTCTACGGGCTGAACAACGTCGCCGCGCAACTGCCGATCGTCGGGCCCCTCCTCGGGGGCGGAAACAACGAGGGGCTGTTCGCCGTGAATTTCCGCGTGTCCGGCCGGCTGTCGAGCCCGGACGTGACCGTGAACCCCCTCTCGGCCATCGCGCCGGGCTTCCTGCGCAAGCTGTTCAGCGCGGGCGGCGGCCCCTTCGCCGAGGGCATGCCCGGCGCACCGTCCGGCGATCGCTGACGAAAAAGCCCGGCGCGATTTCTCGCACCGGGCCCGGTTCCGTCAGCGCGGGGGGCTTACTTCTCGACGAAGGCCTTCTCGATCACGAAGTGACCGGCCTCGCCGTGGTTGCCTTCCTCGTAGCCGCCATCGGCCAGGAGCTGGCGCGTGTCGCGGATCATGTCCGGCGAGCCGCAGAGCATGAAGCGGTCGGCGTCCTTCGACATCGGCGGCAGGCCGATATCCTCGAACAGCTTGCCCGACACCATCAGGTCGGTGATCCGGCCGCGGTTTCGGAACGGCTCGCGGGTCACGGTGGGGTAGTAGATCAACTGCTGCGCGATCATCTCGCCCAGGAACTCGTGCTGCGGCAGGTCCTGCGTGATGGTCTCGCCATAGGCGAGTTCCTGCACCTGCCGGCAGCCATGGACCAGCACGACCTTCTCGAACCGGTCGTAGGTCTCGGGGTCCTTGATGATCGACAGGAAGGGCGCGAGGCCGGTGCCGGTGCCGAGGAGGTAGAGGTGCCGGCCGGGCAGCAGGTTGTCGAGCACCAGGGTGCCGGTGGGCTTCTTGCCGACGATGATCGGATCGCCGACCTTGAGATGCTGGAGCTTCGAGGTGAGCGGGCCGTTCGCCACCTTGATGGAGAAGAACTCCAGCTCGTCCTCGTAATTGGCCGAGACGACCGAATAGGCGCGCAGGAGCGGCCGCCCCTCGACCTCCATGCCGATCATCGTGAATTCGCCGTTGCGGAAGCGGAAAGCGGGATCCCGCGTGGTGCGGAACGAGAACAGTGTGTCGGTCCAGTGGTGCACCGACAGCACCCGCTCTTCGTAATACTTGCTCATCGCGGCATCAGTCCCCACAGCCTGGCATGGTCTGGCGATTTCGGATTTGGCTGGCTTTTCCCGCGCTGCGGCACGCGCGTCAAGGCACGCGACGCCACACCGCGCGCAGAAGTGAACCTCCTGGAATCGTTCGAATTTCTTAACGCCGCAGGGGCTTGAGCCCTGCTTCGATGGCGGCCCGGCGCGGTTCGAGGAACGGCGGCAGGGCGAGGCGTTCGCCAAGCGTCTCCAGGGGCTCGTCGGCGGCGAAGCCCGGCCCATCGGTGGCGATCTCGAACAGGATGCCGTTCGGCTCGCGAAAATACAGGCTGCGGAAGTAGTAACGGTCCACCGGCCCGCTCGACGGGACGCGGTTCGCCCGCAGCCGGTCGGCCCAGGCGTCGTACTCGGCATCGGGGATGCGGAAGGCGACATGGTGGACGCCGCCGGCCCCCGCCCGCGCCGGAGCGGAGGTGTCGCGCAGAAGCTGGATCTCCGCCGCCGGGCCGCCGGGACCCATGGCGAAAACCTCGACCCGCCCTTCCAGCGCATCGAAGCCCCGCTCCCGGCGCATGCCCAGAACGTCGGTCAGCACGGCGCCCGTGCGCTCCGGCTGGGCCACCGCGAGGCGGATCGGCCCGAGGCCGCGAATCTGTTCGGGAGCCGGGACCGGCGAGCGGTCCCAGGGATGGGCCTCGCCCGCGCCGCCGTCGTCCACCAGGGCGAGGCGCTGGCCCTCCGGATCCTCGAAGTCGAGGGTGAGGCGTCCGTCGCGGGTCTCGGGTGCGCTGCGCGTCACGCCGGCCCGGTCGAGGCGTTCGCACCAGCCGTCCAGGCCGCCCGCCACCCGGAGGTGCGTGCGGACGATGCTGTTCGCGCCCCGCCGCTCAGGGGGCGCCGGCCAGTCGAAGAAGGTGATGTCGCTGCCGGGGCTCGCGAGCCCGTCCGCGTAGAACAGGTGGTAGGCGGAGACGTCGTCCTGGTTCACCGTCTGCTTCACGAGCCGCAGGCCGAGCACCTCCGTGTAGAAGGCGAGGTTGTCCGCCGCGCAAGCGGTGACGGCCGTCAGATGGTGGATGCCGGTGAGGTTCATGGTCTCTCGGGGTCGTGCCGAACGTCCGCCACACATGGCGGCCCGAGGCGACCTTTGCGAGTCCGCCCTACAGGTCCCCGAAGACGAGCTGCCCCTGGTTGCGGCGTCCCGTCGGGGCGGATTTCTCCTTGGCCTTGACCGGCGGCTTGGTCGAGGCGGGCTTGCGCGGCTTCGGATCGCCGCGCAGCCGGGCGACGGCTCGGTCGCGGGCCACGGCCTCGGGGGCGTGCGGATCGTCGGTGAGCCACTTGCCCCGCTTGATGACCTCGTTCACGCGGCCCTGGTTCACGCCGACCTTGAAGGCGATCTCCTGCTGGGTCATGCCCGTGCTGGCGTGAAGCTCCAGGATCGAGCGGGCGAGTTCCGGGGTCATCTTCTGCCCCGAGAGGCGCCGGGCGGGCTTCACCGTGCGGGTCGCGCGGTCGCGCTCCCGCAGGCGCTCCAGCAGCGCCAGCGCCATGTTCATGCCGTGCTCGCGCAGGGCTTCCTCGAATTCCTTGAGCGTCGCCATGGGCGCCGTCCTCCGTCGGCCCAGCCTCGTCTCAGGGAGAGAACGTGCCGGGAACGGCGAAGTTGCGCAAGGACGCCGGTCATTCATCCACCGGAAACGGCCCTGGCCCGGCGGCGCGGGCCGGGCTACAGCCCCGCCGCAGCATGACCTTCGCCTGGATTCCCCTCATCGCCGCGCCGCTCGCCGCCGCCCTCTCGGCGGGGCTGATCCTGCGGCTGATGCCGCTGCTGCGCCGCTACGCCCTCGCCCGGCCGAACGCCCGGTCGAGCCACACCGAGCCGACGCCGCAGGGCGGGGGCATCGCGGTGGTGACGGCCCTCGTGACCGTCTCGGGGCTCCTGGCCGGGGCGCCGGAGGTCGGCCCGCGCGAGGCCTGGACCTGGCTCGCGGGCTGCACCCTGGCCCTCGCCGTCCTCGGGGCGGTGGACGACCTGCGCCCGCTCCCGGCCCTGCCCCGGCTGGCGGTGCAGGTCCTCGTCGTCGGGCTGCTGGTCTCCCATCTCGACGGGCGGCTCGTGCCGGAGATCCCCCTGTGGCTGGAACGCGCCCTCGCGACGCTGGCCGGCCTGTGGTTCGTGAACCTCACGAACTTCATGGACGGGCTCGACTGGATGACGGTGGCCGAGATCGTCCCCGTCTCGGCGGCCCTCGTCCTGTTCGGCCTCGCCGGAACCCTGCCCCTGCTGCCGACCCTGGTGGCGGCCTCCCTGCTCGGGGCGATGCTCGGCTTCGCACCGTTCAACCGGCCGGTGGCGGGCCTCTTCCTCGGGGATGTCGGCTCCCTGCCCGTGGGCCTCGTGACGGCGTGGCTGCTCTGGCACCTCGCGGCGACCGGCGGCTTCGCGGCGGCGCTCCTGCTGCCGCTCGTCTACCTCGCGGATGCGAGCCTCACCCTCGCCGCCCGCGCGAGGCGGCGGGAGCGCGTCTGGGAGGCGCATCGCTCCCATTTCTACCAGCGGGCGACGGTGAACGGCCTCACCGTCCGGGGCGTGGTGGGGCGGGTGTTCCTGGCGAACCTCGCGCTGGCGGGCCTCGCGGCCGCGAGCGTGGTATGGCCGTCCTGGCCGGTCTCGCTCGCCGCCCTCGCGGCGGGGTGCGGGATCGTCGCCCTCCTGCTGCGGCGCTTCGCGGGAATTGCCTCATGACCGGTCTCGTGGCGCTCACCGGGGCGACGGGCTTCATCGGCCGCCACCTCCTCGCGGCGCTGACGGCGCGGGGCTACCGGGTGCGGGTGCTGCTGCGCCGGCCGGTCGAGGTGCCGCCGGGGGCGGCGAGCGCGGTGGTGGGCGATCTCACCCGGCCGATCAACATGGCCGCCGCCCTGTCGGACGTGGACGCGGTGGTCCATTCCGCCGGCCTCGCCCACGCCATGTCCGGCGCGCCGGAGGACGATTACCGCACCCTCAACACCGAGGCGACGGCCCGCCTCGCCCAGGCCGCCGAGCGGGCAAAGGTGCGCCGCTTCGTGTTCCTGTCCTCGATCCGCGCCCAGACGGGGGCGACCGCCCCCGGCATCGTCACGGAGGCGGACGAGCCCCGCCCCACCGACCCCTATGGCCGCTCGAAGCGCGAGGCCGAAAAGGCGCTCGCCGCCACCGGGCTCGACTGGGCGGCGCTGCGGCCGGTCCTCGTCTACGGCCCCGGCGCGAAGGGCAATCTGGAGGCGCTGCTGCGGCTCGCCGGCTCGCCCTATCCCCTGCCGCTGGGAGGCTTGGGGGCCCAGCGCTCGCTGATCTCGGTGGAGAGCCTTGCGGCGGCGGTGGATACGCTGCTGCGGACGCCGGAGCCCCTGCGGGCGCCGTTCATCGCCGCCGACCCGGACCCGCTGACCCTGCCGGAGATGATCGCCGCCCTGCGCGACGGGCTCGGCCGGCGGCCGGGGCTGCTGCCGGTGCCGGAGCCGCTGATCGGCCTCGCCTGCCGCCTCACGGGGCGTGGGGAGCTGTTCGACCGGGTGGCGGGGGGCCTCGTCGCCCGCAGCGACGGCCTCGCGCGCCTCGGCTGGCAGCCGGCCATGCCGACGCGGGAGGGGTTGGCGCGGCTGGCGCGCTCAGCCTAGGGCCACGGGCTCGGCGGCGGCGGGGATCATCGGTGAGCCGGGCAGCGCGGCGGCCTCCGCCTTCGCCGCCCCGCGCTCGCGGAAATGCGGCACCGCCTCCTCGAACACCGCATCCGCCGCCGCCCGGTCGCCGCTCTCCACGGCGGCGCGCAGGCGGGCGATCCAGGCGTCGAGGCGGGGCCGGTCGGCGAAGATCGGCTGGGCCGCCATCACGCCCTCGATGCCGGGCAGGCCGATGCGCGGCTCCTCGCGGGCGAACAGGATCTCGTTCAGCCGCTCGCCGGGCCGGGCGCCGGTATAGGCGATCTCGATCTCGGTGCCGGGCTCGAACCCCGCGAGCCGGATCATCCGCTCGGCGAGTTCGGCGATGCGCACCGGCTGGCCCATCTTCAGCACGTAGACGGCGGCCTGCTCGCCCCCGTCCGCCCGCGCCTCGCCGTCGGCATGGGAGGCGGCGGTGAGCACGAGGTCGCAGGCCTCGCGCACGGTCATGAAGTAGCGGACCATGTCCGGGTGGGTCACGGTCAACGGGCCGCCCCGGGCGATCTGCGCCTTGAACACCGGCACCACCGAGCCCGCCGAGCCGAGCACGTTGCCGAAGCGCACGGCGATCAGCCGGGTCGGGTGGCCGGGCAGGCGGGCCTGCGCCGCGTCGAGGGACTGGGCGATCATCTCCGCGAAGCGCTTGGTGACGCCGAGTTGCGAGACCGGCTCGATGGCCTTGTCGGTGGAGATCATCACCAGGGCGCGGGCGCGGGCGGCCACGGCGGCCTCGGCCACGTTGAGGGAGCCGAAGACGTTGGTCTTAATGCCCTCCTGCCAGTCCCGTTCGAGGAACGGCACCTGTTTCAGGGCGGCGGCGTGCATCACGTAATCCGGCCGGAAGGCCGCGATCACCGCGAAGGTCCGCTCCCGGTCGCGGATGTCGGCGATGACGCCCGTCACCTCCGCCGGCGCGTCGATGATCGCCGGGTGGCTGAGGATGCCGTGCAGCGCCGGCTCCGAGGATTCGAGCACCAGCACGGCGGCGGCGCCGAAGGCCACCGCCCGCAGGCAGATCTCGGAGCCGATGGAGCCCCCGCCCCCCGTCACCACCACCCGGCGGCCGGTGAGGAAGCCCTCCAGCCGGGGCCGGTCGATGGCCACGGTCGGGCGCAGCAGCAGGTCCTCGATCTCCAGCGGTGCCAGTTCCGGCCCCTGCGTGCCTTCCCCCAGCCCGACCACGCGGGCGAGGGGCAGGCCGAGGCGCCGCGCGCGGGCGATGAGGTCGTCGGGGGCGGATTCGGGGGCGAGCGCGCTCGGCGCCGCCACCAGCCGGCGGATCGGCTCGCCGCGCGCGCCGCAATCCATCACCACCCGCTCCAGCTCGGTGAAATCGCCGAGGACGGGCACGCCGCGCATGTACTGCCCGGCCTCGTCCCGGCGGGGGGACAGGATGCCCCGCGGCGCGAGCTTCTTCACCGCGCCGGATTCGATGGCGCGCAGGAGCACGTCGATGTCGGAGCCGCGCCCGAGCAGTAGGGTCGGCACCGTGGCGGCCTTGGCGTTCGATTGCCGCGAGCGCGTGTATTTCAGGTAGCGGAACGCCGCCCGCGTCCCGCCCAGCAGGAAGATCTGCAACACCCAGTAGAGGGGAATGGCGATCTTGCCGAAGAAGTAGAAGCCGTAGAGATCGGCCGAGACCAGCACCCAATCGACGACGAGGAGCACCAGGGCCAGCACGCTCGCCGCGCGGACGATTCCCGCGAGGTCCGGCAGGGAGGCGAAGCGCCACTTGGTCCGGTAGAGCCGGAACCGGGCGTAGACGACTCCCGCGACGACGAGGAACGGCGGCAGCAGCAGCGGCAGGGCGTGCAGCCGCTCGGCGAGCATCGCCCCCTGGAAGCGGAACAGGAAGGTCAGCACCACGGCCGCGGCGGTCGCCGCGAGATCGTGGGCCACCATCACCGCGGTCTTGGCGAGGCGCTGCTGCATCGGATCGGCCGGGGGTATCCGCCTCGGGGCCGGGCCTGTCAACGGAGGCGGCCGCCGCAGCCGGGCTCAGGCCGGCGCGAAGTGCCCCCTGTAGCGCGCGCCGATGCGCTCCACCGGCAGCGCCACGAACACGTCCGTGGTGCCGAACTGGCGGTCCACCACGGCGCCGTCGCCGAAGGTGGCGCCGAGCCGCAGGTAGCCTTTGATCAGCGGCGGCAGGGCCTGCAGCGCGGCCTTCGGGTCCACCGCCTCCTTCGAGAGCCGGTCCATCCGCACCGCCCGCTCCGGCAGGGCGCAGGCGCGCCACGCCTCGGGGGCGCGGGCATGGTGGTGCAGGAAGGAGAGCGGCAGGGCGAGGCGATCCGGGTCCGTCCCCTCCAGGGAGGCGCAGCCGATCAGCGCGTCGATCCGGTGGTGCAGGACGTAGGCGTAAATGCCCTGCCACAGCAATTCGACGGTGCGCTTGCCCCGGTAGGGCTTCAGCACGCAGGAGCGCCCGAGTTCGAGAAGGCGGCGGCCGCCCTGCGCGGCCAGCACGGGGGAGAGGTCGTACTCGCCCTCGGAGTAGAAGCCGTGATGGCGCTCGGCCACCTCGCCGCGCAGCAGCCGGTAGGTGCCCACCACCTTGGGCCGGGGGGCGCGGAACGGCGTCTTGGCCGGCTTCAGGATGTCGTGGTCGAGCACCAGAAGGTGATCGCACAGGGTATCGTAGGCATCCGCGTCCCGCCGGGACAGGGAGGCGAGGCCGGTCGGCACCGCCGACATCTCCTCGTAGAACACCTTGAAGCGCAGGCGCTGCGCCCGGCGGATCTCCGAGCGGCGGGTGGCGAGGCGGACCTCGAGGTTGCCGATGCGCCCGAGGCTGCGGCCCTTGAGGCCGTCCGCGCCGGGCTCCGGCAGGCGGATCGCATCCGCCTCGGCCAGGACGTCGGCGATCTCGGCGGGGGTCGGCCGGCGCGTCAGCTTGGCGAGGGGCGCCGTGACGCCCCATTGCACGCCCCGGTGCAGCCCGGCACCCAGCGCGGCAACCGCCTCGCGGTGGAACAGATTCGCGGCCATCGCCCCCTCGCCCCGCACGCCCGACCGGACGCTGCGGGTTTCGACATCACCATGAGGTGAGCACGGCATTATGACAGTCCGGGCCGCATGAAAACGCCCCGGCCGATGGCCGGGGCGCTCCCTCACGCGGAGGTTGCGGGCGCGCTTACGCGGCCCGACGGTCGCCCTCGGAGACCTGACCCTCGATCACCGGCGCGGCGGGGCGGCGGCCCGAGGCGATTTCGATGCGGCGGGGCTTCTTGGCCTCCGGCACCTCACGGACGAGGTCGACGTGGAGCAGGCCGTTCTCGAGAACGGCGCCCGTCACCTGCACGTGGTCCGCGAGCTGAAAGCGGCGCTCGAAGGCCCGGGCAGCGATGCCCTGGTGCAGGAACTCGGCGCGCTTCTCGGCCTCGCCCTTGCGCTCGCCGCGCAGGGTCAGGGCATTCTCCCGAACCTCGATCGACAGGTCCTCATCGGTGAAGCCGGCCACCGCGACGGTGATGCGGTAGGCGTTCTCGCCCGTGCGCTCGATATTGTAGGGCGGATAGCTCGGAGCGGTTTCGGTGCTCGCGAACTGATCGAGGGCGGAGAACAGGCGGTCGAAACCGACGGTGGAGCGATAAAGGGGAGCAAGATCGAACTGACGCATGACATATCCTCTTGAAGAGCAACATGTTCGGTGGTCCGCCCAATGGGCCGGACCGGTCTCTCGTGCCGCCTAAGGGCCGGCACGGACTGGATATCGGGGCGCCGGATCGGGGTCGCAAGACCCTCCGGCGGGCCGGGAAAACGGATTTTTTCCGGGGCGTGGATCAGGCTGCCCCGGGGGCAGTGGCGGGGAGTCGGCGCGGGTGACACGGTTCGACGGCAAGGACGGGCCCAAGCCCGCGATGCTCAGCCTGCGCGACACGCCGGGCAACCCGGTCCCGCCGGGCGGGACCATCGTGGCGGTGGGTACGGGGGACGATTGCACCCTGCGCACGGCGACGTGGCGGCCGACCACGCGCAGCTGCCGGGGCACGGTCACACTGCTCCAGGGGCGGGCCGAGTTCATCGAGAAGTACTACGAGACGATCCGCGACCTGCGCGGGCGCGGCTTCGCGGTGGTGGCCTTCGACTGGCGCGGCCAGGGCGATTCCGACCGGCGGGTGGACGACCCACACAAGGGCCATGTCGACCGGTTCGACGATTACCGCCTCGACATCCTGGCCGTCGCGGATTCGGTGCTGACGACGATGCCCGGGCCGCATCTCTGCCTCGCCCATTCCATGGGCGGCTGCGTCGCCCTGACCGGCGCCCTCGACGGCTGGCTGCCGTTCAAGCGCCTCGTGACCGTGGCGCCGATGCTGTCGATCCGCATGATCCGCATGCCGCTCGCGGCCTCGATCCTGGCGCGGGGGCTGCACCGCCTCGGCTTCGGCCGCCGCTACATCCCGTTCGGCAAGCCGGTCTCGATCGCCACGAAGCCCTTCGCCGGCAATCGCCTGTGCCGGGATCCCGAGCGCTACGCCCGCAACGCCGAGGCCGCGCGGCAGGTGGGCGCCGGGGCGGTGGGCGATCCGACCATCGCGTGGCTCGCGGGGGCGTTCCGGGCCATGGCCCGCCTGCGCCATCCCCGCGCCGCGCCGCGCATCACCCTGCCGACGCTGATCGTCGCGGCGGGCGCCGACCCGGTCTGCGGCACGCCCGTCACCGAGCGCTTCGCCGCGCGGCTGAAGGCGGGCCACATCCTCGTTCTGCCGGATGCCCGCCACGAGATCCTGAGCGAGCGCGAGGCGATCCGGCAGGATTTCTGGGCGGCCTTCGACGCCTTCATGCCGGGCACCGACCTCCCGACCCATGCGGAGGTCGCGCAGCACGCGGCGCCGGTGCCGGTCTAGCCCGCGAGGGCGGGGTCGATGTCGCGGGGGCGGACGAAATGCTCCAGCCGGCCCCGGTTCGGGGCGACCCCGGCCCAGGTCTCGGCCTCGAAGTCGATCACCGCGAAGGCGGCGGTGGGGAATTCGCTCGCCAGCAGGGCGCGCAGGCCCCGGGGCCCCTGCCCCGCCAGCATCACCGCGAGGTCGCCGAGGCCGGGATTGTGGCCGACGACGATGAGCGTGCCCGCCTCGTCCGGCGCGGCGCGGATCGCGGCGAGGACGTCCTCGGCGGCGGCCTCGTAGATCTCCGGCACGGTCTCCTCGCGCGGATCGCCGAGGGCGCCCTTCACGGCGGCCCAGGTCTCGCGCGTGCGCTGTGCCGGCGAGACGAGGGCGAGGTCCGGGCGCAGGCCCTCCGCCGCGATCCGCTCGCCGACGACGGGCGCCGCCCGCTTGCCGCGCTTGTTCAGGGGCCGTTCGAGGTCCCGCACGCCCGCCGGCCGGTCGGACTTGGCATGGCGGAGGAGGATGAGGCGGCGCATCTCTCGTTTCCAATCGAGTTGTCTGACCCGTTCGTCTTCGCGAGCGGAGCGAAGCGATCCAGGGCAGCGCGAGGCTGGCGAGCGTGGCGCTGCTGGATTGCTTCGCTCCGCTCGCAATGACGACCAAATCCTTGGGGATATGTCTTAGCCGCAGCGCCCCTCGCGGCGGAGCTGGTCGAAGTCGAGCGTCCCATGGCGCCCGCTGGCCTTGCCGGCGTCCCAGCCCTGCTGCAGCCGTTCCAGCGCCTGACTGTCCCGATGCTGCGACCACAGGCGTACCGCGTCGCGAACCGCCTCGCTCGTGGACGCGTATTCACCCGCCTCGACTGCATCGCGCAGGCGTGCGGCCATCGGCTCGGGAAATACCACCGTCATCCGTCCGCGAACCGCCACTTCGAACCTCCTCCGGCCGCCGTAACAGGACGAACTAACCCTTCCGCCCCTCGCGCCGGGTCATGAAGGCGAGCTTCTCGAACAGGCTGACGTCCTGCTCGTTCTTCAACAGCGCCCCGTGCAGCGGCGGGATGAGCTTGCGGCCGTCCTGCTCGCGCAGGGTCTCGGGGGCGATGTCCTCGGAGACGAGGAGCTTCAGCCAGTCGAGCAGTTCCGAGGTCGAGGGCTTTTTCTTGAGGCCCGGCACCTCGCGGGTCTCCAGGAACACCCGCAGCGCCTCCTCCACGAGGCGGTGCTTGATGCCCGGGTAATGCACCTCGACGATGGCGCGCAGCGTGTCCGCGTCGGGGAAGCGGATGTAGTGGAAGAAGCAGCGGCGCAGGAACGCGTCCGGCAGCTCCTTCTCGTTGTTCGAGGTGATGATCACCACCGGCCGGCGGACGGCCTTCACCGTCTCACCGGTCTCGTAGACGTGGAACTCCATCCGGTCGAGTTCGGTGAGGAGATCGTTCGGGAACTCGATGTCGGCCTTGTCGACCTCGTCGATCAGCAGGACCGGCCGCTCGGGGGCGGTGAAGGCCTCCCACAGCTTGCCCCGGCGGATGTAGTTGGCGATGTCCGAGACCTTCGGGTCGCCGAGCTGCGAGTCGCGCAGGCGCGAGACCGCGTCGTACTCGTACAGCCCCTGCTGCGCCTTCGTCGTGGACTTCACGTTCCACACGATGAGCGGCGCGTTCAGCCCCTTGGCGATCTCCTCGGCGAGCACGGTCTTGCCGGTGCCGGGCTCGCCCTTCACGAGGAGCGGACGCTCCAGGGTGACGGCCGCGTTCACCGCCGCCGTCAGGTCGGGGGTGGCGACGTAGGTGTCGGTGCCGGAAAATCGCATCGCGGTCTCGAAGGCTGGCCTCGTTCCGGAGTTACGCGGCGCCCGCCGCCCCCGCAAGCGCTCAGCCCTTCTCGTGCCACACGCAGTTGCGCGACAGGATCTCGAGATTCACGTCCGACTTCTGCGGCTGCGGCAGGGTCTTGCCGTCCATGGCGAGGTCGATCTTCAGCTCGACCTGTCCCTTGCTCTCGTTGGAGCGGCGGGAGAAGTAGCAATATTGCTGGTAGGGCTGCTCGGCGCCGTCCTTGAAGTTCCAGCCGGTGACGATCTGGCCGTCGAGATAGGGTACCTGCTTGAACACCGTGAAGGTGGTGTTCACCTGCGCCTTCGAGGCTGGGCTCGCCTGCTCGCCGAGTTGCGCCTTGGTCGGCGTCGGCGGGCCGCCGGTGAGCTTGGGCAGGCCCTCCAGCTTCAGGGTGTTGTCGGTGAGCGTCACCTCGCCCTTGGTCTTCAGGGTCACGTCGGCCAACGCGGCCTGCATCGCGGCGGCGATCTTCTCGGCGGCGGTGTCGAACTGGTTCATCGTCGCCCAGCCATAGGCCGCCGCGCCGACGCCCGCGCCCGTCAGGCACAGGAAGGCGCCGAGGCCCAGCGCCCGGAACAGGAAGGCGCGGGCGGCGACGTAGCTCGCATCCGCGCGCAGCCGGGTGTTCACCTGCTGCGCGAGGGCGATGTTCTCAGGCGTGCCGGAGGCGACGTAGTTCATGCGCCGGCTCCAGCGGCAGGAAGGGTCGGGCCGGGCAGGCCTTGGTTCGCCGCGGCCTGGCCGGGAAGGGTCTGGCCCGGCAGGGCCTGCGCCGCCGGACGGTTCATCGGGATGACCGACGCCTGGGACGCGGGCGCCCGCACCACCGAGGGGTTGGAGCGCAGGGCGTCGGCGATGGCGTCGAGCATGTACGGCGCCGCCTCCGGGTTCACCGCCGCGCCGAGGTCGTCCTCATCCATGAAGGTCCGGCGGGTCGAGACCGCACAGAGGGCGAGGATGGTCGAGGCGAAGGCGGCACAGAGCGCCGGCAGGAACACGAAGATGCGCAGGAAGGCGTGGACCTGCTGCTCGGTCACATCGATGGGATCGACGCCGTAGACCATGGCCGTGAAGGAGTGCAGCTGCGAGCGGTTCACCGCGTTCCGGTAGGCCTGCTCGGTGTCGGCGACCTTGCGGTCGGCGGCGCCCCGGTCGAGGGCGGCGCGGTCCTTGCGGGCCACCTCGAGGTCCTTCACCAGCGCGGTGCGGTCGGCGCTGGCCTTCGTCACGCCCGCCGAGAGGGCGGCGACGCGCGGATCGGTCACGCATTTCAGGTTCTGGTAGCGCATGCCCTTCGAGTTGGTGCCGAACACCCGCTCGCAGCGCTGGGCCGGCAGGCCCGCGAGCTGCTGGGCGTTGTCGGCGGCGCGCTTCTCGATCTGGTCGAGTTCGGCGGTGTACGAGGCCACCCGGTCGTCGGCCGCCTTGATGCGGTCCTCGATCGTGGCGCGGTCGGCCTGGGCGTCCTTCAGGGCGGTCTTGGTGCGGGCCGCCTCCATCAGGCGGGGGTGGAACATCATCTCGCCGAGCTGCGAGACCGACTTCGTGGTGACGCCCGCCGCGAAGATGATGCCGAGGATCGCAAGACCCCGGATGAAATACGAGCGCTGGGTGCGCGCCAGGATGCCCAGCGGCACCCGGCACAGCTCCACCGCCGCGTAGACCAGCGGCGCCAGCAGCATGAAGTAGAAGGCGTGCCAGTCCCCGTCGCTGTAGACCCCCGCGAAGAGCCATGCGCCGGCGAGCGAGGCGCCGATCACCATGAACTCCACCAGATAGGCGATGGCGACGTAGCCCCACTTGATGCGGTAGCCCTTCTCGACGTGCCGCTGGTGGGTCCACCGGTCGGATTCGAGCCGCCACTCCCGGCGCTCGCGGGCGACCTCGCGGCTCGGCGGCCCGTTCGGGGACCGCCCGGCCCGTGAGAAGATCGACTTCAGCGAATTCATCGGCCTCGTCACTGTCAGGGCTCGGTCCGGGTCGAGCGTAAGGCTCTCTTAAATGTTTCCGTATCCCGGCATTGTGCCCATTTTACGCCTCCGCGCGGCTCTCCACCGGAACCTCGGGCGAGCGGGCGCAAATGTCTCAGGCGATAGCGCATCGGTCCCCGGCCCGGGTACGATTCAACCAGTATGACGGTTGCCGTATCGAGTCCGTGCCCTCATGATCGCGGCTCACCCGATTCCAAGATAGCGCGAGGTTAGAGCCGCCGCCGATGCCAGATGTCCATGCCGGCTCCTACAAGGAAGCGATCCTGTTCCTCGTGACGGCGGGGATCGTGGTCCCGCTCTTCCACCGGCTGCGAATCTCCCCGGTGCTCGGCTTCATCGGGGCGGGGGCCCTGCTCGGCCCGTTCGGACTGGGGCGCCTGGCCAACCAATGGCCGACCGTCCACCTCTTCACCATCGGCAACCGCACGGAGATCTCGCACCTCGCCGAGTTCGGCGTGATCTTCCTGATGTTCATGATCGGCATCGAGCTGTCGTGGGAGCGGCTGCGGACACTGCGGCGCCTCGTCTTCGGCCTCGGCTCCCTGCAGGTCGGCTGCTCGACCCTGATCCTCGGCGTCATCCTCTACGGGCTCGACGTGCCGTTGACCGGCGCGGTGATCGTCGGGATCGGCCTCGCCCTCTCCTCGACGGCGGTGGTGCTGCCGGTGCTCGCCGAGCAGCGGCGGCTCAACACGCCGACCGGGCGCGCGAGCTTCGCCGTGCTGCTGTTCCAGGATCTCGCGGTGGCCCCGGCCCTGTTCGCCATCGCCGTGCTCGGCCAGGACACGGGGGGCGACAAGGGCCTCGCCCTGGCGCTGGCCCTCGGGCAGGCGGCGGTGGCGCTGGTGCTGATCGTGGTGGCGGGGCGCCTCGCCCTGCGCCCGCTGTTCCAGCTCGTGGCGCGCACCCGCTCCACCGAACTCTTCATGGCGGCTTGCCTCCTCGTGATCGTCGGCACGGCGCTGACGGCGGCGGCGAGCGGCCTCTCGATGACGCTCGGCGCCTTCGTCGCCGGGCTGCTCCTGGCCGAGACCGAGTATCGCCGGGCGATCGAGGCGACGATCGACCCGTTCAAGGGCCTCCTGCTCGGGGTGTTCTTCGTCTCGGTGGGGATGAACCTCGATCCGGCGCAACTCATGGCCTCGCCCGGCGCGATCCTCGGCCTGTCGCTGGCCCTCGTCCTCATCAAGGCGGGCGTCGTGGTGATGGCCGGGCCGGTGCTCGGCCTGTCGCGGGCGGTGGCCCTGGAGACCGCGCTCCTCCTGGGGCCGGGGGGCGAGTTCGCCTTCGTGCTCATCGGCGGCGCCATGGTGACCGGGCTCGTGCCGGAGGAGGTCGGGGCCGCCGCGCTCATCGTCACCACGGTGACGATGATCCTCATCCCGGCGCTGGCCTCCCTCGGCCGCCGGATCGGCCGGCACGCGGCCACCACCGCCCGGGGGACGGTCACGGCCGAGCCCCTGCCGGAGAAGGTCGAGAACCGGGTCATCATTGCGGGCTACGGCCGGGTCGGGCGGCAGGTGGGCGAGATGCTGGCCCGCCACCGCATCCCCTATCTCGCCCTCGATTCCGACGCGGCCCGCGTCGCCGAGCAGCGCCGGACGGGAGCGCCCGTCTATTTCGGGGATTCCGGCAATGTCGAGATCCTGCGCCGCAGTGGAATCGACACGGCCCGCGCCCTGGTCGTGACCCTCGACACGCCGCGCTCCGTCGAGGAGGCGGTGATGGCGGCGCGCAGCGAGCGGCCGGACCTCACCATCGTCGCCCGCGCCCGCGACGCGCGGCACGCGACCGCGCTCTACGAACTCGGCGTGGACGACGCCGTGCCGGAGACGATCGAGGCCTCGCTGCAATTGTCGGAGGCCGTGCTGGTGGATGTCGGGGTGCCGATGGGCCTCGTGATCGCCTCGATCCACGAGCGGCGGGACGAGTACCGCACGTTGCTCAAGAAGCGCGAGAACGACGCGAAGCCGGTCTTCCGCGCCCGGCGGACCGTGGGGAAGGCCCCGCGATCCGAGCCGGAGAAGGTCCCCGCGCCGGCTCAACCGCAGGCGAGGGTCGGGAGCGCCTGAGGCGCCCCGGTCAGGGCGGCGGAGGGGCCGCCTCCTCGCGGGGAGCGGCGCCCCTGCGGGGCGCCCGCGCCCGGGCGACCGGCTCGTAGCCCTCCGCGAAGCTGCAGCGGTAGGTGATTTCGTCCGGGGCGCCGAGCCCCGTCACCAGGGGCACGGTGACGGTGTCGCCCTGGAAGCGCCAGCCGCGCGCGCCCTTGTCCCAGTAGAGCCAGACGGTGCCCGGATAGCCGCGCAGGCTGAACACCGCCGCCTTCTTCGACAGCGCTTGCACCGCCCGTGGCGCGTACATCCCCCGGTCCCGGTAGGCCGCCCGCGTCGCCTCGGGCTGCCGGTCCATGAAGGTGTTGCGCACCACTTGAATCGTCGCGCCCGGCTTCGCGAGAAACCGCTTGAACTCGGGTAAACTACGCAGGATGACCGCCACGGCAGGTCTCCTCAACACCGGCTCTCGCCCGCAGGATCGCGGACGCGCCACCGTTCGGGATGAGTTGGGGTGATTCCCGTGACGGTTTAAGTGACTGCGCGAGTCTCGCGAGGCAGGATATCAACAGGATTCGGGACTTATACCCAGATTCAGGCCTTATGAGCCGAGTCCAGCGCCGCGAAGCCCCCGCCGAAGTCTTCCGCAGCGCCGCATTCCACTTAACGCCAAGCCGTCAAGTCTCTGGCGCGATTCGCTCCGATTCGGCGATTGCGGCGCGGCGCATCGTGCGGCACCGCGGGATCGCCGGGCGCACTTGACCCCGGCGCGGGGCTCGCGCGTTGTCGCTCCATGCTGCTCCAGTTCTTCACGGCCCTGCGCGACGCGAAGGTGCCCGTCACCCTCAAGGAGTACCTCGTCCTGCTGGGCGCGCTCGAACGCGACCTGCCGGACAAGAGCGTCGAGGAATTCTATTTCCTGTCGCGCACCGCGCTCGTGAAGGACGAGGCCCATCTCGACCGGTTCGACCGGGTGTTCGGCACCGTGTTCAAGGGGCTGGAGACCGTCGGCGAGGCGGTGGAGGCGGTGCCGATCCCCGAGGAATGGCTGCGCAAGCTCGCGGAGAAGTACCTCACCGACGAGGAGAAGGCGCAGCTCAAGGCGCTGGGCTGGGACAAGCTGTTCGAAACCTTGAAGCAGCGCCTCGCCGAGCAGAAGGGCCGCCACCAGGGCGGCTCGAAATGGATCGGCACCGGGGGCACCTCCCCGTTCGGCGCCTACGGCTACAATCCGGAGGGGATCCGCATCGGGCAGGACGGCAACCGCAACTTCCGGGCGGTGAAGGTCTGGGACCGCCGCGAATTCCGCGATTTCGACGACGATGCCGAGATCGGCGCCCGCACCATGCGCCTCGCCCTGCGGCGCCTGCGCCGCTTCGCCCGCACCGGCGCAGCGGACGAGCTCGACCTCGACGGCACGATCCGGGAGAGCGCCCGCCAGGGCTATATCGACGTGCGGATGCGGCCCGAGCGGCGCAACGCGGTGAAGGTGCTGCTCTTCCTCGATGTCGGCGGCTCGATGGACTGGCACGTGGAGCAGGCGCAGGCGCTGTTCTCCGCCGCCCGGTCGGAGTTCAAGCACCTCGTCCACTTCTACTTCCACAATTGCGTCTACGAGGGCGTCTGGACGGAGAACGCGCGGCGCCACGACGGGCGCACGCCGCTCACCGACGTGATCCGCACCTACGGCAGCGACTACCGCGTCGTCTTCGTGGGCGACGCCTCCATGAGCCCCTACGAGATCGCCGCGCCGGGGGGCTCGGTGGAGCATTGGAACGAGGAGGCCGGTGCCGTGTGGCTCGGGCGGCTCCTCGACCATTTCCACAAGGCGGCGTGGCTCAACCCCGTGCCGGAGACGCACTGGGCCTACACGCCATCCATCGGGATGGTGCAGCGCCTGATGGCGGGGCGGATGTTCCCGATGACCCTCGACGGGCTCGATGCCGCCGCCCGCGCCCTGGTGCGCTGAGGGGCGGCCTCAGCCCTGCTGGGCGGGGGTCGCGACCTTCAGGCCGTCGAGGTCCGGCGTGATCTTGATCTGGCAGGACAGCCGGGAATTCTCGCGCACGTCGGTGGCGAAATCGAGCATGTCCTGCTCCATGTCCTGGGCCTTGCCCACGACGGCGATCCAGGCATCGTCGACATAGACGTGGCAGGTGGCGCAGGCGCAGGCGCCGCCGCATTCCGCGTCGATGCCGGGCACGTTGTTGCGCAGAGCCGTCTCCATCACGGTGGCGCCGACGCTGCCCTCGACGGTGCGTTCCGTCCCGGCGTGATCGACGTAGGTGATCTTGGGCATGCTCACAGGCTCCTCGTGCGCGCCGGGCCGCGTGGGGGCGGCTCGGCGGACGGCGGTGTCTGCTTGGCGGCTCGCCGACCGGAAAGCAAGCGGATCGAGGCCCCGGACGGCGACGCCGAGGGGCGACCTTTCGAAGCCTCAGGCTCCCTCGATCTCGGCCACGGCGTCCCGGATCGCCGCTGCCAGGACGGCCACGCTCTCCTCGGCCCCGGCCGTCCCCGCGCGGAGCGCCTGCTCCGCCTCCCCGGCGAGGCGCTGCACGCGGGCCGCGCCGAGCCCGGCCGCCGCGCCCCGCAGGGTGTGCGCGATATCGGCCCGCTGGATCGCCGGACGGGTCGGGTCGGTCAGCGCCGGAAGCAGGCGGCGGCACTCGCCCGCGAACAGGGCCAGCACCTCGCGGGCGAGGTCGGCATCCCCGCCGGTCTGGGCATCCAGGGCCGCGCGGTCGATTTCTGCCATCGGAGACCCCGCAATCCACATGGTATCGGCCGGGTGCCCCCACCCATCGCCTCGCGATTCCGCTCCGTCCCTGGCACGATGGCGTCGCCCCTCGGGCCGGTCGCGGTAACCATTCGGTTAATGTTACCTGGGGGCGGTCTCCCGCGCTCCTATCGAAGCAGGGTGCCGGACACTAGGCTCGGGTGGTAAACGGGAAGTTGCGTCTTCGGCATGCAAGTGCCGGACCCGTGCGTGCGAGGCGTTTCATGGCGACGGACAAGAAGCTGAAGGACCCGGCCGAGGCCGCTCTCTCAGCCATCGAGCAGGCACTGAGCCTGGACGCCCTGATGCGCGACGGCGGCGCCCGTTCGGAGCCCCGGCTCCCGGATGTCGGCGACACCGAACCGCTGCTCGAGGGCGGGCGCGACGCCTCCGGCCGCCTGCCCCCGCCCCGCCTCGACATCGAGCGCCCGCCGGGCGGCCCGATGCCCCTGACGCAGGATCCGCCCCTCGCCTCGGACCTGCCCTCCCCCGATCTCGACCGGCCCCGCCGGGAAGGCGGCCTGCTGCCGCCCGACCGTTCCCTGGTGGCCAACGACGACCGGCGCAACATCGGCATCCTGCAGCAGACCCTGCGGGTGCGTCCCTCGCGCAAGCCCTACATCGTCGCCTCGCTCGCCGGCCTCGCCTGGGTCGGGGCGCTCGGCGGCATCGTCTGGTCGCAATCGGGCGGCGACCTCGCCGGCTTCGTCGCCGGCCTGCCGCCGCTCCAGGCCATGGGCGCCGTCTCGGCGCTGCTCGGACCGGTGATCCTGTTCGTCGTCGCGGCGATGCTCGCCATGCGCGCCCAGGAGATGCGCCTCGTCGCCCGCGCCGTGGGCGAGGTCGCGGTGCGCCTCGCGGAGCCGGAGGGCTTCTCGACGGACGCCGTGCTGACCATGTCGCAGACCGTCCGCCGCGAGGTCGCGGCGGTGGGCGACGGCGTCGAGCGCGCCCTGGCCCGGGCGGGCGAACTGGAAACCCTGGTGCGCGGCGAGATCGCCACCCTGGAGCGCGCCTATTCCGACAACGAGATCCGCATCCGCTCCCTGGTCGATGAGCTGGTCGCGCAGCGCGAGGCCATCGTCACCAATGCCGAGCGGGTGCGCGGCGCCATCGCCGGCTCGCACACCAACCTCACCCAGGAACTCGACGGGGCGGCCCAGCGGATCGTCTCGGCCCTCGACGGGGCCGGCGAGCGCGTGACCGGCGCCCTCGACCAGCGGGGCCTCGCCATCACCGCCTCGCTGGGCGAGGTGGGCGAGCGCGTCACCGGCCTGATGAGCGAGCGCGGCGACACGCTGATCGAGCGCCTGTCGCAGACCGGCTTCGGCGTGCGCGAGAGCCTGGAAGGCGTCGGCGCCGACCTCGTCCGCACCTTCGAGGAGCGCACATCCGCCCTCACCGGCTCGTTCGAGGCGACGGGTCAGGCCCTCACCGGGCGGCTCGCCGAGAGCGCGGGCCAGGTCGCGGAATCCCTGGCCGAGACCGGGGCCGGCGTCGGCGCGGCCATCGCGCGGCAAGGCGAGGCGGTGCGGGAGAGCTTCGAGCGCTCCGCGTCGAGCCTGGAGAGCGCCTTCCTGAACCGGGGCACCGAACTCACCGAGCGCTTCGCCGCCACGGGCGCCGAGATTACCGGCCGCTTCTCCGAGGTCGGCGCGGCCTTCACGCAGGACCTGTCGGGCCGGGGCACGGCCCTGCGCACCGAGATCGAGACGGCGGGCCGCGACATCGTCGGCGCCATCGCCCAGAGCGGCCGGACGGCGCAGGACACCCTCGCCCAGGCGGCGGACGGCGCGGCGGCGACGCTGGCCGCCCGCGCCGACGCGGTGCGCGACGACATCGTCGCGGCCGCCGACCGGATCGGCGATGCCGTCAGCGGACGCGGCGGCGAACTCGCCGAGCGCATGGAGGGCATCGTCACCCGCCTGCACGAGACCATCGCCGTCGAGGGGGCGGGCCTGGAAAACCGCCTCGACGCGGCGGCCGAGCGGGCCAGCGGCCTCGTCGCCGGGCGGGCGCGGGAAGCCGCCGAGGGCCTGGAGGCGGCCTTCACGACCCTCGGCCGGGGCTTCGAGACCGGCGCGGGGGATGCCGTGCGCAGCCTGCGCACCAGCGTCGAGCACCTGTCGGGCGAGATCGACGGCCGCGCCAGCGAGGCGGCGGAGATCATCCGCGCGGCCGCCGCCAACGCGGGCGAGGCCGCGCAGACCCGCGTCGCCGAGGCCGCGACGCGCCTCACCGAGAGCCTGGGCCTGCTGCGCACCGCCTCGGCCGAGGTGACGGGGGCCATCGAGGCGGAATCCGCCATCCTGCTCACCCGCTTCCGCGAGGCCGCCGAGCGGGCGACCGAGGAACTGGGCGCGCGGGGCGGTGCCGCCGTCACGGAATTGCGGGTCGCCCTCGAAGGACTCGACCGGGAACTCGCCGCCCGCACCAGCGCCACGACCGGCGCCCTGGAGCGCGCTGCCGCGCAGGTCGCGTCCGACCTGTCGAACCGCCTCGGCGAGATCGAGTCCACCTTCGGCGCCCATGGCCGTGACGTGGCCGATCTGCTCTCCACCCACGCGGAGGAGACTCACGCCCGCATCGCCGGCACCGGCCGCGACATCGTGCTCGCCGTAGCCAGCCAGGGCGCGCGCATCGCCGACAGCCTCGGCCGCAGCGGCGACACCTTCGCCGAGACCGCCGACGGACGGGTCAAGGTCATCGAGGAGGTGCTGGGCAGCCGCCTCGCCGCCCTGCAGGAGACCATCGCCCGGGGCGACATCCTCGCCGACCGGATCGGCCGCGACACCGCCGCCCTCGGCGAGACCGTGGGCCACCAGCTGGACGAGGTCACGCGCCTCCTCTCCGACCGGGGCCAGGCCGTGGCCGAGACCATCGCGGGCCAGGCCCGCGAGGCCGGCAGCCTGATCGAGACTCATCTCGGCTCCCTGGAGGAGCGCTCCGCCCGGCACACGGCCGAGGTCGCCAAGCGCACCGCCGAGGTGGCCGAGGCCATGGCCACCCTGGTCGGCCAGCTCGACGGGAAGATCGGCAGCAGCGCCGCCGCCCTCACCGAGACCCTGGCCGCGCGCACCGCCGCCCTCACCGAGGCGCTGGCCACCCGCGCCGCCGCCCTGGACGAGACCTTCGCCAGCCGCGCCTCGACCCTGGACGAGTCCCTCGGCGCCCGCACCGCCGCCCTGGACGAGGCCCTGTCGGCCCGCACGGGCGAGATGGCCCGGATCGTCGAGGAAGGCGGTCGCGGCCTCGTGGAATCCGTGGATTCCCACCTCGCCGCCGCCGCCCGCGACTTCGAGGCCCGCTCCGTCGGTTTCGGGGCCGAGGTCGAGCGCCGCACCGGCGAGATCGCCCGCGCCCTGGATACCGGCGCCGAGCGGTTCGACGGCACCGTCCTGCGCCGCCTGGAGGAGATCGGCGCGACGCTGGAAGAGCGCGCCCGCCTCGTGGATGAGAGCTTCGGCTCGCAGGCCTTCGAGGCGATCCGCCTGATCGAGGCGCGCACCCGCGCCGTCGACGCGGAACTGACCCAGCGCACCCGCGACCTCGTGGAGGCGATCGAGACCCGCACCGGCGGCCTCGACGCGGCCATGGCCGAGCGCATCGCCGCCCTGACCGGCGCCGTCGAGGAGCGCACCCGCGCCCTCGACACCTCCCTCGCCGCCCGCGCGGAGGAGATCGCGGCCCTCGTGGACGAGCGCGCCACCGCCGCCGACACCGCCCTGTCGGCCCGCACCGACGCGGTGCGCGCCGCCTTCGCCGAACGCTCCGACCTGCTCGGGCGCCTCATCGACGAGCGCACCGAGGCGATGTCCAAGGAGCTGGACGAGAAGGGCCGGGCGGTGTTCGGCGTCATCGGCAACCGCATCACCGAACTCGCCCGCCTGTTCGACACCGGCAGCACCTCGCTCGCCGAACTCATCGACAACCGGGGCGAGGGCGTCCTCGCCAAGCTGCAGCAGACCATCGCCGACGCCGAGCGGATGCTCGAAGAGGGCGAGGGTCGCCTCGGCCACACGCTGGCGAGCCGCACGGGCGACATCAGCGGCCTGCTCGACGAGGGCGTGCGCACCGTGCACGGCCTGCTCGACGACCGCACCAACCAGATCCGCACCATGCTGGACGGGCATGCCCGCACCCTGGTCGAGACCCTGGACGGGCGCACGGGCCCCCTCAGCGAGGCCCTGGACGGCCGTGGCCGTGAACTCGTCACGGCGCTGGAAGGCGCGCTGACGGGAGCAGCCGGGGCGCTGGAGAGCCGCACCGAGGCCCTGGGCAACCTGTTCGACGCCCGCCTCGGCCGCCTGGAGGATCTGGTCGAGGGCCGGGGCAACCGCCTCGCCGAGACCCTGGACGCCCGCGCCGAGGGCCTTCGCAGCCTGTTCGAGGAGGCCCAGGCCACCCTCGACGCGGCGGTCGAAGGCGGCAGCGGCCGCTTCGCCGCCTCCGTGGACGAGCGCCTGCAGACCCTGCGCAGCCTGCTCGAGGAGGCCCCCGCCGCCGTGGCGGCCCTGGTCGAGACCCGCGAGCGCCAGCTCGCCGCGACCCTCGACAGCCGCACCCAGCGCCTGCGCGCCCTGTTCGAGGAGGCCCAGGACGGCCTGCGCGACCTCGTGGAGACCCGTGGCGGCGACATCGCCCAGGCGATCGCCACACAGACCGACGAGATCCGCAGCGTCCTCAACACGGCGCCCGCCGGCATGGCCGACCTGTTCGACGCCCGCCTCGCGGCCCTGCGCACCACCTTCGACGAGGCCCGCACGGCCATCGACGGGCTCCTCGACAGCCGCAGCCGCGGCCTGATCGAGGCCGCCGACGACCGGGTCGGCGCCCTCACCGAGGTGTTCGAGACCCGTCTGCGCGACCTCGACGGGGTCGTGGAAGGCCGCACGCAGGACCTCACCCGCGAGGTCGATGCCCGCGCGGATGCCTTCACCCAGCGGATCGACAGCCGCATCCAGCGCTTCGCGCATCTGGTCGGCCAGCGCGCCGACGCCCTCGCCACGGCCTTCGACGAGCGCCACGACGCCTTCGCCGGCCTCATGGACGAGCGCACCGCCGGCCTGGGCGCCGCCCTGGACGCCCGGGCGCAGGCCCATGCGGAACAGGTCGAGGCCCACACGGCGGCCCTGGCCGCGACGCTCGCCGCCCGCGAGGCGGCCCTGGCCGCCCTCATCGACCAGCGCGCCGAGGCGATGGGCATGGGCTTCGAGCGCCGGGCCAACGCCCTCGGCTCCCTGGTGGACGCCCGTGGCGAAGCCCTCGCCCGCCGCCTCGCCGAGAGCGCCGAGACCCTGGTTCGGGCCATCGAGGAGCGGGGCGGCGCCCTGCTCGACAGCCTCAACGCCAGCGGCGACAGCGTCGGCTCCGAACTCGAAGGCCACGTCTCGCGGTTCCGCGCGGCGGTGGACGGTCCGATGCGCGACCTCGCCGACGCCCTGTCCGACCGGGCGGGGACCATCGAGCGGGTTCTGGAGGAGACCGGCCTGCCGCTGGCCGAGACCCTGCGCACCAGCACCGAACGCCTCGCGATCCAGACCCGCGCCTCGGCCGACATCCTCCGCGCGGCGGTGGACGAGGGCGCGGCCCGGACGCTCGCCGACCTTGCGGAGACCAACGACCGGCTCACCCGTGAGCTGGGCGGCGTGATCGTCCGCGTCGAGAGCGCCAACGCGGCCCTGACCGGCCTCGTGGCGGGGGCGGATTCGAACCTCGGGGCCATCGAGCGCAACCTCTCCGGCCGGCTCTCGCAGATCCGCACCGAACTGGAGCGGGTCGCCGCCGAGACCAACCGGGCCGGGGCCGACGTCTCGACCCAGGTCGCGGCGCTGCGCGAGGCCTCGGAAGGGGCCCTGCGCGAGGCGAACGACCTCGCCCGCAACCTCGACGGGGCGGCGACCTCCCTCGACGCGGTCGAGACCCGTCTCTCCTCCGCCCTCACCGAGCGGGAGCGGGCGCTCGCCACCGCCATGGCCGAGTTCGAGGCCCGGGCCGAGACCCTGGAATCGCGCGGTTCGGCCTTCGCCGGCCAGATCGACAAGGTCCTGCGCGAGGCCGAGAACCGGGCGCGCGCGCTCACCGACGCCCTCGCCCGCTCCGCCGAGAGTGCGGGCGAGCAGGTAACGGGGGCCTTCGCCGGCCTGAAGGACGATGCCGGGGCGGAGGCCGAGAAGGCCGCCGCCGGGGTGCGCGAAGCCCTCGACGCCGCCTCTCGCGAGATGCGGAAAGGCCTGGAGGAGGCGCAGAGCCGGTTCGGGGAATCGGTGACGAACCTGCGCGAGATGGCCTCGTCCATCCGCAGCGAGCTCGAATCCACCCGCGCCGACCTCGCCCGCGGCGTCCTCGAACTGCCCCGCGAGACCCAGGACGCGGCCGGCGAGATGCGCCGGGTCGTGTCCGACCAGATCAAGGCCCTCAACGAGCTGTCGGCCCTGGTCGCCCGGACCGGCCGCACGGTGGACGTCGCGCAGCCCATCGCCCAGACGCAGCGGCGCGTCGCGGAGGGGGGAAGCCGCTCCCTCGCGGCGCCCGCCTCGCCGCTGCCGGCCCCGGCCGCGCCGGCTCCCACGGCCTCGGCGCCGAGCCCCGCCCCGGTGCAGGCGCCCGCGCCCGCCCCGGCGCCCCGCCCGGCCCCGGTGCGCAGCGAGACCCGTCCGGTCACGCCGCGTCCGGTCAACCCGGCCCCCGCCACGGGGGCGGGCGCCAACAAGAAGGGCTGGCTCTCCGACCTCCTCACCCGCGCCTCGCTGGATGACGACGAGGAGAACCCGGCCGCGACCGCTCCGGCCACCCCGGCCCGGACGGCACCGGCTCCGACCCCGGCGCCGGCCGCCTCCCCTGCCCCGCGCAATGGGAAGCCCGCCGCCGAGACCGGCCGGATCGCCCTCGACACGATCTCCACCGACATCGCGCGGATGATCGAGCACCGCACCGCCGTCGACCTGTGGGAGCGGTACCGCCGGGGCGAGCCGAACCTGTTCACGCCGCGCATCTACACGGCGCAGGGGCAGACGACCTTCACCGAGATCCAGCGGCGCTACCGCTCGGATCAGGAGTTCCGGCGCAGCGTGGACCGCTACGTGAGCGAGTTCGAGCGCCTGCTCGGCGACGTGGTGAAGAACGACCCCGACGCCAAGCGGACCGACGCCTACCTCACCTCCGAGACGGGCAAGGTCTACACGATGCTGGCCCATGCCAGCGGGCGCTTCGAGGGAGCCTGAGCGAGACGAGATCGCGCGCCTTCACGGGGCGCGCGATCCTAGAGAAGGCCGAGGGCGGCGAGTTCCCGGCGGAGCTTTTCCGGCATCTCGGCGACGTCGCCGCCGAGCCCCGCGCCGAGATCGGCCGGGGCGTCGCCCGGCGCGAGGTAGCGCCAGCCCTGGAACGGGCGGCAGGGCCGGGGGACCACCGGCACCAGGGGCGGCGCGAGCACGATGCGGCAGCGGGGAATGCCGTCCTCGCCGGTCAGGGGCTCGAGGGCGACGATCGCTTGGCGGCAGCACAGGCTGCCCCGGATCACCCAGTAGATCGAGCCCTTGCCCGCGATCTCCCGGTGCCGCTTGGGCAGGGTGCGCGTGACGTGGACCGGCTGGGCCGGCTGGCTCGCCTGTCGCGCGGCGAGATCGGCCATGGAGGCCGGGCCCACGCTGAGCTTGATGAGGTGCAGGGCCAAGGAACGATGGGGGCTGACGCGGTCGGGCGCCCCCTATATCGGCTCGCGCGGCCTCAAGCGAAGAGGGCGAGGCGCTTCTCGGTCGGCTCGGCATCGAGCCCGTCGAGGCTCATCGCCTCCGGCTCGGCGAGGGAGAATTCGAACAGGGCGTCGGCGGGCTCCTCTTCCGTCCAATGCGGCGGCGAGAGCTCCGGCACGGGCTCGGACTTTTGCTCCGGCTTGGGCTCCGCCTTGAGTTCCGGCGGGGTCGAGACCGGGACGAACACGATGTCCTCGTGCAGGGCCGGGCTGCCCGGCTGGGCGACGATGGCCGCCGCCGTCATGGCCGGCACCGACATGGCGATGTAGCGGTCCACGTCGATCTGGCAGAGATCCTCGTCGATGGGCAGGGCGCCCTCGGTGGTGCCCGGAGCGGGCGGGACCCGCGCGATCTCGCCGCCCCAGATCGCGATCATCGAGGCGATCCGGTCCTCCAGGTAGCGGAGGGTGTAGATGATCCGCGCGGTGCGCTGCGCGGTGAGGTCCTGGAAGGAGCAGGCCGTGTAGATCGCGGTCGCGTGGCGGTCGAGGGCTTCGCAGGTCTCCGGCTCGACGTTGCGCTCGCGCAGGGTCCAGGCCGCCTCCTGCACCGCCTCGGCGGCGCCGAGGATGTCGGAGGTCGCCTGCTCGGTGGCCCGCACGATGGCGTCGAGGGCCTGCGAGGCCGAGGTGAGGCGGGTCTGGTCGCCGTCCGGTACGCTGATCGCTGAGATCTCGGCCTTGGTCCGGCTGATCGCCTCGGCCATCTCCGCGAGGCCGCCGCGCAGGCTGCCCACCGCATCGACGGGACGCTCGGCGGTGACGCTGCGCTCCAGCCGCTCGATGGCGGTCAGCACCGTCGCCATCTCCTCGGCGCGGGCCCGGCGGGCATGCTCGGCGAGGAAGTGCTGGCCGCGCTCGCTGGCGCCGATCGTCGCCTCGATCGCCGCGTATTCCGCAGCATCGATCGCGTGGGCGCTGGGCAGACCGGACATCAACGGCGCTTCCGACAGGGGCGTCCGGCGGAGCGAAGACCCCGCGCCCGGCGCGTCCCGAACCCCTCAAGATTGACAGAAGTGGTTTAACGGGCGCTTACGACACCCTCCGTCCCACAGCCCCTTTCCCCCGTGCCCGCTTCCTCCGGCGCGCTGCGCCTGTCGCTGCTCTACGCCGTCGTCTTCACCGAGATCGGCATCGCCATGCCGTTCCTCCCCGTCTGGCTCGCCACGCTCGGGCTCGATGCCGGGGTGATCGGCCTGCTGCTGGCGCTGCCCATCGCCACGCGGATCGTCGCCACGGCGCCGCTGATGGGGCTGATCGACCGGGGGCTCGGGGCGCGGCGGCTGATCGTGGCGGGCAGCTTCGGCGTCGCGGCGACCTACGCCGCCATGGCCCCGGCCTCCGGGTTCGGCTGGCCCGCGCTCGCGGTGCTGACCGTGCTGAACGCGGTCGCCGCCGCGCCTCTCGTACCCTCCATCGACTACCTGACGCTCGCCGCCGCCCGGCGGGATCCCCGCCTCGCCTATTCGCGGATCCGCATGGCGGGCTCGATCGCGTTCCTCCTCGCCAACCTCGCGGGCGGGGCCCTGCTCGCGGCGCTCGGCGGGCGGCTCGCCGTGCCGATCCTGCTCACCGGCCTCGCCCTGATCGCCGGCTTCACCGCGCTCCTCGACCGCACACCGGCCGAGGCGCCCCGCCGCGCGGTCGGGGGCAAGGGCCCGCCCCTGCCCCGGCGGCTGTGGCTGTGCATCGGCGCCGCCGCCGCGATCCAGGCGGGGCACGCGGCGATCTACGGCTTCGGCAGCATCCACTGGACCGCGCACGGCCTCTCCGCGACGCAGGTCGGCGCCCTGTGGGCGACGGGCGTGCTGGCCGAGATCGTCCTGTTCGCGGCGGCCCCTCGCCTGCCCGCCTCCTGGCGCGGGCCGGTGCCGCTCCTCGTCCTCGGCGGGGCGGCAGGCATCCTGCGGGCGGTGGGGCTCTATCTGGTCGGGGACCGGATGGAGACGCTGGTGCCGCTGCAGGTCCTGCACGGCCTCACCTTCGGCGCGACGCAGCTCGGGGCGATGGAGGCGGTCTCGTCCCTGTCGCCGGAGGGCGCGCGGGGCCGGGCGCAGGGCACCCTCTCGGCGGTGAACGCGGGAATCGCTGTCACGGCGACGCTGGCGAGCGGACTCATCTACCGGGAGGCGGGGCCGCTGGTCTTCCTCGCCATGGCGCCGCTCTCGGCCTGCGGCGTCATTCTGGCGCTGGCCGCTGCACAAGAGAGAAAGCGTCAACCGTAATCTCGTCATAACCGTGGCGCAGCATAGCGTCTCGCGATGGCGTGTCCTCCCGCACGGACGGGGCGGGGCAAGCCTGGCCTTACGATCCGCTCCCGGCGCGGGAGCGGCAACGATCGTGCGACACGCGCCGGTGAAGGAGTACCCCCTGTTGCTGACCGAAGGGCTCGCGCCCGGCACCGCATCGCTGACGGAGGCGGCTGACGGGCGGTTGCGGCTCGGCGGTCGCTGGACCGCCGACCAGGCGCCGGCCGTGGAGGCCGCGGCCGCCCGGATCGCGGCGGGCGCGTCCTCGCGCCTTGTGGTCGACCTCGGGGAGATCGAACGGCTCGACACCCTGGGCGCCTGGGTGCTGGAACGAACCCGCGCGGAGGTCGAGGCGTCGGGCGGCGCCCTCGCCTATCTCGGCACGCGGCCCGAGCACCGGACGCTCCTCGGCGAGGTGGTGATAAGGGGCGAGCCGCCGGCCCCTGCCCCGCGCCTGCGCTTCCCCCTGTCGCTCCTCGACGGGACCGGCCGGCAGGTCGTGCGGGGGAGCAAGGAATTCGGCACCGGCATCGCCTTCCTCGGCGAGGTCGTAGCGGCCTGCGCCCGCGTCGCCCTGCGCCCGCGCAGCTTCCGGGGTACCGCCCTGGTCAACCAAGTCCAGCAGATGGCGCTGAACGGCGCGCCGATCATCGTGCTGATCTCGTTCCTCGTCGGCGGCATCGTCGCGCAGCAGGGCATCTTCCAGCTCCAACGGTTCGGAGCGCAGACCTTCGTCGTCAACCTGATCGGCCTGCTGATCCTGCGCGAACTCGGAGTGCTGCTCACGGCGATCATGGTGGCGGGCCGTTCCGGCTCGGCCATCACCGCCGAGATTGGCTCCATGCGGATGCGCGAGGAGGTCGATGCCCTGCGCGTCATGGGCCTCGACGCCACCGAAATCCTCATCGTCCCCCGCGTCCTGGCGCTGATGATCAGCCTGCCGATGCTGACCCTGCTCGGCGACCTCGCGGCGCTCGCCGGCGGCGGCCTGACGGCGATGCTCTACGGCGGGCTGACCCTCGACCAGTTCCTCGCCCGGCTGCAGGCGGCGGTGGGCGTGCACCACGTCATCGTCGGCCTCATCAAGGCGCCGTTCATGGCCCTGACCATCGGGCTCATCGCCACCATCGAGGGCTTCGCCGTCGAGGGCTCGGCCGAGTCCCTGGGGCGCCGCGTCACCGCCTCGGTGGTGAAGTCCATCTTCATGGTCATCGTCCTCGATGGCCTGTTCGCGGTGTTCTTCGCCGCCATCGACTTTTGAGTTCCGCCCGGTGAGCGACAGCCCCATCATCCGCGTGCGCGACCTCGTGGTCGGCTTCCGCGACAAGACCATCCTGAAGGGCCTCAACCTCGACATCCGCCGGGGGGAGATCCTGGGCTTCGTCGGCCCGTCCGGGCAGGGCAAATCCGTGCTCACCCGCACGATCCTCGGCCTCGTGCCGAAGCGCTCGGGCACGATCGAGGTGTTCGGCCAGGACGTGGACGGCCTCACCTATGCCGAGCGGCGGCGGATGGAGACCCGCTGGGGGGTGCTGTTCCAGCAGGGCGCCCTGTTCTCCGCCCTCACCGTGAAGCAGAACATCCAGGTGCCGATGCGCGAGCACCTGAAGCTCTCCGGCCGGCTCCTCGACGAGTTCGCCCGGCTCAAGATCGAGATGGTCGGCCTGAAGCCCGACGCCGCCGACAAGCTCCCCTCCGAACTCTCGGGCGGCATGATCAAGCGCGCCGCGCTGGCGCGCTCCCTGGCGCTGGACCCGGAGATCCTGTTCCTCGACGAGCCGACCTCGGGCCTCGACCCGATCGGCGCGGGCGAGTTCGACGACCTCGTCTCCACCCTCAAGGAGACGCTGGGCCTGACCGTGTTCATGGTCACGCACGACCTCGACAGCCTCTACACCGCCTGCGACCGCATCGCGGCGCTGGGCGACGGCCAGATCATCGCCGCCGGTACGGTGGAGGAGATGCTGGAAAACCCCCATCCCTGGTTGCGCTCATATTTCCACGGCAAGCGCGCCCGCGCCGTCGCGGGCGGGCCCTCGGCCGTGCGCGCGCCGCACCAGGACCCCCTCGTCGCAGCGACCGGAGGCTGACCTCATGGAAACCCGCGCGAACTACGCCCTGATCGGGGCCTTCACCCTCGCCGTCATCCTGGCGGGCTTCGGCTTCACCCTGTGGATCGCGGGCGGCTCGTCCCGGCAGGTGAGCGAGCAGGTGCGCATCGTCTTCTCCGGCTCGGTCGGTGGCCTGTCGCGCGGATCGAGCGTGACCTTCAACGGCATCAAGGTCGGCGAGGTGACGGACATCCATCTCGCCCCGCAGGACCCGCGCCGGGTGCTCGCCATGGTCAAGGTCGAGCCCTCGACGCCGCTCAAGTCCGACACCCGCGCGCGGCTCGATTCGGCGATGCTGACCGGCGTCTCGGTGATCGCGCTGACCGGCGGCGACGCCGACGCGCCGCCCCTGAAGCCCGGCGCCAACGGCGAGCCGGCGACGATCTTCGCCCAGACCTCCGACATGCAGGACATGATGGCGCTGGCTCGGCAGGTGGCGCAGCGGGCGGACGACATGCTCTCGCACCTCGACCGGCTGGTCGCGGGCAACGAGGGCGCGATCTCCCGGACGCTGGCCAACGTCGAGACCTTCTCGAAGACGCTCGCCGACGCGGCGCCGGCCATGTCGTCCCTGGTGAAGGCGGTGGACGGAAACCGCGTCGTCCGGGTGATCGACAACGCCGACAAGTTCTCCTCGGCGCTGGCCAATTCCGCCCCCGACATCCAGGCGGGCCTCCACGACGCCCGCTCGCTGGCGGCCAAGCTCGACGCCTCGGCCGACCGGATCGACGCCGTGCTGAAGGGCGCGGAGGGCTTCCTCGGCTCGGCCTCCGGCAAGGAGGGGACGAGCACCTTCGTAGAGATCCGCGAGGCGGCGATCTCCGTCCGCGACGCGGGCCGTGCCTTCCGCACCATGTCGGAGAACCTCGACAAGCGCACCGCCAGCATCTCCACGAGCTTCGGCCGCCTCTCGGGGAGCAGCCGCCGGGAGGTCGAGGCCCTGTCCGGCGACGGGCAGCGCACCCTCGGCACCCTCAACCGCACCGTGCGCAGCCTGGAGAAGGACCCGTCGCAGGTCATATTCGGCGGCAAGCCGTCGTTGCCCGAATACAACGGTGGTCGTTGACTTAGGCCTCAAGGCCACGTTTGTGCTGAGCCGCACTGCAGCCTTTCCCGTACGGCATAGTTTCGGTTGCATGGCTTTGGTGACCTGCCGGCTCTCGCCGGCCGGCTCGATTAGGTTGTGTGCATGATCCGTTCGGTCCTTCCGACCGCGACCCTGCTGGTGGCTGCCCTGCTCGGCGGCTGCGCCGGCGGCGCGGCGCCCCTCACCTTCGACCTCGCCGCCCTCCCGGCGGGCGGTCGGCCCGTGGCGTCGGGGCGGGCGATCGTGGTGTCGGAACCCGTGGGGATTCAGCCCTTCGAGGCGGACCGGATCATCGTGCGCCAGGGCGGCGGCTCCCTGTCCTTCCTTGGCGGCGGCCAATGGGCCGACCGCCTGCCGCGCCTTATCCAGACGCGGATCATCCAGAGCCTGGAGAATGCCGGCCGCCTTCGCTCGGTGAGCCGTCCGGGCGACAAGGTCACGGCCGATTACCAGTTGATCAGCGAGATCCGCGCCTTCGACATCCAGACCGCCACGGGCGAGGCGGTGGTGGACCTGTCGCTCAAGCTGGTGGCGGACGGCACGGGCCGCGTCGCGGCGGCGCGGATCTTCACGGCGCGCGTGCCGGTGGGATCGGTCGATGCGGGCTCCGGCGCCCGCGCCCTCGATCAGGCGCTGGTCATGGTCCTGGCCGACATCGTGCGCTGGGTGAACACCGGGCGGTAAGTCGCTGCCACTCCACGTCTTTGCGAGCGTAGCGAAGCAACCCAGGGATGCGCAATGTCCGGAAGCGGCCCGCCGCCCCTGGATTGCTTCGCTGCGCTCGCAATGACGGTGCGGGTGGGAGGAGGGTTAACCCTCACTCCATCACGGCGGCCTTCATGATCACTACCATGGTGGCCCGGCCAGGTCCCTCGGCGCAGCGCACGAGGTGCGGCCGGTCGCAGCGGTAGCGCAGGGTCTCGCCGGGCCGCGCCCGTTGGAGAGCACCGCCGACCTCGACCTCGAACACGCCTTCCGTCACCGACAGCGATTCCACCGAGCCGCGCTGGTGCGGGTCGGAATCGAGGACGCCGCCGGGATCGGCGCTGACCTCGTACCATTGCAGCCATTCGACAGTCTTGATCCAGCCGACGATGGCGAGCCGCACCTTGCCGTCCTCGGAGAGGAGGATCGGCGTGTCGGCGCGGGAGGTCTTCTCGATGAAGGGCTCCTCGTCGCCCGCCGCCAGGACGCGCTCGATGGACACGTCCAGCGCCTGGGACAGGCGCCAGATGGTGGCGAGCGTCGGGTTGGTCTCGTTGCGCTCGATCTGGCTGATGATCGACTTGGCGACGCCGGATTGCTCGGCGAGGTCCGACAGGGACAGGTTGTAGGCCT
The DNA here is from genome assembly GCF_038442315.1 of Methylobacterium litchii. Classification (NCBI taxonomy): domain Bacteria; kingdom Pseudomonadati; phylum Pseudomonadota; class Alphaproteobacteria; order Hyphomicrobiales; family Methylobacteriaceae; genus Methylobacterium; species Methylobacterium litchii. The sequence continues at coordinate 133,139 of NZ_JBBXMY010000005.1, read as the reverse complement.
TGCGCAGGCGCTGGATCGTCTTGCCGAGCTGCCCCGACAGGACCTGTGCTCCGGTCAGCAGATCGCGCGTCCTGCCGGCCTTCTCCGGGCGGTCTGCTTGCCGTTCCACCTGATCCCGCATGGTCCTTCGATCCGCCCGGCCGTTCCGTTCATCGAACGATCGTACGCTTCTTCAAACGCAAACGGATGACGGGCGCAAGGTTTCGGCGGGGGCGATGCACATCAGCCGCGTTCGCCCCACCAGGCATGGAAGTGGTGGACCGGCCCGTGTCCGCCGCCGATGGCGAGCTCGTCGGCGGCCAGGATCGCGGCGGTAAGATAGTCCTTGGCGGCCGCGACGGCCTCCGGCAGGGGCAGGCCCCGGGCGAGGAGCGCGGCGATGGCCGCCGAGAGGGTGCAGCCGGTGCCGTGGGTGTTGCGGGTCTCGACGCGCGGCGCGGCGAGGCGCCGCTCGAAGCCCTCGGTGGTGGCGAGAAAATCCACGCTTTCCGGCCCGGTCCCGTGCCCGCCCTTCACCAGCACCGCCCGCGCCCCCAGGGCGACGAGCCGCTGCGCCAGGACGGCGCCGTCCTCCTCGCTGTCGTCGCCGAGGAGGACGGCGGCCTCGGGGAGGTTCGGCGTCACGAGATCGACCTGCGGCAGCAGCCGCTCGCGCAGCACGGCCACCGCCTCGTCGGCGATCAGCCGGTCGCCGCTGGTGGCGATCATCACCGGATCGAGCACCACCGGAATCCCGCTCGCGTGGCGCGCGAGCCCGTCGGCGACGGCGAGGATGACCTCCGGCCGGGACAGCATCCCGATCTTCACCGCGCCGATGGTCAGGTCGGAGAACACGCTCTCGATCTGCCGGGTGACGAACTCCGCCGGCACCTCGTGGATGGCCTGGACGCCGCGGGTGTTCTGCGCCGTCAGGGCGGTGACGACGCTGGCGCCGTAGACGCCGAGCGCCGAGAAGGTCTTGAGGTCGGCCTGGATGCCGGCGCCGCCGCCGGAATCCGAGCCTGCCAGGGTGACTGCGATGGCCGTCATCGGTGCGCTCCGCGCTCGGCGAGGGCGGCGTCGATCAGCCCGCGCAGGTGGCGGGCATTCTGGCGCACCGGCTCGACCCCGAACAGGGACGAGATCACGGCGACCCCGTCCGCCCCCGCCGCGATCACCTGCGCCGCGTTGTCGGCGTTGATGCCGGCGATGGCCCCGACCGGCAGGCCCGGCCCCCGCGCGAGCCGCGCCCGGAACAGGATGCGCGACAGCCCGTCGAGGCCGACCGGCGGGTCCGGGTTGTCCTTGCTCGTCGTGGCGAAGACCCCGCCGATGCAGGCGTAATCCACCGGGAGCCGGTAGAGCTCGTCCGCGTGGGCGGCCGTCTTCACGGTGAGGCCGATGATCGCCTGCGGCCCCAGCAGCCGCCGCGCGTCGGCCGGATGCAGGTCCGATTGGCCGAGATGCACCCCGTCCGCCCCCGCCGCCAGGGCGAGGTCGACGCGGTCGTTCACGAGGAGCGGCACCCGCCCGCCGATCGCGGCGCGGATCGCCCGCAGGCGCTCCACCGCCGCGCGGGCATCGGCGATGTCCTTTTCGCGGTACTGCAGCAGGGTGCAGCCGCCCGCCACCGCCTCGGCGCCGAGGCGGCCGAGCGCCGCGCTGTCGAAGCCGCTCACGCCGGTATCGAGGAGCCCGTAGAGCCGCAGGTCCACCGCCCGTGCCCCGGCCTGTGCCCTGCCCGTCATCCCGCCCGGTTCCATCCCCGCCTCCGCCAGCCCGGCCCCCGCCCCACGCGGGTGCCCTGCGGCCCGATGGTGTTTGGGTGCCGGAAGCCGGCTTGGCAAGCGGCCTTCGCCAACGGATCGGAAAGGTCGATTGCGCGCGACCGATTGCGCTCTATCATAGGTTGCGCACCGCCAATCCGGCGGGCGTCCCGCACGCCATGCGGGCGATGACAGGAGGAAGCATGGACACGCATGCGACCGGGGATCCCGGAGGCGGCGGCGCCTTCGGCCCCCACAACACGGTGACGGTGGTCGATCCGTCGCCGGTGAACTGGCTCTCCATCACCTGGAACACGATGGAGGAGGCCAACCGGGTCGATCACGAGGGGATCGGCCAGCCGAGCCTCGCCAAATCCTGGCGCTGGCTCGACGGGGAGACCCTCGAACTGACGATGCGCGAGGCCGTCTACCAGGATGGCGAGCGCTTCGATGCCGGCATGTTCAAGCTCGGCTTCGACAAGGTGCAGGAATGGACCAACCCGCATCCGCCGGGGGCCTTCCTGAATTTCGCCCGCGACGTGGCCTGCGAGGCGGTGGACGACCGCACGATCCGCATGCGCTTCCCCGGCGGCGATTCCGCCGCGCTGATGAAGCTGCGGGGCATGCACCTGCCCTCGACGCGGTTCTGGAACGAGTGGGGCTTCATCGACCCGAAGACGGGATCGGCCGAAGGCCATTGGTGAGTGATCGACGCGCCCGGTCCGTGGGGGACTGGCCCGTTCGTGCTCACCGAGGGTGTCTCGCTGATCGATTCCCGCTCCGACAGGGTCGTGATGGAGCCCAACCCGACCTACTGGAACCCGGCCCGCAGGCCGAGCGTCCGCATCGTCTACGACAACGTCATCGGCAAGGCGGAGGGCATCAAGTCGGTGGCGGCCGGTGACGGCCGCGTCGACGTGGTGTTCGACCTGACGCCGGACGAGGCGAAGGCCTTCCCGGCGAGCGACAAGGGGAAGATCCAGACCAAGAAAGCCAAGACGATCCTGACGGGCGTCTTCAACGAGAACCGGCCGGATTCGCCCTGGCGCGACCCGGCGGTGCGAAGGGCGCTCAACCTCGCCATCGACCGGCAGGCGGTGCTCGACCAGGGGGCGCACGGCTACGGCACGGTGATCCCGGCCTTCATCCAGCCCGGCCGCTACGGCGCGGATCCCGGCCTGAAACCGTTCCCGCACGATCCCCAGGCCGCGAAGGCGGTGCTGGAGAAGGCGGGGCTCGGGGGCCGGGCGCTCGTGTTCGTCGCGTCCCCCGCCTGGACGGGCGTGGTCGAGGCCATCGGCCGGAACCTCGCGGAGATCGGCCTCTCGGCGCGGTTCGTCAGCGACCGGGGCGACCTGCCGGAGGATTTCGACGTCAAGCTCGAATGGTATTTCGACTGGACGCCGCAATATCCGATCGCCTGCGTCCACCGGGAGTTCTTCGGCAAGGACGCGACCCTGCGCCAGGGCCCGGAGGATCCCGCCTTCGACGCCCTCTACGACAAGCTGCTGCACACCGCAGAGCCGGCGGCGCAAGAGGGCGTGGTGCGGGAGGTGGAGCGCTACCTGCAGGACGAGGCCAAGGCCCTGTTTCTGTACTCGCCCTTCACCCTGTTCGCGGTGTCGGACCGGGTCGAGTTCACGCCCTACGACACCTGCATGTCGGAACTGGCCGAGACCCGGATCAAGGCCTGACACGAGGCGGCGCGGGTTCGTCCCTGCGCCGCCCCTCCCATTCACGACGCGAAGTCCAAAGAAGAATGATCGTCGCGACGGCGGGGCATATCGACCACGGCAAGACGGCGCTGGTGAAGGCGCTGACCGGAATCGATGCCGACCGGTTGCCGGAGGAGAAGGCCCGAGGCATCACCCTCGATCTCGGCTTCGCCTATGCCCGCCGGGGCGCCCTCTCCCTCGGCTTCGTGGACGTGCCGGGGCACGAGCGGCTGGTGCGCACCATGGTGGCGGGGGCGACGGGGGTCGATTGCGCCCTCCTCGTGGTGGCCGCCGACGACGGCGTGATGCCCCAGACCCGCGAGCACGCCGCCATCCTCGACCTGCTGGGCCTCTCGCGCGGGATCGTCGCCCTCACCAAGGCCGACCGGGCCGGGCCGGAGCGGATCGCCGCCGTCACCGAGGCCGTGCGCGCCCTCCTCGCCGGCACCGGCCTCGCCGGAGCGCCGATCCTGCCCTGCTCCGCCCTCACCGGCGCCGGCATCCCGGAGGTGCTGGCCCGGCTGGAGGAGACCGGCGACGGGGCGGCCCCGCGCGGGGCCGAATCCGAGCGGGGCTTTCGCCTCGCCATCGACCGCTGCTTTACCCTGCCGGGCGCAGGCCTCGTGGTGACGGGGGCCGTCCATGCCGGCACGGTGCGGGTCGGCGACCGGGTGCTGGTCTCGGCAAAGGGCATCGAGGCGCGGGTGCGCGGCATCCATGCCCAGGGCGAGGTCGCGGCGGAGGGCCGGGCCGGCGAGCGCTGCGCCCTTAACCTCACCGGCCCGCGCCTGTCGCGCGACGACATCCATCGGGGCGAGTGGGCGCTCGCCCCCGCTTTGTCCGGCACGGCGACGCGCCTCGACGCGTGGATCCGCCTGCTGCCGGGGGAGGCCCGGCCCCTGCGCCACCGGGCGGCGGTGCAGGTCCATTGTGGCGCGGCCGGCGTGACCGGCCGGGTGCTCCTCGCCCCCGAGGCGCCCGCGATTCTTCCGGGGGGCGAGGCCTTCGCGCGGATCGCCCTCGACGCGCCGTTGCATGCCCTCACCGGAGACCGCCTCGTCCTACGCGAAGCCTCCGCCTCACGAACGATCGGCGGCGGCCGGGTGATCGACGCCGACGGGCCCCGCCGGGGAGCCTGGCTCCCCGCCCGCCGGGCCGTCCTCGCCGCCCTGGCCGAGCCCGAGGATGGAGCCGCCCTCGCCGCGCTGCTCGATGCGGAGCCGGCGGGGCTCGATGTCGGGCGCTTCGCCCGCCTGCGCAACATCCCGCCGCCGGCCCTCGACGGGCTGCTCACCCAGCACGCTGCGCGGGTCGTGGACACGGCGGCGGGGCGCCTCGCCTTCCCCGCCGCGCGGGTGGCGGATCTGGAGGCGCGGCTCGTCGCCCTGTTCGAGGCGCGCCACGCCGCCGAGCCCGACAATCCCGGCCTCTCGGCGGACGAGGTCGCGGCCGACCTGTCCGCCGCCGACCGGCCCCTCGCCCGCCTCGTCCTCGACGGGCTCACCCGCGCCGGGGCGCTCGCCCGGCGGGGCGCCCTGCACCACCGGCCCGGCCACGAGGCGCGCCTCGCCCCCGCCGACGCGGCGCTCTACGCGGAGATCCGCGCGGTGGTGGAGGCGGCCGGGCGCGACCAGCCGCGCCTGCATCTCCTGGCCGAACGCCTCGGGCGGGAGCCGGAGGCCGTGCGCGCCCTCCTCGACAAGGTGGGGCGCATCGGCTGGCTGCGGCGGGTCTCGAAGGCCTATTACCTCCCGCCGCCGCTGCTGGCCGACCTCGCCCGGATCGCCGAGGCGGTGGCGGGGGAGCATCCGGACGGGTTGCTCACCGTGGGGCGGTTTCGCGAGGCGGCCGGGATCGGCCGCAACATGACGATGCCGGTGCTCGAACATTTCGACGCGGTCGGCTTCACCGCCCGGATCGCGGACGGGCGGCGCCTGCGGACGGGCTGGCGCGACCTGTTCGGCGCGGATGCGCCCTGACGCGCACTGGATACCGCCGGCCCGCAGGCGTATCTCACGGGCCATCCTTGTGAACGGAAAGGTTTGGGACTCATGTCCGGCACCACCCGTACGAGCGCCGACCTCGACCCCCGCCGCCGCCGCACCCTGTTCCGGGCATGGCACCGGGGCATCCGCGAGATGGACCTGATCATGGGCCGCTTCGCCGATGCGGAGATCGGCGACCTGTCCGAGAGCGAACTCGACGAGTTCGAGGCGCTGATCGAGGTGCCCGACCGCGACCTGTTCAAGTGGCTGACCGGTGAGGCCGAGACGCCCTCGAACTACGACACGGCGGTGTGGCGGCGCCTGCGCGACTTCCACCGCCACGACGCGCCGATCCACTCGTGAGGGAGCCCGCGATGAGCGAGGAGAGCACCGTGCCGAAGGCCCCCTACGACCACCCGGCCCGCTCCATCGCCACCGAACTGGTGATGCGCGTGATGTTGGAGATGCTGGAACGCTCCGACCCGACGCTGCGCGCCGAGATCCTGCGCCAAGCCGGCAGCCGCGCCGCCGCCATGACGGAGGGCATGCCCAACGCGGAGTTCTTCCGCGGCCGGGTGGAGATGGCCCTGCAGGAGATCATGGCGAAGGAGTGAGGGCGCTCAGCCCGCGTTCTCGTTGGCCCGCATGTAATGCCGGAGGACGGCGTTGATGCGGGTCTGGTAGCCACGCCCGTCCCGGCGGAAGAAGCGCAGCACGTCGCTGTCGAGCTTGATCGAGATCGCCTCCTTCGCCGGCACCGGCGCCAGCGCCCCGTCCCAGAAATCGTTGTCCAGGGCAGGGTGGTCGGGATCCGAGGCCGCCAGGGATTCGATCTCCGCCTCGGTCAGGGCGGCGAGCTTGGCGTGATCGCTCCGGCCCTCCGTGGGCCGATAGGACCCGTCCGGCTGGCGCCGCAGCAGCGTGCCGTCCGACAGGCGGGTGAAGAGGATCTCAGAGGCGTTCGCCATAGCGTGCCCGCTCCTTCCGGTTGGCCGGCCAGGCGGTGACGAGCCACGTCACCGGCCCGCGCATCGTGTAGACGACCGTATAGACGCCGCCCAACGCCGCGCCGACCGTGACCCTTCGAACCTCGCCATAATCCCGCCGGGCATCGACCACGTCGAGCCGGTCGGGATCGGAAAACACTTCGGCCATGTCGAGCAGGTCGAGATGCCGCTCGCTCAGCAGAAGGTGGCGTTTGCCGGGATCGCAGCCGAACAGCCGTTCCATGAACACATCATCTATACCCGAATCTATACCCGCGCCAGCGATGTGGCCGCTGCGGCCCGCAGGCGCATCCGGAACCCTGGATCGGCGCGGCGCGATGGGCTAACGCCCGCCTGACCCGTGGACGCCGCCCCGGCGGACGAACATCCCGCGAACGAGCCCCGATGGCCAAGCCTCAACCGAAGCCGCAGCCGGCTGCCCCCAAACAGCAGACCGCCCGCTTCGCCCTGCCGAAATCCTCCGCCCTGGCCAAGGCCATGGACGCGCTCAAGCGCGGCGACAGCCCGACGCTCGCGGGCGTGCCGGAAGGGTTCGACGCCGTCGTGGCCGCCGACCTCGCCCGCGCCCTCGCGCCGGAGGCCAAGGGGCCGGCGGTGCTGGTCCACGTGGCGCGTGATTCGGGGCGCTCGGCCTCGTTCCAGGCGGCGCTCGGCTTCGCCGCCCCCGAACTCGACATCATGTCCCTGCCCGCCTGGGACTGCCAGCCCTACGACCGGGTCTCGCCGACGACCGGCGTCGCCGCCCAGCGGGTGACGGCGCTGGCGCGGCTCGCGCGGACGCGCTCGTCCGAAGAGCGGCCGCGCATCCTCTGCACCACCATCAACGCCCTGGTGCAGCGGGTGCCGCCCCAGTCGCACATCGCCCGCGAGACCTTCTCGGCGGCCATCGGCAACGTCGTGAAGATGGACGACATCGTCGCCTGGGTGGAGGCGAACGGCTTCCTGCGCACCGGCACCGTCCGCGATACCGGCGAATACGCCGTGCGCGGCGGCATCCTCGACCTGTCGCCGCCGGGCTTGGCCGCCCCGATCCGCCTCGACTTCTTTGGCGACACGCTGGAATCGATCCGCGCCTTCGATCCCGAGACGCAGCGCACCACCGGGCAGCTCCGCTCCCTCGACCTCGTGCCGATGAGCGAGGTGCAACTCACCACCGAGACGATCCGGCGCTTCCGGCAGAACTACATCCAGAGCTTCGGCGCGGCGACCCGCGACGACCGGCTCTACGAGACGGTGAGCGAGGGCCGCCGCTATGCCGGCCTCGAACACTGGATGCCGCTGTTCTACGACCGGCTCGACACCCTGTTCGACTATCTCGCCGGGGTGCCGCTCCTCCTCGACCCGCAGGTGGAGGAGGCGGCGGCCGAGCGCATCGCCCTGGTGCAGGATTACTTCCAGGCCCGCGAGACCGCGCTCAAGAACCCGCAGGCGGGCGTGGCGCCCTACAAGCCCCTGCCGCCCCGCGCCCTCTACCTGATGCAGAACGAACTGAAGGAGCGCTTCGCCACCGCCACGGTGGCGCGGATGACGCCCTTCGATCAGCCGGATTCGGAGGCGCGCGCCGTCATCGATTGCGGCGCCAAGCCCGGCCGGAGCTTCGCCCCCGAGCGGGCGGACGAACATGCCGCCGTTTTCGACGCGGCAGTCGCCCATATCCGCGACCTGCAGGGATCCGGTCATCACGTGATCCTGGGATCCTGGTCCGACGGCTCCCGCGACCGGCTCTGCGGCGTGCTCGCCGACCACGGCCTTAGGAAGCCCGTGGCGATCACCCGGCTCGCGGACGTCTACGCCCTCAAGCGCGGCACCGACACGGCGGTGGCGGTGTGGGGGCTGGAGGCTGGCTTCACCGTCGGTGAACTCGCGGTCGTGTCCGAGGGCGACATCCTCGGCGACCGGCTGGTGCGCCAGAAGCGCAAGGCCAAGCGCCCGCAGGACGTGATCCTGGAGGTCCAGGCCCTCCAGCCCGGCGATCTCGTCGTCCATGCCGACCACGGCATCGGCCGGTTCATCGGCCTCAAGACGATCCATGCGGCGGGCGCCCCGCACGATTGCCTCGAACTGCAATACAACGGCGGCCAATTGCTGCTGCCGGTGGAGAACATCGAGCTCCTGACCCGCTACGGCTCGGAGGATTCGGAAGTCGCCCTCGACCGGCTCGGCGGCGGCGCGTGGCAGGCCCGCAAGGCCAAGATGAAGCGCCGCATCCTCGAGATGGCGGGCGAGCTCATCAAGGTCGCGGCGCAGCGCTTCGTGAAGAAGGCCCCCGTCCTCCACGCACCGGAGGGGCTCTACGGCGAGTTCGCCGCGCGCTTCCCCTTCGAGGAGACCGAGGATCAGGCCAACGCCATCGACGCGGTGCTCGACGACCTCAATGCCGGCCGCCCGATGGACCGGCTGGTCTGCGGCGATGTCGGCTTCGGCAAGACCGAGGTCGCCCTGCGCGCCGCCTTCGCCTGCGCCATCGCCGGCAAGCAGGTGGCGGTGATCGTGCCGACGACGCTGCTCGCCCGCCAGCATTACCGGACCTTCGCCGAGCGCTTCAAAGGCCTGCCGGTGCAGGTGGCGCAGCTCTCGCGCTTCGTCTCATCGACCGACATGAAGCAGACCCGCGCCGGGCTCGCGGCGGGCACGGTCGACATCGTCGTCGGCACGCACGCGCTGCTCGCCAAGAACATCGCGTTCAAGGATCTCGGCCTGCTGATCGTGGACGAGGAGCAGCATTTCGGCGTCTCCCACAAGGAGCGGCTGAAGGCGCTGCAGGCGGACGTGCACGTCCTCACCCTCTCGGCGACGCCGATCCCGCGCACCCTGCAACTCGCCATGACCGGGGTGCGGGAACTGTCGATCATCGCGACCCCGCCGGTGGACCGGCTGGTGGTGCGCACCTTCATCACGCCGTTCGACCCGCTCTCGATCCGCGAGGCGCTGCTGCGCGAGCGGTATCGCGGCGGGCAGTCGTTCTACGTGGTGCCGCGGATCGAGGATCTGGCCGAAGTCAAGAAATTCCTCGACGCAGAGATGCCGGAGATCAAGGTCGCGGTGGCCCACGGCCAGATGGCGGCGGGGCAGCTCGAAGACGTCATGACCGCCTTCTACGAGGGCAAGTTCGACGTGCTGCTCTCGACGACCATCGTGGAATCCGGCCTCGACATCCCGACCGCCAACACGCTGATCGTGCACCGGGCAGACATGTTCGGCCTCGCCCAGCTCTACCAGTTGCGCGGGCGCGTCGGGCGCTCGAAGGCGCGGGCCTACGCCCTGTTCACGACGCCCGCCGGGCGGCAACTGACCCCGCAGGCCGAGCAGCGGCTGAAGGTGCTCCAGGGCCTCGACACGCTGGGCGCGGGCTTCCAGTTGGCGAGCCACGACCTCGACATCCGCGGCGCCGGCAACCTCTTGGGCGACGCGCAGTCCGGCCACATCAAGGAGGTCGGCTACGAACTCTACCAGCAGATGCTGGAGGATGCGGTCACGGCCCTCAAGGCGGGCATCGAGGACGTGCCGGAGGAGGCGTGGTCCCCGACCATCGCGCTCGGCGCCCCGGTCACGATCCCGGAGGAGTATGTCGAGGACCTGACGGTGCGCCTCGGCCTCTACCGGCGGCTCGCCACCATCCAGGACGATGCCGAGATGGAGGCCTTCGGCGCCGAGATGATCGACCGGTTCGGGCCGCTGCCGCCGGAGGTGGAGCAGTTGCTCAAGATCGGCACGATCAAGATCCTGTGCCTCAAGGCCAACGTGGAGAAGGTCGAGGCCGGGCCGAAGGGCGTGGTCGTCCACTTCCGCGACCGGTCCTACGCGAACCCGCAGGGCCTCGTGGCCTTCGTCGCGGAGCAGGCCTCCTTCGCGAAGGTGCGGCCGGACATGAGCGTGGTGTTCGTGCGCGACCTGCCGTCGGTCCCATCGCGGCTGAAGATCGCCACCGACGTGCTGCGCAACCTCGTGAAGATCGCCGGGCGGGGGAAGAAGGCGGCGTAGGGGACAGGGCGACGCAACGCTCTCCCCCACCCACTCCCCTCATCCTGAGGTGCCCGCGTCAGCGGGCCTCGAAGGAGGGCTCCAGGGATCGCAGTTCTGTCTGGAGGCCTCCTTCGAGGCGGCTTCGCCGCACCTCAGGATGAGGGGGTGGGTGGGAACGGGCCGAGAGACGGCGTGCTAAGCTTTTCGTCCTGTGATCGGACGAATCGGGCTATGAGCGCCTTCGTGTACATCCTGCGTTGTGCGGACGGCAGTTACTATGTCGGTTCGGCCCGTGGTGAGAGCCTTGATCGGCGCCTGAGCGAGCATCAGGCAGGGACGTACGAGGGTTACACAAGCAAACGCCGGCCTGTGACCCTCGTCTACGCCGAGCATTTCGACCGCATCACCGATGCCATTGCCGCAGAGCGGCGGCTCAAGGGATGGAGCCGCGCGAAGAAAGAGGCCCTGATCGCAGGCAATTGGGGCACTCTCCAAACGCTGGCCAAACGCTCAGCCGCACGACGCCATTCCCTAACACCCACCTCATCCTGAGGCGCAGCGCAGCAGCCTCGAAGGGCGAGGTGGGTGATGCAAGGCGCAATCTTTCCTCTTTTCTCCCCCGGCGCGACCGAACCTTCCCGGATTCGCGAGGTTCAACCCATGAGACCGGACGATACTCCCCCTGAGTATCGTCCGGGTCCGCTGCGCTTTCGCAGGGAGGAACCTCCATGTTCTATTTCGACAAGCGCCTTCAGTATCCCGTGAAGGTCGAAAACCCCGATCCGATCTACGCGCGCATGCTCCAGCAGGCGATCGGTGGAATCGAGGGTGAGATCCGGGTCTGCATGCAGTACTTCTTCCAGGGCTGGGGCGCCCGGGGGCCGTCGACCAAGTACCGCGACATGCTCCTCAACACCGCCACCGAGGAGATGGGCCATATCGAGATGCTGGCGACCGCCGTCGCCCTGAACCTCGAGAACGCCCCGACCGCCCTGCAGGAAGAGGGCGCGGCGGATGGCGTCGTCGGCGCCGTCATGGGCGGGGGCAACGCCCGCCACACCATCGAAGGCATGCTGCACCGGCACGTCCTCTCGACCGGCATGGCCGCCTTCCCCGCCAATTGCGAGGGCGTGCCCTTCGACATGAGCCACATCTACGCCAGCGGGAACCTCGCGGCGGACATGTACTGCAACGTCGCCGCCGAGAGCACCGGCCGCGTCCTGGCGGTGCGCCTCTACAACGCCGCCCACGATGCCGGCATGAAGGACATGCTGCATTACATGATCGCCCGGGACACGATGCACCAGCAGCAGTGGCTGGCGGTGATCGAGGAACTCGGCGGCCATCAGGGCGCCCTGCCGATCCCGAACTCCTTCCCGCAGGAGAAGGAGGACAGCGAGAACGCCTACAACTTCTACGTCAGTTCCGTCGACGGCACGACGCCGGAAGGACGCTGGACGCAGGGCCCGTCGCTGGACGGCAAGAGCACCTACAGCGTGTTCAAGAACAAGCCCCTGGGCGAAGAGCCCGTCCTCGGCCCGGCCCGGCCCGACAGCGGCGCCCAGACCGAGCAGATGTAAGCCCCACCCCGCCGCCCGGTGCGTGCCGGGCGGCGGCTCCGCGTCTTGTTTCAACCTATGATACGGAGGCTCGAACTTTCCGAACGGGGCGGGGATGTCGCGCGAGACCGTAGACGAGACTGTAAACGAGACCGGAGACGATATCCGGGGTGATGTGGTCGGCGACCGGATCCTGCTGAAGCGGGGCGCGGCGGCCAAGCGTCCCCTCATCCAGCGGTTGAACCGGATCGAGGGCCAGGTCCGGGGTCTGCGCAAGATGATCGAGGAGGACCGCTACTGCCTCGATGAAGTGCAGCAGATCAACGCCATGACGGCGGCGCTGCGCGAGGTCGCCATGGCGATCATCGCCCAGCATGTCACGGCCGGCGTGAAGATCGCCGCCGACCCCGAGACCTCCGAGGACGTGGCGCTCGCCGACGTCACCCGTGTCCTGCGGGCGGCGATGCGGCTCGACACTTAGCCTGACCGTTGCAACCGGAGCCTGAGTCTGGCTCTCTCCGCCCGGCGGGGGATGGTGCGATGGCGGATACGATGCGGGCCGGGACGGCGCCGGCCGACAAGCCGGGCCTGTTCGCGCCGCTCTTCACCGATATCCGCGTGGCGGCGGTGCTGGGCCTCGGCTTCGCGCAGGGGATGCCGTTCCTCCTCGTCTACGCGACGCAATCGGCGTGGCTCAGCGAGGCGAAGGTGCCGCTGGCGACCATCGGCCTGATGAGCGAACTGACCATCGCCTACAAGTTCAAGTTCCTTTGGGCCCCCTTCCTCGACCGCTACGATCCGCCCCTCCTCGGGCGCCTCCTCGGGCGGCGGCGGGGCTGGATCGTCGCCGCGCAGATCGCCGTGGCGGCCGCGCTCGCGGGCGTCGCGTTCGGGGACCCCGCCCATTGGCTCGCCTGGACGGTGGCCTTCTCCCTGGCGCTCGGCGTCGCGGGGGCGACGCAGGACATCGTGGTCGATGGCTGGCGCATCGCCGTGGCCCCGCTGGAGCGGCAGGCGCTGATGTCGTCCTGGGCCGAGATCGGCTTCCGCTGCGGCAACCTCGCGGCGGGCGCCGGGGCGCTCTACCTCGCCGATGCCTATGGCTGGCGCGTCGCCTATCTCTGCATGGCCGCGCTGATGGCGCCCGGCACCATCGCCGCGCTCCTGGCCCCCGAGCCCTCGACGGAGGGGCAGCCCACCCGCGCGGGGCTCGTCGAGACGATCTGGGCGCCGATCCGCGACCTCCTCGCCCGGCTCGGGCCGCTCGCCGTGCCGGTCCTGCTGCTGGTGGCCGGGTTCCGGATGCCCGGCTACGTCTCGAACGCCATGGCGATCCCGCTGTTCAAGCAGCTCGGCTACTCGAACACCGACATCGCCACCGTGACGAAGCTGTTCGGCTTCTGGATCGCGCTGGCCGGCACCTTCCTCGCCAGTGCGATCATCCAGCGGGTCGGGATGATGGCGAGCCTGCTGATCGGGACGGTGGCGGCCTCGGCCTCGCATCTCGCGCTGGCCTATCTCGCGTGGCACGGCGGCCATGGCGGCGCGGCCTTCTCGACCTTCGCGATGAGCGTCGGCATCGACGGGTTCGCCTACGCCTTCGCCTCCATCGTGCTCATCACCTACATGTCGCGCCTGTCGGATTCGCAGCACGCGGCGAGCCAATACGCCCTGCTCACCTCGCTCTGCGCCCTGCCCGGCAGCGTGCTCGCGGGTTTCTCGGGCTTCGTCATCGAGGAGACCGGCTTCCCGCTGTTCTTCGCGGGCACCTCGCTCATCGGCCTGCCGGTGGCCGCCCTCTGCGTGTACGTGGCGCGCCAGCACGGGCCGATGGAGGCCTGAGCGGATTCCGCTCCGGTCTTAGCCGGAGATTAACCCTGATCCCCGCTTAATCGCCACGGTTGAGTTTTCCCGAACGGGTGTTCCGGCCTGCCCGGCCGACGTGCGCGGATGCGTTCCGCGGCGACGGACGGCGGCTGCCCGACGGGGCGAGCAGGGCCCAGTCACGTCATGTCCAGCATCGCGTATGCCCGCCGCCCGCGTCATCGGCGTTCGAAGCTGCCGGCGCTCGCCTGCCTCGCCGCCGTGGCGGCGGCGGGCTGGACGGTCCTGAACCGCGCGGAGGGCGAGACCCGCCTCACCGTTCCGGCGCAGGAAGAAGCCCAAGTCCAGGCCCAGGCCCAAGCCCAGGCGCCGACGCCCGCCCCGGCCTTGCGGCTCCGGTCGGACCTCGCCTGGGTCTTCGCCCCGGCGCCGATCCTCGGAGCCGAGGCCGCCGCCGGCTTCGTCCGCGACCTGCCGGTCCTGGCCCTGAACACGAGCGCCCCGGCGAGCCTGCGCCCGTCCCTCGTTGCCGAGGCCGCGCCCGCCCGCCTCCCGACCCCCGCCGCCGTGACGCCGGTCCGCCGGGTCGCCTCAGCCGATCCGACCCTCGTGCCGCTGCCCGTCCGCCGCCCCGCCGCCCTTCCCGGTCCGGTGCAGACTCAGGCTCCAGTGCAGGCTCAGGCCCAGGCTCCGGTGCAGGCGGTCCCCCAGGCGCCGGTGCGGATCGCCGCCCGCCGCGCCCTGCCCCGCACCCGCGACGTGTTCCGGGCCGCCATCGCCGAGGAGCCCTCGTTCCTCGAACGCCTGTTCGGCGGCGGCAACGCGACTTCCTCCGGCCAGGGCGCGCCGCAGGCCCTCGCCTATGCCAACCCCGACGCGGTCGCCCCGTCGCGCGGCCGCCTCATCCCGAGCCCCTCCGTCAGCACTTCGGAGGGCACGGCGGTCTACGACATCAGCGCCAGCACGGTGACGCTGCCCAGCGGCGAGGTGCTGGAGGCCCATTCCGGCTACGGCAACCTGATGGACGACCCGCGCTACGTGCACGTGCGGATGCGCGGCGCCACGCCGCCCGGCACCTACGACATGCGGGAGCGCGAGGCACCGTTCCACGGCGTCCGGGCGATCCGCCTGACCCCCGTGGGCGGCAGCAGCGCGATCCACGGCCGCGACGGCATCCTCGCCCACACCTACATGCTGCGCGCCCAGCCCGGGGCCTCGAACGGCTGCGTCGTGTTCCGCGATTACGACCGCTTCCTGCGCGCCTACCTGCGCGGCGAAGTGCGCCGCCTCGTCGTGGTGGCCGGCAACCGCTCGCCCCGGATCGATCTCGCCGACCGGGGTCGTTAAGCCTTCTGCGCGACGCGAATGCTTAATGAATTGCGGAAACGATCAATAAAAATTCATTCCGTGCTGTGGATAGAGGTGATTTCTCACGTCATCGCACGTTCTGAGCGAAAAAGTGCTGGCCAATGTTGCCGCCGCGTTGCAGGAATGTTTCCGACGAACGCGGAAACGTGCCGTGAAGAAGATCATCCTCGCCACCGCCCTGTTCTCGCTTGCCGCCGCCGGGGCTTATGCCGAAGCGCGGATCTACGAGGGCGGGCGCACCCTCACGAGCACGGCCATCCGGCCGAAGGCCGCCACGTTCCAGCCTTCGCCGATCCCGGCGCAGTGGGTCGTGGCCGGCAACCCCGTCGCCGAGGCGGCGGAGGTGTCGCGTACCGAGGATGACGGCGCGCAGGTCTTCCTGTGGCGGGTGAGCGCCGGCACCTTCAACTGGACGCACAGGTCCGACGAGATCATCACGATCCTGAAGGGCGAGGTCTTCGTGACCGACGCGGACGGCACACGCCACCACCTGACCGTGGGGGACGTGGCGCATTTCCCGCAAGGCGCGGTGCAGACCTGGGAAGTGCCGCAGGAATTGCTGAAGTCGGCGATCCTCAAGCACCGCTCGCCCTCGACGGTCGAGGCGCCCATGCGCTGGCTGCGGCAGGTCCGCGCCCTGGTCCTCGGCTGAGGGACCGGAATCCCGCGAAGACGTGACCATTTGTAACGGCTTCGCGCCTCCGCAGGGAGATTCGGAGCCGTTTCCGCGTGGGCGGCACCGTTCATGCCGTTGCTTTCGGGAGGTCGCTGGCTATAGTCCGGCCGCTTTTCGCCGGGCCTCCCCCCTGCTCAGACGACCTCGCGTTCGGGGGCGGGCCGGCCTTCCAGACGCAGGAGATGCACGTTGATCACCCCCGCTTTCGCGCAAGGGGCCGGCGCGACCGCCGCCGGTGGAGCGGAGATCGCCTTCCAGGTGATCCCCTTCGTCCTGATCTTCGTGATCATGTACTTCCTGATCCTCCGGCCGCAGCAGAAGCGGGTCAAGGACCATCAGGCGCTGATCAAGGCCGTGCGCCGGGACGACACCGTCGTCACCAATGGCGGCCTCGTCGGCCGGGTGGTGAAGGCCCAGGACGACCAGCCCGAGATCGAGGTCGAGATCGCCCCGAACGTCCGCGTCCGGGTCGTGCGCTCGATGATCTCCGAGGTCCGCGCCAAGGGCGGCCCCGCCAAAGCTGCGTGAGGATGGCTGCGTGAGACGGGCCGCCTGAGGCGGCCGTTCCGTTCGGGCATCACATGAGGAGGCCGGTGCAAGCCGCCGGCCAATCAAGAGAAACGATTCGCCGATGTTGCGCTTCTCCCGTGCGAAGATCGCCGCGACCCTCGCGATCATCCTGGTGGGGCTGGCGCTCGCCGTGCCGAGCTTCTTCTCGCCGGAGCAGCGGAAGGGCTTCCTCGCGAGCCTGCCGCCGTGGTTCCCGCACTGGATCGTGCCGACCCGGGCCATCGTGCTCGGCCTCGACCTCCAGGGCGGTTCGCAGCTGCTCCTCGAAGTCGATCAGAACGACTTGGTCGCCTCGCAGGCCAAGTCCCTGCGCGACGACGTGCGCCGCGTCCTCCAGCAGGAGAGCGTCCGCGCCGACGGCGGCATCCAGCTGCTCCAGCGCGGCGTGCAGGTGAAGGTGACGGACGACGCGGCGCGGGCTAAGGTCCTGCCGAAGCTGCGCGACCTCGCCGCGCCCATCGCCACCGCCATCGGCCAGACCGGGGCCCGCACCCTCGACGTCACCGAGCAGCCGGGCGGCGTGGTGCGCCTGACCCTCACCGATGCCGGCATCGTCGACCGTACCCGCCGGGCCGTGAGCCAGGGCATCGAGGTCATCCGCCGCCGTCTCGATTCGACCGGCACGACCGAGCCCTCGATCCAGCAGCAGGGCGCCGAGCGCATCCTGATCCAGGTGCCGGGCGAGCAGAACCCGGAGCGGTTGGAGAAGCTCCTCGGCTCCACCGCCAAGCTCGAATTCCGCATGCTGGCCGACAGCCCCTCGGGCGACGTGGACATGCTGCCCTCCAAGGACGGCAAGGGCGCCAAGGTGCCGGTGGAGCGCCGGGTGATGGCCGACGGCAGCGAGCTGACCGACGCGCAGCCCGCCTTCGACCAGCAGAGCCACGAGCCGATGGTGAGCTTCAAGTTCAACCTGCGCGGCGCCCAGCGCTTCGGGCAGGCGACGAGCGAGAACATCGGCCGCCCGATGGCCATCGTCCTCGACAACGAGGTGGTCTCGGCCCCCGTCATCCGCTCGGCGATCACCGGCGGTTCGGGCCAGATCACCGGCAACTTCACCGTGCAGCAGGCCAACGACCTCGCGGTCCTGCTCCGGGCCGGCGCGCTGCCCGCCAAGTTCACCGTGGTGGAGCGCCGCGTCGTCGGGCCGGGGCTGGGCCGCGACTCGATCGAGGCGGGCAAGCTCGCGACGCTGGTCGCCGCCGGCCTCGTCGTCTGCTTCATGTTCGCGACCTACGGGACCTTCGGCTTCATCGCCAACATCGCCCTGATGGTCCACGTCGGGCTGATCCTCGGCCTGATGTCGGTGCTCGAGGCCACGATGACCCTGCCGGGCATCGCGGGCATCGTGCTCACCATCGGCACGGCGGTCGATTCGAACGTGCTGATCTACGAGCGCATGCGCGAGGAATCCCGCGCCGGCCGCTCGCTGATCTCGGCCCTCCAAGCCGGCTTCGACCGCGCCTTCGCGACGATCATCGACTCGAACTCGACCATGGCCATCGCGGCCCTGATCCTGTTCTTCATGGGCTCCGGCCCGGTGAAGGGCTTCGCCGTGGTGTTCATCCTCGGCATCCTCACCACCGTCATCACCGCCGTGACCCTCACGCGGATGATGATCGCCCTATGGTACAAGACGTTCAGGCCGAAGGCCCTGCCGTTCTGATTCTCGGGAAGAGGTCGCGCCCCGTGCCGGCTCGATGAGCCGGTGCCGCTGACATCCTCCGCACGTTAGGTCCGACACCATGCGCCTGCTTCGCCTCTGGCCCGATGAATCGCATTTCGACTTCATGCGATTCCGGCGCTTCACCTTCCCGCTCTCGGCGCTGCTGTCGCTGGCGACGGTGGTGCTGTTCCTCACCGTCGGTCTGAACTTCGGCATCGACTTCAAAGGCGGCACCCTGGTCGAGCTTCAGGCGAAGTCGGGCAAGGCGGATGTCGCCGCCATCCGCCACACGGCGGCCGCCTTCGGCTACGGCGAGCCCGAGGTGCAGGAACTGGGTAACCAGGGCACCGTGCTGGTGCGCCTGCCGCTGCAGAGCGGCGAGCAGGGCCAGACGGCGGTGATGAACAAGGCGCACGCCGCCTTCGACCAGGATTACGATTTCCGCCGCACCGAGACGGTCGGCCCCCGCGTCTCGGGCGAGCTCGTCCAGTCGGGCACGATCGGCGTCGTGCTCTCGGTCATCGCGGTGCTGCTCTACCTGTGGTTCCGGTTCGAGCGGGAGCTGGCGCTCGGCGCCATCGTCGGCACCCTGCACGACATCGTGCTGACGGTCGGCGTGTTCATCATCACCCGGATCGAGTTCAACATGACCTCGATCGCGGCGATCCTCACCATCGTCGGCTACTCCCTGAACGAGACGGTGGTGGTGTTCGACCGGACCCGCGAACTCATGCGGCGCTACAAGACCATCCCCACCGTCGAACTGCTCAACCTATCGATCAACTCGACCATGTCGCGCACGGTGATGACCTCGATCTCCTCGGCCCTGTCGCTGCTGGCGCTGGTGCTGTTCGGCGGCGAGGCGATCAACGGCTTCGCCGTGGTGATGCTCTGCGGCGTTCTGATCTGCACCTATTCGGCGATCTTCATCTCGACTCCGGTGTTGATCTATCTCGGGTTGATGCTGTCGGGCGCCCGGGCGGCTTCCGAGCGGTCCGGCCTCCCGCAACCGGCGGAGTAGTCCTCAAGGGCATGGCAGAGCAGGCGCCTCCGGCAAATTTCGATTCCGGCTTCGTGCCGGGGCGGCACATCATCGACACCTACGGCAATGGCGGCTTCCGCTTCGCCGGGATGTCGCATCGCGGCTCGATCCTGCTCCTGCCCTCCGGCGTGCGCGCGTGGCCCGTGGATGCCCCCCGCGAGATCGACCGGACGTCGCTCCGTCCGGTCCAGGCCGAGGCCGGGGACATCGAGCTGCTGCTCGTCGGCACGGGGCTCGATATCGCGGCGATCGACCCCGCCCTGCGCGGCTGGCTGAAGGATGCGGGTGTCGGCCTCGACGTGATGCAGACGGGGGCCGCCGCGCGGACCTACAACATCCTGGTGGCCGAGAACCGCAAGGTTGCCGCCGCGCTGATCGCGGTCGCCTGATGGCGGAGGCGGCGCGGGATCAGGCAACGACGGCCGAGACCGGGCTGCCCTTCGCGCAGAGCCATTGCGAGGCACTAGTGCGCGAGGGCGACCCTGATCGCTACCTCGCCACCCTCTTCGCGCCCGCCGCCGCCCGGCCGCATCTCTTCGCCCTCTATGCCTTCAGCCTCACCGTCGCGCGGGTGCGCGAGGCCGCCTCGAACCCGATGGCGGGGGAGATCCGCCTGCAATGGTGGCGCGACGCCCTGCAGGGCGAGGCGCGGGGCGACGTGAAGGCCAACCCCGTCGCGGCGGCGTTGGAGGAGGCGATCAAGGCCAACCGCCTGAGCCGCCAGCCCTTCGTCGACCTGATCGACGCCCGCGTCTTCGACCTCTACGAGGACCCGATGCCCCGGGTGAACGACCTTGAGGGCTATTGCGGCGAGACCGCTTCGGCGCTGTTCCGCATCGCGAGCCTGATCATCGGCGGCGGCGCCGAGCCCGGCGGCGCGGCGGCGGCCGGGCATGCCGGCGTCGCCTACGGCATCACCGGCCTGCTGCGCGCCCTGCCCTGGCATTCCCGCGCGGGGCAGGTCTACCTCCCCGCCGACATCCTCGGCCGCCACGGCGTGACCCGCGAGGACATCGTGACCGGACGCGGCGGCCCCGGCCTGCGCGGCGCCTGCGCGGACCTGCGCGACCTCGCCCGCCGACACCTCGCCGCCTACGAGGCCGGTCGCCCGACCATCGCCCCCGCCGCCCGCACGGCCTTCCTGCCCATGGCGCTGGTGGAGCCCTACCTCACGGCGATGGACCGGACCTCCTACGACCCTCTCAACACCGCCGTGGACCTGCCGCGCTGGCGCCGGGTGTGGCGCCTGTGGCGGGCCTCGCGGACGATCCGGTAAGGGGCCGCAGGGCGCTGCCCTGCACCCGCCAAAGGGCGCGGCCCTTTGGGAACCCCGGACTTTCAGAGCACCCGCGCCAGCCCCGGCATCAGGGTGGCGAGGCGCAGCGCCGGGCCGGTCTCACGCGTTCCGTCCGCCGCGACCACGGCGAGGCGGCATTGGCCGTCCACGGTCAGGCCGGTGACGAGGTGGCCGCCCGGTTCCAGGGCCGCGAGCCAGTGCTCCGGCACCGCCTCCACGCAGCCGTTGACGAGGATGCGGTCGAACCCGCCATCCGGCAGGGACGGCGCCAGGGCGTCGGCCTGGACGACATGGACCCCGGGCAGGTCCGCGAGGCGCGCGGCGGCATCCTCCGCGAGGGTGCGGTAGCGCTCCAGGCTCAGCACCGCCCCCGCCCCGAGGCGGTCGAGGAGCGCCGTGACGTAGCCGGAGCCCGCGCCGATCTCCATCACCCGCTGGCCGGGTTCGAGCTTGAGCCGCGTCAGCATCGCCGCCACCGACGAGGGGGCCGTCATGGTGGCGCCGCAGGGCAGCGGCAGGGCGATGTCCCACCGCGCCTGCTCCCGGTGCGCCGCCGGGGCGAAGGTCCCGCGCGGTACCCGCTCCATCGCCCGCAGCACGGCGATGTCCCGGAGGCCCTTCTCGCGCAGCGCGAGGACGAAGGCGGCGTCGCCGATGGAGCCCGCCTCGTCCCGCGCCGTGGTCATTCCGCGAAGGCCTGGGCGAAGCGGGTGAGCGTCGGCTCGTCGGTGAGGTCGAGGCGCAGCGGCGTCACCGAGATGCGCTTCTCCGCGATGGCCTTCAAATCCGAGCCGTGGCCCGGCTCGAACCGCGCCTTGGCGAAGGCCAGCCAGAAATACGGGTTGCCGCGCCCATCGACGCGGGCGTCGATGGAGAGCAGCGCCTGATTGCGGAAGCCCTGCGCGGCCACGGCGATGCCCTGCACCTCGTCCGGCTCGCAATCGGGGAAGTTCACGTTGACGAGGATGCCCGGCTCGATCCCCGTGTCGAGGATCTTGCGCACCACCTTCGCCCCGTGGCTCCTGGCGCAATCCCATTTCAGGGCCTGCCGCCCGCCCGCGCCGTAGGCCTGGCTCAGGGCGATGGAGCGCACGCCGAGGATCGTCCCCTCCATGGCCGCCGCGATGGTGCCTGAATAGGTCACGTCCTCGGCGACGTTCTGGCCCCGGTTCACGCCCGAGAGCACGAGGTCCGGCCCCTTCTCCGCCAGGATGTGGCGGATGCCGAGGATCACGCAATCGGAGGGCGTGCCCTTCACCGCGAAGCGCTGTTCCCCCGCCTGCCGCAGCCGGAGCGGGTCGTTCAGCGAGAGCGAGTGCGAGACGCCGGATTGGTCGCTCTCCGGCGCCACCACCCAGACGTCGTCCGAGAGTTCGCGGGCGATCTCCTCCAGGGTGGCGAGCCCCGGGGCGTGGATGCCGTCGTCGTTGGTGACGAGGATGCGCATCAGCGGGGTCCTTCGATCCGGTGGAGGCCGCCCATGTAGGGCACGAGCACGGACGGGACCGTGACGCTCCCGTCGGGGTTCTGGTAGTTCTCGAGGACGGCGATGAGCGCGCGGCCGACCGCCACGCCCGAGCCGTTGAGGGTGTGCACGAAGGCGGGCTTGCCGTCCTTGCCCCGGTAGCGGGCGTTCATCCGCCGGGCCTGGAAATCGCCGCAGACCGAGCAGGACGAGATCTCCCGGTAGGTCCGCTGGCCCGGCACCCAGACCTCGATGTCGTAGGTCTTCTGGGACGCGAAGCCCATGTCGCCGGTGCAGAGGGTCATCACCCGGTAGGGCAGATCGAGCTTCTTCAGGACCGCCTCGGCAGAGGTGAGCATCCGCTCGTGCTCGTCGGCGGAGTTTTCGGGGGTCGTGATCGAGACCAGCTCGACCTTGTTGAACTGGTGCTGGCGCAGCATCCCGCGCGTGTCCCGCCCCGCCGCCCCGGCCTCGGCCCGGAAGCACGGGGTGAGCGCGGTGAAGCGCAGGGGCAGTTCCTCCTCGCGCAGGATCGACTCGCGGACGAGGTTGGTCAGCGGGACTTCCGCCGTGGGGACGAGCCAGCGCCGGGGCTGCTCGCCGGTAGCGGCCCCACGCAGGGCCTCGCCATCGAGCACCGCGAACTGGTCGTCCTCGAACTTCGGCAGTTGCGCCGTGCCGAACATCGCCTCGTCGCGCACCATGATCGGCGGGGCGACCTCGGTGTAGCCGTGCTCCTGCGTGTGCAGGTCGAGCATGAACTGGCCGAGCGCCCGCTCCAGCCGGGCGAGCTGGCCCTTGAGCACCACGAAGCGCGAGCCGGAGAGCTTGGCAGCAGTCTCGAAATCCATGAGGCCCATGGCCTCGCCGAGTTCGAAATGCTCCTTGCCCTCGCTCAGCCGCTCGCGGGTCGAGGCGTGGCTGCGGTACTCGACGTTGCCGTGCTCGTCGGCGCCCTCCGGCACGTCCGCCTTGGGGCGGTTGGGGATGGCGGCGAGGCGCACGTCCAGCGCCTTGGCGGCCTCGCCCTGCGCGGCGTCGAGGTCCGGCCCGGCCTCCTTGAGGGCGGCGACCTCTGCCATCAGCGCGGCGGCGCGCGCCTCGTCCTTGGCCTTCTTGGCGCCGCCGATCTCCTTGGCCAGCGCGTTGCGGCGCTCCTGGTTCGCCTGGGCGGCTGAGACCGCACCCTTGCGCGCCTCGTCCAGGGCGATCAGCTCAGCCGAAAGGGGGCTCAGGCCCCGGCGGGCGAGGTCGCGGTCGAAGGCGTCCGGGTTCTCCCGGATGGCGCGGATGTCGTGCATCGGATCGGCTCGGGTGGGGTCACTGGAATGTGGCCCGCGCTGGCCCCGCTTTGCCGCATCGCGCCGGGCGGGACAAGCGGGCGTGCCTTTCGGTGGCCGCCGCCTTATGGAGGCGGGACCTCCGCACGATCCCGACCGACATCATGACAAGCCCTACCTCGCTCGACGCCCTGATGCCCCTGTTGGAGCGCATCGCCACCGCCCTGGAGCGCGCCGCGCCCCCTGCCCCGCCGGCCTTCGATCCGGACGCGGCGGATGCCTTCCTCTGGGGGCCGGAGCGGCGGCTGGTGCCGGTGCCGCAGGTGGCCCATGTCGACATGGCGCTGCTCACCGGCATCGACCGGGCGCGGGAGATCCTGGTCGAGAACACCGAGCGCTTCGCCCGGGGCCTGCCGGCCAACAACGCCCTCCTCTGGGGCGCGCGCGGCATGGGCAAGTCCTCCCTGGTGAAGGCGGCCCATGCCGACATCAACGCCCGCCGCCCGGCGGGCGCGCGGCCGATGAAGCTCGTGGAGATCCACCGGGAGGACATCGAGGCCCTGCCCGACCTGATGGCCCTACTCCGGCCCGATCCGCACCGCTGGCTGGTCTATTGCGACGACATGTCGTTCGATGCCGACGACACCTCCTACAAGTCCCTGAAGACCGCGCTCGACGGCGGCATCGAGGGCCGCCCGGCCAACGTGCTGTTCTACGCCACCTCGAACCGCCGCCACCTTCTGGCGCGGGACATGGTGGAGAACGAGCGCTCGACGGCGATCAACCCCGGCGAGGCGGTGGAGGAGAAGGTCTCCCTCTCCGACCGGTTCGGCCTCTGGCTCGGCTTCCACAAGTGCAGCCAGGACGAGTACCTCGCGATGATCGACGCCTATGTCGCCCGCTACGGCCTGGAGGTCGCCCCCGAGCGCCTGCGCGCCGAGGCGTTGGAATGGGCCACCACCCGGGGCCATCGCTCCGGCCGGACGGCGTTCCAGTACATCCAGGATCTGGCGGGGCGTCTCGGCCAGGCGCTGGACTGAGACGGGGCCGGAGGGCGAGCCCTCCGGCGGGTGCGGGGCTCAAGCCCTGCGTCTTCCAGGGGCTTTGCCCCTGGACCCCACCAAAGGACGGGGTCCTTTGGGATCCTCCTATCGGCCGCTCGAGCCGAAACCGCCGGTGCCGCGCCCGGAGCCCGACGTCTCGTCGCCGTCGAGCATCGTGAGGGCGGGGCGGGCGATGCGCGTGAAGACCAGTTGCGCGATGCGCTCGCCGGGTTCGATCCGCACCGGCGCGCCCGCGCGGTTCCAAGCCGAGACCATCAGCGGCCCCTCGTAATCGGCGTCGATCACCCCCGTGCCGTTGCCGAGGATCAGCCCGTCGCGGTGGCCCCGGCCGGAGCGGGGGAGCACGAGGCCGCACCAATCGGGGTCGCGGATCAGCACGGAAAAGCCCGCCGGGATCAGGGCGGCGGGGGCGCCGGGGTCGAGGGTGAGCGGCGCGTCGAGGCAGGCGTGCAGATCGAGGCCGGCGGCGCTGGCCGAGCCCCATCGCGGAAAGCCCCAGCCGGAGAGCCTGTCGTCGAGGAGGCGGATCCCGACGGAGGGCAGATCGCCCATCGGCTCAGGCGCCGAGCCGATCGATGGCCTCGGCCATGGCGATGAGCCGCCGCGCCGCCTCGACATGCAGCCGCTCGACCATCCGCCCCTCGATGGCGACGACGCCGAGCCCGTGGTTCTCCGGCGCGTCGAACACGGTGGCGATGCGGCGGGCCAGGGCCAATTCCTCCGGATCGGGGGCGAAGGCGGCGTTGGCCGGGCCGATCTGGCTCGGGTGGATCAGCATCTTGCCGTCGAAGCCCAGCTCCCGGCCCTGGCGGCACTCGGCTTCGAAGCCGGCCTCGTCCTTGAAGTTCGTGTAGACGCCGTCGATCGCCTCGATCTCGTAGGCGCGGGCGGCGGCGAGCACCTGCATCAGCCACGGCACCAGGGCGGCGCGGCCCGGCGGCGGGATGCGCCCGGCCTTCAGGAGGTCGTTCGGGCCCACCACCAGCGCCGAGAGCCGCGCATCCACGTCGCGGGCGGCGCTGGCGATCTCGGCGGCGTTCACCACCGCCATCGGCGTCTCGATCATCGCCCAGACGCGGGTGGAGGCCGGCGCCCCGAGCCGGCGCAGGCGTGAGCCCACCGCGATCAGCGCATCGGAGGTCTTCACCTTGGGCACCAGCACCGCGTCGGGCGCGGCGGCGGCAAGCGCGGCGAGGTCGGCTTCGCCGTCCTCCGTCTCGGGCGGGTTGATCCGCACCACCACCTCGCGGGCGCCGAAGCCCCGGGCGGCGACCGCTGCCGCCACCGATTCGCGCGCCGCCGCCTTCGCGGCGGGGGCGGTGCCGTCCTCCAGGTCGATCAGGATGACGTCGGCGGGGAGGGAGCGGGCCTTCTCCAGGGCCCGTGCGTTGGCGCCGGGCATGGCGAGGACGCTGCGGCGCGGACGGATCTCGCTCATGATGGATCTCCCCCGACGGACGGCCCCGTCCAGTCGGGCGCATAGCGGGCGCGTCCGCTTCGGGCAAGGAGGGGGCACCGGAATGGCGCGGTGGATCGCGGGTCTCGACGGGTGCCGGGGGGCCTGGGCGGGGGCGCTGATGGATTGCGACGACCCGGAGCGCTTCCGCTGCGGGCTGTTCGACTCGGTTGCGGCGCTCCTCGACGGGCCGGAGGTGCCCTGCATCGCCGGGATCGACGTGCCCATCGGCCTGCCGGAGCGCATCCTCGGCGGCGGGCGAGGCGCCGACCGCGCGGCCCGCGCCCGCCTCGGGCCCGCCCGCGCCTCGGTCTTCCCGATGCCGCCGCGCGTGGCGGTCTATGCGCCGGATTACGAGACCGCCAAGGCCCTGTCGCGGGCGGGCAGCGAGCCGCCCTTCGCCCCCTCGATCCAGGGCTGGAACATATTCCGCTATGTCCGCGAGGTGGATACGCTCCTGCGCGACCGGCCGGACCTGCGGGAGCGGCTGCACGAGGTCCACCCGGAGGTGGCCTTCCACGCCCTCAACGGCTTGCGCCCCCTCGGCCTGCCGAAGAAGGGGCCGCGCCGGCACGAGGGCCTCGCGCTCCGCCGCAGGCTCCTCGCGGAAGCCGGCCTGCCGGAGGTGCTGATCGCGGCGCGTTCGCCGGGCGTGCCCGCCGACGACCATCTCGATGCCCTCGCCAGCCTCGTCACCGCCCGCGACATCCTCCTCAGCCGGGCGCAGCCCCTCCCCGATCCGCCGGAACGCGATGCGTTCGGCCTGCCGGTGGTCATCTGGGCGCCGGCTCCGGTGACGGGGGCAAGCGTCGCCCTAGATCGTCCCGCATGAGCCTGCCCATCCGCCACATCGCCCGCGCCATCGTCCTCGATCCCGCCGACCGGGTGCTGCTGATCGAGTACGTCTCCGTCCACGCCAAGGGGCCGGACGGGGGGCCGCTCCATTTCTGGTTCATGCCCGGCGGCGGGCTGGAGCCGGGGGAGGACCACGTCACCGCCTGCGCCCGCGAACTCGGCGAGGAGATCGGCCGGGACGACGCCACGATCGGACCGCAGGTCGCCTCCTGCGACGGGCCGTTCCACCTGTTCAAGCAATCCCGCGACGCCCGGGAGCGCTACTTCGTCGTTCGCCTGCCCGATGACCGGGTCGACACGAGCCGGCTGGCCGAGACCGAGGACAATCCCCTGGTCGGCACCCGCTGGTGGACCCTCGCCGAACTCGAGGCCACCGACCAGCGGATCGAGCCGGCGGGCCTTGCGGGTGTCGTCGCGCACCTGGTGTCCGGGATGACTCCGCCGGTTTCGCGCGTTCTGAACTGGCACAACCGCTGATTTCGCAGTCGCAGCAAATTAACTCATGAGAAGAGGAGAGCCCATGTTCCCCCACAACCTCACCGAAGGTTACCGCTCGTTCCTGTCGGGTCGTTTCCCGGAGGAGCGCCGCCGCTTCAAGGAGCTGGCCACGAGCCAAGCCCCCGAGGTTCTGGTGATCAGCTGTTGCGACAGCCGCGTCGCCCCGGAGGCGGTCTTCGACGCCGGGCCGGGCGAATTGTTCGTCATCCGCAACGTGGCCAACATCGTGCCCGTCTACGAGACCGGCGGCGATTACCACGGCACCTCGGCGGCCATCGAGTTCGCGGTGGTGGGGCTGAAGGTGAAGCACATCGTCGTGCTCGGCCACGCCACCTGCGGTGGCATCAAAGCCTACGCCACGAAGGCGGAGCCGCTGTCGAAGGGCAACTTCATCGGCAAGTGGACCTCCCTCGTCGCCCCGGCCGAGGCCAAGGCCGGCGATTCGAGCGCGCCCGACTACCTCACCCGCCTGGAGCACGCGATGGTGAGCCAGAGCATCGAGAACCTGCTGACCTTCCCCTTCGTGAAGGAGGCGGTGGAGACCGGCGAGCTGACCCTCCACGGGGCGCATTTCGGCATCGCCAATGGCGTGCTGCTGGTGCGCGATCCGGAGACCGGCGATTTTGGCCCGGCGACCGACGGGACGGGCCGGGCGCTGCGCCCCTCCGACACCATCGCCTGCAACTGAGAGTACGAGAGAGGGGGGCGGCTTCGGCCGCTCCCCCGTTTTTGTGTCACGACGCAAAAAAAGGGCGGTGGGTCTTTCGACCCACCGCCCTCTCCTGGTCAGCCCTAGGCTGGATTACATGGCGCCCGGCATCCGCTGCAGCATGCCGTAATGCTCCTGCAGCGACGGCAGAACCTGCTGGGCGTAGGTGCGCAGCGCCGGGTTCGGGCCGCTCTGCGCGTAGGCCTGGGTCATGCCGATCGCCATCTGGTGCGACTGGACCTGCTGGCTGACGTAGAGGCGGTCGAAGCGCGGGCCGGCCGGGGTGGCCGAAAGCTCGGCGAGCATCGCCTGCTGCTGCTGGTTCGGGGGCACCATCGTGCCGGCGCCGGTGTTCTCCATCATCGCGCCGCCGCCGAAGCGGCTGCCCGCCGCCGCGCCCTGCGCCGCGCCGTTGCCCACGCCCTGGAGGCCGCCGACCGGGCCGCCCGACAGGGTGCCGCCCACGGCGCCCGTCGCGGCACCGAGACCCGCGCCGACCGCACCGCCGGCGACGGCGAGCGGAGCGCCGATCAGGCCACCGATCGGGCCGCCATCGGCCATCGCACCCATGGAGCCGGTCGCGCCGCCCGACAGGGCCACGTTGGCAGCCCGGTGGTCACGGAGCGCATCCTTGGCGTAGGTACGGATCCGCGCGTTGCGGGTCTTCTGCAGGGCGATCTGCGCCGACTGCACCTCGAAGGCGTTCGACTGCATCGACTCCATGCGGAAGTCGTTCATCTGGGCGAAGGCGGGGGTGGCCAGGGCCAGGACCATCGCGGAAGCGACAACGGTATTCTTCAGCATCTAGGAACCTCGTAGCAAGAGAACACTGACGCATGACGACGCCACCCGCGCCGGATCCTCACGGACCCCACGGCACTTGGCGACCCATCGTGCGCCGATTCAGTGGGTCAACCGAGACTTTCGGAGATTGTTCCAGATGTCGTTGCCTGGAATCAGGGCAGTGAACAGGCGCCGCGCGGGCTTTCCGTGGGAAAGACTGCTCTGATGCTGGTCTTCGTCCAAGTCCTGCGGGCTGTCGCGGCGACGATGGTGGTCTGGCATCATGCCCGGCACGAGACCGGACTGCTGGCCGCGCGCGGCGCCGGGGCGGCCCTGGCGCCGGAGACGCTGCTGCCGTGGTGGGCCGGCGTCGACCTGTTCTTCGTGATCTCGGGCCTCGTCATCGTGCTGGCGAGCCGGTCGCTCGCCGGGGCCCCGGGCGGGCGGGGGCGCTTCCTCGCGCACCGGATCGCGCGGGTGGTGCCGCTCTACTGGCTCACCACCGCGCTCTACCTCGCCCTGGCGCTGGCGGCGCCGGGACTGCTCGGTGAGGCGGGGGCGCTGGGGCGCGATCCGGCCTTCGTCGCCGCCTCCTTCCTCTTCTGGCCGATGGCACGGCCGGACGGCAGCCTCCAGCCCCTCTACGGGCTCGGCTGGACGCTCAACTACGAGATGGCCTTCTACGCCCTCTTCGCCCTCGGGCTCGGCTTCGGCCTGCGGGGGGCGGTGGCGTGGCTCGTTGGGGTGCTCGTCGCCCTGGTGGCCCTCGGCAGCCTCCTCGCGCCACCCCCGCCGCTCGCCTTCTGGGCGGACCCGATCGTCCTCGAATTCGCCCTCGGCGCGGGGCTCGGCCTCGCCCGCCTCGCGGGCCTGCGCCTGCCCGCCGGCGCGCGGATCGCCCTCGCGCTCCTCGGGCTCGCCGGGATGCTCGGCGCGGCGTGGCATCTCGGCGGCGAGGGCGAGGTGCCGGGCTTCGCGCGGCCCCTCCTCGTCGGGCTGCCGGCGGGGCTCCTCGTGGCGGGCGCCGCCCTCGGCCCCGGCCTCGGCCGGGGCGGGATCGCCGCCCTGCCGGCCCCTCTGCGCGCCCTCGCCGTCCTCGGGGATGCCTCCTACGCGCTCTATCTCACCCATCCCTTCGCCCTGCGCGCCGGGCGGGAGGCGCTGCTGCGGCTCGGCCTCGCCCCGGCCCTGCATCCCTGGGGCGCCATGGCCGCGATGACCGGCCTCGCCCTCCTCGCGGCGGTGGCGGTGCATCGCCTCGTGGAGCGTCCCCTCACCCGGCGCGTGCGCGGGTTCCTCGAAAACCGTGTGGGGGCGTCGCGCCGCCCGGTTTTCATAGGCCGAGAGGATCGCTAGCCTCCGCCCGATCCAAGACGTCAGCCCCGAGGACGGCACGATGAAGACCCTGCTCGTACCTGTGGCGATGCACGACGCCCTGCCCTCCGTGTTCGAGACGACGCGGCTGGCCGCCTCGCGCTTCGGCAGCCTGATCGAGGGCGTCTCTCTGCGCCCGGCGCTGGCCGAATACGTCCCCGTCGACATGGTCGGCGGCATGACGTGGCTGCGCGACGAGGAGGCCGACATCGCGGAGGCGGAGGAGGCGGGCTCGCGCTTCGTCGCCGCGATGGACGCCGCCGGCATCCCCCGCCATCCGCGCGACGGCCAGTGCAACCCCGCCAAGGTGATGGAGGCCGGGCCGCGCTACCGATGGCGCCCGGACGTGCCGACCGGCGACGCCTTCCTCGGCCAATATGCCCGGCTGTTCTCGGCCACCGTGGTGGGGCGGCCGGGGACCGGCGACAACGCCCCGCGCATGACCACCTTCGAGACCGCCCTGTTCGAGAGCGGCCGCCCGATCCTGCTGGCGCCCCCCGCCCCGCCCGCGAGCCTCGGCGAGGCGGTGCTGATCGCCTGGAACGGCTCCACCGAGACCGCCCGCGCGGTGGCCTTCGCCATGCCCTTCCTGCGCCGGGCGGCGCGGGTGCTGGTGCTGAGCGTCGAGGGCGGCATGGTGCCGGGGCCGAGCGCGCAGGATCTCGCCCAGGCGCTGGCCTGCGAGGGCGTCGAGGTCACCCACCGTGCCCTGCCCACGGGCCGGCGCACCCCCGGCGAGACCTTCCTGGCCGAGGCCAAGGAGTTCGGCTGCGACCTTCTCATCAAGGGCGCCTACACCCAGAGCCGCCTGCGCCAGATGATCTTCGGAGGTGTCACGAGTCACGTCCTCGCCCAGGCCGACATGCCAGTGTTGATGGCCCATTGACGGGAACCCCCGCCCCACGGCCACGTTCGGCCTGGGCCTTGTCTGTTTCGGCCGGAGGTATGCCTTGGTCCGCACCCTGACCGCCCTCGCCATGCTGCTCGCCGCCGCGCCCGCCCTGGCGCAGCCGGGCAAGCCCGACCCCTCGACCCACAGCTTCCGCGGCACGGTCGAGGCCCGCCACGGCGACGACCTGACGATCGTGCGGCCGGGCGGCAGCACCGTGACGGTGCGGATGGACGCGAAGACCCAGGTCTACACCGCGATCGGTGCCCGCCTGCGCGACATCAAGCCGGAGAGCTACATCACCGTCACCGCCGCCCCCGATTCGTCGAAGGCCACGGCAGTGACGATCTATTCCCCCTCCGAGCGCGGCTTCGCCGCCGGCAGCCGCCCCTGGGACACGCAGCCCGGCGCCACCCTCACGGGAGGGTGGATCGCCGACGTGAGCGGCACGGACACGCGGCAGGTCACCCTCACCCACGGCGAAGGGCGCAGCGACTTCACGATTCCCCCCGACACGCGGGTGACGCAGGTCGCGCCGGGGGAGAAGGCCCTGCTCGTGCCCGGCGCCGCCGTCACGGTGCTCACCCAGGCGGGGCCGGATGGGGCGCACGATGCCGGCACGGTCATCGTCGGCCGCGCCGGGGCCGTGCCCACCCTGTGAACCGCCGACGGCGCGGGGACGCACGCGCCTGTTCGGCCCCGACGGCCGCGCTATAGAGACGGGATGACCGCGCCCGATTTCGTCCCCGATCCGCGCCTTTCGGCCGACACCGTGCATCTCGGCGACCTCGCCCTGTCGCGGGTGCTGCTGATGGACGATGCCCGCTTCCCCTGGCTGATCCTCGTGCCGAGGCGGGAGGGGGTGAGCGAGATCACCGACCTCGACGAGGCCGACGCGCAGACGCTCTGGCAGGAGATCCGCCTCGCCACCGGGGTGATGCGGGACCTCGCCAAGCCGGACAAGATCAACGTCGCGGCGCTCGGCAACGTCGTCGCGCAGCTCCACGTCCACGTGGTCGGGCGCTTCCGCTCCGATCCGGCCTGGCCCGGCCCCGTCTGGGGCTTCGGCACCCGCACCCCCTACCCGCTCCATGCCCGCGCCCAGCTCGCCGAGCGGGCCGGCGCCCTGTTCGCGGCGGCCTGACCCGATGCACGATCCGATCTCGACCCTGGGCTTCGTCTGCAACCGCCTGGACCGGCATTCCGCCGAGCAGCCGGAGGAGGCGGTGCCACCCCTCGACGCGCCGGACACGCGCCTGCTCATCCTCGGCGGCGACCGCTTCCTCCTGCGGGAGGGCACGGCGATCCATGTCGCCACCACGGCCCTGCTGCACGCGGTGGAGCGCACCGAGACGGTGTTCCTCGGCCACTGGGACGGGCGCCCGGTCTTCGCCGCCTCGATCCCGACCGACGAGCTACCGACCCTGGAGGGCACCGAGAACCGCAGCCTCGACCTGCGCAGCATCGCTACGGACGGCGTCGTCGCACCGGAGGAACTGGGCCTCCTCGCGGTGGCGAAGTCCATGCTCGACTGGCACGGGCGGAACCGCTTCTGCGCCAATTGCGGCGCGCCGAGCTTCACGGCGGCGGGGGGCTTCCGGCGGGAGTGCCGGGCCTGCAACGCCCACCATTTCCCCCGGGTCGATCCGGTGGTGATCATGCTGGTGCGCCGGGGCGAGACCTGCCTCCTCGGCCGGGGCCCGCATTTCCGGCCGCACATGTTCTCCTGCCTCGCGGGCTTCCTCGAACCCGGCGAGACCATCGAGGATGCCGTGCGCCGGGAGGTCTACGAGGAGACCAAGATCCGCGTCGGGGCCGTCTCCTACCGGACCTCGCAGCCCTGGCCCTTCCCCTCCTCGCTGATGCTCGGCTGCGTCGCCGAGGCGCTGGACGGGGAGATCGTCACCGATCCGACCGAGATCGAGGATGCCCGCTGGTTCGACCGGGAGGCGGTGTCCGCCATGCTCATGGGCACCCATCCCGACGGCATCCTCTCGCCGCCGCCCATGGCCATCGCGCATTTCCTGATGCGGCAGTTCGTGGAGGGCTGAGCCCTCTCACGCCGCCTCGGCCGGCTCCGGGGCCGCCAGCGACCGCAGGGCGGCGAGCCCGTAGGTGGCGACGCAGGCGTAGCAGAGGATCGGCGCCGCCAGGGCCACCTGCAGGCCGAATCGGTCGGCGAGCGCTCCCGTGACGACCGGCACCACCGCTCCGCCGACGATGGCGACGCAGACGATGCCCGCCCCCTGCGCCGTGCGGGGGCCCAGCCCCTCGATCGCCATGGCGAAGATCGTCGGGAACATGATCGAGTTGGCGAGGCCCACCGCCAGCAGGCTCCAGCCGGAGATTGTCCCGCCGGTCAGCGCGGAGAGGGTCGCGAGGCCCCCCGCCGCCAGGGCGCAGACGGCCAGCGCCGCCCCGCCCTTCACCCGCCGCAGCACGAAGCTGCCGACGACGCGGCCCGCCAGCGCGCCGCCCCAGTAGAAGCTGAGGAGATGGCCGGCGGTTTCGGGGCTCGCCGCCAGGACCTGCTTCTGTTCGAGGTAGCTCACCATCAGCGTGCCGATGGCGACCTCCGCGCCGACATAGAGGAAGATCGCCAGCGCCCCGAAGGCGAGGCGCGGCCGGGCCAGGAGATCGAGCCCGACCCCCTTGCCCCTGGCCGCTCCGCC
Organism: Methylobacterium litchii; assembly: GCF_038442315.1. Taxonomy (NCBI): domain Bacteria; kingdom Pseudomonadati; phylum Pseudomonadota; class Alphaproteobacteria; order Hyphomicrobiales; family Methylobacteriaceae; genus Methylobacterium; species Methylobacterium litchii. The sequence continues at coordinate 99,677 of NZ_JBBXMY010000005.1, read as the reverse complement.
CTCCTCCGGCAGCCAGCGCCGCAGGGTCCAGAACAGGGCGGCCAGCAGGGCGAGCCCGCCCGCGATGACCAGGAACGGCGTCTGCAGCACGGCGGCCTCGGCCTGCCGCGCGGCCGCCATCGCGGCGGGCGAGAGGGTGGCGGGATCGGCCGGCGCCGGCCCGCGCGACAGGATCGCCCAGGCGCCGATGGCCGGGCCGACCGTGGTGCCGAGGGAATTGAAGGTCTGGGCGAGGGTCAGGCGGCTCGGCGCACTCTCCGGCGCCCCGAGGCCCGTTACCAGCGGGTTGGCGGCGACCTGCAGCACCGCGATGCCGGAGGCCATCACGAAGAGCGCCGCCAGGAAAAGGGGATAGACGCCGATCTTCGCGGCCGGCGTGAACAGCAGGCCCCCCGCCGCCATCACCAGCAGCCCCAGCACGAGGCCCCGGATGTAGCCGATCCGCGCCACCACCGCCCCGGCGGGCAGGGAGACGACCGCGTAGGCCAGGAAGAAGCAGAACTGGGTGAGCGTCGCCTCGGCGTAGCTGAGGGCGAACAGCGCCTTGAGCTTGGGGGTGATGATGTCGACGAAGACCGTCACCAGCCCCCAGGTGAAGAACAGGGCCAGCATGAAGGGGAACAGCCACCCGGCCTTCGCCCCCGCCGGCCCGTCCCCGGCCCGCGCGGCGCCATCGGCCGGATTGCCCCCCAGCGCGACCATCTTACAGCCCGGCGAGGGGGAAGATCGCCAGGGCGCCGAGGAAGACGAAGCCCGTGAGCAGCGTCGTCCAGATTGCCTTCTCCCGCAGGCGCGGCGCGGCGGGTGCGCCGAGATCCTGGCCCGGCACGATGTGCTCCGGGCGCGTCTCCGCATGGTTGCGGATCGGCAGGATGGCGAAGAGCAGGGTCCACCAGATGACGAAGTAGAGGGCGATCCCGCCCCCCACCGTCAGCTTGAACAGCCCCACCCCCGCCGCGACGAAGCAGGCGACGAGGAGGGCGACCGCCGCGAGGGTCGCGGGCGTGGACCGCCCGAACACCCGCATCAGCCCGCTCATACCTGCTCCAGCTCCACGAGGGTGCCGAGGAAGTCCTTGGGGTGCAGGAACAGGACCGGCTTGCCGTGGGCGCCGATCTTCGGCTCGCCGGTGCCCAGCACCCGCGCGCCCTGCGCCTTCAGCTTGTCGCGGGCGGCGATGATGTCATCGACCTCGTAGCAGACGTGGTGGACGCCGCCGTTCGGGTTACGCTCCACGAAGGCCTCGATCGGCGAGCCCTCGCCCAGCGGCGCCATGAGCTCGACCTTGCTGTTCGGCAGCTCCACGAACACGACGGTGACGCCGTGATCCGGCTGCGGCAGCGCCTCGGACACCGTGGCGCCCAGCGTGTCGCGGTAGGTCGCGGTGGCGGCGTCGAGGTCGCGCACCGCGATGGCCACATGGTTGAGCCGGCCGATCATTCTTCTTGTCCTCCCTGGCGCGTCGTCGCGTTCGTTCGCGCTCCGTCATCGCGAGCGCAGCGAAGCGACCCAGGGCTGCGGGACATCTCAGACTGGCGCGCTGCCCTGGATTGCTTCGCTCCGCTCGCAAAGACGACGGAGCGTTCAACCGCCTATATCACACCTCCACCACCTGCACGTGGCAGGCCGGCTTCTTGCCCCACACCTCGTTGACCGCCTGCCGCACGGCGCGGTCGACGCTCTTCTCGACGCCCTCGGAATCCTTGAGCTTGCCCCGCGACAGGCTGCCCAGCGTCTGGGAGACGGCATCGACCACCGTGTCGATCAGCGCCTCGCCGGTCCGGCCCCGGTTCGGCAGGCCGATGATGTCCACCGCCGGCTCGCCCAGCACCACGCCGTCGTCGTCGATGGCGATGGCCACCGAGACGAGGCCCGCCTGCATCAGCTTGCGCCGCTCGGGGATCGCCCGGTCCTTGTCGTCGATCAGGACGTGGCCGTCCTTGTAGAGGCGCCCGGCCTTGACGTGCTCCACCACCTCCGGCTTGCCGGGGGCGAGGCGCACCATCGCGCCGTTGCGGGCCTTCACCACGTGGCCGACGCCCTGGGCGCGGGCGAAGCGGGCATGCTCGTCGAGGTGCAGCGCCTCGCCGTGGACGGGGATCGCCGTTTGCGGCCGGGTCCACTTGTACATCTCGACCATCTCGTCCCGGCGCGGGTGGCCGGAGACGTGGACCAGGGCGGTGCGGTCGGTGATGACCTCGACGCCCTGCTCGATCAGGTCGTTGATGATGGCGCCGACATCCCGCTCGTTGCCGGGGATGGCGCGCGAGGAGAAGATCACCCGATCACCCTCGGCCAGGCTGATATCCGGGTGGTCGCGGCGGGAGACGCGGGACATGGCCGCGCGGGGCTCGCCTTGCGAGCCGGTGAGCAGCGCCACCACCTTGTCGCGGGGGATGCTCTTCCACGAATCCGCCCGGCGGAAGTCCGGCAGGCCGTCGAGGTAGCCGCATTCGCGGGCGACATCGATCACCCGGTCCATGGCCCGGCCGACCGCGATCACCTCGCGCCCGCAGGCCTGCGCCGCCTCGGCCACCGCGCGGATGCGGGCGACGTTCGACGCGAAGGTCGTCACCGCCACCCGGTGGGGCGCGTCGGCGATGATGGTCTTCAGGGTCGCGGCGACCTCGGTCTCGCTCGGCGAGAAGCCCTCGCGGACCACGTTGGTCGAATCGCAGATCAGGGCGAGGATGCCCTCGTCGCCGAGCGCGGTGAACTGCTCCGGCGAGGTGACGTTGCCCGCGACCGGGGTCGGGTCGAGCTTCCAGTCGCCGGTATGGACCACGAGGCCCGCCGCCGTGCGGATGGCCACCGCGTTCGATTCGGGGATCGAGTGCGCCACCGGCACGAATTCGAGTTCGAACGGGCCGACGTTCAGCCGCTTGCCCGGCTTGACCTCACGCAGCTCGACCTTCGGCGCGCCCGGCTCCGAGAGGCGGCGCGTCTCCAGCAGGTTCTTGGCGAAGCGCGTCGCGTAGACCGGCACGCGCAGCTTCGTCCACAACTCCGAGATCGCGCCGATATGGTCCTCGTGCGCGTGCGTGATGAAGATGCCGAGAAGGTCCTTCCGGCGTTCCTCGATATAGGTGAGGTCCGGGAACATGAGATCGATGCCCGGCATCGCCTCCTCGCCCGCGAAACCCATTCCGCAATCGATCATGATCCATTTGCGGCTCTTCGGCGGCCCGAAGCCGTAAAGAGCCGCATTCATCCCGATCTCGCCCACGCCGCCGAGCGGCAGGAAGACGAGCTCCTCCTGTCCCATTGCCATCTGTCGTCGTCCAAACTCAGGCCGCCGTCGCGGCCGTTCCAAAATGCACCTCCCCGGCAGTCACGACATGCCGGGCCTCGTCGGGGCCGAGGATCACGAGCCGCCCCCCCTCGTCGATCGTGTCGAACCGGCCCCGCAGGACCCGTTCCCCGCTGGCCACCGCGATCTCGCTTCCGAGACCGGCGGCCCGCGCGAGCCAGCGCTCGCGGATGCGGGTGAATGCCTTGCCTCCGGCCCAGGCGCGCGCGTGCGCGGCCATCTCGTCGGAGAGATGTTCCAGTAACGCTTCCGGCCCGCCGACGTAACCCGCCGCCGCGAGGCTTGTCGCGGGCAGGTCCGCCGGCGCGGCGGCGACGTTGACGCCGAAACCGATCACCACCGCCCGCCGGCCACCCGGCAGAACCTCCGCTTCCAGAAGGAGCCCCGCGAGCTTGCCGGACCCGAGCAGCAGATCGTTCGGCCATTTCAGGCGAACAGATCGGGTCGGATCGCGCCGATCCCAGCCCGGCAGGGTGCCGCAGGTGGCCTCGACCGCATCGGCCAGCGCCACCCCCGCCACGAAGCCGAGCTCGGCGAGATGGTCCGGCGCCACGCCGGAGACCGGCCAGAGCACGCTCGCCGTGAGGTTGCCCGGCAGCGAGGACCACGCGTTGCCGCGCCGACCGCGCCCCGCCTCCTGACGGTGCGCGACGACCCAGAGAGGCCCGAGTTCGCCGGCCCGGGCCCGCTCCAGGGCTTCCGTGTTGGTGGAACCAAGGCGGTCGTGGACATGGAGCCTGTGCCCCGCCGCCCGCGCCGCCTGACCGAGTCGGTAGGCCAATCCTAGAAGAGCGATTTGGCCGCGTTCGCCGCAGCGGCCCGCAGCGGATCCGGCATTACGACGAACAGGATCACCACGACGCTCGACAGGGCGAGCACCACCCGCAGGCCCGGCGCCATGGGCTCGTAGCGCTCCTTCGGCTCGTCGAAATACATGATCTTCACGATGCGCAGGTAGTAGTAGGCGCCGACCACGCTGGTCACGACGCCGATCACCGCCAGCGTCACGAGGCCCGCCTTGATGGCCGCCGCGAAGACGTAGAACTTCGCGAAGAACCCGGCGAGCGGCGGGATGCCGGCCAGCGAGAACATCATCGCCGCGAGGCAGAAGGCGATCCACGGGTGGGTCCGCGACAGGCCCGACAGGTCCTCGATGGACTCGAACATCACGTCGCGTCGGCGCAGGCTGAGGACGATCGCGAAGGTGCCGAGCGTCATCGCGAGGTAGATGATCATGTAGAGGACGAGGCCCTCGATCCCCTCCTGCGAGCCCGAGGCGAGGCCGATCAGCGCGTAGCCGATGTTGGCGATGGACGAGTAGGCCATCAGGCGCTTGATCGAGCGCTGGCCGATGGCGGCGAAGGAGCCGAGCGCCATCGAGACGATGGAGACGAACACGAAGATCTGCTGCCAGACCGCCGTGACGTCCGGCAGGGCGCCGATGAACACCCGCACCGTCATCGACACCGCCGCCATCTTCGGCGCGGCGGCGAAGAAGGCCGTCACCGGCGTGGGTGAGCCTTCGTAGACGTCGGGCGTCCACATGTGGAACGGCACCGCCGACATCTTGAAGCACACGCCCGCCGCCACGAACACGATGCCGAGCACGATGCCCGCGCCCGCCTGATCGTTCAGGGCCGTGACGATGCCGGGGAACGAGACCGTGCCGGTGAAGCCGTAGATCAGCGAGGCGCCGTAGAGCAGCATGCCGGACGAGAGCGCGCCGAGCACGAAGTACTTCAGCCCGGCTTCCGTGGAGCGCACGTCGTCCCGGTGGAAGGCGGCAATGACGTAGGCGGCGAGCGACTGCAACTCCAGGCCGAGATACAGGGCGATCAGGTCGTTGGCCGAGACCATCACCATCATGCCGATGGTGCAGAGCACGATCAGCACCGGGAACTCGAACCGGTCGATCTTCTCGCGCCGGAAGAAGTCGTGCGACAGGACGATGGCCGCCGCCGAGCCGAGCAGCACCAGGGACTTCATCACCTTCGAGAAGGCGTCCGACACGAAGGCGCCGGAGAGGGTCGTCACCCGGCCGTGGGCCGGCTGCGAGATCACCACGAAGAGGGCGAACAGCAGCAGCACGAGGGCGCCGACGCTCACGGTCTCGGCGGAGCGCTCACCCCGCCACGCGCCGTAGAGGATCAGCACCAGCACCCCGATGCCGAGGATCAGCTCGGGCAGGAGCGGTGCGAGGGACGGGAGGGCGGCGTGGACGGGCGGCATCGGGACGGCCTCAGCGCGGGACCGGCAGCGCAGCCGCCGCGGTCTGGGTGTTGGCGAGCGCGGCCTTCATGCCCGTCATCAGCGCCTCGGTGGAGGGCGCGAACACGTCGAGCACGGGCGCGGGATGCACGCCGTAATAGATGGTCAGGACGACGAGGGGGGCGATGATCAGCTTCTCGCGCAGGTCGAGGTCGAGGATGCCCTGCAGGTTGGGCTTCTCCAGCTTCCCGTAGATCACCCGGGCGTACAGCCACAGGGCGTAGCCCGCCGAGAGGATGATGCCGAAGGTCGAGAAGAAGGCGACCATCGGGTTCGCCTTGAAGGCGCCCATCATCGACAGGAACTCGCCCACGAAGCCCGAGGTGCCCGGCAGGCCGACATTGGCCATGGTGAACACCATCATCGCCGCCGCGTAGAGGGGCATGCGCTTCACGAGGCCGCCATAGGCCGCGATCTCGCGGGTGTGCATCCGGTCGTACACCACGCCAACGCAGAGGAAGAGCGCGCCGGACACGATGCCGTGGGAGATCATCAGGAACAGGGCGCCCTGGATGCCCTGCTCGTTCAGGGTGAACAGGCCGAGCGTCACGAAGCCCATATGCGCCACCGACGAGTAGGCGATGAGCTTCTTGATGTCGGTCTGCATCATCGCGGTGAGCGACGTGAAGATGATTGCGACCACCGAGAGGGCGAAGACCAGCGGCGCGAAATCCTGGCTCGCCACCGGCAGCATCGGCAGCGAGATCCGGATGAAGCCGTAGCCGCCCATCTTGAGCAGGATGCCGGCCAGGATCACCGAGCCCGCCGTCGGCGCCTCGACGTGCGCGTCGGGGAGCCAGGTATGGACCGGCCACATCGGCATCTTCACCGCGAACGAGGCGAAGAAGGCGAGCCACAGCCACCATTGCATCTCCGCCGGGAAGCGGTGCTGCAGCAGGGTCGGAATGTCGGTGGTGCCGGCCTCCCAGTACATCGCCATCACGGCGAGCAGCATCAGCACCGAGCCGAGCAGGGTGTAGAGGAAGAACTTGAAGCTCGCGTAGATCCGGCGCTTCCCGCCCCAGATGCCGATGATGAGGAACATCGGGATCAGGCCAGCTTCGAAGAACAGGTAGAATAGCACGAGATCCAGCGCCTGGAACACGCCGATCATCGTGGTCTCCAGGACCAGGAACGCGACGTAGTATTCCTTCACGCGGGTCGTGATCGAGTTCCACGAGGCGCCGATGCAGAACGGCATCAGGAACGTCGTCAGCAGCACGAGCGGCATGGAGAAGCCGTCGAGGCCGAGCTTGAAGCGGATGCCCTGGGCGAGCCACGCATGGCTCTCCACGAGCTGGAAGCTCGCCGAGGTGGCATCGTAGCGCGACCACGCTACCAGGGAGAGGGCGAAGGTGACGATCGTGGTCGCCAGGGCGGCCCAGCGGCTGTTGCGCGCGACCGCCGCCTCATCGCCGTTCAGCGTGAGGATGAAGGCCGCCCCGCACAGGGGCACGATCAGCAGACCGAAGAGGATGCCGAGGCCGAGCATTTACTTCGTATTCCCCTCTGCCTGCCGCAACGAAGACCGTCGCATCAGTGGGTGCCCTTCGGCAGGCCGGTCATCAGGTACCAGCTGATCAAGCCGGCGACGCCGATGAGCATGACGAACGCGTAATGGTAGAGGTAGCCGGTCTGGAGGCGGACCACCCCGCGGGTGACGTCCACCACCCGGGCGGCGATGCCGTTCGGGCCGAACCCGTCGATGATCCGGCCGTCGCCCTCCTTCCAGAGGAACAGGCCGAACTTCTTCGCGGGCCGCACGAAGATCGCGTCGTAGATCTCGTCCACGTACCACTTGTTGAGCAGGAAGCGGTACAGGGTCGGCTGCTGCGCGGCGAGTTCGCCCGGCAGCTTCGGCTGGCGGATGTACATCCAGAAGGCCAGGACGAAGCCCCCCACCAGCATGATGAACGGCGAGTAGGAGACCAGCGCCGGGACCTCGTGGATCTCGTGCATGATATGGTTGTCCGGGCCGTGCGCCAGGGCGTGGCCCCAGAAGGCGTCCATGCCCTCGCCGATGAACTTGTTCTTGAAGATCAGGCCCGCGAACAGCGCGCCGAACGCCAGGATCGCCAGCGGGATCGTCATCACCAGCGGGCTCTCGTGCGGCGTGTGATCGCCGTGGTGCCCGTGGCCGTGATGGTCGTCCGCCACGACGTCGCTGTGGTGGGCCGGCTCGATGTCGTGACCCTTGTTGTCGTGGGCGGCGCCCTCGGTGTGACCCGGCGCACCATCGGCCTCGTGGGCCATGGCGGAATGGGCGACGGCCGGCGCGGCGTGGTGATCGTGCGCCGCGTGGACGCCCCAGCGCGCCGGACCCTCGAAGGTCATGAAGAACAGGCGCCAGGAGTAGAACGAGGTGAAGAAGGCGGCGATCACCGTGCAGAGGAACGCGAGCGTGTGGCCCGGCCGGGTCGAGGCATAGGCCGCCTCGATGATCGCGTCCTTCGAGTAGTAGCCGGAGGTGAAGGGGAAGCCGATCAGTGCGAGGGTGCCGATCGCCATCATCGCGCAGGTGAAGGGGATGTGGCGGCGCAGGTCGCCCATGTTCCGCATGTCCTGCTCGTGGTGCATCGCGTGGATGACCGAGCCGGCCCCGAGGAACAGCAGCGCCTTGAAGAAGGCGTGGGTGAACAGGTGGAACACGCCGGCCGAGTAGGCGCCGACGCCGAGCGCCACGAACATGTAGCCGAGCTGCGAGCAGGTCGAGTACGCGATCACGCGCTTGATGTCGTTCTGCACGAGGCCGACGGTCGCCGCGAAGAAGGCGGTGATGCCGCCGATGACCGTCACGACGATCAGCGCGTTCGGCGCCACCTCGAACAGGGGCGAGAGCCGGGCGACCATGAACACGCCGGCCGTCACCATCGTCGCCGCGTGGATCAGCGCCGAGACCGGGGTCGGGCCCTCCATCGCGTCCGGCAGCCACGTGTGGAGCAGGAACTGCGCCGACTTACCCATCGCGCCCATGAACAGGAGCAGGCAGGCCAGCGTCAGGGCGTTCCAGTCATAGCCGAGGAAATGGAAGCTCATCTCCTTCACGGCGTCGATCTTCGGGAAGATCCCGTCGAAGGCCACCGAGCCGAACAGCACGAAGATGAGGAAGATACCGAGCGAGAAGCCGAAATCGCCGACGCGGTTGACGATGAACGCCTTCATCGCCGCGGCGTTGGCCGAGGGCTTCTCGTACCAGAAGCCGATCAGCAGGTAGGAGGCGAGGCCGACGCCCTCCCAGCCGAAGAACATCTGTACGAGGTTGTCCGCCGTCACCAGCATCAGCATGGCGAAGGTGAACAGCGACAGGTACGCGAAGAAGCGCGGCCGGTGCGGGTCCTCGTGCATGTAGCCGATGGAGTAGAGGTGCACGAGGGTCGAGACCGAGGTCACGACCACGAGCATCACCCGCGTCAGCGTGTCGATGCGGAAGGCCCAATCGACCGTCAGGTCCCCGGCGGTGAACCACGAGGCCACCTGCACCCGTACCTCCGGCCCGCCGTCGATGAAGACGCCCCAGGCGATCAGCGCGGCGAAGGCCAGGCAGGACGTGGTGATCAGCTCGCAGGCCCGCGCGCCGAGGGAGCGCCCGAACAGGCCGGCGGTGAGGGCGCCGATGAGCGGGAAGAAGACGATCGCGTGGTACATCGGGGGAAGGCTGTCCGTCTTCGCGTCGGGCGGGGCGGGTTGGGAGCGACGAAGGGCTTACTCAGCCCTTCATCATGCTCACGTCCTCGACCGCGATCGATCCGCGGTTGCGGAAGAACACCACCAGGATGGCGAGGCCGATGGCCGACTCGGCCGCCGCAACCGTCAGCACGAACAGGGCGAAGACCTGTCCGGTGATGTCGTTCAGCTGGGTCGAGAAGGCGACGAGGTTGATGTTGACCGCGAGCAGGATCAACTCGACCGACATCAGGATGACGATGATGTTCTTGCGGTTGATGAAGATGCCGAGCACGCCGAGCGTGAACAGGATCGCCGCGACGGTGAGGTAGTGGCTGAGGCCGATCATCGTGCAATCCCTCCGGCGGGCATCAGACTTCCACGCCCTGGCGCGAAGGCACCTTGCGGGTCTCCACGGCGGTGGCCTGGGTGCGGGCGTTCTGCACCGCGATGTTCTGGCGCTTCACGCCCGGCCGGTCCCGCAGCGTCAGCACGATCGCGCCGATCATCGCCACGAGGAGGATGAGGCCGGCGATCTGGAAGAAATACGCGTAGTCCGTGTAGATCACGCGGCCCAGCGCCTGGGCGTTGGTCATGTTCTCCGCGCTCGCGACGTTGCCCAGCGGCGCCTGCACGAGGCCCGGATCGATGCTCCACGAGCCGACCACCAGCAGAATCTCGATCAGGAAGATCGCGCCGATCAGCGCGCCGACCGGAAGGTATTGCTGGAAGCCCTGGCGCAGCTCGGCGAAATCCACGTCGAGCATCATCACCACGAACAGGAACAGCACGGCGACCGCGCCCACGTAGACGACCACGAGGATCATCGCGAGGAATTCCGCGCCCATCAGCACGAACAGCCCCGCCGCGTTCACGAAGGCGAGAATCAGGAACAACACCGACGCGACGGGATTGCGGGAGGCGATCACCATGAAGCCCGACGCGACGGCGAGGCTCGCGAACAGGTAGAAGAAGGCGGCTGCTGCGGTCATGCGCTTCGTGCGTCCGGCCGCTCGCGCGGCCCCTTCTGCCTCGGTGGCGTCAGGCCGCCGCAGGCGGCCCGTCTATAGAACCCGGCCAGGGCCGGCACAACGGTCTTGCCGCAATGCGGCAGCCGACAGGCACATGCCTGTCAGCGGTAGGGCGCGTCCATCGCGATGTTGCGCGCGATCTCGCGCTCCCAGCGGTCACCATTCACGAGCAGCTTCTGCTTGTCGTAGAGCAGCTCCTCGCGGGTCTCCGTCGAGAACTCGAAGTTCGGCCCCTCCACGATGGCGTCCACCGGGCAGGCCTCCTGGCACATGCCGCAGTAGATGCACTTCACCATGTCGATGTCGTAGCGGGTGGTACGGCGCGTGCCGTCGTTCCGGCGGGGGCCCGCCTCGATGGTGATGGCCTGGGCCGGGCAGATCGCCTCGCAGAGCTTGCAGGCGATGCACCGCTCCTCGCCGTTGGGATAGCGGCGCAGGGCATGCTCGCCCCGGAAACGCGGCCCGCGATGGCCCATCTCGAACGGGTAGTTGATCGTCGCCTTCGGCTTGAAGAAGTAGCGCATGCCGAGGACCATCCCCGACACGAACTCCTTCAAGAGGAGGCTCTTGGCAACCTGATCCAGCTTCATGCCGTGATCTCCGGATGTCTTGGGGTCACGCGCCGGGCGCCAGGCCGGTGATCTTCAGGACGAAGGCCACGACCACGGCGGAGACGAGCGAAAGGGGGAGGAAGACCTTCCAGCCGAGCCGCATCAGCTGGTCGTAGCGGTAGCGCGGCACGATGGACTTCACCATCGCGAAGCCGAAGAACAGGAAGCTCGCCTTCAGCACGAACCAGATCACGCCGGGCACCCAGGTGAAGGGCGCGAACGGGATCGGCGAGAGCCAGCCGCCGAGGAACAGCACGGTGCCCAGCGCGCACATGCTCATGATCGCGACGTACTCGCCGAGCATGAACAGCAGGTACGGGGTCGAGGAGTACTCGACCATGTAGCCGGCCACGAGCTCCGATTCGGCCTCCGGCAGATCGAAGGGCGGGCGGTTCGTCTCGGCCAGCGCCGAGATGAAGAACACCACGAACATCGGGAACAGCCACAGCCAGTACCAGCCGAACAGGCCGAGGCTGGTGTCCTGCGCCGTCACGATCCGCGTGAGGTTCAGCGAGCCCGCGCACATCAGCACGCAGATGATCACGAAACCCAGCGACACCTCGTAGGAGATCATCTGCGCCGCCGAGCGCAGCGCGCCGAGGAAGGCGTATTTCGAGTTCGACGCCCAGCCGCCCATGATGACGCCGTACACGCCGAGCGACGAGATCGCGAAGATGTAGGTGACGCCGACATTGATGTCGGCGATGGCCCAGCCGTCGGCGATCGGCATCACCGCCCAGCTCGACAGGGCGAGCATGGCGAAGACGAGCGGCGCCAGCAGGTAGATCGCCTTGTTGGCGCCCGCCGGGATGACGGGCTCCTTCAGCACGAACTTGAGCAGATCCGCGAAGGACTGGAACAGCCCGTAGGGGCCGACCACGTTCGGCCCCCGGCGCAGCTGCACCGCCGCCCAGATCTTCCGGTCGGCGAGGAGCGCGTAGGCGATGAAGACGAGGAGCGCGGCGAGGAGCACGAAGCTCTTCAGCGCGATCAGGAGCACGGTCCCGACGAGTTCCAGGGGCGTCATCGGGCTCTCCTACTCGGCCGCCGCGAGGGGGGCCGGCTCTGCCGCGCGCTCGCGGGCGAGCCGCGAGCATTCGGCCAGCACGCGCGACGCGCGGGCAATCGGGTTCGTCAGGTAGAAATCACCGACCGGCGACACGAAGGCCCCGGTTCCGGTCTCGCCGCCGCGCTGCGCCAGGGCCGCCACGGCGCCAGCCACGTCACCGGCCTCCACCGTATCGACGCCGGCGAAATGCGGGTGCGCCGCGTAGAGCGCCTTGCGGAGCGCGATCAGCGAATCGAACGGCAGGCGGTGGCCCAGCACGTCCGACAGGGCGCGCAGGATCGCCCAATCCTCGCGGGCGTCGCCCGGCGGGAAGCCGGCGCGGTTGGCGACCTGCACCCGGCCTTCGAGGTTCACGAAGGTCGCGTTCTTCTCGGTATAGGCGGCGCCCGGCAGGATCACGTCGGCGCGGGAGGCGCCCCGGTCGCCGTGGGTGCCCTGGTAGATCACGAAGGCGCCGGGGGCGACCTCGCACTCGTCCGCGCCGAGGTTGAACAGCACGTCCACCCCGCCGGCGGCGATCATCTGCGCGAAGGTCAGGCCGCCCTCCCCCGGCACGAAGCCGAGATCGAGCGCGCCGACCCGCGCCGCCGCATGGTGCAGCACGCCGAAGCCGGGCTTGCCCTCGGCAGTCGCGCCGATCTCCTGCGCCAGCGTGGCGGCGGCGGCCATCACGCCGGGGGCGACGTTCGCGCCGACGACGATGAGCGGAGCCTTCGCCTCCTTGAGCACGTCGAGGAAGCTGTGCTCGCCCCGCGCCAGGGCGGCCAGCGACTCGGAGCCGGCGCCGAGGTAGTGGCTCGGATAGGTCAGGTCGATCTGCTCGCCGATCACGCCCACCGCCAGCGGGGCCATGCGCCAGCGCTTGCGGATGCGGACGTTCAGCATCGACGCTTCGGTGCGCGGGTTGGCGCCGACGATCAGGATCGCGTCCGCCGCCTCGATGCCCGGGATCGTCGGGTTGAACAGGTAGCTCGCCCGCCCGAGCGACGGGTCGAGGCCCGCGCCGGTCTGGCGGCAATCGAGGTTGGCCGAACCGAGGCTGCGGATCAGCTCACGGAGCGCGAACGTCTCCTCCACGGCGGCGAGGTCGCCGACGATGGCGCCGATGCGCTTCCCATCGGTACCCTTCACCTTGGCGGCGATCGCCTGGAACGCCTCGCCCCAGGAGGCCGAGCGCAGGCGGCCGTTCTCGCGCAGGTACGGCCGGTCGAGGCGCTGCATCCGCAGCCCGTCCACGACGTGGCGGGTCTTGTCGGAGATCCACTCCTCGTTGATGTCCTCGTTGACCCGCGGCTCGATCTGCATGACCTCGCGGCCACGGGTGTCGACGCGGATCGCCGAGCCGACCGCGTCCATCACGTCGACCGATTCGGTCTTGGACAGCTCCCACGGGCGGACGTTGTAGCTCTGCGGCTTGTGGACCAGCGCGCCCACCGGGCACAGGTCGGCGACGTTGCCCTGAAGCTCCGAGGCCATCGACTGTTCGAGGTAGCTGGTGATCTCCATGTCCTCGCCGCGCCCGATGGCGCCGAGGTCCGGCACGCCGGCCACCTCCGCCAGGAAGCGCACGCAGCGGGTGCAGTGGATGCAGCGGTTCATCGCCGTCCGCACCAGCGGGCCGATATGCTTCTCCTCGACCGCCCGCTTGTTCTCCTGATAGCGGGTCGAGTCGACGCCGTAGGCCATCGCCTGATCCTGCAGGTCGCAATGGCCGCCCTGGTCGCAGATCGGGCAATCGAGCGGGTGGTTGATGAGGAGGAACTCCATCACCCCCTCGCGGGCCTTCTTGGTGAGGCCCGAGCGCGTCAGCACCTCCGGCGGCTCGCCGTTCGGGCCGGGCCGGCAATCCTTCACCGCGTAGGCGCAGGAGGCCACCGGCTTCGGGGCGCCCTTCAGCTCCACGAGGCACATGCGGCAATTGCCGGCGATGGACAGCCGCTCGTGGAAGCAGAAGCGCGGGATCTCGGCCCCCGCGATCTCGCACGCCTGGAGCAGCGTGTAGTCGGCCGGGACATCGACCTCGGTGCCGTCGACGAGGATTTTGGTCATCGGAACGTCTCGAAATCTGGCACGAACGCGGAAGGGGCCGTTCTTGCAGCCCGCGCGGGGCGAGGATGCAGGCGGGACGGCCCCATGGCGATCACTCCGCTGCCATCGGCACCGGATCGGAATGGGGGTTGGCCGAGTAGCGGTCGATCCGCTTCTCGATCTCGGGGCGGAAGTGGCGGATGAGGCCCTGGATCGGCCAGGCCGCCGCGTCGCCGAGCGCGCAGATCGTGTGGCCCTCGATCTGCTTCGTCACCTCGAACAGCATGTCGATCTCGCGCTTCTGCGCCCGGCCTTCGGCCATGCGCGTCAGCACCCGCCACATCCAGCCCGTGCCCTCGCGGCAGGGCGTGCACTGGCCGCAGGATTCGTGCTTGTAGAAGTACGAGATGCGGGCGATCGCGCCGACGATGTCGGTGGACTTGTCGAGCACGATCACCGCCGCCGTACCCAGGCCCGAGCCGAGGTTGCGCAGGGTGTCGAAGTCCATCTTGGCGTCGATGATCTGCTCCGCCGGCACCAGCGGAACCGACGATCCGCCGGGGATGGAGCAGAGGAGGTTGTCCCACCCGCCGCGCATGCCGCCGCAATGCTTGTCGATCAGCTCGCGGAAGGTGATGCCCAGCTCCTCCTCGACGTTGCACGGCGTGTTGACGTGCCCCGAGATGCAGAAGAGCTTCGTGCCGGTGTTGTTCTTGCCGCCGAGCCCGGCAAACCACGCCGCGCCGCGCCGCAGGATCGTGCCTGCCACCGCGATGGATTCGACGTTGTTCACGGTCGTGGGGCAGCCGTAGAGGCCCATATTAGCCGGGAAGGGCGGCTTCAGCCGCGGCATTCCCTTCTTGCCCTCAAGGCTCTCGATGAGGGCCGTCTCCTCGCCGCAGATATACGCGCCCGCGCCGTGGTGGACGTAGATGTCGAACGGGTAGTCGTGGACGTTGTTCGGCCCGACGAGGCGCGCCTCGTAAGCCTCGTCCACGGCCTTCTGCAGGGCGTGCTTCTCGGCGACGTACTCGCCACGGATGTAGACGTAGCAGGCATGCGCGCCCATGGCGAAGCAGGCCAGCATGCAGCCTTCGATCAGGAGATGCGGATCGTGCCGCATAATCTCCCGGTCCTTGCAGGTGCCCGGCTCCGACTCGTCGGCGTTGACCACGAGGTAATGCGGCCGCCCGTCCGACTTCTTGGGCATGAACGACCACTTGAGGCCGGTCGGGAAGCCGGCGCCGCCACGGCCGCGAAGCCCTGAGGCCTTCATCTCCTCGATGATCCAGTCGCGGCCCTGCTCCAGGAGGAACTTGGTCCCGTCCCAGGCGCCGCGCTTCTTCGCGGCGTCGAGCCCCGGCGAATGCAGCCCGTAGAGGTTGGTGAAGATGCGATCCTGATCGGCGAGCATGTCAGGCCCTCACTTCTTCTCTGGCGCGGAGTCGAGCTTCTCCTCCACCGCCTCGCTGGCGCCCGTGGCTTCCGGCGGCGGCGGGGGGATGTCGCGACCCGGCAATTCCTGGCGGCTCTCCTCGCCGGCGGCGGGCTCGCCCTCGGCAACGCGCTTGGCCGGCGAATCGAGGGCGTCCGCGTCGCCCTGGCGGGCGCCGCCATGCTTGGCGACGGATCGGCCGCGCTCGGCGGCGTCGGCCCGGTCCTCGGGCTTCACCGGCTCCTGTCCGTCGGCGGCGCGCTGGGCCGGGGCGTCGGAGGCCGTCCGCTCCACCGGGCGGCCGGCATCGGGCTTGGCGGGCCGGGGTGCGGTGGCCGCCTGCTGCGTCGCCGATTCGGCCTCGCCGGTCTTGGCGGGGGGCGTCGTCGCCTCGGCGCCCTCGCTGTCCTTCGCCTGCTCGAAGCGCTTGCGCCACGCGCCGACCCGCGACCCGTCGAACAGGGTCTCGTCGGTGAGCGTGTTGGCGCCGCCTTGCGGCTCGGAGGAGGTACGCCCGGTCTGCGAGCCGATCTGCACCGGCCGTCCGGCCGCGAGGTCGTCCATCAGCTGCGACAGCGATTCGGGGGTCAGGTCCTCGTAATAGTCCTGGTTGATCTGGACCATCGGCGCGTTGCAGCAGGCGCCCAGGCACTCGACCTCCAGCCACGAGAAGTTTCCGTCCGCCGAGACGTGGCCGGGCGGGCCGAGGCGCTTCTCCAGCATGCCCTTCAACTCGCGGGCGCCGCAGGAATCGCACGGGACCGTGCCGCAGAGCTGGATCCAGAACCGGCCCACCGGCTCAAGGGCGAACATCGTGTAGAAGGTCGCGACTTCGAGCACGCGGATCTTCGGCATGCCAAGTTCGGCCGCCACCGTCTCGATGGCCTTCTGCGGCAGCCAGCCGCCATTCTGCTCCTGCGCCTTCCACAGGAGCGGGATCACCGCGGAGGCCTGACGGCCCTCCGGGTACTTGGCGATCTGGTGCTTCGCCCATTCCGCGTTCTCTTGCGTGAAGGCGAAGCTCTCGGGCTGCTCAGAAGCCGGGGCGAGTCTGCGGTTTGCCATCGTCCTACCGTCTCAGCGGTCCACTTCGCCGAACACGATGTCCAGCGTGCCGAGCACGCAGGACACGTCGGCCAGAAGGTGCCCGCGGCACATCCAATCCATCGCCTGAAGGTGCGCGAATCCCGGAGCGCGGATCTTGCAGCGGTACGGCTTGTTGGTGCCGTCCGACACGAGATACACGCCGAACTCGCCCTTGGGCGCCTCGACCGCGGCGTAGACCTCGCCCTCGGGGACGTGGAAGCCTTCGGTGTAGAGCTTGAAGTGGTGGATGAGCGCTTCCATCGAGCGCTTCATCTCCCGGCGCGGCGGCGGTGCGAACTTGCCGTCCATGGAGGCGATCGGCCCCTGGCCGGCGGGCTCGCGCAGCTTGGCGCAGCACTGCTTCATGATCTTGGCCGATTCCCGCATCTCTTCCATGCGGATCACCTGCCGGTCGTAGGTGTCGCCGTTCTTGCCCACGGGGATGTCGAAATCCATCTCCTCGTAGCACTCGTAGGGCTGGCTCTTGCGCAGGTCCCACGGGATGCCGGAGCCGCGCACCATCACGCCCGAGAAGCCCCAGGCCATGCACTCGTCGACCGACACGATGCCGATGTCGACGTTGCGCTGCTTGAAGATGCGGCTCTCCATCACGAGCGCGTCGAGATCGTCCACCACCTGCAGGAACGGGTCGCAGAAGGCGTCGATGTCCTCGATCAGCTTCGGCGGCAGGTCCTGGTGGACGCCGCCGGGCCGGAAGTAGTTGGCGTGGAGCCGGGCGCCGGAGGCCCGCTCGTAGAAGATCATCAGCTTCTCGCGCTCCTCGAAGCCCCAGAGCGGGGGCGTGAGGGCGCCAACGTCCATCGCCTGCGTGGTGACGTTGAGGAGATGCGACAGCAGACGGCCGATCTCACAGTACAGCGTCCGGATCAGCTTGGCCCGGCGCGGCACCTCGATGCCGGCGAGCTTCTCGATCGCGAGGCAGAAGGCGTGCTCCTGGTTCATCGGCGACACGTAGTCGAGCCGGTCGAAATAGGGCGTCGCCTGGACGTAGGTCTTGTGCTCGATCAGCTTCTCGGTGCCGCGATGCAGCAGGCCGATATGCGGATCGACGCGCTCCACGACCTCGCCGTCGAGTTCGAGCACCAGCCGGAGAACCCCGTGCGCCGCAGGATGTTGCGGGCCGAAGTTGATGGCGAAGTTGCGGATGTTGTGTTCCGTCACGAAGACCTCCGCGCGTCAGGCCGACTTCTTCTCATCGCCCGGGAGCACGTAGTCGGTGCCCTCCCACGGCGAGAGGAAGTCGAAGTTCCGGAATTCCTGCGTCAGCTGGACCGGCTCGTAGACCACGCGGCCCTCGTCCTGGTCGTAGCGGACCTCGACGAAGCCGGTGAGCGGGAAGTCCTTGCGCAGGGGGTGACCCTCGAACCCGTAATCCGTCAGCAGCCGGCGCAGGTCCGGGTGGCCTGAGAACAGGATCCCGTAGAGGTCGTAGGTCTCGCGCTCGTACCAGTTGGCAGCCGGGAAGACCTCGATGATCGAGGGGACCGGCGTCACCTCGTCGGTCTGCACCTTCACCCGGATGCGGCTGTTATGGCGCAGCGACAACAGGTGGTAGACCACCTCGAACCGCTTCTCCCGCTGCGGGTAGTCGGCCCCGCACAGGTCGATGAAGCAGCGGAAGCCGCAGGCCGGGTCGTCGCGCAGGTAGGTCAGCGCGTAGACGATGTCGGAGGCCTGCACGACCAGCGTCAGCTCGCCGAAGGCGATGGCCTTCGACACGATGGCCGGACCCAGCGCCCCGGAGACGCGCTCGGCCAGGGTGGCGACGGTGTCGGCGCCGCCCTCGGCCGGGGTGTGGCTCAGGATCGAGATGCCGTTCGTCATATCAGCGCTCGATCGTCCCGATGCGGCGGATCTTCTTCTGCAGGAGCAGCACCCCGTAGAGCAGCGCCTCCGCGGTGGGCGGGCAGCCGGGCACGTAGATGTCCACCGGCACCACCCGGTCGCAGCCACGCACCACCGAGTAGGAGTAGTGATAATAGCCGCCGCCGTTGGCGCAGGAACCCATCGAGATGACGTAGCGCGGCTCCGGCATCTGGTCGTAGACCTTGCGCAAAGCCGGGGCCATCTTGTTGGTGAGCGTGCCGGCGACGATCATCACGTCGGACTGGCGTGGCGAGGCGCGCGGGGCGAAGCCGAAGCGCTCGCAATCGTAGCGCGGCATCGACATCTGCATCATCTCGACCGCGCAGCAGGCGAGCCCGAAGGTCATCCACATCAGCGAGCCGGTGCGGGCCCAGTTGATGAGCTCGTCGGCGCTGGTGAGCAGGAAGCCCCGGTCGGCCAGCTCGTCGCTGATCGACAGGAAGGTCGGGTCGTCGGCGCCGATCGGGCGGCCGGTGTTCGGATCGATGATCCCCTTCGGCTGCGGCGCGATGGCCGGGGTCCGGGGTGAGGTCTCGGTGATCAGGGCCATGCAGCGCCTCGGAATCTCAACGGTCTCGGCGGATCGCGGGGGTTAGTCCCACTCGAGGGCGCCCTTGCGCCACTCGTAGACGAACCCGACGGTCAGCACGCCGAGGAAGATCATCATCGACCAGAAGCCGTACCACCCGAGCTCCCCGAAGGTGATCGCCCAGGGGAACAGGAAGGCGACCTCGAGGTCGAAGATGATGAACAGGATGGCGACGAGATAGAAGCGCACGTCGAACTTCATGCGCGCGTCGTCGAAGGCGTTGAAGCCGCACTCGTAGGCCGACAGCTTCTCGGGATCCGGCGCCTTGAAGGCCACCAGGAAGGGCACCACCAACAGGGCGGAGGCGATGAAGAGCGCCACCCCGATGAACACGATGAGCGGAAGGTAGTCCGCCAGCAATCCGGTCATGCCCGAGCCTCACGAGACGAGGGACGGAGCGGCGCGAGGCCGGACCGGCTCCCCCGGTGGAATTGTTCTTATGCCAGGATGCGTTCGCGGGTGGCTTAGTCGAGGCGCCGTCGCATGACAATGGGCGTTCCGCGTCGCACAAACCGCGTCTCCTCATCCAAGATGGGGAACGAGGCGGCTCTGCGCAGACGGCACATCCGCACACGTGGCAGAGCGACGCCCGCGACAACCGCGATTCCGGGCCTGCCAAGCTTTCTCGCCTGGCGTGAGAATTCGGGCGCGACTCGCGCTTGACAGGGGGGGCTCCCACCCATACACCCCCCGTCGTCGCGCAGCACTGAGGTGCTCAGCAGCGGCCGCCCGCGCGGGCGTAGCTCAGTTGGTTAGAGTGCCGGCCTGTCACGCCGGAGGTCGCGGGTTCGAGCCCCGTCGCCCGCGCCACTTTCAAGCTTCCCCTCCCCCATCACCAGTTCGCCCATGCGGCGTTGTGTGCACGGTCTTCCGCCCTGCGGCGCGACTGGTATGCGCTTACCGGTTAACGCATGTTGCGGCGTCCGCTCCGGTGACGGGTAACACTTCAAGCTCTGACGCGAGTCCCCGTCTCGCGCCGTCTTCCAGCGGACCTGATGACCGAATCCGACGTCTCTCTTCTGGACGGCGATGCCGCCCCCTTTCTTCCCGATTCCGTGCGCCGGCATCTGGGCGTGCTCCTGCAGGGCGCCTACGCGGATGCGCCGAGCGAGCCCGACGGGTTCGCGGACCTGCTCGCGCGCCTGGACAAGGCGCTGGGGCAGGCCGGGCGCCTGGGCGCGGCGGACGAGGACACGTTCCGCACGGGGCTGCTCGCGAGCGTGCCGGCGCTGCGCCGGTTCGCCCTGTCGCTCGCGCGCGAGCCGGCGGCCGCCGACGACCTCGTGCAGGATGCGCTCCTGCGCGCGTGGCGCGGGCGCGGCGGCTTCGCGCCGGGCACGAACCTCGAAGCGTGGCTGTTCACGATCCTGCGGAACGTCTTCTACAGCCGGCACCGCCGCCAGACCCGCGAGGTGCCCGACAGCGACGGCGATTATGCCGGCCGACTCGCCGCCGCCCCGGAACAGGGCGGCCATCTCGACCTGCAGGACGTGCGCGCGGCCCTGGACCGCTTGGCGCCGGTGATGCGCGAGGCCCTCGTCCTCGTGGGCATCGAGAACCTGAGCTACGAGGAGGCCGCCGCCGTCATGGAATGCCAGATCGGCACGGCCAAGAGCCGGGTCTGGCGGGCGCGGGCCCAGCTCGCGCGGATGCTCGGCTATGGCGGCGCCGACATCGGCAGCGACGGCGTCACCCTCTCGGCGCTCGGCACGACGAGCGACGCCTCCGCCTGATCTAGCCCGGCAGGGTGAGGGTCGCGCGCAGGCCCCCGCTCGCCGCGCGCCCGAGGCTCAGCGCGCCGCCGTACAATTCCGCCAGTTCGAGGGTGATCGGCAGGCCGAACCCGTCGCCGGGGACGGCCTCGTCGAGGCGCCGCCCGCGCGCCATCACCGCCGTCGCCGCCTCCGGCGTCAGGCCGGGCCCGTCATCCTCGATGCGGATCTCGATCTGCGCCCCGACGCGCTGCGCGGTGACGGAGACGCGTCCGGCACACCACCGGCAGGCATTGTCGAGGAGGTTGCCCAGCATCTCGTCGCAATCCTGCTCCTCGCAGGCCAGGGCGAGGCCGTCCGGCACGGCGAGAGTGATCTCCGGCGCCTTGTCCGCGTGAATGCGCACCAGCACCGACCGCAGGTCCGTCAGGCGCGGCAGCAGGGGCGTGCGCGCCCGGCCCGGCCCCGCCAGGGCGGCGGCCCGGGCGCGGCGCAGATGGTGACGCACCCGCCGGTCCATGTCGTCCACTTGTGCGGCGAGAATCCCCTCGGGATCGCGGGCGGGGTCGCGCAGGGCCAGGGCGAGGGTCGCGAGCGGCGTCTTGAGGGCGTGGGCGAGGTTGGCGACATGGCCCCGGGCGCGGTCGAGGTTGCGCTCGTTCTCGTCCAGCAGGGCGTTCAACTCGGTGACGAGGGGGCGGACCTCCTCCGGCTGGCGAGAGGGAATGCGCGCTTGGCGGCCGGTGCGCACGGCGGCGAGATGGTCCCGCAGGCGCCGGAGGGGGGCGAGGCCGAGGCGCACCTGCGCCACCGCCCCGAAGGCGAGGACGAGGCCGAGGCCGCCGAGCGCCACGGCGAGGCTCACCAGCACGTCGCGCAGGGGGCCGTAGAGGGCGATCTGCGGCGCGCCGACGAGGATCCGCGCGGGCGGCTCCCCTGGCAGGTCGAGTTCGCGCAGCATCAGGTTCGCGGGCGGGCGGCGCTCGTCGAAGGAGTCCGAGCGGACGAGTTCGTCGCCCCTCCGCACCTCCCAGATCCAGCCGCCCGGCCGGTCGAAGGGCGGGCCGTCGAACCGCTCCGGGTGGGCGGTCAGGGTCCCCGCCTCCAGCCCGGCGCGCAGCGCCGTGATCTGCGCGTCGAGCCGCCCGTCGATCTGCGCGCGCAGGAAGCGGGTGAGGATCACGCCGATGGCGAGGCCGGCGACAACCAGCGCCACGGTCACGGCGGCGAGGGCGGCGGCGACGAGGCGCGTGCGCAGGGAGCCGAAGCGCAGGTGCATCAGGCCGCCTCGGCCGTGAGGCGGTAGCCGTGGCCGCGTATCGCCTCGATCCGCGCCGGGGCGATCTTCTTGCGCAGCCGCGCGACGATCACCTCCACCGAGTTCGAATCGACCTCCGCGTCGCCGTCGTAGACGCGCTCGATCAGATAGGTGCGCGGCACCACCGAATCCCGGTTGAGCATCAGGCAGGACAGGACCCGCCATTCGAGGCCGGTGAGGCGCAGGGGCAGCCCGTCCCGCTCGAAGGCGCCGAGGCCGGGATCGAAGCTCAAGGGGCCGCAGCTGAGGCGGCTCGCGCCGTGCCCCTGGCTCCGCCGCACCAGGGCGCGCAGGCGGATCACCAGTTCCTCCACCCGCACCGGCTTCACGAGATAGTCGTCGGCGCCCGCCTTGAACGCGGCGACCTTGTCGCTCCACCCGTCGCGGGCCGTGAGCACCAGCACGGGGAGCGTCCGCCCCGCCGCGCGCCACGCATTCAATACGGAGACGCCGTCGCCGCGCGGCAGGCCGAGATCGAGGATGCAGGCATCATAGCCCTCCGTCTCCCCGAGATGGCGGGCATCCTCGCCCGTCGCCGCCCGGTCGAGGACGAAGTTCTCCGCGCGCAAGGCGCGGTCGATCTCCGCCGCCAGCGCCGCATCGTCCTCAACCAGCAGGATCTTCACGCCCGTCCCTCCTCGGCTCCAGGTAGGTCAGGCCGTTTAACCGAGGCTGAACCGCCCGGTTCAGTTCCCGTCGCGCCCTCACCCCTAGACCTGCCGCCACGGATCGAACGGGTCCGATCAGGAAAGGCAGACACGATGAGTGAGAACAAGACGATCGACGGCACCGCCACCGAAATCCCGGCCGCGCGGCCGGAGACCGGCAAGCGCATCCCGAAGCGGACCTGGGTGGTGGGGGCGCTGGCCCTGCCCCTCGCCTTCGGGGCGATGGGCCTGTCGCTGTCCAAGAACCGCGCCGTGGCGCAAACGCCGGTCGCGCCGGTGGCGATCCAGGCCCTGGCGCCCTCCGGCGCGACGGCGATCAAGGGCGACGTCGCCGAGATCTACGGCAACAAGTTCGTGGTGCAGGACCCGACCGGCCGGGCGCTGGTCGAGACGGGCCGGGCCGGCGAAGGCGGGACCCTCGTCGCCAAGGGCGAGAGCGTCACCGTGCAGGGCCGGTTCGAGAACGGCTTCCTCCACGCCCGGCTGCTGACCCATGGCGACGGGAAGCAGGTGGTGCTCGGCCCGGCGGGCGGCCCGCCCTTCGGCACCCTCGATTGGGCGAAGGACCGGGTCGGCCTCTCCCCCGCCCCCGATGTCCCGGCCCTGACGGCGGCGGTGCAGTCGGCCGGCTACAGCGACGTGCGTGTCACCGGGCGCGGGCCGCGCCATCTCGAGGTCGCGGCCAAGGATGCGGACGGACGCGAGCGCGAACTGCATGTCGGCTTCGACGGGAAGGTCCGCGAGCGGCCGAGGCCCTGATCCTGCGGTCGGCGTGCAACCGATCGCCGTCCGGCGCGTCCTCCGCACTCTCACTGCGAGGCGGAGGACGCACCATGGAACCGATGAAGCCGATGGAACCCATGAAGCCCATGGAGCCGATGAAGCCCATGGAGGGCACCAAGCCCTGGTGGCCGGAGGATCTCGGTTCGCCCGCCACGAGCGGCGCCCAGAACGGGATGAAATACGCCTTCTTCCCCGACAAGAAGCGGCTCCTGATCGAGTCCGATGGGACGGTCTCGACCTACGACAGCGGCGACCACCGGATCGGCGGCGTCTCGCAGGCCGATGGCGGGTCGCGCTCGCTCACCTTCACGAGCCAGAACGGCGAGGTCGACCTCGGTTCGCTGAAGAAGCTCGACTGAAGCCCTTGCACCCTCCCGCCGGTCCGTTAACTCGTGAACGGATTGGAGAGGGAGCGGGCCTTGGGCGAGCGGATCGACCTCATCGCGCCGGACGGCACCACGGCGACCGTCTCGACCCACGGGGCCGAGCCGGTCTCGTGGCGGGTCGGCGGCCGCGAGTATCTGTGGAGCGGCGATCCCGCCCACTGGAACCGGCACGCCCCCTGGCTCTTCCCGGTGGTCGGCGCCTCGGCCGGCGCGGCGGTACGGGTCGATGGGCGCACCTACCCGATGGGCCAGCACGGCTTCGCCCGCGACCTGACCTTCGCCGTCATCGAGCGCAGCGACGACGCGGTGCGGCTGCGCCTGACCGACAGCGACGCGACGCGGGCTCATTATCCTTATGCCTTCCGCCTGGACGTGACGGCGCGCCTGCGCCCGGCCTGGCTCGACTTCGAGGTGATCGTCGCCAACCCGGGTGACGGCCCCCTGCCCTACGCGCTGGGTTTCCACCCTGCCTTCCCGTGGCCCTTCGCCGGGGGTGAGCGCGCGAAGGAGGGCGGCTACGCGGTGGAGTTCGAGACAGCCGAGCGGCCCTTCGCCCCCAAGGTCGGTGACGGGGGGCTCCTCCTGCGCGACGAGCAGCCGGTGCCCCTCGACGGGCGGATCCTGCCCCTCGATCCCGCGATCTTCACCGAGGCCTTCGTGTTCCAGAACGCGGCGAGCCGGGTGATGCGCTTCACCGGGCCGGGCGGGGCGGCGATCCGCATGGAGGCGGAGGACTTTCCGCATCTCGCCGTGTGGACCAAGCCTACCGCGCCGTTCCTCTCCCTCGAATGCTGGACCGGCCATGCCGATTGGGCGGGCTTCGACGGCGACCTCACGGAGCGCGATTCGCAGCGCCTCCTCGCTCCCGGTGCGCAGGCGCGCCACGGGGTGCGGCTGAGCCTGGAGGGCTAAGGATCATGCGCGTCTGGGTGGCGCGACCGGAGCCAGGGGCCTCGCGCACGGGCGCGGCGTTGGCCGGGCTCGGCCATGCCCCGGTGGTCGCGCCGGTCCTCGCCGTCCGCGCCGTGGAGACGCCCCTGCCGGCGGGGCCGTTCGACGGGATCATCCTCACCAGCGCCAACGCCGTCGCGGCGCTGGAAACCCGCCTCCGGAACGTGCCGGTCTTCGCCGTGGGCACCCGCACCGCCGAGCGTGCGCGGGAGGCCGGGTTCGGGCCCGTGACCGAGGGGCCGGGCGACGGGGCGGGTCTCGCCGCCCTGGTGGCACGCCATCTGCCGGCCGGCGGGCGCCTGCTCCACGTCGCCGGGGAAGACCGCAAGCCGGAGCCCGCCGCCGCGCTGACGGAGGCGGGTTTCCGCCTCGTGATCCACATCGCCTACCAAGCGCAGGCCGTCGCCGATCTGCCCGCGCCGGTCGGGGACGCCCTGATGGCGGGAACGCTGGAGGCCGCGTTGCACTATTCCAGCCGAAGCGCGGAAACCGCCGTGTCGCTCTGCGAGGCGGCGGGGCATGGTGGAGCTTTCCGCGCTCTGAATCATTACTGCCTGTCCGCCGATGTTGCGCGGACGCTGGAACAGGCGGGCATTCGGGTCCATTTCGTCGCGGCGCAGCCGCGCGAGACGGCGCTGCTCGATGGGTTGGTCCGGTGACGGGCGGCCCGACAAAGCCAACAGGCCGCCCTCGCCGGAACCGGCGGCGCGGTGATAGGGGAACGGGCCGCCGCGAGACCGCAGCGGCCGTGACGCCGAGAGTGGAGGACCTGCCCGTGACGTCAGCGCCCAGCGACGCAGACAAGCCCGCTTCCGGGCCGTCCGGCGCGAAGCCGGAGACGAAGCCCGACGTCAAGCCGGAGGTGAAGCCCGGTGCGGTGCCGCTTTCCGCGACGAAGCCCGTCACCCCCTCCCCGGCCGGCACCCCGCCCAAGGTCGCCGAGCCCGCGAAGCCCGCGGAGCCGGTGAAGTCCGAGGCGAGCAGGACCGAACCTCCGAAGCCCGGCGATACCAAGCCCGGCGACGGGAAGCCCGGCGAGCCGAAGAAGCCCGATCCCGTGAACACGGCCGGTCCGAGCGCCCGCCCCGGCGGTCCGGCCGGGCCAGTCGGCGGCGCGGCGGTGACGGCGGGCCCGATCCTCGACCTCAAGGCGACCCGCGTCCCCGAGGCCGCGAAGGATGCGCCCAAGGACGCCTCCAAGGATTCCGCGAAGGTGCCGCCGAAGCCCGGCGAGCCGGCCAAGCCCGCCGATCCGGTGAAGCCCTCGCCGGCATCCGCCTCGGCGAAGCCCGGCCCCACGCCCACCGCCTCGCCGGCTCCCGCCGCCTCTCCGAAGCCGGGCGTCTCGCCGGCGCCGTCCCTGTCGTCCTCCTCCGCCGTGCCCCCGGCTGCGAAGGCGCGGGGCGGGTTCGGCTCCCTGGCCGCCGCCGGCCTGATCGGTGGCGTCATCGGTGCGGGCCTGCTCTTCGCCGCCGAGAAGGCGGGCGTCGGCGGCGAGGCCGGGCGCGTCGCGGCCCTCGACCAGAAGATCGCCGGCATCGACCAGCGCCTCGGCTCCTTCGTGCCGAAGGACGCCCTCGCGCCCCTCGACAAGCGTGTCGCGACCGCCGAGGCGAGCGCCAAGCAGGCCCTCGACAAGGCCTCCGCCCCGCCGCCGGCCGCAGGCGAGGCCGCCGTCCCGCAGGATGTCGCCGCCCGGCTCGACAACCTGGACCAGCGCCTCTCGGCGCTGACCGAGGAGCCAGGCCGCGACGCGGGCGCCGCTGCCGGCATGGGCGTCGCCCAGGCCGACGGCGCCAAGCAGCTCGCCGAGCTCGATTCCCGTGTGAAGGCCCTCGAAAGCGCGGCCCCGGCTGCGGGCGCGGACGACGCCAAGGCCAAGGAGACGGCCGACGCGATCGCTGCCCTCAAGAGCGAGATGGAGTCCCGCACCAAGCAGAACGCCGATGCCGACGCGGCCCTGGGCCAGAAGCTCGCGTCGCTGCAGCAGAGCCTCGACGCCAAGGTGCAGGCCGCCACCGAGTCGGTGCAGGCGGCGACCGAGGCGAGCCGCAAGGCGGCCGAGGCCGGGCAGAGCCAGGCGGCCGAAGCGGCCAAGGCCGTCGACCGCAGGCTCGCCGAGCAGGGCGACAAGATCGCCACCCTCGACAAGGGCCTCGCCGACCGCGCCCCCACCGCCACCGTCCAGGCGGCCCTGCGGGTCGTGGTGGCCGACCGCGTCGCCTCGGCGCTCGCCAGCGGCACGCCCTATGCCGAGCCGCTGGCCACCCTGCGCAAGCTCGATCCGTCCGCGCAGGATCAGGCGGAGGCCCTCGCCCCCTTCGCGGAGAAGGGCGCGCCGACCACGGCGCAGCTCGCGGGCACGTTCCGGGGCATCGCCGACAAGATCGCCCAGGCGCGGCAGGCGGCCAAGGTGAAGGCGGCCTCCGAGAGCGGCGATTTCCGCACGAAGCTCCTCAGCATGGCCGACGGCCTCGTGCAGGTGCGCAAGGTCGAGTCCGGCGCGGCCGAGACCAACGGGGCGACGGCGGCCCCCGAGGAGGCGGTTCAGGCCGCCCTCGACCGGGGCGACCTCGCGGGCGCGGCCAAGGCGTTCGACGCCCTGCCGCCGGAGGCAAAGGCCCAGGCCGGGGATTTCGGGCAGACGCTCGCCGCGCGGGCCAAGGCGGCCGGCGCCTCGCAGACGCTCACCGCCGCCGCGTTCCAGGCCCTGCCCGCCCCCGCCGCGCAGAAATGACGGCGGCGGCCGCCCGCCACCGCCAGCCATCGGCGCAGGGTGCCAGACACCCCGCGCCATCCCGCATTCGCGCCGGCCGCCCCACGGCCGGCGCCTGGAGAGACTGACCCCATGTGGCGCGCCCTCGCCTACCTCGTCCTGCTGGCCGTGGCCGCCTTCGGGGCGGTCTGGATCGCCGACAGGCCCGGCACCGTCACGGTGGTGTGGAACGGCTACCAGATCGGCACCAGCCTCGCCCTCGCCATCGTCGGCGTGATCGCGGCGGCGGTGGTCCTCGGCATCGTCTGGGCGATCATCCGCGGCTTCATCGGCCTGCCCGAGGCGCTGGTGCGCGGCTCCTCCGAACGGCGCCGGACCAAGGGGCTTTCGGCCCTCTCGCGGGGGATGATCGCCGTGGGCTCGGGCGATCCCCTGGCGGCCAAGCGCTACGCGGGCGACGCCGAGCGGCTGCTCGGCACCGAGCCGCTGACCCTCCTGCTGAAGGCCCAAGCCGCGCAGATCTCCGGGGACCGGGAGGGCGCCGAGCGCGCCTTCCAGGCCATGGCCGACGACTCCGAGACGCGGGTGCTCGGCCTGCGCGGCCTGTTCGTGGAGGCCCGCCGCCGGGACGACGAGATCGCCGCTCGCGCCTACGCCGCCGAGGCCTCGCGCCTCGCGCCGAGCGTCACCTGGGCCAACGACGCGATGCTGGAGGCGCATTGCGCCGACACCGACTGGACCGGCGCCCTGGAGACGGTGGAGCGCCGCGCCTCCCTCGGCCTGATCGACAAGCAGGCGGCCAAGCGCCAGCGCGCCGTGCTGCTCACCGCCATCGCCCGCGACCGGGAGGCCGGCGAGCCCGAATCCGCCGCCGAGCGGGCGCTTCAGGCGGTGAAGCTGAGCCCCGGCCTCGTGCCCGCCGCCTGCATCGCGGGCCGGCTGCTCGCCCGCCGTGGCGACCTCAAGAAGGCCGCCCGCGTGATCGAGGGCGCGTGGAAGATCAACCCGCATCCCGACCTCGCCCAGGTCTATCTCGGCCTGCGCACGGGCGATTCCGTGCGCGACCGCCTCGCCCGCGCCGAGACGCTCGCCAAGATCTCGTCCTGGGATCCCGAGGCCCGCCTCGCCGTGGCCCAGGCAGCGCTGGATGCCCGCGAGTTCGGCCGTGCCCGCGAGGCGCTTCAGCCCCTCACCCTCGAAGGGCCGACGGCGCGCACCTGCCTGATGATGGCCTCCATCGAGGAGGCCGAGCACGGCGCCCAATCCGGCCGGGCCCGGGAATGGCTCTCCCGCGCCGCCCGTGCCCCGCGCGACCCGCTCTGGATCGCCGACGGTACCGCCTCGCGGACCTGGGAGCCGGTCTCGCCGGTCACCGGCCAGCTCGACGCCTTCACGTGGCAGGCCCCGCCGAACGCCCTCGGCGCCCCGGCCGAGCCCATGGATCCGGAGGAGGACGAGCCGCAGCTGCAAGTGAAGCCGCATCCGGAGCCCGCCCTCGCGGCGCCCAAGCCCGTCCCGGCGGAGCCGAAGCTTCCTGCGCAGACGGCGGATCCCGTCTCGGCGGGCATGGTGGCGGCGGTTCTGCCGGTGCAGGCCGGGTTGGGGACAAGTGTCAAACCTGTCGTGCGCGACATTCCTGCGCGCGGCGGTGAACTTGTTTCGCAATCGGAACGTAGCAATATCTAGACAACGGCTCATTCGGGGGCCGTGCGGGGCCACCGTCGAGGAGAGAGTCCGATCACCGCGCAGCTTGCCAAGCCGTCCGCACGCCGGCCGAAGCCATCGGACCTGTCCCTCGACGAGGCGGATGAGCCCCGGCGCCAAGTGGGTGTCCTGCCGATCCGCCGGGGGCGTGACGGCGGGATGAAGGTGCTGCTGGTGACGTCGCGCGAGAGCCGCCGCTGGGTGATTCCGAAGGGCTGGCCGATGAAGGGCCGCAAGCCCTTCGAGGCGGCGGCGCAGGAGGCCTACGAGGAGGCGGGCCTGCGCGGCTCGGTCGGCAAGCGCCCGCTGGGCTACTACCTCTACGAGAAGCGCCTGAAGAACCTGGAGGCCGTCACCTGCCAGGTGAAGGTGTTCCCGCTGCGCGTGCGCAAGCAGCTGAAGCATTTCCCGGAGGAGCACCAGCGGGAGCTGCGCTGGTTCACGCCGGCCGAGGCGGCGGAGGCAGTGACGGAGCCCGGTCTCGCGGCGATCATCCGCGCCGTCCTGCAACGTCCGGTTCTGCCGGAGATGCTGCCGGACGCATAACTGGCGTTGCCAAGCCCGTTTCGATCCGGTATGGCCCCTCTCGCGCGGACGTCACGGCCCAACGGCCCCCGACCCGCCCCGTATCCCCGAGGGGATGCCAGATGCTGCGGTAGCTCAGTGGTAGAGCACTTCATTGGTAATGAAGAGGTCGACAGTTCAATCCTGTCTCGCAGCACCATAGTTCGCTCAATTCTGAACTAACGCCGCATTCGTTTGTCGCATCGGAATGCCGAAGCGAAGGAGCTGACCTCGGCGCGATCCGAGGTTTCAACCGCCGCCCTGGATGTAGCGGTTGGCGATCATCGACGCCGCGGTGCGGTTCTCGACTCCGAGCTTGGCGTAGATGGCTTCGAGATGCTTCGTCACCGTCCGGTGACTGAGGCCCAGGATCTCGCCGATGTCGCGGCTCGCCTTGCCCTGGGACAGCCAGAACAGGACGTCCGCCTCGCGGGCGGTGATGGGCAGGCTCGCGCGCAGGCGGGCGAGGCTCAGCGCCGGGTCGTCCTGCGACAGGCGCAACAGGATCTCCTCGGCCGTCCCGCCCACGAAGCTGAGGCTGTGCGGTGGACCGTCCGATCCCTTCAGCGTCACGGAACCGGTGGTCGTCCCCGCGAGACAGGCCCGGAGCCACGCCACCGCCTCGGGCGGCAGGGACAGGACGCCGTCGGGCGTCGCGGCCAGGGAGGCGATGAGCTGTCCGGCCTGGGGCGTGCACCACAGGACCCGGCCGTCCGCCGCCACCGCCAGCAGGGTCCGCCCCATCGCGTCGAGGGCGGTGCGGGCGCTACGGGCAGACCGCGCCCCGGCGAGATGGGTGCGGATGCGGGCCAGCAACTCGTCCGGGACGATGGGCTTCGTCACGTAGTCGACGCCGCCCGCGTCGAGGCCCCGCACGATGTGTTCGGTCTCGCTGAGCCCGGTCATGAAGATCACCGGGACGCTGGCGAGGTGCGGCTTCGCCTTGAGGCGGCGGCAGGTCTCGAACCCGTCTAGGCCCGGCATCACCGCATCGAGCAGGATCACGTCGGGCGTGACCTCGTCCACCAGGGCGAGGGCGAGATCGCCCGCCACCGCGATCAGCACCGTCGCGCCGGAGCGTTCGATCGCCTCGGTCAGGAAGCTCAGGGTCTCGGGGGAATCGTCGACGACGAGGATCACGTCGCGGCCGGGCTCAGTCATCGCCGGCGAGCTCCTTCAGCACCGTCAGGTAGCGGCGCAGGTCGAAGCCGGCGATCAACCCGCGCATCTCCGCCACGAAGTCCGGCGGAACGGTGTCGTCCTGTTCCATCGCCGCGAGCTTCGCCTCGATGCCCCGGATATGCCCGATCCGACCGAGGCGCAGCAGGTCCCCGACATGGGCAGCGGCGGGGCGGTCCGCCCCGGGCGGGCCATCCACCTCCGCTACCGGGTGCGGCGCCGCCCCCGTCTCCGTCCAGTCGAGGCGCAGCAGGGCGCCGGTCCGGTCCAGCACGTCGCGCAGGTCGAAGGGCTTGGTGAGGATCGCATCGTGGGGCGGGCTGTCCCCCCGCACGGGGCCGAGTTCGTGGACGTTGGCGGACATCATCACGATCGGCCCGCCATGGCCCCGCGCCCGCAGCGCCGCCGCCACGTCCCAGCCGCTCAGGCCCGGCATCGCGATGTCGAGGAGGATCAGGTCGATCGCGTCCGCGTCCGTCGCCTCCGCCACGGCCGCGAGGCAGGCGGGCCCGGTCTCGGCCTCGCGCACCGTGAGCCCGCGCGGCTCCAGGATGGCCCGCATCAGGGTGCGGTGCGCGCTGTCGTCATCGACCACGAGCACGGTCCGGCGGGGGCCCGCATAGCCGGGCTCCGCGCGGGGCACGGGGGCGACCGTCGGCATCAGCGTGGGTTGGGTCACCGTGGCCAGCATCAGGCGCAGCCGGGCCTGCGTCCCGCCCCCCGGCGCCGCCGTCAGCGAAACCTCCCCGCCGAGGAGCTGCGCCAGCAGGTTGGCGATGGTGAGCCCGAGGCCGGTTCCGGGCGTGCTGCGGGCGGCGGGCGTCGAGCCGCGCTCGAACGGCTCGAAGATCCGGGCGCGGTCCGCCTCCGGGATGCCGGGGCCGGTGTCGCGGATCGTGAAGATCGCGACCTGGCTGCGGTAGCTCAGGTCGAGCGAGACGGTCCCGCGCGGCGTAAACTTGATGGCGTTCGACAGCAGGTTGAGCAGCACTTGGCGCAGGCGCTTCTCGTCGGTGGCGACGACCTGCGGCAGGGTCTCGGGGCGGGTGAAGCGGAAATCGAGCCCGGCCTCGCGGGCCTGAAGCCGGACCATGTCGGCGAGCTGATCGAGGAAATCCGAGAGCCGGATCTCGTCGCGGTTGATCTGCAGGCGGCCCGCCTCCATCCGCGAGATGTCGAGAAGCCCGTCGATCAGGCCTGAGAGGTGCTGGGCGCTGCGCCGGATGACCCGGATGCCGTTGAGGCGGGCCGGGGGAATCGTCGGGTCGGTCTCGAGGAGCTGGGCGTAGCCGAGCACGCTGGAGAGCGGGGTCCGCAACTCGTGGCTGAGGCCGACGACGTAGCGGCTCTTGGCCTGGTTGGCGGCCTCGGCCCGCTCCTTGGCCTCCTGCAGCTTCGCGTCGGTCACCTTGTGCGCCGCGATCTCGGCCTCGTAGAGGACGGTCTGGCGCCGCGTCTCGGCCTGGGCGACCCGCCGGCTTTCCTGCGCGAGCACGAACAGCCACGCGACGACCCCGAGGATGACCACGAGGATGAAGAACACGCTGGTCAGCGCCGCGCGCAGGACCTCGCGGTGGTCCGGGTGGGCGATGCTCGCGCCCGCATGCACCACGCCGAGGATCAGCCCGATCACCGCGCAGAGCGTCAGCATCACCGCCAGATAGCGGCCGAGCGGCGCGCCGATCCAGGCGGCCGTGCGGCGCGGCAGGATGCGCGCGAGGGCGTCCTGCGCCTGGACCTCCAGACGGCCGTGGGGCTTGCAGAGGTCGCCGCAGCGGGCGTCGAGGGAGCAGCAGAGCGAGCAGATCGGCGCGTCGTAGGCCGGGCAATGGGCCATGTCCTCGCCCTCGAAGGGCAATTCGCAGACCCGGCAGGTGATCTCGCCGGCCCCCCAGTCCCGGCGCGGCGCCCGGGCGAGATACCAGCGCCCTCCCGTCGCCCAGGCCAGCGCGGGCGCCGCGCCGAACGCGATGGCCAGCGTCAGCATCGGGGCGAAGGCCTGGGGCGTGGGGCCCAGGAGGCCGAGGTAGAGCAGGCAGCTCGCCGCCAGGGCCAGCAGCATCGCCCCGGTGCCGACCGGGTTGACCGCGTAGAGATGCGCCCGCTTGAACTCGATGCCGGGCGGGGACAGGCCGAGCGGCTTGTTGACGGCGAGGTCGGCGGCCAGCGCCCCGACCCAGGCCGAGACGACGCAGGCATAGAGCGGCAGGGTGCTCTCGATGGTCTTGTCGATGCCGAGCATCATCAGCAGCACGGCGATGGCGACGTTGAAGACGAGCCAGACCACCCGGCCCGGATGGCTGTGCGTGAGGCGCGAGAAGAAGTTCGACCACGCGATCGAGCCGGCATAGGCGTTGGTCAGGTTGATCTTGAGCTGCGAGACGAGGACGAAGGCCCCCATCAGCAGGAGCGCCGCCTGTCCGTTCCCGCCGGTCACGTAGCCGAAGGCGACGCGGTACATCTGGGTCGGTTCGGCGGCCTGATCGGGTGGGACGCCGTGGGACAGGGCGAGGACCGCGAGGCCGGCGCCGAGCAGGATCTTGGCCATGCCGGGCAGGATCCATCCGGCGCCGCCGGCCAGCACCGCCAGCCACCACGTCCGGTCGCGCGCGGAGGTCGGCTCGGGCACGAAGCGCAGGAAATCCACCTGCTCGCCCACCTGGGCCAGCAGGGCCAGCAACACCCCGGTGGCGGTGCCGAACCGCGCGAGGTCGAAGCCGTCGCCCCGCCCGTCGAGGCCGGGGAAGGCGGCGAGCGCGGGCAGCGCGGCGGGATCCCGGACGGCGATGAAGACGAGGGGCAGCAGGCCGAGGGCGAGCCAGAGGGGCTGCGTCCAGATCTGGATCCGGCTGATCAGGCGGATGCCGTAGGCCACGAGGGGGATCACCGCGCTCGCGCAGACGAGATAGCCGATCCAGAGCGGCAGCCCGAGGCAGAGCTGCAGCGCCAGCGCCATGATCGCCGCCTCGATGGCGAAGAACAGGAAGGTGAAGCTCGCGTAGATCAGCGACGTCACCGTCGAGCCGAGATAGCCGAAGCCCGCGCCGCGGGTGAGCAGATCCATGTCCACGCCGTAGCGGGCGGCGTAGGTGGTGATCGGCGCGGCGGTGGCGAAGATGATGAGGCCGACGGCGAGGATCGCCGCCAGGGCGTTCACGAAGCCCGCCGTGAGGACGAGCGTGCCGCCGATCGCCTCCAGCGCCAGGAACGACACCGAGCCGAGTGCCGTCTGCGCGACCGCGAAGCCCGACCAGCGCCGCGCCTTCTTGGCCGTGAAGCGGAGGGCGTAATCCTCCAGGGTCTCGTCCGCGACGAAGCGGTTGTAGTCGCGCCGGATCGGGATGATGCGCTGCGGGCCGCTCATCGGTCGCCGACCGGGCATGCGGGGGCGACCGCGCGCGATCCAGGCTGCACGGCACAAGGCGCTCCCGCGCAACGTGGATTCCCGATCCTGAGCGCCATCGGTCCCTGGACTAGCCGGGTCGACGGTGCCCCAGAGGCAAGAGCCCGGCCATACGCAAAACAGCGTATATGCTGCGCTGCGGCGACCGCCCTAGCCTGCACCGGTCGATCCGAGGGCCGCCTCTCAAGGCCCCGGACGCAACCGGGGCAGGGCAATGGCAGACGACACCGATTCCGGCGCGGATCACGGCTTGCGGTCGCCGTTGCGGCGCAGGCTGCTCATGGGGTTGGCCGGCGCGCCGGCCCTGGCGATGATGCCGGGGCGCGCCTTCGCGGCGGCCCCGACCGCCGCCGTCAACACCACCGGCCTCGCCGTGACCGACACCGAGGTGACGGTCGGCATCCTGCACTCGATCACCGGCACGATGGCGATCTCCGAGACGGGCGCGCAGGAAGCGGAAAAGCTCGCGATCCAGCAGATCAACGAGGCCGGCGGCGTGCTCGGCCGCAAGATCAAGATCATCCAGGAGGACGGCGCCTCCGACTGGCCGACCTTCGCCGAGAAGGCCAAGAAGCTCCTCGTCAACGACCATTGCGCGGCTGTGATGGGCTGCTGGACCTCGGCCTCGCGCAAGGCAGTGCTGCCGGTCTTCGAGCAGTATAACGGGCTCCTGTACTACCCGACTTTCTACGAGGGTTTGGAGCAGTCCAAGAACGTCTTCTACACCGGCCAGGAGGCGACGCAGCAGATCCTCGCCGGGCTCGACTGGGTGCACAAGGAGAAGGGCGGCGATACCTTCTACTTCATCGGCTCTGATTACATCTGGCCGCGCACCTCGAACAAGATCGCCCGCAAGCATGTCGAGAACGTGCTGAAGGGCAAGGTGGTTGGCGAGGAATACTTCCCGCTCGGCCACACGCAGTTCAACTCGGTCATCAACAAGATCAAGCTGACGAAGCCGAAGGTGATCTTCGCCGACGTGGTCGGCGGGTCGAACGTGGCGTTCTACAAGCAGCTGAAGGCGGCGGGCATCGACCTGTCGAAGCAGGTGCTGATGACGATCTCGGTCACGGAAGACGAGATCGACGGCATCGGCGGCGAGAACATCGCCGGGGCCTATGCCTGCATGAAGTACTTCCAGTCGATCGAGAACGAGAACAACAAGGCGCTCGTCGCGGCCTTCAAGAAGATGTGGGGCGAGAAGACCGTCATCGGCGACGTGACCCAGGCGGCCTATCTCGGGCCCTTCCTCTGGAAGATGGCCTGCGAGAAGGCCGGCTCGTTCGACGTGGACAAGGTCGTGGCGGCCTCGCCCGGCATCGAGTTCAAGGGCGCGCCCGAAGGCTATGTCAGGATCGATCCGAACCATCACCTCTGGTCGAAGACCCGGGTCGGCCGGGCCAAGACCGATGGCCAGTTCGAGATCGTCTACACCAGCCCCGAGCTGATCAAGCCGGACCCGTTCCCGAAGGGTTACCAGTAGGCGCGCCGATCCCGCCCCCGGAAGCGGGGGCGGGACATGAAACGTCGTCCCCATCGCGCGAGAGTCCACAGATGTTCGGCGATTATTCCCTCGGCGATCTCGGCGCGATCTTCGCGATGCAGGGCTTCGCCGGCCTGATCCTGTTCTCGGTCTACCTGCTGATGGCGCTGGGGCTGGCGATCATCTTCGGGCAGATGGGCGTCATCAATATGGCCCACGGGGAGTTCATGATCCTCGGCGCCTACGTCACCTATCTCTGCTCGACGTTCTTCCAGACCTACCTGCCGGCCCTCTTCCCAATCTACTTCTTCATCGCGATGGGGCTGGCCTTCCTCGCCTCCGGGGCGCTCGGGATGCTGGTGGAGTGGAGCCTGATCCGGTTCCTCTACAAGCGCCCGCTCGACACCCTGCTCGCCACCTGGGGCCTCTCGCTGATCCTGCAGCAGGCCTACCGTTCGATCTTCGGCGCCCGCGAGGTCGGCGTCGAGCTGCCCTCCTGGCTGATCGGCTCGGTGCAGGTCACCGACACGATCGAGATCCCGATCAACGGCCTGTTCGTCATGGCCGTCACCATCCTCATCACCGTGAGCGTCGCGCTCCTGATCTTCCGCTCGCGCTTCGGCCAGCAGGTCCGCGCGGTCATGGCGAACCGCGCCATGGCCGGCGCGGTCGGCATCGATACCGAGAAGGTCGACAGGTACACGTTCGGCCTCGGCTGCGGCATCGCGGGCATCGCCGGCTCGGCCTTCACGATGATCGGCTCCACGGGGCCGACCTCCGGCCAGCTCTACATCGTCGACACCTTCCTGATCGTCGTGTTCGGCGGCGCGGCGAGCCTTCTCGGCACCATCGCCTCGGCCTTCTCGATCTCGCAGACGCAATCGACCCTGGAATTCTTCCTCTCCGGCTCGATGGCCAAGGTGATCACCCTCCTCGCGGTGGTCGGCATCCTGATGCTGCGGCCGCAGGGGCTCTTCACCCTCAAGGTCCGGCGCTGAGGAGTTTTCGGCCATGACGAACCCGGTCCAGACCTTCACCAAATCCATCACCGTCAACGACAACCCGTTCATGAAGCCGGTGGAGTGGCTGAGCTTGGCGTTGCTGGCTGGGGTGATCCTCGTCGTCCTGCCGCTGATGCTCGACGGCTTCCGCCTCAACCTCGTCGGCAAGTACCTCACCTACGCCTTCGTGGCGCTCGGCCTCGTGATCTGCTGGGGCTACGCCGGCATCCTGTCGCTGGGCCAGGGCGTCTTCTTCGGGCTCGGTGGCTACTGCATGGCGATGTACTTGAAGCTGGAAGCTTCCAGCGTCGCCAACACAAAAATCCAGTCGACGCCGGGCATTCCGGATTTCATGGACTGGAACCAGATCACCGCCCTCCCCTGGTTCTGGCAGCCGTTCAAGAGCTTCCCGCTCACGGTGCTGCTGGTGGTGGCGGTCCCGGTCCTGTTCGCGATGCTGATCTCCTTCGCGATGTTCAAGCGCCGGGTCGGCGGCACCTACTTCGCCATCATCACCCAGGCCATCGCCGCCATCCTGACGATCCTGATCGTCGGCCAGCAGGGCTATACCGGCGGCATCAACGGCATCACCGACCTGCGCACCCTCCACGGCTGGGACATCCGCACCGATCACGCCAAGGTCATCCTGTACTTCATCAACGGCGGCCTGCTCCTCGCCTGCATCCTGGCGGCGCAATACGTGAAGAAGTCGAAGCTCGGCCGCATCCTCGTCGCCATGCGCGACAAGGAGGACCGGGTGCGGTTCTCCGGCTACTCGGTGGCGGGGTTCAAGGTCTTCGCCTTCAGCCTGGCCGCCGCCTTCGCGGCGATCGGCGGGGCGATGTTCACCCTGCAGGTCGGGTTCATGTCGCCCTCGTTCGTCGGCATCGTGCCCTCGATCGAGATGGTGATCTACGCCGCGGTCGGCGGGCGCCTGTCCCTGTTCGGCGCGGTCTGGGGCACGCTGCTGGTCAACTGGGCCAAGACCACCTTCTCCGAGAGCTTCCCGGATCTCTGGCTGTTCGGCCTCGGCGCCCTGTTCATCGCCGTGGTGCTGGCCTTCCCGAACGGTCTCGCCGGCATCTGGCGGGAGCACATCGAGCCCCGCCTCACCCGCCGGGTGAAGGGCCTGCGCGCCCCGCCGCCCGCCATCGTCCCGCCTCAGAATGCGCCCGCCGGCGCCCCCGCCGAGTGAGGACCCCATGAACGCCGCGATCCTCTCCTCCCCC
The DNA here is from genome assembly GCF_038442315.1 of Methylobacterium litchii. Lineage (NCBI taxonomy): Bacteria > Pseudomonadati > Pseudomonadota > Alphaproteobacteria > Hyphomicrobiales > Methylobacteriaceae > Methylobacterium > Methylobacterium litchii. Next base: position 61,603 of record NZ_JBBXMY010000005.1, on the reverse strand, counting down.
GTGGTCGGCGCCGAATCCGCCCCGCCCGACCACCTCCTCGCCGTCGAGGCGCTGACGGTCTCCTTCGACGGGTTCAAGGCGGTGAACGACGTGTCGTTCTACGTCGAGCCCGACGAGATCCGGGTGATCATCGGCCCGAACGGCGCCGGCAAGACCACGGTGCTCGACCTGATCTGCGGGCGCACCCGCGCCAGCGCCGGCTCCATCAAGTACAAGGGTCAGGAGCTGACGAAGCTCTCCGAGAGCGCCATCGTCCAGGCCGGCGTCGGCCGCAAGTTCCAGACGCCGTCGATCTACGACGACCTGACGGTGTTCGAGAATCTCGAAATCTCGTTCCCCCGGGGCCGCTCGGTGTTCGGCGCCCTGACCTTCAAGCGCGACGCCGAGGTCCGCGACCGCATCCACGCCATCGCCGAGACGATCTTCCTGAAGGACCAGCTCAAGGAGCGGGCCGAGTTCCTGAGCCACGGCCAGAAGCAGTGGCTGGAGATCGGCATGCTGCTGATCCAGGACCCGGAACTCTTGATGCTCGACGAGCCGGTGGCCGGGATGAGCGTCGGCGAGCGGATCAAGACCGCCGAACTGCTCAACCAGATCATCAAGGGCCGCTCGGTGCTGGTGATCGAGCACGACATGAAGTTCGTCGAGGACATCGCCCACCGGGTGACGGTCCTGCACCAGGGCAAGGTGCTCTCCGAAGGCTCGATGGAGCGGGTCAAGACCGACCCGAAGGTCATCGAAGTGTATCTGGGACATTGACGATGGCGTCGCTTCAGATCGCGCATCCCCCTGGGATCCAGGCGCCCCCGCTCGCCGCGATCCCGTCCGCCACCCCGGCGCTCGCCATCGAGGACCTGCACGCGGCCTACGGCCAGAGCGAGGTCCTGCACGGGCTCACCTTCGCGGTGGCCCCCGGCGAGATCGTCGCCGTGATGGGCCGCAACGGCATGGGCAAGACCACGCTGATGAAGACCCTGATGGGCCTCGTGCCCGTCAAGGCCGGGTCGATCCGGGTCGAGGGCGCGGATGTGGCCGCGCTCAAGAGCCACGCCCGGGTCGCCAAGGGCCTCGCCTACGTGCCGCAGGGCCGGATGATCTTCTCGACCATGACGGTGCAGGAGAACATCGAGACCGGCCTGACGGTGACCGGTGCCCGCACGGTGCCGCAGGACCTCTACGAGATGTTCCCAGTCCTGCTGGAGATGAAGGGCCGCCGGGGCGGCAACCTCTCGGGCGGGCAGCAGCAGCAGCTCGCCATCGCCCGGGCGCTCGCGAGCCGCCCCAAGGTGCTGCTGCTCGACGAGCCCACGGAGGGCATCCAGCCCTCGATCATCCGCGAGATGGGACGAACATTGAAAAAAATCCGCGACGAGCGCGGCCTGTCCATCGTGGTCTCGGAGCAGGTGCTGAGCTTCGCCCTCGACGTCGCCGACCGGGTCGTCGTGCTGGAGAACGGCGCCATCGTCCACGAGGCCCCGCGGGCCGGCATCGACGAGGCGGCCGTCGCCCGGTTCCTGTCGGTCTGACCGGCCGGCCCCCGCCCCGAAGACCCGACACTCACCATCGCAGCAGGGAGTCGTAAAAAATGCCCGAGACGCTGATCAAGGTCGATCTCACGCAGTCGGCCTACGACAACGACATGGTGCACAACCGCTGGCACCCGGACATTCCGATGGTCGCCACCGTGAAGCCGGGCGCGGACTTCATCGTCGAGACCTACGACTGGACCGGCGGCTTCATCAAGAACAACGATTCCGCCGACGACGTGCGCGACATCGACCTGTCGATCGTCCACTTCCTCTCGGGGCCTATCGGCGTCGAGGGCGCCGAGCCCGGCGACCTGCTGGTGGTCGATCTCCTCGACATCGGCGCCAAGCCGGAGAGCCAATGGGGCTTCAACGGCTTCTTCTCGAAGAAGAACGGCGGCGGCTTCCTCGACGAGCACTTCCCGCAGGCCCAGAAGTCGATCTGGGACTTCGAGGGCATGTTCACCAAGTCGCGCCACGTCCCCGGCGTGCGCTTCCCCGGCCTGATCCATCCCGGCCTGATCGGCTGCCTGCCCGATCCCACCATGCTGGAGACGTGGAACACCCGCGAGAAGGCCCTCTACGACACCAACCCGGACCGCGTCCCGGCGCTGGCCACCCTGCCCTTCGGCCCGACCGCCCATATGGGCCGCCTGAAGGGCGAGGCGAAGGACGCGGCCGCCGCCACCGGCGCCCGGACGGTCCCGCCCCGCGAGCATGGCGGCAATTGCGACATCAAGGATCTGTCGCGCGGTTCGAAGATCTACTTCCCGGTCTACGTGCCGGGCGCGGGCCTCTCCATGGGCGACCTGCACTTCAGCCAGGGCGACGGCGAGATCACCTTCTGCGGCGCCATCGAGATGGCCGGCTGGGTGCATCTCAAGGTCGACCTGATCAAGGGCGGCATGGCCAAGTACGGGATCAAGAACCCGATCTTCAAGCCGTCGCCGATCACCCCGAAGTTCGACGATCACCTGATCTTCGAGGGCATCTCCGTCGACGAGCACGGCGGCCAGCATTACCTCGATGTGCACATCGCTTACCGGCAGGCGTGCCTCAACGCGATCGAATACCTGAAGAAGTTCGGCTATTCGGGCGCGCAGGCCTACTCGATCCTCGGCACGGCGCCGGTCCAGGGGCACATCTCGGGGGTGGTCGACATCCCGAACGCCTGCGCGACCCTCTGGATTCCGACCAAGATCTTCGAGTTCGACATTAATCCCGGCGCGGACGGGCCGACCCAATTCCTCGACGGCTCGATCCAGATGCCGCTCTCGCCGGATCTCTGAGATGCCCGTCTACGACTATGCCTGCGAGGCCTGCGGGCCCTTCACGATCATGCGCCCGATGGCGGAGTTCCGCGAGCCGCATGACTGCCCGGATTGCGGGAGGACGAGCCCACGGGCCTTCCTCACCGCCCCCCGCATCGCCGGGATGGAGGCGGGGCTGCGAGCGGCCCACGCCACCAACGAGCGCAGCCGCCACGCCCCCCGCCGCTCGGGCGCCCATGGGGCGGGCTGCGGCTGCTGCGCGCCGAAGAAGGCGGCCGCGGCCCCGGCCGCCGCCAAGAGCTTTCCCGGCGCGCGGCCCTGGATGATCAGCCACTGAGCCGACCGCGTAGACCTCCCGGAGGATAAGACGCCATGATGCACGGAGACATCTCGTCCAGCCAGGACAGCGTCGGCGTCGCCGTCGTGAACTACAAGATGCCGCGCCTGCACACCCGCGCGGAGGTGCTGGAGAACGCCAAGGCGATCGGCCGGATGATCGTCGGCATGAAGTCCGGCCTGCCGGGCCTCGACCTCGTGATCTTCCCCGAATACTCGACCCACGGCATCATGTACGACGCCGCCGAGATGTACGAGACCGCCGCGACGGTTCCCGGCGCCGAGACCGAGGTGTTCGCCGCCGCTTGCCGGGAGGCGAAGGTCTGGGGCGTGTTCTCGCTCACCGGCGAGCGCCACGAGGAGCACCCGCACAAGGCGCCCTACAACACCCTGATCCTGATGAACGACCAGGGCGAGATCGTCCAGAAGTACCGCAAGATCATGCCCTGGACGCCGATCGAGGGCTGGTATCCGGGGGACCGCACCTACGTCTCGGACGGGCCGAAGGGCCTCAAGATCAGCCTGATCATCTGCGACGACGGCAACTACCCGGAAATCTGGCGCGACTGCGCCATGCGCGGCGCCGAACTGATCATCCGCTGCCAGGGTTACATGTATCCGGCCAAGGAACAGCAGATCGTCATCTCGAAGGCGATGGCATTCGCCAACAACACCTACGTCGCGGTGTCGAACGCGGCCGGGTTCGACGGGGTCTACACGTATTTCGGCCACTCGGCGATCATCGGCTTCGACGGCCGCACCCTCGGCGAATGCGGCGAGGAGGAGATGGGGATCCAGTACGCCGCCCTGTCGAAGTTCCTCATCCGCGACTTCCGCGCCCACGGCCAGTCGGAGAACCACCTCTTCAAGCTCCTGCACCGTGGCTACACGGGCATGATCAACTCGAAGGAGAACCGGCACGGGATGTCGGAATGCCCCTACGACTTCTACCGGCGCTGGATCGAGGATCCCGACGGGACCCGCGACGCGGTGCGGGCCATCACCCGCCAGAGCGTCGGCACGGAGGAATGCCCGATCGAGGGCATCCCCTTCATCGGCCGGGGCGACGCGCCGCCCGATCCCTGACCGGTGCGGCCGCGCGCCGAAGGAGAATATCGGCCGATGACGAGAATTTTGACGTTATCGGCCAATCTCCGCCCGTCCTTCGACCAGGGGGCGCCCATTTGCGCAAGCTTTGCGCCGTCCTGCGCCCTCTTTGATCTTCCGGTCGTCCGGAAGGCCGGCAATGATACGGCCGCTTGTCCAAGGGGGCTTCGGGATCGATGGCACATCTCACGCGGCGAAGCTTCGTCGGGGCGGCGTCCTTGCTCGCCTCCCCCGCCCTGATCCGGCCGGCCTTCGCGGCCGACACCGTCAAGCTCGGCTGCCTGTTCTCCTCCTCCGGCACGATGGCCAACCTCGAGGGCCGGCTGAACCACGTCGTCCGCATGGCCGCCGACGAGATCAACGGCCGGGGCGGCGTCAACGGCCGCCAGATCGAGGTGCTGACCTCCGATCCCGCCTCGGATTGGCCGCTCTATGCCCAGGTCGGCCGGCAGATGCTGCAGCAGGAGAAGGTCGCGGCCCTGTTCGGCTGCTGGACCTCGGTGTCGCGCAAATCCGTCCTGCCGGTCGTCGAGCAGAACGACGGGCTGCTGTTCTACCCGCTGCATTTCGAGGGCGACGAGAATTCGAAGAACGTCGTCTACGTGAACTCGCCCCCCGCCAGCTCCGTGCTGCCGGCGGTGGATTACCTGATGGGCCAGGACGGGGTCGGGGCGAAGCGGTTCTTCATGATCGGCTCGGACTACGTCTGGCCCCGGACGATCAACAAGCAGCTCAAGGGCTATTGGAAGAGCAAGGGCATCCCCGAGAGCGCGTGGCGCGAGGAATACGTGCCCTTCGGCTTCTCGAACTTCCAGACGCTGGTGAACCAGGTCCGCAGCTTCGCCAGCCAGCCCGGCGGGCAGGCGATCGTGGTGCTCACCGTCGTCGGATCCTCGATCCCCGACTTCCTGCGCGAATTCGCCAACCAGGGCATCACCGCCACCGACGTGCCGATCCTCGGCCTCGACATGGTGGAGGCCGATCTCGAAGGGCTCGACACCGCCAAGCTCGCCGGCCACCTGAATTGCTGGGCCTATCTGCAGGCCGCCAAGAGCGAGCGGAACACGAAGTTCCTCGGCGACTGGGCCTCCTACGTGAAGGCCAAGAACGTCCCGTTCAGCGCGGACACGGTCATCGACCCGATGGTGTCGGCCTATGACAGCGTCCAGCTCTGGGCGCTCGCCGCCGCCAAGGCCGGGTCCTTCGCGGTGCCTGAGGTGCGCAAGGCCTTCGCCGGCCTCAGCTTCGAGGACCCGTCCGGCTACACGCTGACCATGACGGGGGAGAACAACTACGTCTCCCGCGGCGTATTCATCGGCTCGGTCAACGAGAAGCGCGGCTTCGACGTGCTGTGGCAATCCCCGAACGCGCCCAAGCCGGTCCCGTTCAGCCCCTATGGCTGAACCGGGGATGCCCGTGCTCCGCGCCGTCCTGGTCCTCGTCTGTCTCGCGCTCGTGCCGGCTCCCGCCGCCGCCGCGTCCCTCGACCGGGCGGGGTTCGCGGCGGGCCTGTGCGATGACGCCGCCGCGCAGGTTCGCGCCGCCGAGGGCCTGATCCAATCCGCCGAAACGCTGCCGGCGGACGACTTATCCTTCGCCGCCGGCCTCCTCGGCGCCCTCGCCGAGCGACGCCTCGCCTGCCCGGCGGATGGCGCCCTCCTGCTCGACCGGCCCGGCGCGACCGAGGGGCGCGATGCGCTCACCGGCCTCGCGCGGGCGGCCCCGGACGCGCGGGCGCCGGTCCTCGGACTGCGCCAGCGCGCCGCCGTGGAGACGGCGCGCGGCGTCACCGCCCTGCTCACCGGCCCCGATCCGGCCGCGCGGGCCGCCGGCCTCGCCGCCGCCGAGCGGCGCATCGCCACCGTCCCGGCGGCTGTGCTCGACCGGGCGCGCGACGCGGAGAGCGATGCCGGATTGAAGGAGCGGATCACCGGCCTCGCCCAGGCGGCCGCCCTGTCGTCGCCCGATCCGGTTCGGCGCCGGGCGGCCATCGCCGCCGTGGCCGCCCATCCGTCGGGGGCCGCGAAGGCGCGCCTCGCGGCGCTGAAGGGCGACCCGGCCTACGCCGCCGACCCGGCCTTCCAGGCGGCTCTCGATGCCGGCCTCGCCACGGTCTCCCGCGCGGTGGTGGTCGGGGACGGCCTCGCGGTGGTCTATAACGGGCTGAGCTTCGCCAGCATCCTGTTCATGGCGGCGGCCGGGCTCGCGATCATCTTCGGGCTGATGGGCGTGATCAACCTCGCCCAGGGCGAGTTCATCATGCTCGGCGCCTACGCCACCTACGGCGTGCAGGAAGCCTTCCGCCGCCTCGCCCCCGGCCTCCTCGACCTCTACCTCGTCGCGGCCATCCCTGTGGCCTTCTGCGCCGTCGCCCTGGTGGGGATCGTCGTCGAGGCGCTGATCCTGCGCCATCTCTACCGGCGGCCGCTCATGAGCCTGCTGGCCACCTGGGCGGTGAGCCTGTTCCTCGTGAACCTCGTGCGCGTGACGGTGGGCACCCAGAACCTGCAATTCGTCATGCCCGCCTATGTCAGCGGCGGCGTGCCCCTCTACGCCGACTTCGTCGTGACCTGGAACCGGCTCTTCGCCATCGGCTTCGCGGCGGCGACCCTCGTCCTGACGCTCCTGATCCTGCGCCGCACGCCGCTGGGGCTCGACATCCGCGCCGTGACCCAGAACCGCGACATGGCCGCCTGCCTCGGCCTGCCGGTCCGCCGGGTCGACCGCCTCGCCTTCGGGCTGGGCTCGGGCATCGCGGGGCTCGCCGGGGTGGCCCTCTGCCCGATCTACAGCGTCAATCCCGGCATGGGGTCGGGCTTCATCGTCGACAGCTTCATGGTCGTGGTGCTGGGCGGCGTCGGCAGCCTCCTCGGGACGCTGGTGGCGGCCCTCGGGATCGGCGGCGCCAACGTGCTGATCGAGCCGGTCTCCGGCGCGGTCGCCGCCAAGGTCATCGTGCTCGTGGGCATCATCCTGTTCCTGCAGCGGCGGCCCGAGGGGCTGTTCGCGGTGCGGAGGCGGCGGTGAGCGGCGCCGTGCAGACCGTCCTCGCCCCGCCGGCTGGCCCGGCCCGGCGCGCGGTGCGCGATCCCCTGGTCGCCGGCCTCGTCGGGCTCTGCCTCGCCGTCGCGGTGGGGCTCCTCGTGGCGCGGCCCGCGCCGTATCTCGTCAACGCGCTCGGCCAGCTCGCGGCCTTCGCGATCCTGGCCGTGTCCCTCGATCTGGTCTGGGGCTATCTCGGCATCCTCAGCCTGGGGCACGGGCTGTTCTTCGCCATCGGCGGCTACGTCTGCGCCATGCACCTCCTGTCCCACGGGGTGGCGGTGACGGGCGTGCAGCCGGACTTCGTGCAGTTCATGGGGTGGAAGAGCCTGCCGGCCTATTGGGCGGGGCTCGACCACCCGGCCTACGCCCTCGTCCTGGCGCTGGCGCTCGCCGGCCTCGTCGCCTTCCTGTTCGGGCTCGCCTCGTTCCGCTCGCGGGTCAACGGCGTCTACTTCTCGATCATCAGCCAAGCCCTCGTCTACGTCGCGATGCTGCTGATGTACCGCAACGACACCGGCCTCGGCGGCAACAACGGCATGACCGGGTTCCCGCTGCTGTTCGGCTGGCCGATGGGGTCCCCCGGCGTGGCCACCGGGCTGGCCGTCGCCGCCCTGGTGGCGCTGGCCGCCGTGCTCGCCGGCACGCGGCTCCTCGTCGGCAGCGCCGTGGGCCGGCGGATGCTCGCCTGCCGCGACGACGAAACCCGCCTGCGCACCCTGGGCTACAGCACCACCCGGCTGAAGCTCGGCATCTGGTGCCTCTCGGCCATGATCGCGGCCCTCGCCGGCATCCTCTACGTGCCGCAGGTCGGCATCATTAACCCACGCGTGCTCGCGCCCGACCTCTCCATCGAGATCGCGGTCTGGGTGGCCATCGGCGGCCTGGGGCGGCTCGGCGGGGCGGTGATCGGTGCGGTGCTCGTCAACGGTCTGAAGTTCTGGCTCAGCGCCGCGATGCCGGAGGCGTGGCCGTTCATCCTGTCGGGGCTGGTCCTCGTCGTGGTGCTGGTCCTGCCGAACGGCCTGCTCGACCTCGTGGCCCTGCGCCCGCGCCCGGCCTGGCTGCGGGGTTCCCGATGACCGGCCTCGTCGTCGAGGGTCTGACGGTCGCGTTCGGCCGCTTCACGGCGCTGGACGGCGTCTCGCTGGCGGTCGATCCCGGCGAGGTGCGGGCGGTGATCGGGCCGAACGGCGCCGGCAAGACCACCCTGCTCGACGTGATCTCCGGCATCACCAAGCCAGTCTCCGGCCGGGTGATGCTCGGCGACCGGATCGACCTCACCACGCGGTCCGAGGCCGAGATCGCCCGGGCCGGCGTGCGGCGCAAGTTCCAGAAGCCCAGCGTCTTTCCGGCGCTCACCGTGCGGGAGAATCTGGAGATCGGCTGCGGCCCCGCCGTCCCGGCCGGGGCGCGGGCCGCCCGCATCGCCTCCGTCCTCGGCGAGATCGGCCTCGGCCCCCGTGGCGAGGTCTTGGCCGGGCGCCTGTCCCACGGGGAGAAGCAGTGGCTGGAGATCGGGATGGTGCTCGCCGCCGAGCCGGCCCTGCTGCTCCTCGACGAGCCCGTGGCCGGGTTGTCCGATGCCGAGACGGCGCAGACTGCCGCGCTGATCCGCGCCCTGCGGCGGCCGGATCGGGCGATCCTGGTGATCGAGCACGACATGGACTTCGTCGAGGCGGTCGCCGACCGGGTGACGGTGCTGCACGAGGGCCGCACGCTCTACGAGGGCAGCCTGCACGGCGCCCGGAGCGACGCCCGCGTCATCGAGGTCTTCCTCGGCCGATGACCCACGCCGCCACGCCCGCCCGCCTCACCGTCGAGGGGCTCGATCAGCATTACGGCAGCGCACAGGTGCTGCGCGGGGTCGCCCTCGCGGTCGAGCCGGGGGCCTGCCTCACCGTGCTCGGCCGCAACGGCGCAGGCAAGACCACGCTGCTGCGCTGCCTCACCGGCTCGATCCCCGAGAGCCGCGGCCGCATCGCCCTGGACGGGACCGATCTGACGCGCCTGTCCCCCGACCGGCGCGCCCGCGCGGGCCTCGCCTACGTTCCGCAGGGGCGCGAGATCTTCCCGGATCTGAGCGTCGCCGAGAACCTGCGGATCGCCGCCCGCGCCCACGGGCTGGACCGCACCGGGGCGGTGGACGAGGCGGTCGCCCTGTTCCCCGCCCTGCGCGGACTCTGGCACCGGCCGGGGGGAAACCTCTCGGGCGGTCAGCAGCAGCAGCTCGCCATCGCCCGCGCGCTCGCCACCCGGCCCCGCGCCCTCCTCCTCGACGAGCCGACGGAGGGCATCCAGCCCTCCATCGTCGCCGCCATCGAGGAGGTGATCGCCGGGCTGAAGGGCCGGATCACCGTGCTGCTGGTGGAGCAGTACCTCGATTTCGCGCTCCGGGTCGCCGACACCGTGGTGGTGCTGTCGCGGGGCCACGTCGTCGCGCGCGGCGATCCTGGGTCCCTGAGCCACGAAACCCTCACCCGGCACATCGCCGTCTGACAGTTGGAAGGAGCCGCCGTGCCCACCCATCACGAGATCCCCGCCACCCCCGAGACGATGGTGCTCGGCTATTTCGACGCCGCGCTGCCGCCGGTCCTGACGGTCCGGTCGGGCGACACCGTCACCCTCCACTCGCACCCGGCGGGCGGACGCGAATGCCTCCACCCGGACCCGGCGCGGGTGCCCCCCGACCTGCTCCAGGCCCTCGACACGCTCCCCTCCGGCCCCGGACCCCACTTCGTCACCGGCCCGATCCACGTGGAAGGCGCCGAGCCCGGCGACATGCTGCAGGTCGACATCCTCGACCTGAAGTTCCGCCTCGACTGGGGCTTCGTGGCGATCCTGCCGTTGCTCGGCACCCTGCCGGACGAGTTCACCGAGTACGAGACGATCCACGCCGACATCGACACCGCGCGCGGCGTCTGCCGCCTGCCCTGGGGCGCGGAACTGCCCCTCGATCCGTTCTTCGGCATCCTCGGCACCGCGCCGCCGGCCGCCTGGGGGCGGGTCGGCACGCCGGTGCCCCGCGCCTTCGGCGGCAACATGGACAACAAGGAGATGCGGGTCGGCACGACCCTCTACCTGCCGGTGTTCAACCCCGGCGGCGGCTTCTACGCGGGCGACGGCCACGGCGTGCAGGGCGACGGCGAGGTCTGCATCACCGCCCTGGAGACCGGGCTGACCGGCACGTTCCGCCTGACCGTGCGCAAGGACCTGCCGGGCGCGTGGCCCTTCGCCGAGACGCCCACCGACCTGATGGCGATCGGCCTGCACGAGAGCCTCGACGAGGCGATGCGCCAGGCCGTGCGCGAGATGGTGCGCCTCGTCTGCGCGCGCACGAGCCTCACCCGCAACCAAGCCTACATGCTCTGCTCGCTCGCCGGGAACCTGCGGATCACCCAGACGGTGGACGGCAACAAGGGCGTGCACATGCTGATGCCCAAGGCGGCCCTCGCCACGGCGTAAAACGGGGCGGGCCTGCGTCTCAGTTCGCGCTTCGGACGAAGGCGAACCGGCCGACGCAGGCCTCGGCGCCGCGATGGCGGAGGACCGGTCGCGCTCCTGTGGGGCCGGTCCGGGCCGGCTCCGGTCGCGAGGGCTGCACGAGCAGGGCCGCCCGGAGCCGCTGCACCTCCGCCCGGAGGCCGGCGTTCTCCCGCTCGACCTGATCGAGCCGGGCCACCCCGGCCGGTTTCAGCCCGCCGAGCCGTCGCCGCCAGCGATAGAAGGTGCCGGGCGAGACATGCGCGCTCGCGCAGATCGCCGCGATCGGGATGCCCCTCTCGGCCTCGCCCAGCAGGAAGGCGATCTCCTCGTCCGTGTGCAGGGACCGACGCATGCGGGACCTCCCGGTTCTTCGACCTCGAACGCCCATCGGGCGAGCAAGAATTGGACCGGGGACGGAAAGGGCGGGAGCGGCGCGTCCGCGAGGGATCGTCTCCATCCGCCCGTAGACTGTATAGCGCGCGCGGCGGCGCCGGCTCTACAGTCAGATTAATTGCTATAGACTCCCAATAAAATAAATTTGTCGGCCAAGCATCCAAACCCGCTTCCGGCCATTGATGGGGCGCCGGTTTTCCAGTGGGACGAGGCGCGCACGGGTCGTCGGGAGCGAGCGTTTTGGCCGATCCATCCTTCGTCAAAACGTTCGTCCAGAGCACGGAAGAGGTCGAGACGGGCCGTGCTTTCGAGTACTGGCGGGATTCGATCTCCGCGCTGAGCGGCGTCGACATCCATACGACGAAGCCGGCATCTGCGTTCTCGGCCGGTCGCTTCATCGCCCGGGCCTCGCACAGCGTCCTGCTCCACACGCGAAGCGATCAGGTCGGGGTGACGCGGCTGGCGCATCACATTCGCCGGGACGAGGACGATTCGGTGAGCCTCGCCATGTTCCTGTCCGGGAGCGGGTACTTCGAGCAGGGCAATCGCGGCGCGCGGATGGTGCCCGGCGATATCAGTCTCGTCGATGCCCACCGCCCCTATCAGGTCGGCGGGTACGAAGCCTACGAGGAGGTGCGGCTGCGGGTGTCGCGCTCCCTGTTCCGTACCCATGTCGGCGAGCCGGACGTCTATGCGGGACGCGTGATCCCGAGCGGCCCGCACAGCGCCCTCTTCGCGGGCTATCTGCAGACCTATGCGGGTTTGGTCGGGCGGATGTCCGAGGCCGAGGCGAAGGTCGCCATCGAGGGCGCGCTGCACCTCGTCCGGACCTTCACCACCACATCCGAAGGGCCCGTCTCGTCCGAGGCGTTGCGCTCCCTCGCTCTGGTCCATATCGAGCGCGGCCTGCACGATCCGCATTTCGGGCCGGAGGCGATGTGCCGGAGCCTGCAGGTGTCCCGCACCCGGCTCTACGCCGCGTTCGCGGAGGGCGACGGCGTCGTGGCGACGATCCGTGACGCCCGGCTCGACCGTGCCCGCGCCTACCTATCCCATCCGGCGCAGGCGCGCGAAAGCGTGGCCACGATCATGATCCGGTGCGGCTTCACCGATCCGTCGCTGTTCAGCCGGTCGTTCCGCCGTCGGTTCGGGATGGCGCCGCGCGACGTCAGGCCCCGCTGACCGAGGGGCCGGCGCTTCCCGGCTCACCGGCTGCCGCGCTGGCCGAAGACGGCGGGAACGGTCCGGACCAGGATCACGAGATCCCGCTTGAGGCTCCACCCGGCGGCGTAGGCGAGATCGAGCGCGACGCGCTCCTCGTAGGTCGTGTCCGAGCGGCCGGAGACCTGCCACAGGCCGGTGACGCCGGGCGGCACGGAGAAGCAGGCGGGGAAGGCCGACCCGTACCGCGCCACCTCGGCCTGCACGATCGGCCGGGGCCCGACGAGGCTCATGTCCCCGCGCAGGACGTTGATCAATTGCGGCAGTTCATCGAGGGACGTCTTGCGCAGCACGCGGCCGATGGCCGTCACGCGCGGATCGTGGGTGAGCTTGTGCGTGGCGTCCCACTCGGCCTGCGCCGCCGGGTTGGCGACGAGATGGGCCGCCAAGGCCGCCTCGGCCTCGACCACCATGGTGCGGAACTTCAGGCAGCCGAAGGGCCGGCCCTGGCGACCCAATCGCCTGTGCCGGAAGATCGGCGACTTGCGGTCTCCCACCCAGACCGCGCCGGCGACGAGGGCCAGGAGCGGCAGGAGCAGGACGAGGGCGGCGCCGGCCACGATCACATCGATGGCGCGCTTGGCGGAACATTCCAGCCACCGGCGGCTCTGCGAAACGGACGTCGCCTCCGCCGGGACATAGGCCAGGGCCACAGCGTCAGGGGTGATCGGCGCAGCGCGCAGCATGGTCCAGTCCTCTGGGTTGGCCCGTGTCGGGTCTTGGTTTTGGCGATGATCGAGAGGCGATCGATTAGTTTGGAGTATCGCCTCGCCGCGAGACGCGGCCGAATGTCTGATCCCAGGTCAGGGAGATGACGTTGCTCGCAGTCGTTTCGGGTCGAGCTTGGGCGTCACTCCGACGCTTGCGCCTCGCTTGGCCAATCCAGCGGCGGATCAAGTCCGTGTCTTGGAAACGCTGCGACCACCGGGCGCTATAGACAGCTTTCGGTCGAGCGCCCTTCCTGTCCGTACGTCTCCCCACCGCCATTGCGTTAGGTCCTGTCCGCTTGAGCTGAGCTTTGCACGGCCAGCTCTTCTCGGTCGCCTAATCTTGGCGTCCCCTGCGGCATGCCTAATAGCAGATGAACGCGAACCGTCATTTGACTGCATGTCCTAAAAACTTGGCTCGGCGTTTTGGTCCGTTCAGTCTGAAACCACACATTCACGGATAATTAACCACGCCATCCGTCTCCGAAAACATATTTCCGCGATTTACAAATCGGCAGAGGTTGGCGGACTAGAAGTAATCGCCACTAAAAACGGTGGTATAATGATCTAGTAAGGATCAACGATAGTGTCGAACGGCGTCACGCTCACCGCTGCCACCCGCCAGAACCTGCTCTCCCTGCAGGACACGGCGTCGCTGACGGCCACCACCCAGAACCGGCTCGCCACCGGCAAGAAGGTGTCCTCGGCCCTCGACAATCCGGTCACCTTCTTCACCTCGCAGTCCCTCGACCAGCGGTCGGGCGATCTGTCGAACCTGCTCGACGGCATCTCCAACGGCGTGCAGGCGATCCAGGCCGCCAACCAGGGCATCACCTCGATCCAGAAGCTGGTCGATCAGGCCAAGTCGGTCGCCAACCAGGCCCTCTCGACCCAGATCACCACCACCGGCACGGCCTCGACCGCCTACGCCACGTCGACCACCGCCACGACCGTCAACCTGTTCGTGAACGGTTCCTCGACCGCCGCCTCGATCCCGGCCAACGCCACGATCGATCAGGCGATCACGGCGCTGAACACCGCCGTGGGCTCCGGCAGCTTCACGAAGGACACCACCGGCACCAAGCTCGTCATGAACGCCAGCTCGGATGTCGAATTCAACACCACCGCCGACCAGACCCTCATCGGCTTCGCCGCGGGTTCCGGCACGGCCACCACCTACGGTGCCACCACCGCCGTCGCGCAGAGCGCCGACCTCACGGTCTCCGGCGTTTCCGCCCGCTCGGCCCTGGCCAAGCAGTACAACAGCCTGCTGACCCAGATCGACCAGCTCGCCGGCGACGCGAGCTACAACGGCACGAACCTGATCGGCGGCAAGGGCACAAACAACAACCTGACGATCAACTTCAACGCCAAGGGTAACTCGAACCTCCAGGTCACGGCGACCGACGAGACCTCGAGCGGCCTCGGCCTGAATGCGATCACCAGCTCGTCCGTCGCCGGCACCATCGGCCGTGGCAACTTCCTGCTCAACAGCGACATCAACTCGACGTTGACCGGCCTGACCAAGGCGTCGAACCAGCTGCGGTCGGATTCCTCGACCTTCGGCTCGGCCCTGTCGGTGGTTCAGAACCGCCAGGACTTCACGAAGAACCTGATTAACGTCCTCGACACGGGCTCCGCGAACCTGACGAACGCCGACCTCAACGCCGAGGCGGCCAACTCGCAGGCCCTCTCGACCCGCCAGTCGCTGGGCATCTCGGCCCTTTCGCTGGCGAACACCGCCCAGCAGGGCATCCTCCAGCTGCTCCGCTAAGCGCGGCCGCGGCGAAAACCGAAGCGGCCGGGGCCGATCCCGGCCGCTTCACAGGCTCACGCCGGGCGGTGCCGAAGGCCCTTCAGGGCGTTCCAGGTCGGCGCGAGGACGAAGCTCGTCAGCGGGATCATCAGGAGGCCCACGACCATCCCGATCACCCCCGACACCGCCGCCGTGACCAGCCACTCGACGAAGCCCTTGGCGACGGGGACGAACGAGGCCGCGCCCTGGGCGGCCTCATGGGCGACATGGGCGGGCGCGGCGATGCCATAGCCCTCCAGCCCGTGCATCAGGATTCCGCCGCCGACCCAGATCATCGCCGCCGTCCCGATGACCGAGAGGATCTGGAGCAGGATCGGCATGCCCCGGACCACGCCGCGCCCCAGCCCCCGGATCAGGCTCCCCAGCGGCGGCCTCGCCGTGCTGCGGGCGAGGGCGAGGCCCGCATCGTCGGCCTTCACGATCAGCGCGACCACGCCGTAGACGCCCACGGTGATCCCGATGGCGACGAGGGCCAGCACCGCCGCCCGCATCCAGAAACTGCCCTCCGGCAGGGCGGCCAGGGTGATCGCCATGATCTCGGCCGAGAGGATGAAATCGGTCTTGATCGCGCTCGCCACGCGGCGGTCCTCCCGCGCCTGATCGCCCCCGGCGCCGCCCTGGTCCTCGTCCTCGCCGGCCGGGCCGTGATGGGTAAAGACGGCCTCGACCACCTTCTCGGCCCCCTCGTAACAGAGGTAGGCGCCGCCCAGCATCAGCAGCGGCGTGATCGACCACGGGGCGAAGGCGCTGAGCGCGAGGGCGCCCGGCAGGAGGATCAGGAGCTTGTTGCGCATCGACCCGAGGGCGATCTTGCCGACGATCGACAACTCGCGCTCGGCCGCGAACCCGACGACGTAGCGCGGCGTGACGGCGGCATCGTCGATGACGACGCCCGCCGCCTTGGTTCCGGCGCGGGCGGCCTGCCCTGCGACGTCATCCAGGGATGCCGCCGCCGTCCTGACCATGAAAGCCACGTCGTCCAGCAGCGCAATCAATCCGACGCTCACACGGTGTCTCCTCGTCGGGGTGAGATCCCCCCTACAGACGAACCTCGGCGCGGTTTGATCCGTCGAACGACGAAGCCGCCAGGAACTGGGTTTCCCACGGGTTGTTACCGGGGACGAAATGGCCGCCGCCGCGGCCCGCAGGTAAGGAGCCCCCATGGCAGAGGCCGTCGCCGACTTCTTCTGGAAGCGCCTTGCCGAATGGGGCGTGACCAAGATCTTCGGGTATCCCGGCGACGGCATCAACGGGCTTCTCGGCTCTCTCCAGCGCAATGATCTGCCCTTCGAGTTCATCCAGGTCCGCCACGAGGAGATGGCGGCCTTCATGGCGAGCGCCTATTCCAAGTTCACGGGGGAGGTCGGCGTGTGCCTCGCCACCTCCGGCCCCGGCGCGACCCATCTGCTGACGGGCATGTACGACGCCTATTCCGACCATGTGCCGATGCTCGTCATCGCCGGTCAGCAGGCGCGCAACGTCCACGGCGCCCATTACCAGCAGGAACTCGACCTCACGAGCGTGTTCAAGGACGTGACGGCCTACGTGCAGCAGGCCTCCTCCCCCGCGCAGGTCCGGCACATCGTCGACCGCGCCATGCGCATCGCCAAGGGCGAGCGGAAGGTGACGGCGATCATCCTGCCGAACGACCTGCAGGACGTCCCCTACGAGCCGCCCGTGCGCAAGCACGGCAACACCTTCTCGGGCGTCGGCTACACCGCGCCGAAGGTCGTGCCCTTCGAGGCCGACCTGCGCCGGGCCGCCGACGTCCTGAACGCCGGCAAGAAGGTCGCGATCCTCGTGGGCGCGGGGGCGCTCCACGCCACCGACGAGGTGATCGCGGTGGCCGACCGGCTCCAGGCCGGCGTGGCGAAGGCCCTGCTCGGCAAGGCGGCCTTGCCCGACGACCTGCCCTTCGTGACCGGTACGATCGGGCTCCTCGGCTCCAAGCCCTCCTCCGACATGATGGCCGGCTGCGACACCCTGCTGATGATCGGCTCCGGCTTCCCCTGGGCCGAGTTCCTGCCCGAGGAGGGGCAGGCGCGGGGTGTGCAGATCGACATCGCCCCGGCGATGCTGTCGCTCCGCTACCCGATGGAGGTGCCGCTCTGCGGCGACTCGGTCGAGACGCTGAACGCCCTGCTCCCCCTGCTGGAGCAGAAGAAGGAGGGCGGCTCCTGGCGCAGGGGCATTGAGAAGAGCGTCGCCGCGTGGTGGAAGGAGGCGGAGGACCGGGCCATGGCCAAGGCCAACCCGGTGAACCCGCAGCGCGTGACCTGGGAGCTCTCCCCGCGCATGCCCGAGCGGGTGATCGTGACCTCGGATTCCGGCTCCTGCGTCAACTGGTATGCCCGCGACCTGAAGATGCGCCGGGGCCAGATGTGCTCGCTCTCCGGGGGGCTCGCCTCCATGGGCGCGGCGGTGCCCTACGCCATCGCGGCGAAGGTGGCCCATCCCGACCGGCCGGTGATCGCGCTCGTCGGTGACGGGGCCATGCAGATGAACAACATGGCCGAACTGATCACGGTGGCGAAGTACCGGCACCGCTGGTCGAACCAGACCTTCGTCTGCTGCGTGTTCAACAACGAGGATTTGAATCAGGTCACGTGGGAGCAGCGCGTGATGGAGGGCAACCCGAAATTCGAGGCGAGCCAGACCATCCCGAACGTGCCCTACCACAAGTTCGCGGAGCTGATCGGCCTGAAGGGGATCTACGTCGATGACCCGTCCCAGGTCGGCGCCGCCTGGGACGAAGCGCTGGCGAGCCCCGTGCCGGTGGTGCTGGAGGTGAAGACCGACCCCGAGGTGCCGCCCCTGCCGCCCTTCTTCACCCTGGACCAAGTGAAGAGCTTCATGTCGATGCTCGGCAAGGGCGATCCGAAGGAGCGCCACCTGCTCGTGGACACCGCCCGGCAGATGCTGAGCGCGGTCCTGCCCGGCGACCGGAAATAGGTTCGCGCCGGCGCCGGCGCCGGCCCGGACTCAGGCCGCCGGGGCCGCCAGCGCGAGCCGGATGCCGAGCACCCGGTGCAGGATGCGGCCGAGCTGTTCGGCCGAATAGGGCTTGTGCAGCAGGGCGAAGCCATGATCGCTCTCCTGTGCGAGGATGTGGCTGTAGCCCGAGGTGAGGATCACCGGCAGGTGAGGCAGGCGCCCCTGCAACTCCCGGGCGAGGGCGACCCCGCCCATGCCCGGCATCACGACGTCCGAGAACACCAGATCGAACCCGTTCCCGTCGTCGCCGAGCCTTTCCAGGGCCTCCTCTGCGTTGCCGGCCCAGGTCGGCCGGTAGCCCAGGTCCTCCAGGATCTGCGTCGCGAACTGGCCGACCCCGACATTGTCCTCCACGACGAGGATGCTCTGTCCGCAGCCGAGGGGGGCCAGCCCCTCCTCCCGCTCGCGCTCGCCCGCGAGCCCCCGCCCCCACCCGGCCTTCACCTGGGCCTGATGCTCGGGTTGGTCGGCCAGGAGGTCGAGCATGTTGTCGCCGACCTTCGGCCGCACGCCGTAGATGCGCGCGAACTCGTCGGCATTCGCTCGGTTGATGGCCAGGATGGTGTAGGTCAGATCGACCGCCATCACCATGATGTCGGTCCGTTCGACGATCGTGGCGAACAGGTTGCGCTCGGCGGTGCGCTCGGAGACCTGCTGTTCCAGGGTTTCGTTGAGGTGCTGGAGCCGGCGCTCGCTCTCGGCCAGCCGCTGCTCGGCCTCCCGGCGCTCGCTGAGATCCACGGTGACGATCAGCAGGTTCCTGAAACGGCCCTGCGCGTCGTCCATCCGCCGGATGCTGCTGCTCGCCCAGACCGGCGTGCCGTCGGGGCGGCGGTAGATCTTGTCGAGGCCGGCGCCATACCCGGTCTCGACGGCCTGCGCCAGCGTCGCCGCGCTCTGCGGGACCGAGAGGGGATCGGTCACGTCGGCGACGCCGAGTTGCAGCAATTCCTCCGCCGGGCGACCGAGGATGCGGCACAGTTCGGTGTTGACCCGCAGGAAGCGGCCCTCGGCATCGACCTCCGACAGGCCGACGGAGGCGCCCGCGAAGATCGCCGCCAGATGCTCCTCGCTCTCGCGCAGGGCGACCTCGGCGCGGGCGCGCTCGATCGCGGTCTTGACGCGCTCGCCCACCTCCCGGATCAGCGACCCCTCCTCCGGGGTCCAGGCGCGCGGGACCGCGCTCTGCACCGCCAGCAGGCCGACCCATTCCTCGCCCCGGAACAGCACGACGTCGACGAAGGCCCCGACCTCGCGCGAGCCCAGGCCCGCGCGCGCCTCGGGATTGAACCGGGGGTCCGAGGGCACGTCCTCGACGGCGACGACCCCGCCGTCGCGATAGGCGGTCAGGAGGTCGGGCCCGAAGGCCGCCAGCGAGTGCTTGCCGATGATGGTGCCGACGCCGTCGATGTACTCGCGCTCGACCGTCATCAGGCTGCCGGCGATCTCGGCGTAGAAGACGCGGCTCGCGCCGACCCGCGCGCCGAGACGATGGGAGGCCATCTCGACGATCTCGGCCGGCGTGCTCAGGGGCCGGAGCGCATCGCTGAGGGCGAGGAGGAAGGATTGCCGTTCCTCGGTCTCGCGGCGGCGGCTTTCGCCGAGCGCGTGGCCGGCGCCCTCGGTACAGGTGCCGTACAATCCGTCCACGCCCCCGGCCGCATTGCGGACGGGCACGCAGGACAGGCAGGCCCAGGGGCCGCGCGGGCCGTCCGCGTGGACGGCACGGCCGGCCCAGGCCTCGGCCAGGAGGGGTTCCAGATCCGGCGCGACCGCGTGCCGGACCTCGCGGTAATCGCGGCCGAGGGCGGCCGGATGCGCTGCCCCGATGAGCCGGGCATAGGCGTCGTTGTAGAGGAGCCGTCGCTCTGGCCCCCAGAGGATGAAGGTCGGCTGGTGCGCGCCGAGCATGACGCCCACGAGTGTCGCGAGGCTCGCCGGCCAGGTCGCGGGATCGCCGAGGGGGGACTTGGCCCAATCGAGCTCCCGCAGGGCCAGCCCCGTCGCGCCACCGTCCATCAGGCAGACCGGGATGCACATCGTCGCGTTCGGTCTCTCGTGCATCGGGACCCGCCGGGCCGCTCGGGATCGCGCCCGCCGATTCGAAGCGTGGCACGGTCGCAGTAAAGGAAGGCCCCTTCGAGGCAGACCGGGGAGCCCACCCTCCGGCGCGCTACCTCAACGAGCGGTCTCACGAGTGGCCGAGCTTGTCAAAGCCGCCGCTCCGTCGCCGCCACCCGCCTGGACTTGTCTATGCCACCGACGGTTGATCTCGCGCGCCGGGCAGCTAGCTGAGGTGGGAACCACAGGAGGAGAATGCCCGTGTTCAGCCACGTGATGGTCGGTACCAACGACATGGCCCGGTCGAAGGCCTTCTACGATGCCCTGTTCGCCGCCATGGGCGGCAAGCCGGGCCAGGAGGATCCCCTGGGCCGCGTGCTCTACTTCCATCGCGGGGCGCTGTTCATGATCAGCAAGCCCATCGACGGGGAGCCGGCCACCGTGAGCAACGGCGGGACCATCGGCTTCGGCGTGGCCTCGCCGGAGGAGGCCGATGCGTGGCACCGGGCCGGGACCGAGAACGGCGGAACCGCCGTCGAGGACCCGCCGGGCGAGCGCAACGGCTCCGCCGGGCGGCTCTACCTCGCCTATCTCCGCGATCCGGATGGCAACAAGCTCTGCGCCCTCCACCGCCTCGGCTGAGCGGACAGGGAAGGTCGCGCGCCGGCCCTATCGGGCGGCGGGCGGCTCGGCGGCGGCGACCGGGATCGGCGTCGCCGCGAAGGGGGTGGAGGTCTGCGTCCGGGGCGTCTTCTCGTAGAAGACGTTGCCCCCGGCCGCCGCCACGTAATGCATGTTCTTGTAGGGGAAGTGATAGCCGGCGGTGTGGAAGAACATCGCCTTCCCGACCTTGGGATGCCGCTCGCCGGCCAGGACCGCATCGGCCACCTCGGCGATCTTGTCGAGGTCCTTCTCCTGCATCGGCTTCGTGAGCACGCCGCTGGCGAACTGGCCGGGCTGGCCCACCACCGCGCAGATGCCGCCCGGAAACATCGCGGCTTCCATCCGGTTCATCACGACCGTGCCCACGGCGAGCAGGCCCTCGGCGTCGTTCCGCTTCGATTCGAAATACATGGCCCGCCCGAGGCAATCGCGCTCCTCGTCGGTGACCTGAAGGGCGGTTCTCTGGATGGCGAGCCCGCCCGTGGCGGTGGGATTCACGGAGTTGCAGGCGCTCAACCCGGCGCCCAGGAGCAGGATTCCGATCCGCGCTGTCGAAGAGATCGCCTCGGCACGTTGCATGCGGCTTCGCTGTCCTCTGCCAGGGAGGCTCCGCTCCCGGGTTGCTCGATGGGGCCTCAACGTCTCGTCTACGGTCGAGCTTAACCGCCACTTCTGGGCGATGATGTGGCGAAGGTTCGTGGCGTCCGGCCTCGCTGAACGAACCGAAATCCGCCATCCCGGCGGCTTGTCCCCAATTTCCCTGCTTGCAAATCGCTCTCGCGAGCCGCAGAACATTCGCGCCTTCTGTCTGAGTAAGATCATGACGAATAGCGAATGTATTGGGGTGCGTCCGGACGAAAGACATGGGAATATTCGAAAATCTGGTTCTATTTAGGCGCGGTGATCTGGAATTATCCCTAGTCCGAGCGAGCGCGCTCTTCGACGAAGAGTTCTATCTCAGCCGATATGGGCTTCGTGCAGGTCTCGACGGGGTCAGGCATTTCTGCAAGCGGGGATGGAAACACGGTTACGATCCATCCCGCTTTTTCAGTTCGATTTTCTACCTCACCAAATACCCCGATGTCCAAAGATCGGGGCTGAACCCCCTTGTCCATTACCTGAAATTTGGCGCGCGGGAACGAAGGGTTCCGAGCCCGGCCTTCGACGTCGATGCCTTCTGCGAGGCGCATCGGGACAGGATGACACCCGATGCCAATCCCGCCGAGCTCTGCATCGCGTGGTACGGCAGCTACGGGTGGGCGGAGCGGGTGGGATCGCCTTCGAACGTCGGCCCCGAGGTGGCGGCACTCTTCCGCAAGCATTTCGATGAAGCGTTCTACCGTTCCATGAATCCCGATGTCGCGGGATCGGGAATGAGGCCGTACGAACACTTCATCGCCCACGGACAACACGAGGATCGCGATCCCGCGCCCGGTTTCGACATCTACGAATACAAGCGCGAGATCATGAGGAGCCGCCCGCCCTACACCAATCCTCTCGTGCATCGCGTCCGGATCGCCGACCGAATGGGCGCCCCCGGCTACGGGGCGAACGGGATCGTGCTGGATCCCGTATTCACCCTGCCGGAGGAGGACATGGCGGGCCTCACGCTCGCCGTCCACGCGCATTGCTACTACCCCGAACTGATCGGGGAGCTGCTGCCGCGCTTGCGCTCGCTGCCGCCCATGGCGGTGGCCGTCATCACGGTCGTCTCCGAAGCCGACCGGGTGTTCGTCGAGAACGTCTGCCGGCGGGACTGGCGGAACGGGCGGTATGAGGTCCGCGTGGTCCCGAACCGGGGGCGCGACCTCGGCCCGCTCCTCGTCGGGTGCCGGGACCTGTGGTTCGATTACGACATCCTGCTCCACGTCCACACGAAGCGCAGTCCGCATGTCGCCTGGGGCGACGATTGGCGCCGCTACCTGTTCGACCAGACGATGGGATCGCCCGCCCTCGTCACGACGATCCTGCGGGCCTTCGCGGACGCCCCCGATCTCGGATGCCTGTTCCCGCGAAACTTCCACATGATCCGGCGCTTCACGGCGGAGGAGGCCAATGCCGACAGGATCGATGCGGCGTTGCGCCAGCTCGGCCATGACGGCTTCCCCTGGCGGGGCGGCGATTACCCGGCCGGCGCGATGGCGTGGTACCGCACGGCGCCGCTGCGGCCCCTCGTCGAGGCCTATGGCACCTTCGAACGCTTCGAGGACGAGCGCGGCCAGCTCGACGCGACCTTCGCCCACGTCCTCGAACGACTATTGCCGATCATGGTCCGCGCGTCGGGAAGCCGGGTCGTCAGCTACATCACGCCCCGCCGGGCGCAGCCGGCGCCCTTGGCCGGGCTTCCTTTGCGGGAGGATTCCGCTGCCACCGTGCCGGCGCGATGGCAGCGCGACACCCCACGCATCGCCCGCCGCCCGCTCCAGCCCCTTGCCCCCCTCGCCCGGATCCACAACGCGCGGGCCCTCGACATCCACTGGATCATCCCCTCCTTCGGCCGTGGCGCGGGCGGACACATGACGATCTTCCGCATGGTCGAGCGCCTGGAGGAGTTCGGGCACCATCAGACGATCTGGATCCAGAACGCCGTCACCTTCCGCGACCAGGCCGCCGCCAGGACGGCGATCCGGGACTGGTACAGACCCATCGGCGAGAAGGTCCATGTCCGCTTCCTGCCGGAGGACGTGCGCGAACTGGCGGGCGATCGCCTGATCGTCACCGATTGCTGGACCGCCTTCCCCGCCGCCGAGGCGCGGAACTTCAAGGAGCGGTTCTATTTCGTGCAGGATTACGAGCCGAGCTTCCATCCGATGGGAGAGCTGCAACTCCTGGCGGAATCGACCTACGATTTCGGCTTCCCCACCCTCTGCGCCGGACGGTGGCTGACCGACCTGATGAGCGCGCGCGGCCTCTGGGCCCGAAACTGGGACCTCTGTGCCGACCACGAGGTCTATTATCCGGGGCCGGCGCGGAACGTGCCGCAGAAGGTCCTGCGCATCGCGTTCTATGCCAGGGGCTACACGCCGCGCCGTGCGGTCGGCCTCGGGCTCGCCGCGCTGGAGGACCTGCACCGGCGGGGCGTCGCCTTCCACGCCGACCTGTTCGGCGAGGCCGACCTCGCCGTCCCGTACGACTTCCCCCATACGCAGCACGGCATCCTGAGCCCGGAGGCGCTAGGCGACCTGTACCGGGACAGCGACATCGGGCTCGTCTTCTCGGCGACAAACTATTCGCTGATCCCGCTGGAGATGATGGCCTGCGACCTGCCGGTGGTGGAGATCGACGCGCCGAGCACCCGCGCGATCTTCCGCGACGGCGAGGTGAGCCTCGCCAAGCCCCTGCCCCACGCCATCGCCGACGCGATCGAGGCGCTGATGGCCGATCCGCAGCGCCGGGAGCGGCAGCGGCGGAAGGGCCGCGACTTCGTGGCGATCACGTCCTGGGCGCGGAGCGCGCGGATGGTCGAGGCCGCCCTGTTCGAGCGGCTGGGGGAGCGCGGCTTCAGGTCCGTCGAGCCGGAGCGGTGCCTCGCGCCGAGCGTCCATCGCGGGCGCCGGGTGTCGGTGTTCATCCCGACCTTCGACGCAGGCCCCGAATTCGCGCGCGTCCTCGATGCCGTCCTCGGCCAGCGCTGCGCCTTCCCCTACGACCTGCTCGTCATCGACAGCGGCTCGACGGACGGCACCCCCGATCTCGTCCGCCGCCGCCGGGACCCCCGCCTGCGGCTGGAGACGATCCCGAACGCGGAGTTCCAGCATGGGCGGACGCGCAACCGCGGCATCGAACTGACGGACGGGACCTTCGTCGCGATCCTCACGCAGGATGCCCTGCCCCGGAACGATCTGTGGCTTGCCTACCTGATCTCGGGCTTCGACCGCGGGTCGCGGGTGGCCGGCGTGATCGGCCGGCACGAGGCCTATCCCGAGCACGACGCCTTCACCCGCCGCGACCTGACCGAGATGTTCGACGCCCTCGCCCTGCTGCCGCCGGTCATCGACCGCGAGACCGGCCTGCCGAGCTTCTTTCATCCCGGCGGCAGCCTGTGGCGCCGGGTGCGGCAGTTCTATTCCGACAACAACTCCGCCATGGCGCGGGCCGCCTGGGCGGTCCTGCCCTATCCCGAGATCCTGTGGGGCGAGGATCAGGTCTGGGCCGACGAGATGCTGCGGGCGGGCTTTCAGAAGGCCTACGTGAACGAGGCCGTCGTCTTCCACTCACACCCGATCGCATGGACCCGGCACGCCGCCACCGCGCGGACCGAGGGCGCGTTCTGGGGGCGGCATTTCGGCATGGATCTCCATCCCGAGCCCAAGGCCGCCATCGCCGCGATGGATGCGCGCGACGAGGATTTCGCCTTCCGCCACGCTCTCGCCGCGCGGGACCTCGCGGCGCGCAAGCGGCACAACCGCGCCACCGTCGAGGGGCGCGCGGCCGGCTACGCGGAGTCCCTGCGCCTGCATTAGGCCCCTCGGTCCGCCTTACCCGGAGAGGTCTTGGAGCCCTGCTTCTCGCGCTGGCCCTCTTCCGCGATCCGTGTGTCGCCGGTGAGCTTGCCGATGGCCTCCTTCACCGAACCCTTGAGATGGTTTGCGGACGGCTTGTCCTTGTCTTCGGCCATGGGCGACGCGTCCTGTGCGAGGCAACCCTGTTCGACAGGGAGATGTGCCAACACAATGCGCCTTCAATGGTGAGATTGTACCGGTGATGGCGTGCCGAATGCGGGGCCGGTCAGGCGGTCGCGGGCGCGTCGAGGAGCGAGGCATCCTCGGAGAGGACCCGGTCGCGCAGGCTGCGGGGGCCGAGGGTCAAGGCGAAGATGTCGAACACGCCGGCATGGTCGTTCGCCATCAGGAACTGGAAATGCATGCGGAAGGGCCGCAGGCGGATGCGCTCGTAGGTCTGCCGGTTGATGATCTCGGCGAACTTGGCCGAGCGGATGATCGGGTTGGCCATCTCGCCCTCGGACAGGCCGAGGGGCAGGTCGCGGGCCGGGTTGAAGCCGGGGAAGTTCATCCAATCCTGCGGCGCCTGAAAATCGACCCAGGTCAGCCGCCGCGAGGTCACGAGCTGCGCCACCGCCGCCCGCGTGGCGCGGGCGTCGGGCTGCAGGGCCACGATCGGCAGGCAGGAGCCGAGGGTCAGGAGCGAGAGGACCGGGCCGCCGGCCTCCCCGAGGGTCGGGTCTTCGCCGAGGAGGCGGACGGCGAGTTCGACGGCGGTCAGGCCGCCGGTCGAGTGGCCGACGATCATCACCTCGTCGGCTTGGCTCTCGCGGATGCGGGCGCGCATGTGCGCGGTGAAGGCCTCCACCCGCGCGTCGTAATCCGGGCGTTTCCCGCACGCGTGCTGCCAGTGGAAGACGCAATCGTGCATCAACTGCCAGAGGAAGGCGCGGTCGAGGCGCGGCGCCAGAAACCTCAGGCCGACCAAGCTGGCGACGATCCCCGCCAGCAGGGCGAACCAGCCCGGCAGGCCGAACCCGTGGTGCAGCACCCCATGCCCGGCGAAGCTCGCCACGAGGAGCGCCATCAGCAGCAGGAGCGACCCGACGAACGGGTACACCATCACGTTCGCGCATTTCCAGCTGGTGCGGTAGAGGCCAGCCAGCGTGCCGTTGAGGGCGAAGTTCAGGGTCGCCCAGGCGTTGAGGCCGATCCCGACGACGCGCGGCTTGCCCATGTCCCGGCGGACGAGGTCGCTCCACAGGAGGAGTTCGTACTCCGTGCGGGTGCGGCCGCCCCCGGTCTCGACGACCCAGCTCTGGCGGTTGCCGTCCTCGCTCACCGTCGGGCAGCCGACCTTCGGCATCGGGACGCCGAACACTTTGGCGTAGCGGGTGATTTCCCGCAGGAACAGGGTGCGGTAGCGGCGCTCGGAATCGGGATCGTAGCCCGGCACGTAGAACAGCAGGCGCCGCGCGACGGGCCCGGTCGGCTCCCGGGAGGTCAAGGGCGGCGTGAATGCGATGGTTGTTGTCCGGACGGGCTCGCAGACCCGCTCCGGCCCGGCGCTCATCGCGTCGGTTTGCATAATTTCAGCTCTGACTTCGTGCGTGACGGACCAAAAACACGTCGTAAACCACCGTCACAAGTCGGACATTATCGGCAATTGCAGCCTAGACCGTCAATGAACGATCAGGACCGGTCGCCTCAATACGGCCGGGTGCGGCACGACGGATACAGCCCTTCACCAGCCCTGGCTACCGGGTCCGCCCTTGAACGGGCCGACGATGCGGGGGGTGATCCAGCCGCCGTAGAAGCCGCCGGGCTGGGGCGTCACGAGGTCGTCGCCGACATGGCAGGACTCCATCGGCGCCGCGTAGAAGGCGACGTGGTTGGCGATTGGCGCGAAGTCCGGGGTCGGGGTCGGGTAGGCCCAGGCCGCCTGCGGCGCCCGGCGGGTCGGGCCGACCACGTCGAAATGGATCGCCCGGCCCTTCCATTCGCAAAAGCTGCCGCTGGCGATCCGGGCGAGGCTGCCGGGGGCGATGTCCTCCGGCGGGATGTAGTAGGTCGGCGGGTGGCTCGTCTCCAGCACCCGCCAGCCGCGCGTGGTGTCGGCGATGGTCATGCCGTCGAAGACGATGCGCAGGCGCTCCGGCACGGATTCCAGCCGCGGCGGGCGCGGGTAATCCCACACGCTTTCCTGGCCGGGGCCGACGGGAAGGGGGTTCGGATAGGATGCCATGGCCATGCGGGTCCTGTGAGGAGCGCCGCAGGGCCATGTAGGGCGCCGCATCCGGAGGAGGATGCGGCGCGGGGGTCAGAGACCGCGATCGTTCCGGCGCAGGCTCGCCGGGGTGGCGAACAGGAGCAGCGCCGCCGCGACGAGGCAGAGCACGCCGATCCCGTAGAGGGCCGGGGTGGTGGAGCCGGTGAGGTCCTTCACCCAGCCGACCGCCACCGGGCTGACGATGCCGCCGAACTGGCCGAGCGTGTTGATGAGGGCGATGCCGCCCGCCGCGCCGACGCCGGTCACGAGCTTGGCCGGCAGGGTCCAGAAGGTCGGGATCGAGGCGACGATGCCGGAGCCGACCAGGGCCAGGGCGATCATCAGGGGCACGATCTGCTTGTCGAACAGGCCGGCGGCGAAGAAGCCGAGGGCCGCCGCGATGGCGAGGCCGGCGACGAATTTCGGCCGCTCGCCCGAGGCGTCGGACAGGCGCCCGACGACGACCATGCTGATCGCGCCGCAGATGTAGGGGATGGCGGTGAGGAAGCCGACCGAGGCCGCCGACCCGCCCGTGGCGGTCTTGATGAGGTCCGGCCCCCAGAAGTTCAGGCCGTAGGAGCCGATCTGCAGCAGGAAGTAGACCAGCGCGATGAGCAGGAAGCCCGGCAGCTTGATCGCGCCCCAGAGGGAATGGTCGCCGATATCGCGGTTGTGGTGGGCGATCTTCGAGGCGAGGAGATCCTTCTCCTGCTGTGTCAGCCAGCGCGCGTCGGAGATCTGGTCGTCGAGGCGCAGGAACACCAGCACGCCGAGGAGGAGGCAGGGCAGGCCGCCGGCCAGGAACAGCCATTGCCAGCCGGCGAGACCTGCCACGCCGTTGAGCCCGCCGAGGATGAGGCCCGCCACGGGGGCGCCGAAGATGCCGGAGAAGGCCGAGGCGACGAACATGAAGGAGGTGACGCGGCCGCGGAACGAGGCCGGGAACCACAGGGTGAGGTAGTAGAGGATGCCCGGCGCGAAGCCGGCCTCCATGGCGCCGATGAGGAAGCGCAGGGCGTAGAACTGCCACTCGGTGCTGATGAACACCATGAGCGCCGTGGCGATGCCCCAGGAGATCATGATGCGGGCGATCCAGCGCCGCGCCCCGACCTTGTAGAGGAACAGGTTCGAGGGCACCTCGAAGATCACGTAGCCGATCACGAACATGCTCGCGCCGAGCCCGTAGGCGACGTTGCTGAAGCCGAGATCGCTCTGGAGCTGGAACTTCGCGAAGCTGATGTTGATGCGGTCGAAGAACGCGAACATGTAGCAGATCATGATCAGCGGCATCAGCCGCCACGCGGCCTTGCGGACCACGCTGCTCTCCGTGACTTCGGCCGCGCCCGCGAGCGGGCTGGTGGTGACGGCGCTCATCTTATTTCCTCCAAGACTTCGGGCGGCATGCGCCCGCGTGCCGCCCGGCGCCGCTTCTCTGGCGGCGTCCGGTCGGGACGGGGTTTGCGGGGGGGGGGGAGGCCTCAGGCGGCCTGCGGGATCGGGTGAAGGTCGGAAGGACGCCCCGCCTTGGCGACCTGCCCCGGCACGTCGTGCCCGACGAGGCGGGGGAGATCGCGGGAGAGGGCGATCAGGGCTTCGAGGTCGAGGCCCGTCGCGATGCCCATCTCCGCCGCCATGTTGGCGAGATCCTCGGTGCAGATGTTGCCCGTGGCCCCCGGCGCGAAGGGACAGCCGCCGAGCCCGCCGAGCGCCGCATCGAACCGGCGCGCGCCGACCGTGTAGGCGGCCAGCACGTTGGCGAGGCCGAGGCCGCGCGTGTTGTGGAAGTGGAGCGTCAGGTTCGAGGCCGGCACCATGGTCAGCGCCCGCGCGACGAGGCTTTCGACCTGCCTCGGGTTGGCCATGCCGGTCGTGTCGGCGAGGGTGACGTTCTCGATGCCCAGCGCGAGGTAGCGCTCCACCTGCGCCATGACCTTGTCGGCGGGCTGGTCGCCCTCGAAGGGGCAGCCGAAGGCCGTGGCGACGGTGGCGTTGGTGGAGACGCCGGAGCCCTTCACCGCCGCCATGATCTTGCCGAAGCCCTCGATCGAGGCGGCGGGCGTCATGCCCATGTTGGCGCGGTTGTGGGTCTCGCTCACCGAGGCGACGAGGTTGATCTCGTTCACCTTGGCGGCGAGCGCCCGCTCGGCGCCCTTGGGGTTCGGCACCAGCGCCACGTAGACCGTGCCCGGCCGGCGGGTGATCCCGGCGAAGACCTCGGCGGCGTCGCGCAGCGCAGGCACGGCCTTCGGCGAGACGAAGGACGAGACCTCGATCCGCGAGAAGCCGGCGGCCGAGAGGGCGTCGATCAGGGCGATCTTGTCGGCGGTCTCCACGAAGACGGGCTCGATCTGGAACCCGTCGCGGGTGGCGACTTCCTGGATCAGCATGGCATCCCCGCTCATTGGACGGCTCCCTCGCGGCGCAGGCGCGCGATGGTCTCGGAATCGCGGCCGAGATCGGCCAGGACGTCGTCCGTGTGGGCGCCGAGCGCCGGGCCCTGCCAGCGCACCGAACCCGGCGTGCCGGAGAGCTTGGGCACGATGCCCGGCATCTTCACGGTTGTCCCGCCGGGCAGTTCCGCCTCCAGGATCATGTCGCGGGCGGCGTAATGCGGGTCGGCCACGATGTCGGCGACTGAGTAGATGCGGCCCGCCGGCACGTCGGCGGCGTCGAGGACCTCCAGGGCCTCCTCGACGCTGCGTGCCTTCGTCCAGTCGGCGATCACCCCGTCGAGCATCCCCGCCACGGCGCTCCGGCCGTCATTGCCGCGCAGGGACGGGTCCTCGGCGAGATCCGGGCGGCCGATGGCATTCATCAAGCGCCTAAAGATCGGGTCCGAATTGCCGGCGATGACGACGTAGCCGCCATCCTTCGTGGGATAGGTGTTCGAGGGCGTGATGCCCGGCAGCGCCCCGCCGGTGCGGGTGCGGACCTCGCCCAGCAGGTCGTATTCCGGGACGAGGCTTTCCATGACGTTGAACACGCTCTCCACGAGCGAGACGTCGATCACCTGACCCGCGCCGCCGCCGGTCTTGACGTGGAGCAGCGCCATGAGGGCGCCGATCACCCCGTGCAGCGAGGCGAGGGTGTCGCCGATGCTCACGCCGACGCGGGCGGGCGGGGAATCCGGGCTGCCGGTGGTGAAGCGGATGCCGCCCATCGACTCGCCGATGGCACCGAAGCCCGGCCGGTCGCGATAGGGGCCGGTCTGGCCGTAGCCGGAGATGCGGACCATCACCAGCTTCGGGTTCAGCGCTTGCAGCACGTCCCAGCCGAGGCCGAGCTTTTCCAGGCCGCCGGGGCGGAAGTTCTCGACGACCACGTCGGCGCTGCGCACGAGATCCTTCACGACCGCGAGGCCGTCCGGCGATTTCAGGTTGATCGCGATCGACTTCTTGTTGCGAGACTGCAGATACCACCAGAGCGAGGTGCCCTCGTGCATCTTGCGCCACTTGCGCAGGGGGTCGCCGTCGTTCGGCGGCTCGACCTTGATGACCTCGGCGCCGAATTCGGCGAGGATCTTGGTGGCGAACGGTGCCGCGATCAGCTGGCCGAGTTCGAGAACGCGGATTCCAGCGAGCGGACCCTGGGACTGGGCGGTTGCCGAGCTTGCCATGAGCGCTCCTCCATCATTGATTGATGGCAGAATAGTTCATCCGGCCGGGTGGGTCTAAACGTCATGCGCGAGCCTGCGTTCTCCGCACGAGAACGCTAAGGCGTCAGCCGGCCGCCCTGCGCAGGTGGTCGAACAGCAGCGCCGGGGCGGGCGTCAGGGCGCCCGGCCGGACCACGAGGAGCAGCGTGCGCTGCGCCCACGGGTCGGTGAGGGGCACGGCGGCGACGCGCATCTGCGGCCCGAGGAGGGCGTAGACCCCCTCCGGCACGACGCCGAGCCCCATCCCGGCCTGCGCCATCCGGCAGATCGCGTCGAAGCTCGGCACATGGATGCGCAGCTTCAGGGGGCGCCCGAGGCGGCGGGCCTCGTCGCGCAGGGCGGCGTAGATCGAGCTTTCCCGGTGCATCCCGACATGGTCGTGGTCGAGGGTGTCGGCGAGCGCCACGGAGTCCCGCCCGGCGAGCGGATGGCCGTCCGGGACGACGAGGACGAGGCGGTCGCTTCGGTAGGGGTAGGCGTCGAGCGAGCGGGTGTCGGTGCCGCCCGCGCAGATGCCGAGGTCGGCGGCGCCCTCCTCCACCCCGGCGACGACGCCGCTGCTCGGGCGCTCCTCCAAGTCGACGCGGATCTCGCCCTGCGCGGCGAGGAAGGCCTGAAGGTCCTCCGGCAGGAACTCGACGATGGCCGAGAGGTTCGCGAGCACCCGGACGAAGCCGCGCACGCCCCGGGCGTGCTCGGCGAGTTCGAGGCTGATCTGCTCGGCGCTCGCGAGCATCCGGCGGGTGTGGTGGAGCAGGGTCTCCCCGGCGGGGGTGGGGCGCATCCCCTTGGGCTCGCGGATCAGCAGGTCGCAGCCCAGCGCGCGTTCCAGTTCCGCGAGGCGCTTGCTGACCGCCGAGGGCGCGATGGCGGCGCGCCGGGCGGCGCCGTTCAGCGTGCCGTCCTCGCAGATCGCCACGAAGAGGCGCAGGGTCTTGAGGTCGAGGCGGTTGAGGAGGGATGGCGTCGCAAGCCCCGTCACCATGGCCCGCCCCGCCGCCTCCCGGAGCCCGGTTTATCGCGGGCGGGGTTCGCTGGCGTCAAGGCTCGGCGGAGGGAACCGGCGCGCACAACCTTGACGGTTCGTCGCCGGGGAGGGACACCACCCCCACGGGTGGGAAGCGGTGTCGGCGATGGGGATGCGTCTGGTCAGGCCTGTGTTGCCGGTGCTGGCGGCTCTCCTCGGCGCGGCCGCGCCGGCCGCCGCGCACGACGCGCAGCTGTGGTTCAACTCCACCGTCTTCGGCTCCATCGACGACTTTGCCTTCTTCGCCGAGATGCAGCCCCGCTTCGGCAACGGCATTTCGCAGCTCGATCAATTGATCCTGCGCCCGGCCGTCGGCTGGAAAGTCACCAAGGACTTCACGCTCTACCAGGGCTACGCCTACGTCCAGGATCGCGGCATGGGCCCGGTGCGGATCGAGGACCGCTCCTTCCAGGAGATCAACTGGAAGCTCGGCGAGATCAACGGCCTGAAGACCTCCTCCCGCACGCGCTTCGAGCAGCGCTGGCGTTCGGACGGCAGGGACGTCGCCTTCCGGGTGCGCGAGCAGATGCGCGTCGCCGCCCCGCTCACCGACAAGGCGGGCGGCGTGTCGGCGCTGGGCTCGGCGGAGGTGTTCGTCGCCCTCAACGATGCCGATTGGGGGCCGAGGGCCGGGTTCGACCAGCTGCGCACCTTCGCCGGGATCGAGGTGCCGATCGGCGGCCAATCCACCGTCGAGCTCGGCTACCTGAACCGGCTGATCCAGACGCCGAGCAACGGGCTCGCCACCGACCACATCCTCTCGGTCAACCTGTTCCTGCGGCCCTGACGCCTCAGCCCGGCCCGTGGGGCGGGCGCAGGATCGCGCGGTCGATGGCGCGGATGTCGCGATGGCCGCACAGCGCCATCGTCATGTCGAGCTCCTTACGGATGATCTCCAGGCAGCGCGCGACGCCCGCCTCCCCGCCCGCGCCGAGCCCGTAGAGGAACGAGCGGCCGATGAAGACGCCCTTGGCGCCGAGCGCCACGGCCTTCAGCACGTCCTGCCCCGAGCGGATGCCGCCATCCATCAGCACTTCGATGCGCGAGCCCACCGCCTCCACGATCTCGGGCAGGATCGCGATGGAGGATGGCGCGCCGTCGAGCTGCCGCCCGCCATGGTTCGAGACGACCAGCGACTCGGCCCCCGTGGCGACGGCCCGCTCGGCATCCTCCGCATCGAGGATGCCCTTGAGGATCAGCGGCCCCTTCCAGCGGTCGCGGATGCGGGCCACGTCGTCCCAGTCGAGGCGCGGGTCGAATTGCTGCGAGGTCCAGGCGGAGATCGAGCGGGTGTCGCCGACGCCCTCCACATGGCCGACGATGTTGCGGAACGTCCGCCGCTTCGTACCGAGCATCTGCAGGCACCAGCGCGGCTTGGTGAGGAGGTCGAGGACCGTGGACGGCGTCAGGCGCGGCGGCGCCGAGAGGCCGTTGCGGATATCCTTGTGGCGCTGCCCGAGGATCTGAAGGTCGAGGGTCAGGACCAGCGCCGAGCAGCGCGCCGCCGCCGCCCGGTCGATCAGCCGGTCGTTGAAGGCCCGGTCGCGCATGAAATAGAGCTGGAACCAGAACGGCGCCGAGACCGCCTCGGCCACGTCCTCGATGCTGCAGATGCTCATGGTCGAGAGGGTGAAGGGCACCCCGGCGGCCTGCGCCGCCCGCGCGGCCAGGATCTCCCCGTCCGCGTGCTGCATCCCCGTCATGCCGGTGGGCGCCAGGGCGACGGGCATCGCCACCGCCTGCCCGGCCATGGTAGTGGCGAGCGTGCGGTTCGTCATGTCCACCGCCACCCGCTGGCGGAACTGGATCGCGGCGAAGTCGTCCTCGTTCGCCCGGTAGGTGCCCTCGGTCCACGAGCCGGAATCGGCGTAATCGTAGAACATCCGCGGCACCCGCCGCTTGGCGATCCGGCGCAGATCTTCGACCGTGGTGATGGTGGGGTCCATCGGGCGTGGTCCTCCGTCTCGCGCGAGGTGTGTTGTCCTCACCCTATATCGCTAGGCGGCCGTGCGGCCAGGCGCGGCGCGGCGCCTCAGCCCCCGCGCTTCGAGGCGGCGTCGCGCTGGCGCTCCACCTCGACGCGGACGCCCCGCCCCGCGAGCAGGATCTCCGCCAGGAAGGCGCAGATGGCGGCGACGGTGAACACCAGCGCGAGGCCGAACAGGGCGAACAGCACCGAGGCCGCCGCGCCATCGCGCAGGGCGCCGACATAGAGGGTGAGGATCGAGCTCAGCACGAGCCCCGCCCCGACGCAGGCGAGCACCACCGCCGCGTCGAGGAGGATCGACCGGCGATGCAGGAAGGCGAGCCGCACGGAAATCGCCCGCGCCGCGTCCTCGTCCGCCCCCATCAACTCCCGGTCGGCCGCGTTCACCTTGTCGGAGATCCGGGCGAGCCGGGTCGAGAAGGTGTTGAGCAGCGTCGCCAGGGCCGACAGCAGGAAGGCCGGCGCCAGCGAGACCTGGATGATGTGGGCGATGTCGTCGGGCGAGTTGACGCTGAGCGCGCCGCCGAACAGGTCCATGCGCTGAAAACCCCCGGATGCGCCCGCGCGGAATGCGGGCGGCAGGGGCTTTAGCGCATCAGGGCGTCCGGGTCGTCACTCGGTCTTGACCAGCGCCTTGGCCTGCGCGGCGAGGCGCGCCTTGCGGGCCTCCCGGATCACGATCTCCGCCCGCTCGGCCTCCGTGCGGATGCCCATGCGGTCGATCAGCTCGGTCCCCGCCCTGTTCTGCACGGCCTGCAGATCGGTCTTCGGCCGCGGCCCCTTCACTTGCCCCATTCCCCACCTCGTTGCGCCAATATGGCCACGCTTGTGCGAAGGGGGATCTTGGGCGCTACCGCAGCGCGTCAACCCTGGACTGTACGACGATACACAGAACAACGCGGCCGGATGGGCGATTCCATCCGGCGCGCAGTGCGTTTCAGCAGGTTCCGGTCAGTTCAGGCTGGTCCAGCCGGTCGAGGCGACGGAGCGGTTCCAGGCATGGCCGGCGCCGTCCATCAGGTGGAGTTCCGTGGCGTCGGGATATTCCCGGCGGACCTTCTCGTAGGCCGCGTTGGCCGCGAACTGCGCCGACGATTCGTCGCCGGCCGAGATCGCGATCCGGCGAACGGGCTCGTCATCGCCATCGGCCATGATACCCAGCGTGAACTTGGCCATGGTTCCTCCCTTATATTTGTCGAGACAGTTCACCTCGCTTCACATGACGGAGTCAATGGATCTTTCGCCCACCGCCATGATGGATGTTGTATTCCGTCATTCCGCAACTGCGAAGAACGCATATCGCGCTGCAATCGACGCAATCCGGGAGATCGGATTGCGGGCACGGCGTCATGACTATTGCCGCCGGTCTCAACGGGCCTGATCGGAAACGGGGCGGCGCTCACCCGGGTCGCACGCTGCCGCGACGGCGCGGAAGATCCGGTCCGGGGCGAAGGGCGTGGCGGTGAGGCGGGCGCCGGTGGCGTCGCGGATCGCGTTGCCGAGCGCCGCCGCGACCGGATTGAAGGGCGATTCGCTCATCGACTTGGCCCCCAGCGGCCCGACCGCATCGTCCGTCTCGGCGAACAGCACCCGCGTGTCCGGGACGTCGCCGCAGGCGGGGATGTGGTAGTTGCGGAAGGTGCGCGTCGCCACCGCCCCCTCCCCGTCCAGGGCGACCTCCTCGTAGAGCGCGGCGCCGAGCGCCTGGGCTACGCCGCCCTCCACCTGCCCCCGGCACTGCATCGGATTGATCACCACCCCCGCATCGGCGGCGTGAACGCTCGTCAGGATGCGCACGGCCCCGCTCACCGGGTGGACCGCCACCCGGAAGGCCTGGACGTTGAAGGCGACCGAGCGCGGGCTGCCGTTCGACCGGCCCGACGCCTCCAGCGGCGCGAGGTCTTTCAACGGGATGACGCCCTTTGGCGTCTCGACGGCGCCGTCCGCGAGGCGGCATTCCTCGGGCGTCGCGCCCGTCCGCTCGGCCGCCCGCGCGCGGATCGCCCCGGCCAGCGCCAGCGCCGCCCGGTGGACCGCTTGGCCCGCGACGACGGTGCCGGTCGAGCCGTAGGCGCCGGTATCGTGCCCGACCGCATCGGTGTCGGCGGCCTCGATCCGCACACGCGCCGGGTCGGCCTGGAGCGCCTGCGCGACGAACTGGCGATGGACCGTCTGGCTGCCGTTGCCGAACTCGGCGGTGCCGGTGCGGAGCCGGTAGGTGCCGTCGGGCAGGAGCGCGGCGAAGGCCTCGGCGTGGTGGCCGCGCGGGGGAATCGTATCGAGCATCGCCATCGCCATGCCGGTCCCGACGCGCCAGCCCGGCTCGGGCGCCGGGCCGGGATCCTCGGCGAGCGCCGCCTGCGCGAGGTCGAGGCACTGGTCGAGCCCGTAGCTGCCGAACACCACGTCGTGCGGGTGCAGGCTGTGGGCGATCAGCGACTCGCCGGGCTTTACGGCGTTGATCCGGCGCAGGGCGAAGGGATCGACGCCGAGCCGCCGCGCCATCTCGTCGAGGGCGGATTCGAGGGCGAAGATCGTCTGGCTCAGGCCGTAGCCCCGGAAGGCGCCGGCCGGCGGGGTGTGGGTGTGGACCGCCCGCCCCACCACCCGCTTGTTCGGGCAGGAATAGGCCGCCAGCACCTCGTTGCAGCCGTGGTGGAGCACGCCGCCGGCATGGTTGCCGTAGGCGCCGGTGTCGGAGAGCACGGCGAGGCCGAGGGCCGTGAGCCGCCCGTCCCGCTTGGCGCCCACCGTCACCCGCACGCTCATCGGGTGGCGGGTGGTGGTGGCCGCGAACTGCTCCTGCCGGGTCAGCTCCCACTTCACCGGGCGGCCGGTTTTGAGGACGGCGAGCGTCACAAGATCCTCGGTCAGCATCTCCTGCTTGCCGCCGAAGCCGCCGCCGACCCGCCCGCACACCACGCGGACCTCCTCGCGGGGCAGATCGAACAGGGCGCAGAGGGCATCGCGGGTCAGGAACGGCACCTGCGTGCTGGTGCGCAGGGTGAGGCGCCCGTCCGCCTCGCGCCAGCCGGCGCAGCCATGGGTTTCGAGATGGGCGTGCTGCACCCGCTGCGAGGCGAAGGTCTCCTCGTAGACGAGATCCGCCTCGCCAAGGCCGGCGGCCACGTCGCCGACCTCGCCGCGCACCTCCGCCGCGAGGTTGGTCTCGCCGTGGACGCGGGGCGCGTCCGGGTCGAGGGCGCGGGCGGGGTCGAGCAGGGCGGGCAAGACCTCATAGGTGACGCGAAGGGCCCGGCAGCCCGCCTCGGCGGCGGCCTCGGTCTCGGCGATCACCGCCGCCACGCGCTGGCCGGCGAAGCGCAGGACGGGATCGAGCACGAGCGTGTCGGCGGCGTCGTCGCGCGGGTCCTCGTGGCGCCCGGTGGAGAAGCGGCGCGGGGGCGCGTCCTCGTGGGTCAGGACGGCGACGACGCCCGGCACGGCGCGGGCGGGGCCGGTGTCGATGGCGACGATCCGTGCATGGGCATGGGGCGAGCGCAGCACCTTCAGGTGCAGCATCCCGGCCTCGGGGATGTCGAAGGTGAAGCGGGCGGTGCCCGTCACCACCAGCGGCGCCGCCGGGGCCGGCACGGAGCGGCCGACGCACGCGCCCTCCGGCGCCTCGACGCGCGCAACGCCCGCGATAGCGTCGCGGATCGCCCCGTAGCCGGTGCAGCGGCAGAGGTTGCCCTTGAGGGCGTCGCCGAGATCCTGGCGCCGTCCCTGGTCCAGGGCGGCGGCGGTCATCACCATGCCGGGGGTGCAGAAGCCGCACTGGAAGCCCTGGGCGGCGACGAAGGCCGCCTGGACCGGATGGGTCGGTTCGCGGGCTTCCCCCGGCCGGCACGGGCCGGACAGGCCCTCGATGGTCGTGACCTCGGTGCCCTCGGCGCGGAAGGCCGGGACGAGGCAGGAATGGACCGGCTCGCCGTCGAGATGCACGGTGCAGGCGCCGCAATCGCCCGCGTCGCAGCCCTTCTTCACCCCGAACCAGCCGGCCTCGCGCAGGACGGTGCGCAGGCATTGGCCGGGGCGCGGGTCGGCGTCGTGCGCGTGCCCGTTGACCGTCAGCCTCACGCCCGTGCCTCCGTCAATTCGGCCAGGATCTCGCCCGCGAAATGCAGGGTCATGTGCCGCCGCCAGTCGGGGCGGCCATGGACGTCGTCGTAATACAGGCCCCCGGGGATCGCCGCCTCGACCGCGTGCAGCAGGTCGTCGCGCTCAGGGGCGCGGGGGAAGGCGAGGCGCAGGGGGCGCGGCACCGAGGCCGTGACCGTGAGGGCGAAGGCCCCGTCCGCGCCGAGCGTCCCGATGAGGAGCGCCCCCGAGCGCCCGTGCGGGCTGAGGCTGATCCGCCGGAAGGCGGTGCGCCGGGACAGCGCCGAGGCCGGCAGGGTGACGCTGCGCAGGATCTCGCCGGGGGCGAGGGCGTTGCGCTGCGGCCCGATCACCACCTCCGGCACCGTGAGGCGGCGCTCGCTCCCGTCCGGCGCCCAGAGGAGGCAGGTGCCTTCGAGGGCGGTCGTCAGGGCGATGATCGGCCCGGCCGGCAGGGCGAGGCAGAGGTTGCCGCCGACCGTCGCCCCGTTCCACACCTTGAACGACCCGAGCAGCGACCGGCAGCATTGCCGCACCAGCGGCGCGGCGATCCAGGCGGCCGGGAGGTCCAGCCGTTCGAGGGCGGCGACGGTGCAGGTGGCGGCGAGGGTCAGCCCGTCCGATCCGGATTCGTGCGCCGGCCAGCCGAGGCCCGTCAGGTCGATGAGGCGGCGCAAGGCCGGCTGCGGCTCGGAATAGAGCCACGTGCCGCCCGCGAGCCACGCATCGCCCTCGCGCCAATCCGGCATCTCCGACCGGCTGCGGAGCCGGATCGTGGTCTCGATCGTGTGCAGGTCCATGGTGTCCCAGGGGATGGTGTTTGGGACCCCTTGGCAAGTTGCTTGCCGCCAACCCGGCCTCAGGCGCGGAACATCCGGCCGACCTTGCGCACGGCGCGGGCCGAGCGGAACCACAGGGTCCGCTCCATCCGCCGCTGCACCTGGAGGGCAACCTCCAGCTTCGCCCCAAGATCGACGCGCTCCGCGTCCCCTGCCGCACGCTCCTGCGCGCGGTCCGCCTCTTCCTGCTTCAGGAGCGCGGCGAGGCGGTCACGGTCGCCGACGATGCCATCCCGATCGGCCGCGATCCGATCGCGGTCGGCGGCGAGCGTTTCGCGCTCGAGGGCCAAAGTGTGGATGTGGCGGTCGCGCTCCTCAATCCCGCGCAGGCCGAGGGCGTCGATCCGGCCGGCCCACTCGCGCAGCGTGGCGAAATGCTCCGGTGCGTGCGCCTCCTCGTACAGGGTTTGGAGGGCGAAGAGGCGGAGCGCCGGCCGGTCGAGCCCGCTCGCGAGGCGGGCGAGGCGCAGGGGCAGCGGCTCCCCGGGATGGGCGATCTCTGCGGGTTCGAAGACCTCCGTGAACAGCGCCTCGTCCATCCCCCTGAAGCGGTGCAGGACCATCGCGTGCTCGAATCCGTCGCGCAGCCGGGCCTCCGGGCTCGGGGCACTGGCATTGGCGAGGCCGTCGCGGATGCGGAACGCGGTCA
The DNA here is from genome assembly GCF_038442315.1 of Methylobacterium litchii. NCBI lineage: Bacteria > Pseudomonadati > Pseudomonadota > Alphaproteobacteria > Hyphomicrobiales > Methylobacteriaceae > Methylobacterium > Methylobacterium litchii. The sequence goes on along the minus strand of NZ_JBBXMY010000005.1, from coordinate 22,011 downwards.
GGCTGTCGGGCAGGACGTGGATGGTCTGCCCGGCCATGAGCATGCGGATCCACATGTCGAAATCCTGCAGGTTCGTCAGCCGCAGGTCGTAGGCGCCGGCGGCCTCGTAGGCCTCACGGCGGATCATCGCGGTGGGCGCGCAGACCGTGTTGTGGTGGAAGAAGAAGAACCGCAACCAGCTCCGCCGGGAGAAATCGGGGAAGCGCAATGGCGCGGAGAAATCGTTGTAGCCTCCCGTCGGCAGGCCCGCCTCGTCCACCGGCCGCGGCATCCCGAAGACCAGGGCGACGTCGGGATGCGTGTCGAGGAAGCCCACCTGCCGCCGCAGGCGGCCGGGCAGCGCCCAATCGTCGGAATTGAGGATCGCGACGTAGCGCCCACGCGCCCGCGCCACAGTCGCGTTCATCGCCGCGGAGATGCCCCAGTTCTCTGGACAGCATTCGAGCCGGATGCGCGGATCGGTGAAGCCGCGCAGGATCTCGGCGGTGCCGTCGGTCGAGCCGTCGTCGGTGACGACGATCTCGAAATCCTGGAAGGATTGGGCGAGCACGCTCTCGATCGTCTGCCGGACATAGGGCGCGTGCTGGTACGACTTCACCAGCACCGAGACGGTGGGCGCCGCCCCCGGCGTGGCCGGCACGAGGGGCGGCAGCGGGGCGGGATCGGCCCGGCGCAGGCCCTGCTCCTCCCACCAGAGCGGACGGATGGCGAGGGCCTCCGCGTCGGCGCCGGCAAGGTCGAGGCTCTCGTGCTCCATCTCATCCCAGAAGGCGCGCAGGCGCTCGCGCCCCCAGAGGTAATGCTGGCCGAAGCCTTGCTCGCGGTCGGTGCGGCCGAGCCGCTCGGCCTGAATCGCCTCCCGCGTCGCGTTCCGCTCGAAGCCGAGATGCTTGTAGTGCCAGAGTTGGAGGGTATCGCGCGGGGGCAGGACGAGGTCGCCCACGGGTGCCGCCGCGTGACGGCCCGGCCCGAAGCCGGTCTCCCGCAGGGCTTCGGGCTTGAAGACGCTGAGCTTGTTGAACGCCACACGCGGACGCCCGCGCGTGACGCGCTCCACGAGCAGCCCGGAATCGTCGGGCATCTCCGCGTGGTTCAGGTCGAAGCCCAGCGCTGGGATCAGGGTGACGCCCCGATCCGCCTCGTCCGCGAGGTAATCCGCCATGGCGCGCCCCGGCACATGCAGGTGCTCGTCGATTGCCGTCACGACGATCCAGTCGGCCCGGTGGCGGCTCTCCTTCCACGCCTCGTTCTGCATCGCCCGGTGAGAGAGCACGAAGGACTCGGGATCCGTGCGGGGGAAATCGCGCAGCTCGACCTTCGGGTGGGCGCGCAGGATGGCGCGGGAGCCGTCCGTCGAGCCGTCGTCGTAGACGACGTAGCGGTCGACGAAGGGATCGTAGTGGCGGAAGAAGAAGCCGAGCATGTCGGCCTCGTCCCAGCACAGGGTGTAGAGGTGGACGACCGGCCGCGTCATGGAACGGCGATTCCCCTGTAGCCGCCGATGTCGCGGCGGACGATCCTGGCCGGGTTGCCGAGGGCGAGGCCGCCGTCCGGCACGTCCTTCGTCACCACCGCGCCCGCGCCGACCACGGCATTCGCGCCGATGGTGACTTCCGGCAGGATCGTCGCCCCCGCGCCGACGAAGGCGCCCGTCCCGAGGCGGACATGGCCCGCGAGCACGGCGCCCGGCCCGACCGAAACATACTCCCCGCCCCGGACGTGGTGCCCGAGGCTCGCCCCGCGATTGATGAAGACGAAGGCGCCGAACACGCTGCCGGAGCCGAGGCTGCATCCGGCATTGACGTAGGAGCCCGGCCCCAAGTTCAGATGGCGCGGGGCGGCGACGCTCGGGTCGATCAGCGTGAGCGGCCGGCTGAAACCCCGCCGCGCGGCCTCTCCGGCCGCCGCGTGCCGGTGGCCCGGCGTGAACAGCGGCACGAGAAAGGGCAGGTCGCGCTCTGCGTCCGCGATCTCCTCCGGCGCCAGGATTCGCGCGCCCTCCGGCAGATGCACCGCCCCCGGATGGTTGGCGATGCCGGCCACGAGCGGCAGGCCCGCCCGGTACAGGCTCTCCTCGACGTCGACCACGATGGGCGAGCCGATCCCGTAGAGAATCACCCCGCGCAACGCAGGCACTCCCGGATCGTCCCGGCGATGCGGGCCTCGTGGCCGGTCGCCACCTCGGGCTGGATCGGCAGGCTAAGGAGGCTGCCGGCCAGGGCATCCGTGACCGGCAGGGGAGTGCGAGCGCCCTCGGCGAAGGCCGGGTGGCGGTGGAGGCCCGGCGCATAATGCACCGCCGTGCCGATCCCCGCCGCGTCGAGACGGCGTTTCAGCCCGTCCCGGTCGGGAACGGTGATCGCGAACTGGTGGTAGACGCTACCCGCGCCCTCCGGCGGAAGACCGATCCCGGTTCCGTCGAGGAGCTCTCGGTAGCGGGCGGCGCTCGCCCTGCGCTCGGCGTTGCCCTCCGCGAGATGCGGCAACAGGGCGAGGAGCATCGCCGCTTGGATCTCGTCCAGGCGGGAATTGAAGCCGATTCCCCCGCTGACCCGCTCGCCGCCCGCGAAACCGTAATGGCGCAGGCGGCGCAGGCGCTCGGCCAGGGCCGGATCGGCGGTGACGACGGCGCCGCCGTCGCCGATGCCGCCGAGGTTCTTGGTCGGGTAGAACGAATACGCCGCCGCGTGGCCGAAGCTGCCGAGCGCCCGGTCGCCCAGGGCGGCGCTGTGGCTCTGCGCGCAATCCTCCACCACGGCGAGCCGGTGCCTGTCCGCGAGCGCCATCAGCGCGGGCATGGCGGCCGGGTGGCCGAAGAGATGGACCGGCACGACGGCGGCAGTGCGCGGGCCGATGGCCCCTTCCGCCGCCGCCGGGTCGATGCAGCGCGTGGCTTGATCGACCTCCACGAAGACCGGGCTCGCGCCGCAATGCAGGATCGCCTGCGCGGTGCCCGCGAAGGTCAGCGCCGGCAGCAGCACCTCATCGCCCGGCCCGATTCCCAGCGCCCGCAGTGCCAGCGCCAGCGCGTCCGTGCCGGAGGCGACCCCGACGCAATGCGCGACGCCCGCCGTCTCCGCGAAGGCGGCCTCGAAGGCGGACACCAACTCGCCCAGAATGTAGGAGGGGCCGGAGAGGACGCGGGCGACCATCGCATCGATCTCCTCCCGGAACCGTGCGATCCGCAGCGGCGGCGCCGCCTGCGGAATCATGCCGGGCATAGGGCTCGGGTGATGCCGGTGCGCGGACGGTCGAAATGGCGCGTGTCCTCGTAGCGCTCGGAGGCGCAGACGAGGAGCGCGGTGCCCGGCGCGAACTCCTTCAACACGATGAGGACGCCGGCCCGGATCCACAAGGCCTCGTCGCGGCCGTCGAGGCGCACGGAGCGGCGGCTCTCGCCGTTGTCGATCTCGATGGTGACCGCCCCGCTGATGACGCTGATCAGCTCGTCGCAGGAATTGGCATGTCCGCCGCGAGCCGGCCCCGGACCGTCCACCGTGATGACGAAGACGCGTTTTGGGCAGAACGGAACGTTGCCGAATTCTTCGAAGGAGACGAGATTGCCGCGCGAATCACTGTGTACGACCTGCGGCAAAAGGTCGACGCCCGCGATGATCTCGCTCCGGATCATTTCTTGTCTTTCCGGCGAAAGTAATTTGCCGGTTAGACTACATATTCACGGGCTTGTGTACAATTGCCAATCTCTCCCGCCTTTTAGCGGGATAATTGCCTGGATGACTCTGGGAGGGTCTTGCAGACGGCGGCCGGGAGGGCCCGGCCGCCGTCTGGGCGTCAGTTCAGCTTCAGGTCGTAACGGTCGAGGTTCATCACCTTGTCCCAGACCTTCACGAAGTCGCGCAGGAAGCGCTCCTGCCCGTCCGTGCCGGCATAGACCTCGGCCACCGCGCGGAGCTGGGCGTTCGCGCCGAAGACGAGGTCGCAGCGGGTCGCCGTGTACTTCGTCTCACCGCTTCCCCGGTCGTCCAGGGTGAACGCCTTGCCCGCGCCGTCCGTCTTCTTCCACTCGTAATCCATGCTGGTCAGCACGGTGAAGAAGTCGTTCGTCAGCACCCCGACCCGGTCGGTGAAGATGCCGTGGGTCGAGCCGTCGTGGTTCAGGTTCAGCGCCCGCAGGCCGCCCGTCAGCGCCACCCATTCGGGGGCGGTGAGCGCCAGCAGGTGCGCTCGGTCGAGGAAGACCTGCTCCGGCGAGACCCGGCCTTGCGTGATCCGGTCGAAGCGGTCGTCCACGTAGTTGCGGAACCCGTCCACCACCGGCTTCAGCCACTCGAAGCTGTCGGCGTCGGTCATCGCGTCGGTGGTGTCCATCCGCCCCGGCGCGAAGGGCACCGCGACCGAGGACCCGGCGTCGCGGGCGGCCTTCTCCACCGCCGCGCAGCCGCCGAGCACGATGAGGTCGGCGAGCGACACCTTCTTGCCGCCGCCGGCCCGGCCGTTGAACCCGGCCATGACGCCCTTCAGGGCCTCGATCACCGGCATGGCCCGGCGGTTGATCGCCCAGTCCTTCTGCGGCGCCAGCGCGATGCGCGCCCCGTTCGCTCCGCCGCGCTTGTCGGTGTTGCGGTGGGTGGAGGCCGAGGCGAAGGCCGCGTAGGCGAGGTCCGACACGGAATGCCCGAGGCCGAGGATCTCCTGCTTCAGGGCGGCGATGTCACCCTCGTCGATCAGCGGGTGATCGACGGCCGGGATCGGGTCCTGCCACAGCAGATCCGGCTCGAGGGTCTTCTCCGGGCCGAGGTAGCGCTCCTTCGGACCCATGTCGCGGTGGGTGAGCTTGTACCACGCCTTGGAGAACTGCAGCGTGAAGTAGTCGAAGTCGTTCAGAAACTTCAGGCAGATCTCGCGATAGACCGGGTCGGTCTTCAGCGCGATGTCGCTCGTCATCATCATGAGCGGGTGGGTCTTGCCGGGGATGTGGGCGTCCGGCGTGCGGGGCGCGTCCGGGTCCTCGGGCTCCCATTGCAGGGCGCCGGCCGGGCTCTTCGTCTGCTTCCATTCGAACTTGAAGAGGTTCGTCAGGTAGTCGTTGTCCCACTGGGTCGGGTTCGGGATCCACGAGCCCTCGATGCCGTTCGTCATCGTGTTCTCGGCCGCGCCCGTGCCCTGCGGGTTGTGCCAGCCCAGTCCCATCGCCTCGATGGGCGCGATCTCCGGCGGCGGGCCGATCCTGTCCGCCTTCACCATGCCGTGGCTCTTGCCGAAGGCGTGGCCGCCCGCGATCAGCGCGACGGTCTCCTCGTCGTTCATCGCCATGCGGGTGAAGGTCACGCGGATGTCCCGCGCCGAGCCCATCGGGTCGCCGTTGGCGTAGGGCCCTTCCGGGTTCACGTAGATCAGCGCCTGGTGGGAGGCCGCGAGAGGGTTCTCCAGGTCGTAATCGGGATCGCCGTTCTGGCCGCGCCAGCGCTTGTCGCGCGTGACCATGCTGTCGGGGGATTCGATGTTGTGCGGGTCCCACAGTTCCGGGCCCCAGTAGGTGGCGTTGTCCGCCTCCCAGGCGTCGCGGCGGCCGCCGGCGAAGCCGTAGGTGGGCAGGCCCATGATCTCCAGGGAGATCGTGCCGGTCAGCACCATCAGGTCGGCCCAGGAGAGGGCGTTGCCGTATTTCTGCTTGATCGGCCAGATCAGGCGGCGGGACTTGTCGGTGTTGCCGTTGTCCCACCACGAGCTGATCGGGGCGAAGCGCTGCAGGCCCTCGCCCGCGCCGCCGCGCCCGTCGGCGATGCGGTACGTGCCGGCCGAGTGCCAGGCCATGCGGATCATCTGCGGGCCGTAATTGCCGTAATCGGACGGCCACCACGCCACCGAGCTCGTCAGGAACGCGCGGATGTCGGCCTTCAGCTGCTCGTAGTCCAGCGCCTCGAAGGCGGACTGGTAATCGAAATCGGCCAGCGGGTTCGCCTGCGGACCGTTCTGGTGGAGCATCTCGACGCGCAGGCGGTCGGGATACCAGTCCTCCAGGGTGGGCGGCGACGTCTGGGCCCCCCCGATACGGTCGCCGCCGAAGGGGCATTGGCCCGCGAGAACGTCCTTATAGGTTTCCATGCTTCGTTCCCCGTTCACTCGCCGTCAGTTTTAGGGCGAGATGCGGGTCCGTCACGGAAGCGGAGCCATACGTCGCATCATATTTAAGGATGCGCCCGGCGCAGCCGCATCACCGCCCGGTCGAGGGCGCCGAGGAAGGCGGAGCGGTCCCTGGCCGAGAACGGCGGCGGGCCGCCCGTCACCGCGCCGGCTTCCCGCAATTCCTGCATGAGGTTACGGGTGGCGAGCGCCATCCCGACGGAGGAATCCGTGAACGCCTTGCCGGTGGGCGAGAGGGCGCTCGCCCCCGCCTTCACGCAGCGGCTCGCCAGCGGCACGTCGGCGGTGATCACGATCGAGTGTGGGCCCGCGCGCTCGGCGATCCAGTCGTCGGCGGCGTCGAACCCGTCCGACACGATGACCCGCTCGATCCACGGCTCGCGCGGCACGTTGAGGAAGCTGTTGGCCACCACGTAGACGTGCAGGCTGTAGCGCTCGGCCACGCGGTAGGTCTCGGCCTTCACCGGGCAGGCATCGGCGTCGATGAAGATCGTGATCGGCTGCGGCACGGCTACGCCCTCCTGCAGGCGCGGGCCGAGTCGAGAAGATCCCGCGCCGCTCGGACGAACAGACCGTCCGAGCGGCTGAACCCATCGAGGATCGAGAAATGGTCGGCGCCCGGCACCGGCAGCAGCGCCCCCGGCGCGTGGGCGGCGGCGCGCAGGGCGTGGAGGCAGCGGGCGTCGTGGACGAGGGCCGGCAATTCGCGGCTGCCATAGGCGAGCGTCATCGGCTTGTCCATCACCGGCAGGCGCAGGGGCGAGAGCGTCGCGATCTCCTCGTCCGTGAGGGACAGCTTCTCGTTCAGGTAGGTGTCGCGGATCGGGGCGAGGTCGTAGACGCCGGAGATGGCGAGCGCCGCCGCCACCGCCCGGTGCCCGAGATGCAGGGCGGCGAGATGCCCCCCCGCCGACCAGCCGGAGAGGATGATCGGCCCGCCGATCCCGTGGGCCTTTCCCTCCTCCGCGAGCCAATCGAGGGACGCGCCGATCTCGGCGGAGATTTGAGTGAGGCTCGCCTCGGGGGCCAGGGTGTAGCCCGGCAGCGCCACCGCCCAGCCGGCGGCGTTCAGCCCCTCCGCGAGGCCGGCGAAATCGGCGCGGGCGTTGCGCTGCCAGTAGCCGCCATGGACGAAGACGAAGCAGGGCGCCTGCGCATCCGCCACGGGGAAGAGGTCGAAGCCGGTGCGCTCTCCTTCCGCGTAGGGGATGTCGAGACCGGCCGGGTGCGCGCCCCGGTAGCGCGCGGCGGCCGCGTTGCGGGTGGCGATCCGTTCCGCGCTGTCGGCGACAGCGTTGGTGTTGTCGTAGCTCGCGTCCCGCGCCCGCTGGTCGAGGCGCGGCCAGTCGAGTCGGGGATCGCGGGGCGTCGGGTCGTCGAGGACGAAGGTGGTCATCGGGTCTCGCGGGCTCAGGCGGCGGCCTTCTCCATGTAGCGGCGCCAGCCGCCGAACCCAGTGATGTCGGTGGCGCCGACGAGCCCCGCCGCCTCGCACAAAAAGCCCTTCGGCGCCGTGCCGTCGGCGAGGCGCACGGTGCCGATTCCCAGGGGCGCCGGGATGCCGGCCACGAACTCCCCGAAGCCGGCGGGCGGGAGCGCCCAGACCTCCGTCGCGATGGCGCCGCCGCCCTCCCCCACCCGCACGAGGCCCGGCCGCTGCGGCGGGCCGCCGGGCAGGGCATGGAGGCGGTACTCCGGCGCGGTCTCCGCCGCGCGGAGGAAGCGGGCGCCGCGCCCGGTCAGTTCGTGGTTGAGCGGCAGGCCGGAGAGATGCGCGCCCACCACGACGAGTTCGATCTCGCCGGGCAGGGCCCGCGCCGGCTCGTCCTCCACGGGCGGCACCGGCGCGCGGCTCGCGCCGATCCGCTCGGCCGAGGCCGCGTGCAGCCGCGCGCCGAGGGCGGCCAGCAGCCCATCCGCCCCACGGGGGCCGATGAGCGTGATGCCAGCGGGAAACCCGTCAGCGCGGGCGCGGCCCGGTACGGCGAGGGCGCACCAATCGAGCAGGTTCACGAAGTTCGTGTAGGTGCCGAGTTCGCTGTTCGGCCCGATCGGATCCGCTTCCAGGGCGGCACGGGTCTGCGGGCGCGGATAGGTCGGCACGCACAGGACATCGACCCGCGACCAGACCGCGTCGGCGGCCCGGCGCAATTCGTTGAGGCGGTAGAGGCCGGCGAAGGCGTCGGCCGCCGCGTGGCGGGTCGCCGAGCCGATCACCGTCCGCGTCGTCGCGTGCAGGATTTCCGGCCGCGTCTCCATCACGGCGCGGATCGCTTCGTAGCGCTCGGCGACCCACGGGCCGTCGTAGAGGAGGGCCGCCACGGCGAACATCGGCGCTAGGTCGATCTCGGCGGTCTGTCCGGCGATGCCTTCGAGGTCGGCCATCGTCCTGGCGAAGGCGGTCTCGGAGAGCGCATCGCCCCCGAAGCGCAGGCCGGCGGCGTTGGGCACGCCAAGGCGCAGGCCCGGCGGCAGGCCAGCGGGGACGGGCGCCACCGGCAGCGGACGCGACCACGGGTCGGCGGGGTCGAACCCGGCCATGACGCGGAAGGCGGCATCGGCATCGGCGACCGTGCCGGCGAAGACCGAGAGCGTGTCGAGGGTGCGGCAGGCCGGCAGCATCCCCCGGCTCGACACCGCCCCGAGGGAGGGCTTCAGCCCGACCACGTTGTTGAGCCCCGCCGGGACCCGGCCGGAGCCCGCCGTGTCGGTGCCGAGCGCGAAGGCGACGATCCCGTGCGAGACCGCCACGGCCGAGCCGCTGCTCGATCCCCCCGGCACATAGGCCGGGTCGATGGCGTTGCGCGGGACGGGATAGGGCGTGCGCACCCCGACGAGGCCGGTGGCGAACTGGTCGAGGTTGGTCTTGCCGATCAGGATCGCCCCCGCCGCGAGGAGCCGCGCCACGGCGGGCGCGGTCTCGGTGGGGGTGAAGGCGAAGTCCGGGCAGGCGGCGGTGGTCGGCAGGCCCGCCACGTCGATGTTGTCCTTCACCGCGAAGGGCACGCCCCACAGCGGCTTGGCCTGCGGGTCGAAGGCGCCCAGTGCCTCGGCGGCGGCCAGCGCCTCCGCCTCCGGTACCAGCGCGAGGAAGATGCCGGGATCGTCGATCTCCGCGAGCCGGCGATAGGCCTCGGCCACCACGGCGCGGGGGTCGAGCCCCCCATCATAGGCCGCGTGCAGCGACGGGATGGTCGGGAAGGGAGGCAACGGGAAATCCATCAGGCGGCGACCGTCGCGGTGCGCGGGGCGTGGTGGCTGTGCAACTGCGCGGCGAGCATCCGGCGCAGGTCGTTGAAGGCCGGGCTCGACACGTCCCGGCGGCGCGGCAGGTCGACCTCGTGGACGGCCTCGATCCGGCCGGGGCCGGGGGACATCATCACGATGCGGTCGGCGAGGAAGATCGCCTCCTCGATGGCGTGGGTGACGAACAGGATCGTCAGGCCCGTCCGCGACCAGAGTTCGAGCAATTCGTCCTGAAGCCGCTCGCGGGTCATGGCGTCCAGCGCCCCGAAGGGCTCGTCCATCAGCACCACCTCGGCCTCGTTGGCCAGCACGCGGGCGATGGCGACGCGCTGCTTCATGCCGCCGGACAGCTGGTGCGGATAGGCATCCGCGAAAGCCTGGAGGCCGACGAGGGAGATGTAGCGCTCGGCAGTCTCCCGCACCTCGGCGGTGGGTCGCTTGCGGGATTTCGGGCCGAACCCGATGTTGTCGCGCACGGTGAGCCAGGGGAACAGGCCGTAATCCTGGAACACCATCCCCCGGCTCGGTCCGGGGCCGGGGATGGGCTTGCCCCACATCAGCGCCTGCCCGGAGGTGGGCGCCTCGAAGCCGGCGGCGACGCGCAGCAGGGTCGACTTCCCGCAGCCGGAGGCGCCGAGCAGGCAGACGAACTCGCCCCGCGAGACGGTGAGGTTCGCCTCGCGCAGGGCCTCGGTGGTGCGCCCGTTGGCCCGGTAGGTCTTGCCGACCGCGCGCATGTCGAGGATCGGGACGGTGGGATCAGCCATGGGACGGGCTCCAGGCGAGGAGTTTGCGGCCGAGGCGCATGACCAGCCAGTCCGAGACGAAGCCCGCGACGCCGATCACCGCCATGCCGCAGATCACGATCTCGGTGCGGGAAAGCTGACGCGCCTCCATGATGATCGCGCCGAGGCCGGTCTGGACGCCGGTCATCTCGCCGACCACGATCACCACCCAGGCGAAGCCGAGGCCGAGCCGCAGGCCGGTGAAGATCGACGGCAGCGCCGCGGGCAGCACCACCCGGGCGAATTGCGCCGGCCCGGTGCAGCCGAGCATCGCCGCCGCCTCGAACAGGCGCGGCTCCACCGAGCGCACGCCGAACACGGTGTTGACGAGGATCGGGTAGAACGCCCCCAGGAACACCAGGAAGAAGGCCGAGCGCGGCCCGAGGCCGAACAGGATCATCGCCAGCGGCAGCCACGCCGTCACCGGTACCGGCCGCAGGATCTGCAGCACGGGGTCGAGCAGCGCCCGGACCACGGGCACCCGGCCGATCAGCAGGCCGAGCGGCAGGGCCGCCGCGGCGGCGAGCGCGAAGCCGCCATAGACGCGCATCAGCGAGGCCGAGAGATGCGTCCAGAGGGTGCCGCTGAAGGCGTCGTCGTTCACGCCGCCGATGGCGAGGTCGCGCATCTCGGCCCAGACCTCGGCGGGCGGCGGGATCAGGCTGTAGGGCCGGCCCGCCGTCGTGATTTGCCAGATCGCGACGAGGATCGCCGGCACCACCAGGGCGAGCCCGGCCCGCGCCAGCCCGCCGCCGAGGGCGAGCCGCGCGGGCGCTGGCACGGAGGCTCGGGCCGGCAGGGCGGGGGCGTCGATGCCGGTGCTCATGCCCGGCTCATCGCATCGACGAACCGGGTGTCGATGAAGCCGGGCTCGGGCAGGCGCTTGATCTGCTTCAGCGCCAGCATGTGCTGGGCATAGGCGCCGGCCTGCCGCACCTCGTCCGGCCCGAGGCGCCACGTCAATTCGACGTTCGGCGCGGAGAGTTCCAACGCCTCGCGCTTCTGGCCGAGCTTGGCCACCGCCATGGCGATCATCGCCTCGCGGTTGCCGGCCGCGAACTCCGTCGCCTTGCGATGGATGTCGAGCATGGTGCGCACCATGTCGGGGCGCTCGGCCAGGGTGTCGCGATGGGCGCCGAACACCATGTTCAGCGCGCCCATCTCGGTGCCGTAGGGGTATTCCACCAATTGGCCGACGCCGGAGGCGAGGCTGACGCCGGGGGCGGGCTCGGCACCGACATAGGCGTCGACGTCGCCCCGCGCGAGGGCGATGTGCATCTCGGAGAAGGAGATCCGCACAGGCGTGATGTCCTTCACGGACAGGCCCTCCATGCGCATCCGTTCGAGGGCGAACACCTCCTGCGTGCTGCCGGGCCAGATCGCGACCCGCTTGCCGCGCAGGTCCTTGATCGCGTGGATGTCCGAACCCTTCTTGGCGATCACCGCCATCCCGCGGTTGCAGGTGGAGGCGATGACCACCAGCGGCTCACCCGCCGCCGCGCCGAGCATCGCGGATGCGAGGCCGAACGTGCCGAAATCCACCGACTTCGTGACGACGGCGTTCTTGCACTCGGTCGGGCTCTCGAAGGGCACGACCTCCACCCGCACGTTCTCGGGGGTGAAGCGCTCGTAGAAGCTCGGCGCGATGGAATGGATGAGCTTCAGGGAGCCCATCCGGATCGTGACGGGGGCGCCCTCGGCCCGCGCGGCGCGGCGAGAGAGCGGTGCGAGGGCGAGGCCGGCCCCGAGACCGGCCAGGAGAGAGCGGCGGCGGATCATCGAACGGCTCCGTGAGATTTTCGATGGATCGAAGGCTAGGTTCGCCACCTGTTGCAAGGAAGTGCTATTTTTCGAGTGACCCGTTGCCAGACGGGCAACAGGGCGGCAGGGTGGGGCCGTGAAGCATCTGCGCACCCTCGCCTACGTCACCGAGATCGCCCGCGCCGGGTCGATCCGCCGTGCCGCCGAGCGGCTGAGCATCACCCCCTCGGCCCTCACCCGGCAGATCCAGGATCTCGAATACGAGCTCGGCACCCCGATCTTCGAGCGGCTGGCGCAGGGGATGCGCCTCAATGCGGCAGGGGAACTGTTCGCCCGACACATCCGCGACCAGATGGCCGATCTCGACCGGGTCCGCTCGCAGATCGCCGACCTCTCCGGCGTGCGCCGGGGCCATGTGGCTTTGGCGTGCAGCCAGGCCTTCGTGACGCAGGTGGTGCCGGAGGAGGTCGAGACCTATCGCGCGCGCTTCCCGCTCGTCGGGTTCACGGTGCAGGTGCGCGACCACGCCCAGGCGGTGACGGCGCTTGCCACCTTCGAGGCGGATCTCGCCCTCATCCTCCAGCCCCCACCCTCGGCGGATTTGCACCCGCTCTATTCCGGGCACCAGACCCTGCGCGTCCTGATGCGGTCGGACCACGCCCTGGCGGCGGAGCCGGGGCCGGTGCGCCTGCGCGACTGCCTCGGCCACGCCCTCGCCCTGCCCGACCGGTCGCTCGCCATCCGCCACCATATCGAGCAGGCGCTGGCCCGGCGGGGCGTCGCGCTGCAGCCCACCGTGGAGTCGGGCTCCCTCGAATTCCTGCGCAACCTCACCCTGCGCGAGGGCGTGATCAGCCTTCAGGTGCCGAGCGGCATCCCGCAGGATCCGCGCCTACATAGCCGCCCGATCGACGGGCGAGACCTCACGCCCATGGTGCTGGTCCTGGCGCAACTGCGCGGCCGGTCCCTGTCGGTGGCGGCGGCGAAGTTCGCGGACCAGCTCGTCGCCCGCCTCAACCGGGAGGGGAGTTGAGGGGGCGTTCGGCGAAGATCGCCTTTTTCACGATGGCGTGGACGCCCCAGTTGCCGTCCACCACCTGCGTGATGCCGAAATCGACCGCGATGGACATGAGCGAGATCGCTTCATCCTCGGTGAGGCCCTGCGCCTGCATCAGGAACTGGCGCATCTTGCGGAACGCGTCGCGCATGGCGAGGTCGAGGGACGACTTCGCGAAGATCTCCGATTGGGCGTCGGGCCCGAGGTCGCGCAGGTAGTTCGGGTAGCTGAAGCCCGAGAGGACCCAATCCTCCCCCGTCTCGATCATCGGGAAGTCGAGGCTGGCGAGGGAGGTGCCGGCGAGGTCGGCCTTCTTGTGCAGGATGAACTGGAACGTGCCGGTGAGCGAGCACTCGATGGCCGTGCCGCAGAGTTCGGAATCGCCCTGGCTCGCATGGGGATCGCCCACGGAGAACAGCGCGCCGGGCACCGCCACGGGGTAGTACATCGTGGCGCCCTTGCCGATGCGCCAATTGTCGATGTTGCCGCCGGTGTAGCTCGGCGGGATCGAGTTCACCATGTCGGCCTCGGCCGGCGCCAAGCCCATCGTGCCGAAATGCGGGCGGATCGGCAGGCGCACGCCCTTCAGCACGTCGAAGTCCCGCGTGGTGCGCGAATGGTCCACCGGCAGGCCGGGATAGTCGATGGTCGGGTGGTGGACGCCGTTCGGGTCGGTCACGCCCGGCCAGCGGAAGTTGTAGGCGGCCCGCGCCCAATCGCGGCGGCCGGTGGCGTCGATCTCGTAGATCGTCACGACCTCGCGGGGTTTCTCCCCAGTCAGCAGGTCCTTGTAATGGTAGCCCCACCACGCCGCCGCGTTGCTGCCGAAGGCGAGGCCCTTGAACTTCGGGTTGGCGCAGGGGCGCGGCGCCACGTCGAGGATGCGCACCTCCAGCACGTCGCCGGGCTCGGCACCCCGGATCGCCACCGGCCCGGTGCAGATATGCACGCCGAGCCCGCCGCCCGGCCCGAGCTTGGCATCGTCCGGGCCGGCGCCACGCCGGGGGACGCCCTTCTTCTCCTTGGTCCAAAGGAAGACGCTCTCCGCGCCGGGATCGCCCTGGACCATCCGCTCGGCGTCGTCGTTGGCGTGGTGGGTCAGGGTCTCGATGGTGACGAAGTCGCCGGATTCGATCTCGACCTGGGGCTTCAGGTTCTTGGAGAAGTAGCCCCAGTGGATCGTGTCGGCATTGGCCGGCAGGTGGTAATGCGCCGTCCGGCCGGCGGCGGCCTTGGCGGCGCTCGCCTGGGCCAGCGCCGGGCTCACGAGGGTGGTGCCCGCCGCCATCATCGCGGCGGCGCCGCCGGTCGCGGCGAAGGTACTCTTCAGGAAGGCCCGGCGCTCGGGCGCCATATCGCGCCGGTAGCGCAGGCGGTGCTCCGCGAAGGCCGCGCAGGTCGGATCGTCACCGAGGCACATTCTCAACAAACTCCGACTGACGGGATTCCCGGCACAAATCCATGCAAGGGCGCGGCCAAGCTGCGGAACGATCCTTGCCTGCCTTGCCCCGGAACCCGGCCTCGGAGGATCGATGAGCCCCAATCCGCACCCGGCCACCCCGCCGGATCTCGACGCCTATTGCGACGCCGCCGCCGCGCTCATGGGCCTGACGATCGACCCCGCTTGGCGGGCGCCGGTCCTCGCCAATTTGCGGGTGCTGCGGGAGGCCGCCGCGCTGCTCGACGGCTTCCCCCTCCCCGACGAGGCCGAGCCGGCCCCGGTCTTCGAGGCGTGAGGTGATGTCCGTGTCGCAGGATTGGGCCACGGCCCCCGCCGCCGCCATCGCCGGGGGCGTGGCCTCCGGGGCGGTCAGCGCCCGCGCCGTCGTCGGGGCGTCCCTGGAGCGGATCGGGCGGATCGACCCCGCCGTGAACAGCTTCACCGACGTGCTGGCCGGGCGGGCCCTCGCCCGCGCCGAGGCCGTCGATGCCGCGCTCGCCCGGGGCGAGGCGCCGGGGCCGCTCTGCGGCGTGCCCTTCGCGGTGAAGAACCTGTTCGACGTCGCGGGCCTGACCACCCGCGCCGGATCGCGCATCAACCGCGAGCGGGCACCGGCCGGCCGCGACGCGGCGCTGATCCGCCGCCTCGAGGGCGCGGGCGCCGTGCTGGTCGGGGCCCTCAACATGGGCGAATACGCCTACGACTTCACCGGCGAGAACATCCACGACGGCGATACCCACAACCCGCACGACCTGTCGCGGATGTCGGGCGGCTCTTCGGGGGGCTCCGGCGGGGCGGTGGCGGCGGGGCTCGTGCCCCTGGCGCTCGCCTCCGACACCAACGGCTCGATCCGCGTGCCCGCCGCCTTCTGCGGCTGCTTCGGGCTGAAGCCCACCTACGGGCGCACCAGCCGGGCCGGCAGCTTCCCCTTCGTCGGGAGCCTCGACCATCTCGGGCCGATGGCGCGGAGCGTCGCCGACCTCGCCCTCGCCTTCGACGCGATGCAGGGGCCGGATCCCGACGATCCCGCCTGCGCCAAGCGCCCGGCCGAGCCCGCCCTCCCCGGCTTGGAGGACGGCATCGGGGGCCTGCGCATCGCCACCGCCGGGGGCTATTTCACCCGCTCCGGCGAGCCGGAGGCCTTCGCCGCCGTGGCGAAGGTGGCGGGGGCGCTGGACGTGTCCCGCGTTGTGGAACTGCCGGAAGCCGCCCGCGCGCGGGCCGCTGCCTACCTGATCAGCGCCGCCGAGGGCGCCTCCCTGCACCTCGACCGCCTGCGCCACCGGGCGGCCGAGTTCGACCCGGCGGTGCGCGACCGGCTGCTCGCCGGGGCGATGCTGCCCGCCGCCTTCATCGAGCGGGCGCAGCGCTTCCGCCGCTGGTACCGGGCAGCCATGCTCGACCTGTTCGAGGAGGTGGACGTGATCCTCGCCCCCACCACGCCCTGCCGGGCGCCGAGGGGCGGGCAGACCACCTTCCTCCTCGACGGGGTGGAGTTTCCGCTGCGGCCGAATATCGGCCTCTACACGCAGCCGATCTCCTTCATCGGCCTGCCCGTCGTCGCCGTGCCGGTCTGGCCCGATGACGGGCTGCCGCTCGGCGTGCAGGTCATCGCCGCGCCCTGGCGGGAGGACGTCGCCCTGCGGGTGGCGCGGCATCTGGAACGGGAGGGCGTGGTGCGCGCGCCCATCGCGAGGCTCTGATGGTGATCGACGATCCTGCGGTGAAGGCCGAGGTCGAGGCGGCCTTCGCGGCCTACGAGACGGCCCTCGTCACCAACGACGTGGCGACCCTCGAAGCGCTGTTCCACGACGATCCCCGCACCATCCGCTACGGCGGCGGGGAGAACCTCTACGGCATGGAGGCGATCCGCCGGTTCCGCCGGGGGCGCTCGCCGCAGGGCCTCGCCCGCGCCCTGGAGGGCACGGTGATCACTACCTACGGGCAGGACTTCGCCACGGCCATGACCCTGTTCACCCGCCAAAACGCCCCGGGCAAGGTCGGCCGGCAGAGCCAGACCTGGGTGCGGTTCCCCGAGGGCTGGAAGGTCGTCGCCGCGCATGTGAGCGTGATCGACGTCTGAGCCCCTTCAGTGGTGCCCCGCCATGTGCCGGCCGATCGTGCCGGCCTCGGCGGTGGCGCCCGGCGTCTCGTAGACGAGGCGGCCCTCCGACATCACGACGATGCGGTCGGAGAGTTCGAGGATTTCGTCCAGATCCTCGCTGATGAGCAGCACCGCCGCCCCGGCGTTGCGGGCGGTGACGATCCGCGTGCGGATCTCCGAGACCGCCGCGAAGTCGAGGCCGAAGCACGGGTTGACCACGATCAGCAGATCGACCGGATCGGTCAGCTCGCGGGCGAGCACCGCCCGCTGGACGTTGCCCCCGGAGAGCGTCGCGATGGGCGCCTCCGACGAGGCGGTCTTCACCTGGAAGCGTTCGATCAGCTCCTTGGCGCGCTTGGCCATGGCGCGCCGGTCGAGCCAGAAGGTCGGCGGGCCGGCGGCGTCCTCGCCCCGGCGGTCGAAGGCGCGGAAGGCGAGGTTTTCGGCCACCGACATGCGCGGGGCGCAGGCTTCCCGCAGGGGCTCCTCCGGGATGAAGCGAACCTTCCGGGCGCGGCTCTGCGCGCGGACCCCCGCATAGGGCTCGCCCGCGACGACCACCCGGCCACCCGCCGCGCGGATGCGCCCGCCGAGCACGTCGGCCAACTCCTTCTGCCCGTTGCCGGAGACGCCCGCGATCCCGACGATCTCCCGCGCCCGGACCCGCAGGTCGGGGATCGCGATGCGGCGCAGGCCGGAAGGGTCGGTCGCCTGAAGGTTCTCGACGCGCAAAATCTCGCGGGCCTGGTCGGGCTCGCCCACGCGGCTGGCGATGGGCCGCACGACGCGCTCGCCGATCATCATCGCCGCCATCTCGGTGCGCGATACGGCGCCGACCTCCCCGCCCCCGACGAGCTTGCCCCGGCGCAAGACGCTGAAGGATCGGGCGAAGGTCTCGACCTCCCGGAACTTGTGGCTGATCATCAGGACGGTGAGGTCGCCCCGGTCGGCCATGGCCCGCAGGAGGCCCAGCACCTCCTCGGCCTCGTCGGGGGTGAGGACCGAGGTCGGCTCGTCGAGGATCAGGAAGCGGGCCTTCAGGTAGAGCTGCTTGACGATTTCGAGCTTCTGCTTCTCCCCCGCCGCGAGTTCCGCCACCGGCCGGTCGAGGTTCAGCCGGAACGGCATCCCGGCCATGAACGCGGCGAGCGCCGCCCGCTCGGCCTTCCAATCGAGGATGGCGGGGGCGTCGGCGCGGGCGATCACAAGGTTTTCCGCCCCGGTCAGGGACGGCACCAGGGTGAAGTGCTGGTAGACCATGCCAAGGCCGCGCGCCTGCGCGCCCTTCGGGTTGGTGATCTCGACCTCGCGGCCGTCCACCAGCACGCTGCCGGAGGTCGGGGCGTAGAAGCCCATCACGCATTTCACGAAGGTCGACTTGCCGGCGCCGTTCTCCCCGAGCAGCGCATGGAAGCCGCCCGCCTCGATCTTCATCGACACGTCGTCCAAAGCCGCGAAGGCGCCGAAGCGCTTCGTCATGCCGATGGTCTCGACGCCCAGCGCGCCGAGATGCGGTCCCAGGGGCGGCGCCTGGCTCATGCGCGGCACCCCATGGCGGCGATCAGTGCCGCCGAGGAGGCGACGGCGCCGAACACGCCGCCCTGCATCGTCACCATCTTCAGGGCCGCCTCGTGGTTGCCGGGATCGGTTGCGGCGGTGCCGTCCGAGACGATCACGCATTCGAAGCCCCGGTCGTTGGCCTCGCGCATCGTCGTGTGGACGCAAACGTCGGTGGTGATGCCGGTGAGGATCAGGTTGCGGATGCCCCGCTGCGTGAGGATCAATTCCAGATCGGTGGCGCAGAACGAGCCCTTGCCCGGCTTGTCGATGATCGGCTCGCCGGGGAGCGGCGCCAGTTCGGGGATGATCTCCCAGCCCGGCTCGCCCCGCACCAGCACCCGGCCGCAGGGGCCGGGATCGCCGATCCCCGCGCCGATCCGGCGGGAGCGCCAGCGCTTGTTGGCGGGCAGGTCCGCGAGGTCCGGCCGGTGGCCCTCGCGGGTGTGGATGACATGGAAGCCGGCGGCGCGCGCCGCGTCGAGCAGGCGGCCGATCGGCCCGATCGGCGCGCGGGTCAGGGCGAGGTCGTAGCCCATCGCATCGACGTAGCCGCCCTTGCCGCAGAAATCCGTCTGCATGTCGATGACGACGAGGGCGGTGTTGCCGGGCCGCAGATCGCCGTCGAAGGGCCAGGGATAGGGCTCGGCGGCGGCGTAGGTGCCGTCCGTCCCGCTCATTCGGCGGCCTCTCGGCGGTCGGGCTCGCCGTAGGCGCGGGTCGGCGCCGGGAAGCCGCAGGAGGTGCCGTCCGTGACCACCACCTGATCCTCCCAGGGCAGGCGATAGCGGCCGGCGGCGAGGTCGGTCATGTAGGTGTAGGGGCAATCCTGCGCCCCGCCCTTCACCGCCGTGTAGCCCCGGTGGCCGAACTGGTAGATGTTGTTCTCGACGCCCCAATGTCGGCGCGCCTCGCGCACCAGATCGGGCCGCACCTCGGCGGTGATGATCTCATCGACCCGGCCGGTGGTGCCGTGGGCGAGGACCGCCCCGTCGAAGTTGCAGATCATCCCCTCGCCCATCGAGTCGAACGTGCCGTCCGAGCCGCAGAGGCAGACGTTGGCCGTGACCATCAGGTTGCAGAAGGCGTTCGACTGGTTGGTGAAGCGCCAGGATTCGCGGATCGGGGCCGTGTAGCCTGCCGTGCGGATCATGATCTCGGCGCCCTTGTAGGCGGCCTCCCGTGCCATCTCCGGGAACATGCCGTCGTGGCAGATGATCAGGCCGAGCTTGGCGCCCTTCGGCCCCTCGATCACCGGGATGCCGAGGTCGCCCGGCTCCCAGGGCTCCACTGGGACCCAGGGGTGCATCTTCCGGTAGTAGAGCTTCAGCGCGCCATGGTCGTCGATGATCAGGCCGGAATTGTAGGGCATCCCGCCGGGGTTCGCCTCCATGATGGAGAAGCAGCCCCAGATCTCGTTCTCGGCGCAGGCGCGCTTGAAGGCCGCCACCTCCGGCCCGTCGAGGGTGCACAGGATCTCCGGGCGGATGTCCATGGACAGGCCGTGGAGGGCGTATTCCGGGAAGACCACGAGGTCCATTGTGCCGAGGTTGGCCCGCGCCTTCCCGACCATCGCCACGATCCGGTCGGTCTGCGCCGCGATGTCGGCGCGGGTCTCGATCTTCGGCAATTGCAGTTGCACGAGGCCGATCACCACGCCGTTTGGCGACTTGTTCAATCCACCGAGGCCGTTCATCGGCACCACTCTCACTTCGACAGGGACAGCTCGCCCGGCGCCCCGGCCAGCGCCCGGTCGGGCGAGGAGGTGGCGATCAGGAGGACGAGGGTGAGGACGTAAGGCGCGGCGTAGAACAGGTAATAGCCCTGCGAGACGCCGACCGATTGGAGCGCCGGGCCGAGCGCCCCCGCGCCGCCGAACAGCAGCGCCGCCCCGAAGCAGGCGAGCGGGTTCCAGCGGGCGAAGATGACGAGCGCCACCGCCATCAGCCCCTGGCCGGAGGAGATGCCCTCGTTCCACGAGCCCGGATAGTAGAGCGAAAGGTACGAGCCGCCGATCCCGGCGAGCACGCCGCCGAGCCCGGTGGCGACGAGGCGCACCCGGTCGACATCGTAGCCCAGCGCCCGGGCGGCGTCGGCGCTGTCACCGACGACGCGCAGGATCAGCCCGGCCTTGGTGTTGCGGAAGCCCCACCACAGGGCGACCGAGAGGGCGGCGCCCGCGAGAAACAGCACGTTCACCCGCAACGCCGCCTGCACCTGGGGCAGGTCCGACCACCCCCCGAACGGAATGGCCGGCAGCGGCGGCGCGGGGGGCTGGATGAACGGCTTGCCGAAGAAGAACGCGAGGCCGGTGCCGAACAGCATCAGCGCGATGCCGATGGCGACGTCGTTCACCTTCGGGAACTTGCAGATGTACCCGTGGAGCAGGCCGAACAGCCCGCCCGCGAGCCCCGCCACCGCCACCCCCGCCCAGGGCGAGTTCGTGAGCACGGCGGTGGCGTAGGCCGACATCGCCCCGAAGACGAGGGTGCCTTCGAGGCCGAGATTGATCCGGCCCGAGCGCTCGGTGATCGTCTCCCCGAGGCTCACGAACAGGAACGGCGTCGAGACGCGGATCGCCCCGCCGAGGATCGCCAGCGGCACGCTCCAGAGGCCGAGATCGTCGCTCATGCCGGCACCGCCTCGCGCTTCTGCGCCCACAGATGCGGGTTGAATGGCTTGAACCGGCCGTAAAGCGTCTCGCTCAGGAGCACGATGAGGAAGAGCAGGCCTTCCAGCACCAGCACCGTCGCGTCGGGCAGTTGCATCCGGCGCTGGATCAGCCCGCTCGACGCCTCGATGCCGCCGAGGAGGAAGGCCACGGGCATGATCGCGAGGGGGTTCTGCCGGGCGAGGAAGGCGACGAGGATGCCGGTATAGCCGTAGCCCGCCGCCAGGGTGCCGTTGGCGTTGCCCTGCACCGCCGCGACCTCGAAATAGCCGGCGAGCGCCGCGAAGGCCCCGCCGAGTGCCGTGAAGCCGACGATGAGCCGCCCGACCGGCAGGCCCTGGATCTGCGCCGCGCGGACGTTCCCGCCCGCGATCCGCGCCGCGAAGCCCAGCGTCGTGCGGTCCATGAGCACGTAGGCGATCACGCAGGCGAGGATCCCGCAGCCGAGGCCCCAATGGACGCCGATCACCGGCATCGGCCCGAGCATGAAGGCCTCGCCCACCGGCAGGGTCGAGGGCTTGTTGAGGCTCGCGGGATCGCGCAGCGGCCCCTCGATCAGGTGGTTCGCGAGCGCGATGGCGATGTAGGACAGGAGCAGGCTGGAGATGGTGGCGTTGACGTTGCGATAGGCCTGGAGCCAGCCCACGGCGCCGATCCAGACGGCGCCCGCGAGCATGGCCGCGCCGGCCATCAGCGGCACGGCGAGGAGGGCGGGCAGGCCGGCGAGGGGCTGGGCGGCGGCCGCCGCCGCGAGGCCGCCGAGCACGATGGCGCCCTCGCCCCCGATCACCACGAGGCCAAGCCGGGCGGGCAACGCCACGCACAGGGCGGCGAAGAGGAGGGGCGCAGCCCGCTGCAGGCTGTTGCCGAGCGCGAAGGGCGAGCCGAACCCGCCCCGCCAGACGATGTCCACGAGTTGCAGGGGCGACTTGCCGAGGGCGGCCAGGAACAGCCCGAACAGCAGGAACCCGACGAGGGCGGCGCCGACCGGGATGGCGAGGGCTTCGCACCGCCGGGCGAGCCATGCGCGCAGGGGCAGCGAGGTCCAGCCGCGCGGCCTGTCGGCGGCGAGCTTCGAGGGGGCGGCGTCCGCAACCACGTGTTCAGGTTCCTCCGCGCTTCGTGCGGGCCGGCGGCGCAGAAACCGTGCCAGCCGCGCCTAGATGTTTGATCCCGGGGTTTGATGGTGCACTCTTCACGTCGGAGTGGAGGGACGCGCTATGGGCCAGGTTCTTCACGGCAGCGCCACGACGACGGAGGCGATCCGTCGAGCGATCCAGCATA
>NZ_JBBXMY010000059.1:0-533 GCF_038442315.1 Methylobacterium litchii | reverse complement strand
CGGCTCGGCTGCCGTCCCGGATGCGCTCGAAATCCGCGAACGCACCGGCCATGTCGCTGGCGGGGCTCCCGGCAATACGGACCACCTCGACCTTTTGACCGCGGTTCGTTTTCTCGAGATGGGCGACCAGGGCAGCGGTATCACGACGTGTCCGGCCGTGTCCCTGGATCGTCGCGATCACCGGGGTTCCTCCCAGGTCCGGATCACGGCGGCGTGAACCTGCGCGATGCTGCCCAAGACCGCCGCGAGAGCTGCGGCGTCGAGCCGACCGGCCGGCGCAGCGGTCAGCGCCCGAACCTCGTCGGTCAAGTGGCCGACCTCAAGGGTCCAGCGTGCCAGGAGGCGAGCTCGGATGGCTCGGCTGTCCACGGTCGCAGCATCAGCGGCGCTCGACCGGATGGCGGCCAGGACCGCCTCCCGCGCGAAGCGACTCGGTCCGAGGCCGAGGGCCGCCGCGGCGTTATCGAGGCGCTGGCGCTCCGCCGGCGTCAGTCGCACGGAGGTACCGGAGGTGGCAGGATTGGTGCTGGAGC
>NZ_JBBXMY010000058.1:0-545 GCF_038442315.1 Methylobacterium litchii | reverse complement strand
CCCCGCCCAGCGAGACCGCCCCCCCGCTCGACGCGTTCGCGTTCAGGCCGATGGCCACCGCCATCCCCTGTGAGGCCACGCTCTGGTTGCCCACCGCCACGGAGTAGTCCCCCGCCGCGTTCGCCGCGCGGCCCAGCGCCGCCGCCGCGTCCCCCGCCGCGCGCGATCCGGTACCCACCGCGACCGTGGCCCCCCCGCTCGCGCTCGCGTTGAGGCCGAAGGCCGATGCGTAATCCCCGCTCGCCCGCGCGCTGGCCCCATACGCCGCCGCATACGAGCCGCTCGCCACCGCACCCGACCCAATCGCAGGCGCAGGGCTCGTCAGCGCGCCGAGCCCCGTCGACAGCGAGCTCACCTGGCTCGCCGTGCCCGACAGACCCGTCGACAGCGAACCCACCTGGCTCGTCGTCGTCGAGCCCACCGCGTACAGCTGGCTCCCGTTCACCGCGTCCGTCGAGGACGCGCTCATCTGGCCCGCCGCCACGTTCTGGATCTGGCGCGTCTCCCCCGCCTTGCCCACCGACACCACGCCCACCGGCGCAGTC
>NZ_JBBXMY010000057.1:0-565 GCF_038442315.1 Methylobacterium litchii | reverse complement strand
TAGGCGAGGTCGATGCCCTCGCAGGCCGGCGCGTTCCAGTCGACGTAGTGCTCAAGGCACTCGGAGTCGGTCCACTTGAAGTTCTCCTCCTCGTAGCCGAGCCGGGCGGCGAGCTGCCGGAAGATCTCGTTGTTCGGGATCGCCTCGCCCGGCGCCTCGGCGCACTTGGTGTTGTAGGTCAGGTAGAGGTGGCCCCAGGAGAGGATCATGTCCTCCATCTCGGCGCCCATCGTGGCGGGCAGCAGGATGTCGGCGTAGGAGGCCGTGTCCGAGATGAAGTGCTCGGCCGAGACCATGAACAGGTCCTCGCGCATCAGCCCCTCGACGATCTTGTCGGTCTCGGGGGCCTGCGTCACGGGGTTCGAGTTCCAGCACATCATCGACAGGATCGGCGGGTCGAGCTTCATCTCACCGGTCAGGGCGCGGCCGATCTGGAGGTTCGAGACGACGCGGGTGCCCTCCGGGATCAGGTCGGGGCGGCAGATGACGTCGAACTTGTAGGGGTGCTCCCACACGCCGAACTGGGTGATGCCGCCGCCGACATGGCGCCATGCGCCGGTAAGCG
>NZ_JBBXMY010000056.1:0-692 GCF_038442315.1 Methylobacterium litchii | reverse complement strand
AAGCGCGATCCGGTCGCAAAAAGACCAGCGATCAGGTCGTTTCCGACCCGACCGCCGTATGCTTGCCGAACATGACCGAAGGAGAAACGCTCTCGCGCCCCCAACAGTCACATTCCCTCTTCACGATTTCTTTGAACTTTCGCACACGAACAACTGCCCGGGATCATAGGACCCTCAGACCGCTGCATTCGCGGCAAACTCTCTCTTCTGACAAAATCCGGATCGGGAAGGCTCGCACCTCACGGCCTCACCCGCGCCAGCCCTACACAGGCTCGCGGGCAAGTCCCAAAAAGAGTGGAGCCAGACGGGATCGAACCGACGACCTCATGCTTGCAAAGCACGCGCTCTCCCAGCTGAGCTATGGCCCCGTACTGAGAATGGTGGGCCTGGGACGACTCGAACGTCCGACCTCACCCTTATCAGGGGTGCGCTCTAACCACCTGAGCTACAGGCCCGTGCCGGCTGTCCTACGTCACGGATGTGACGCGCGGACGACCCGCTGTCCGGATATTGTGAGGAAGGAAAACGAGGACGGCGCCCTCGGGCTGTCCCGCCAATGGGACCTTGACAGGTCCCTGGTATCTAATAGCGCCGTCCGTGGAGCGGACCGGCGAACCGATCATCCAGCTGACAGCACCCTTAGAAAGGAGGTGATCCAGCCGCAGGTTCCCCTACGGCTACCTTGTTACGAC
>NZ_JBBXMY010000055.1:0-698 GCF_038442315.1 Methylobacterium litchii | reverse complement strand
CGGCATCGAACGACGGTCCCGAGAACGAAGGTTGGGGATGCGTATGACGAGCCCATTGCTGGCTCACCGCTTCGCAGTCCCGATTTCCGGAGGGTGGCGAGGACCGTTGAAAATCCCAAGAGCTGCCTTGAGGCGGTGATACGAAGGTAGACCGTCATCGGCCGGGCGATAGGCTTATGCGCGTAGGCGAGGTCGAGGATGGGTCGAGGCCGAGGTTCGACCGAGCGGCCCCCATGCAGCCTCATTCGGATGAGGGGCTCGGCATCGGGTCAGGGAGAAGGGATGATTCATCCCGAGTGTCGGGATGGGTAACTGCCTTCAGGACAGATCCCGGCCACGTCACCCATGCCACGAACTCGACCTACGTCGGACGCGTTCGGCCATCGAGCCGGGGATCGATCACGACGATCCCGCAGGAAACGAAATCCCAGGTAGGCATGGCTCCGATGATCGACTTGCAGCGGATGCGGATGGCCGTGGCTGCGCCCAGAAAACGAGGCGTTCTCCGACATCCCGGTCTCCCCCAAGGCCGAGTTCGAGATCTGGGGCGTCGTGATCCGTTCTGTGCGGATGTTTTGATCCATGGGCGGCCCAGTCGCCCTCGTCGACTGCAACAACTTCTACGCCTCGTGCGAGCGGCTGTTTCAGCCCAAGCTGCGCGGCGTGCCGGTGGTGGTGCTGTCCAATAACGACGGCTG
>NZ_JBBXMY010000054.1:0-750 GCF_038442315.1 Methylobacterium litchii | reverse complement strand
TCTGGCTCGGGAAGCTTCAACCTCGCTGGCTTGTCGCAGTTCGCCGGCTTCGAAGAAGTGCGGCTGACGAATGCCTCCTCGTCGAGCGCATCCCTCGTCCTGCGTGACGGCGCGGACTTGAAGGTGACCTTGAGCGACGGCTCCGCCCCGAGCGCATCGCCCTACCCGGTCTACTCTTCCGCCGGCGGCATCTCGGTGACCTTGGCCAAGAGCCTCGTCACGATCACTGGCGGTAACGAGAGTGACAGTTTCAGTGCCGGGACGCCCGCGCAACTGGTGGCGGGCAGCGCCATCGACGGCGGCGGCGGATACGACAGCCTCAGCCTGTCGTATGATTTCACTGTCGCCAACAACATTTACCAGACGGATCCCGCCACGGGGTTATCGATCTATGTTCCGCCGACTTACCGGGACAGCGTTTATGACCTAACTAAAATCAGCCTCAGCCACGTCGAGACATTGTCTGCAAATGGAAATTACAGCTATGGCACAAACAATACCACAACAACGATCATCAAGGTCGATGATGCCTCGCTGAAGGATGTCTCCAGCATCTCGTTGAACAGCAGCGCGATTCTGACGACGGACGCCGCCGCCCTCGACCTGTCGGGCAAGAGCATCTCCGGTTACAGCGGTGGCGGGGCGATCACGAGCTCGAACGCGCTCGGTACGACCTTCACCGTCAACAGCGCCGCCGTGGCGACCCTGATCCAGGGCGGGGCGGGGCAGGACACGGTGGTCGTCACCGGC
>NZ_JBBXMY010000053.1:0-752 GCF_038442315.1 Methylobacterium litchii | reverse complement strand
GAGCTCGTCGAGATGGAGGTGCGCGAGCTTCTGTCGAAGTACGACTTCCCCGGCGACGACATCCCGATCACCAAGGGCTCGGCCAAGGTGGCGCTGGACAACGGCGACAAGGCGATCGGCCACGACGCCGTGCTGAAGCTGATGCAGTCGGTGGACGAGTACATCCCGCAGCCGGAGCGTCCGATCGACCTACCGTTCCTGATGCCGATCGAGGACGTGTTCTCGATCTCGGGCCGCGGCACGGTGGTGACGGGCCGCGTCGAGCGCGGGATCGTGAAGGTCGGTGAGGAAGTCGAGATCGTGGGCATCCGCCCGACGACGAAGACGACGGTGACCGGCGTCGAGATGTTCCGCAAGCTGCTCGACCAGGGCCAGGCGGGCGACAACGTCGGCGTGCTGCTGCGCGGCACGAAGCGCGAGGACGTGGAGCGCGGCCAGGTCGTGTGCAAGCCGGGTTCGGTGAAGCCGCACTCGAAGTTCAAGGCCGAGGCGTACATCCTGACGAAGGAGGAGGGCGGCCGCCACACGCCGTTCTTCACGAACTACCGGCCGCAGTTCTACTTCCGCACGACGGACGTGACGGGCGTGTGCACGCTGCCCGAGGGCACCGAGATGGTGATGCCGGGCGACAACGTGACCATGGACGTGGTGCTGATCGTGCCGGTGGCCATGGAAGAGAAGCTGCGCTTCGCCATCCGCGAGGGCGGCCGCACCGTCGGCGCCGGCGTCGTCGCCGCCATCAACGACTGATC
>NZ_JBBXMY010000052.1:0-830 GCF_038442315.1 Methylobacterium litchii | reverse complement strand
TCTTAGTACGAGCCGAACTTGTAGTTCACGCCGGCGCGGACGACGGCGAACTCGGTGTCGCGGCGGGTGTTGGCCGGGCCGGAGACGAGGGTGACGCCGGGGGTGGTGGTGGAGACGAGGGCGCCGCCGATGTTCTGGGCGAACGAGCCGGCGGTGCGGCGGTTCTGCTCGAGGTTCACGTACAGGCCTTCGACCTTCAGCGTGACGGCCGAGGAGCGGAAGAAGTTCAGGAAGGAGTCGGTCGGGAGAGCGTACTCGACACCGCCGCCGACGGCGTAGCCGGTCTGGAAGTCATCGGAGTTGACGCCGGTGCCGAACTGACGGCCGCCGCCCGAGCCGTAGGCGAAGCCGCCGGTGGCGTACACGAGGGTGCGGTCGAAGGCGTAGCCGAGGCGGCCGCGCACGGTGCCGAAGTAGTCGAGGCCGGTGAGGCCGTTCGGGTTGAACACCAGGGTGCCCGGGATGATGGCCGAGCCGTTGGCGCCGACGGCGGAGAAGCGGTTCCGCTGGCGACCGAAGTCGGCGTACTGGGCGTCGGCTTCGATACCGACAACCACACCGGAGCCCGGGGTGAACTGGTAGTTGTAGCCGATCTGGCCACCGCCGACGAAGCCTTCGTTGTTGTTGGAGTTCGAGAAGGCGAGGACGCCGCTCTGGAGGGTGTTGCCGGTCGCGAAGATGGCGTTACCGGGGGAGACGCCGACGACGGTCGGGGCGCGGCTGGAGGAGGCGTCGAAGCCGTAACCGGCGTTGAAACCGGCGTAGAAGCCCGTCCAGGTGAAGACCGGCACCGGGGTGAAGACCGGCGGCGGGGCGGCGCGGCGCGGCAG
>NZ_JBBXMY010000051.1:0-951 GCF_038442315.1 Methylobacterium litchii | reverse complement strand
GCCGAGAGCCTGACGGAGACCTTCTTCGGAGGCTGCCCGCACGATTGCCCCGATACCTGCTCCATGCTGTTCGACGTCAAGGACGGCCAATTGCAGGGCGTCCGCGGCAACCCCGACCACCCGATGACCCGCGGTGGCCTCTGCGTGAAGCTCAAGGATTACGAGAAGCGCCATTACCACCCGGATCGGCTGCTCTACCCGATGAAGCGGGTCGGCCCGAAGGGCTCGAAGGAGTTCGAGCGCATCACCTGGGACGAGGCGCTGGACACCATCGTCACCCGCTGGAAGGCGATCATCGACAGCCACGGGCCGCAGGCCATTGCGCCCTACAGCTACCTCGGCAACCAGGGCCTCGTGCACGGGCTGAACGGCGGCGACGCCTTCTTCAACCGCATGGGCGCCACCGTCACCGAGCGGACCTTCTGCGGCGAGGGCTCCTGCACCGCGTGGCTGCTCACCGTCGGCCCGACCGCCGGCCTCGACCCGGACAGCTACATCCACTCCAAGTACATCGTGATCTGGGCCTGCAACTCGGTCAGCACGAACCTGCACCACTGGGCCATCGTGAAGGACGCTCAGAAGAAGGGCGCCAAGGTCGTCGTCATCGACGCCTACGCCTCGCGCACCGCCAAGGCCGCCGACTGGCACATCGCCCCGAAGCCCGGCACCGATGGCGCGCTCGCCATGGCGCTGATCAATTCGATCATCGAACAAGGCCTCGTCGATCAGGATTACGTCGACAACTACACGGTCGGCTACGAGGAGTTGAAGGAGCGCGCCGCCGAGCGCACGCCGGAATGGGCCGCCGAGATCACCGGCGTCTCCGCCGACGACATCCACAAGCTCGCCCGCGAGATGGCGACCGAGCAGCCGGTCGGCATCCGCATCGGCGTGGCGCTGGAGCGGCACTACGGCGGCGGCCAGACCATCCGCGCGGTCGCCTGCATCCCG
>NZ_JBBXMY010000050.1:0-1010 GCF_038442315.1 Methylobacterium litchii | reverse complement strand
CGATTTGGGTATGCCTCAATCGAACTGGACGGTAAGCGGTCTCATATAATCAGCTTGACCATTCAAAGCGAACCGCCATCATGATACCTATCCTAATTGAACCGATCGGCAGGTCTCATGTTCGTCCGTGCCTATCTGCGCGCCTCCACCTCAGAACAGGACGCGACCAGGGCGCGGGCGCAGCTCGACGCCTTCGCGCATGAGCGGGGCCTGGCGATCGCCGCGGCCTATGTCGAGAACGAGAGCGGCGCGACGCTGGCGCGGCCGGAGCTGTTCCGCCTGCTGAAGGACTGCCGACCGGGGGACGTGCTGCTGATCGAACAGGTCGACCGCCTGTCCCGCCTCAGCTCGGATGACTGGACGAAGCTGCGGGCGGAGATCGACGCCAAGCGGGTGCGCATCGTGGCGCTCGACCTTCCCACCTCGTGGAGCCTGGCGACGCCGGCCGACGAGTTCACGGGGCGGGTCTTTCAGGCCATCAACGGCATGCTGCTCGATGTCCTCGCGGCGGTCGCCCGCAAGGATTACGACGATCGGCGTCGACGCCAGGCGCAAGGCCAAGAGCGTGCCAAGGCTGCCGGCCTCTACAGGGGGCGGCAGGAGGACAAGAAGCGCAACGAGGGAATCGCGGCTATGCTGAAAGCCGGCTTACCTTGGAACCAGATCCAGGCCGCCACCGGCTGCAGCCGATCAACCGTGGCCCGGATCGCCAAACGAGCCAAGGTAACCCTGATGCCGATCGACTCTTAGTATCTCGACTGGCAGCGGACGGGCATACCTCGGCGAGATCTGGGCATCCTCCCTTCTCCAGGTCTCAGGATGCCCGAAAAGCTGGTGCTCGAGCTATTGGCCTGCTGGGTCAGGGTTCGTCATGCAACCATAGATTTATGTGGGTGCGTGATCACATAATCACATAACTATGTGTCGACCCTGGCAGCGGATTTTTCGTTCTGCTAACCTTCCGCGCGTCACCGGACCGGGCGCTGGAGGCGGTCCCGATCGTGCAGATG
>NZ_JBBXMY010000004.1:0-339119 GCF_038442315.1 Methylobacterium litchii | reverse complement strand
GCGACAACGTGACCATGGACGTGGTGCTGATCGTGCCGGTGGCCATGGAAGAGAAGCTGCGCTTCGCCATCCGCGAGGGCGGCCGCACCGTCGGCGCCGGCGTCGTCGCCGCCATCAACGACTGATCTCGTCACATCAGAACCTGAAGGGAGGGGCGGGGATCCGCCTCCCCGCCCTCCCTCTCAAGGCCCGAAGGTCATGAACGGTCAAAACATTCGCATTCGCCTCAAGGCGTTCGATCACCGCATCCTCGATGCCTCGACCCGCGAGATTGTCTCGACGGCGAAGCGGACGGGCGCGCAGATCCGGGGCCCGATCCCGCTGCCGACGCACATCGCTCGCTTTACCGTCAACCGCTCGCCGCACATCGACAAGAAGTCGCGCGAGCAGTTCGAGATGCGCACGCACAAGCGTGTCCTCGATATCGTCGATCCGACTCCCCAGACTGTGGACGCGCTGATGAAGCTCGACCTCGCTGCCGGCGTCGACGTGGAGATCAAGCTCTGACCCTTTGAGGGTTCAGAGCTTACCGTTTCACCGCGCGGGGGAGATACCTATGCGCTCAGGGGTCATTGCACAGAAGGTCGGCATGACCCGCGTCTTTACGGACGCGGGGGAGCATGTGCCGGTCACGGTGCTCAAGGTCGATCAGTGCCAGGTGGTTGCCCACCGCACGATCGAGAAAAACGGCTACGTCGCGCTGCAGGTCGGTGTCGGCAAGGCCAAGGTCAAGAACGTCTCCGCCGCCGAGCGTGGCCGCTTCGCGGTCGCCAAGGTGGAGCCGAAGAAGAAGCTCGCCGAGTTCCGCGTGTCCGAGGACGCGCTGATCCCGGTCGGTGCCGAGATCACCGCCGACCACTTCATCCCGGGCCAGTTCGTCGATGTGACGGGCACGACCACGGGTAAGGGCTTCGCCGGTGGTATGAAGCGCTGGAACTTCGGTGGTCTGCGCGCCACGCACGGCGTGTCGGTGTCGCACCGTTCGATCGGTTCGACCGGCGGCCGTCAGGATCCGGGCAAGACCTTCAAGAACAAGAAGATGCCGGGCCATCTCGGCGTCGAGCGGGTCACGACCCAGAACCTGCGCGTCGTGCGCACCGATCCCGAGCGGGGCCTGATCCTCGTCGAGGGCGCGGTGCCGGGCGTGGCCGGCGGCTGGATCCAGATCCGCGATGCGGTGAAGCGCAAGCTCCCCGCCGACGTG
This sequence comes from Methylobacterium litchii, assembly GCF_038442315.1. NCBI lineage: Bacteria > Pseudomonadati > Pseudomonadota > Alphaproteobacteria > Hyphomicrobiales > Methylobacteriaceae > Methylobacterium > Methylobacterium litchii. The sequence continues at coordinate 337,915 of NZ_JBBXMY010000004.1, read as the reverse complement.
CCGCTGCCGGGCAAGTTCCGCGAGAACGGTTCCTCCGCCGACGCGTCTCAGACCGCCCCCGAGGCCCCCGCGGCTGAGGAGACCGTGTGATGAAGCTCGATGTCACCACCCTCGACGGGGCCGGAGCCGGCTCGGTCGACCTGAACGAAGAGATCTTCGGTCTGGAGCCCCGGGCCGACCTGCTTCAGCGCATGGTCCGTTGGCAGCTCGCCAAGCGGCGCGCCGGCACCCATGCCGTGCAGAACCGCTCGGACGTCAACCGGACCCGCAAGAAGCTCTATAAGCAGAAGGGCACCGGTAATGCCCGTCACGGCGCGGCGTCCGCGCCGCAGTTCCGCGGCGGTGGCCGGGCCTTCGGTCCGGTCGTGCGCGACCACAGCCACGATCTTCCCAAGAAGGTCCGTGCGCTGGCCCTGCGTCACGCCCTGTCCGCCAAGGCGAAGGCCGAGACCCTGATCGTCGTCGACGACATCAAGGTCGCCGATCACAAGACGAAGGGCCTCATCGAGACCTTCGGCAAGATGGGCCTGTCGAACGCCCTGATCATCGGCGGTGCCGAGGTCGACGTGAACTTCGGCCGGGCGGCTCGCGCCATCCCGCAGATCGACGTGCTGCCCGTCCAGGGCATCAACGTCTACGACATCCTGCGCCGCGAGAAGCTCGTGCTCACGAAGGCGGCGGTCGACGCGCTGGAGGAGCGTTTCAAATGAGTGCCGATCCGCGCCACTACGACATCATCGTCTCCCCGGTCATCACCGAGAAGGCGACGAACCAGACCGAACAGAACAAGGTCGTCTTCCGGGTTGCCCCGAAGGCTACCAAGCCGCAGATCAAGGAAGCGGTCGAGAAGCTGTTCGACGTCAAGGTGACGGGCGTCAACACGCTCATCACCAAGGGCAAGAAGAAGGTTTTCCGCGGGCTCCGCGGCCAGCGCTCGGATGTGAAGAAAGCGATTGTGACCCTGGCCGAAGGCCACACGATCGACGTCACCACCGGGCTCTGAGGCAGGATCGAGGACGAGCCGATGGCTTTGAAGACATTCAAACCGGTCACGCCGAGCCTGCGTCAGCTCGTGCTCGTTGACCGCCGTGAGCTCTACAAGGGCAAGCCGGTGAAGGCGCTGACCGAGGGCAAGAGCTCCTCGGGCGGCCGCAACAATCTCGGCCGCATCACCGTGCGGTTCCGTGGTGGTGGACACAAGCGTTCGCTGCGCAACGTCGATTTCAAGCGTCGTGACCAGCTCAACGTGGCCGCGACCGTGGAGCGGATCGAGTACGATCCGAACCGCACCGCGTTCATCGCGCTGATCAACTACCCTGACGGCAAGCAGAGCTACATCTTGGCTCCGCAGCGGCTCGCCGCCGGCGACAAGGTGGTGGCCGGTGAGAACGTGGACATCAAGCCGGGCAATGCCGGCCCGATCGGCTCGATGCCGGTTGGTACGATCGTCCATAACGTGGAGCTGAAGATCGGCAAGGGCGGCGCGATTGCCCGCTCCGCCGGCAACTACGCTCAGATCGTGGGTCGCGACCAGGGCTACGTGACCGTTCGCCTGAACTCGGGCGAGCAGCGTCTCGTGCACGGCCAGTGCTTCGCGAGCGTCGGTGCGGTGTCGAACCCGGACCACATGAACATCTCGCTCGGCAAGGCCGGGCGGAATCGCTGGCTCGGCAAGCGCCCGCACAACCGCGGCGTGGCGATGAACCCGGTCGACCACCCGCATGGCGGCGGCGAGGGCCGCACCTCCGGCGGCCGTAATCCGGTCACGCCGTGGGGTGTGCCCACCAAGGGCAAGAAGACCCGGTCCAACAAGCGGACCGACGTCTTCATCCTGTCCAGCCGTCATAACCGCAAGAAGTAACCACCATGGCACGCTCTCTCTGGAAGGGGCCGTTCGTCGACGGCTACCTCTTCAAGAAGGCCGAGGCGGCGCGGGGTTCCTCGCGCTCCGAGGTCATCAAGATCTGGAGCCGCCGCTCCACGATCCTGCCGCAGTTCGTCGGGCTCACGTTCGGCGTTCACAACGGCCAGAAGCACATTCCGGTCTACGTCACCGAGGAAATGGTCGGCCACAAGTTCGGCGAGTTCTCGCCGACCCGCACCTTCCCCGGCCACGCGGCCGACAAGAAGGCGAAGAGGCGCTGATATGGGCAAGCAGGCTACCCCCCGCGCGCTCCCCGAGAACGAAGCCAAGGCGGTGGCGCGCATGCTGCGCGTGTCCCCGCAGAAGCTGAATCTCGTGGCGCAGCTCATCCGTGGGAAGAAGGTGGAGACGGCGCTCGCTGATCTTCAGTTCTCCCGCAAGCGCATCGCCACCGATGTGAAGAAGTGCCTCGAAAGCGCGATCGCCAACGCCGAGAACAACCACGATCTGGATGTCGACGACCTCGTCGTCAGCCAGGCCTTCGTGGGCAAGGCGTTGGTCCTGAAGCGGTTCCACGCCCGTGCCCGCGGCCGCGGCGCGCGCATTCTGAAGCCCTTCTCGAACCTCACCATCGTGGTTCGTGAAGTGCGCGCGGCTGAAGCGGCCTGAGGAGGATCTGATGGGTCAGAAAGTCAACCCGATCGGTCTCCGGCTCGGCATCAACCGGACCTGGGACTCCCGCTGGTTCGCCAACAAGGGCGAATACGCGAAGCTCATGCACGAGGACGTCGCGATCCGCGCCGCCCTCATGAAGCAGCTCAAGCAGGCGGCGGTCTCCAAGATCGTCATCGAGCGTCCGCACCGGAAGTGCCGCGTCACCATTCACTCGGGTCGTCCGGGCGTGGTGATCGGTAAGAAGGGCGCGGACATCGAGAAGCTGCGCAAGCTCGTCGGCACCATGACCAAGGCCGACGTGACCATCAACATCGTCGAGGTGCGCAAGCCCGAGATCGACGCCACGCTGGTGGCCGACTCGATCGCCCAGCAGCTCGAGCGTCGTGTCGCCTTCCGTCGCGCCATGAAGCGCGCCGTGCAGTCGGCGATGCGCCTCGGGGCCGAAGGCATCCGGATCAACTGCTCCGGTCGTCTCGGCGGCGCCGAGATCGCCCGTCAGGAGTGGTACCGCGAGGGCCGCGTTCCGCTGCACACCCTGCGTGCGGACGTGGATTACGGGACCGCCACGGCGTTCACGACCTACGGCACCTGCGGTATCAAGGTGTGGGTGTTCAAGGGCGAGATCCTTGAGCACGATCCGATGGCCCAGGACAAGAAGGCCCAGGAAGAGGGCGGCCGCTCCGGCGGGCGCCGCGAGCGCGACGGTGAGGGTGGTCGTGACCGCCCGCGTCGCGAGCGCGAGCACGCGTGAGGTAAGCCATGCTGCAACCCAAGAAGACCAAGTTCCGCAAGCAGTTCAAGGGCCGCATCCACGGTGCGGCCAAGGGCGGCTTCGACCTGAACTTCGGGCAATTTGGCCTGAAGGCGATGGAGCCCGAGCGCGTCACCGCCCGCCAGATCGAAGCTGCCCGCCGCGCCATCACGCGTGAGATGAAGCGTCAGGGCCGTGTCTGGATCCGGGTGTTCCCGGACGTCCCGGTCTCGACCAAGCCGACCGAAGTCCGCATGGGCTCGGGCAAGGGTGCGCCGGACTTCTGGGCCGCGCGCATCCACCCCGGCCGTATCATGTTCGAGGTCGATGGTGTCACCGCCGACATCGCCCGCGAGGCCCTGCGCCTCGGCGCGGCGAAGCTGCCGGTGCGGACCCGCATCATCACGCGCATCGCCGATTAAGGAGATCGTTCGTGAAGACCATCCAACGCCACGCCGACCTGAAGGCGCTGTCCGCCGATCAGCTCGCCGATGAGCTGGTGAACCTCAAGAAGGAGCAGTTCAACCTGCGCTTCCAGGGGGCCACCGGCCAGCTCGAGAACGTCTCCCGCATCCGTGAGGTGCGGCGGGACATCGCCCGCGTGCGCACGCTGCAGCGTCAGCAGACGCTCGCATCCGCCGCCAAGGCTTGAGGAGAACACCATGCCGAAGCGCGTTTTGCAGGGTGTCGTCGTCAGCGACAAGGGCGAGAAGACCGTCGTCGTGAAGGTGGAGCGTCGCTTCACCCACCCGGTGATGAAGAAGACCGTCCGCCGTTCAAAGAACTACCATGCGCACGACGAGGCCAATGCGGCCAAGGTCGGGCAGACGGTGTTCATCGAGGAGTGCCGCCCCTTCTCGAAGCTCAAGACTTGGAAGCTGGTCGAGGGCGAAGCCGCCACTCAGACCGAGGCCGGCGAAGCCGCCTGAGGCGCGGTCGGGCACCACGCTCGACCACGCTCCTTCCTTGGACCATGACGGCGAAGCGATCCCCCCGCGGGATCGCTTCGCCGTTTTGCGTTCTGGCGACCGGCCCTAGCTCAGGCGCCGTTGGCCCGCGTGGCGAATGGTGATGACCGTGACGCGCCCGGCGCTGTCATCCACTTAGTAGTAGATGAGGTAGGGGTGGCGCGGGACTGCGAGGACGCGGGTGTTCGGGGTTTTGTCCTCATGGCCAACGAGGCGTCCGACATGCGGAAACCGTGTCAGCAGGTCGAGCGAGGCGCGGATCGTCGTTTGTGCGTCCTGGGCAGCAGCGGGATTCCGTTCGGCCAGGTAATCTGCGATCTCGGTCAGCCGCTTCACCGCGCGGCGGGAGAGTACGAGTTTCACGGCGTGAAGCGGCGGAACGCGGCCTCCACCTCGGCGTCGCTGGCGATGTCGCCTCGCGCAATTTCGGCGAGACCGGCCAACAAGTCGTCGAGATGGTCGGGATCGATGGGGGAGGGCGTTCCCATCCGTGCGAGTTCGAGCATCACCTGGGCGATGTCGTCCTGAGCCTCGGCCGGCATCCGGCGGACGGTATCGACGGCCTTCTCCAACAGGTCGGTCACGGCGCAGTCCATCCCTCCCAAACGGCAACGGCCCCGGATCATCTCCGGGGCCGCGCTATTCTCTCGAAGACCCAAGGCCACGGCAAGACCGTGGCCGGTGAAGCTTACGCCTCGCCCGGGTCCAGATCGTCCTCGGTCGGCTTGGCGTTCTCGAGGATCTTCTCGGCGACGAGGCCGGAATTCTGGCGGATCATCCCTTCGATCTTGGCGGCGATTGCCGGATTGTCCCGCAGGAAGCCCTTCGAGTTCTCGCGCCCCTGGCCAAGGCGCTGGCTGTCGTGGGAGAACCACGCGCCCGACTTCTCGACGATGCCGGCCTTCACGCCGAGGTCGATCAGCTCGCCGACCTTCGAGATGCCCTCGCCGAACATGATGTCGAACTCGACCTGCTTGAACGGCGGGGCGACCTTGTTCTTCACCACCTTCACGCGGACCTGATTGCCGATGGCCTCGTCACGCTCCTTGAGGGTTGAGACGCGGCGGATGTCGAGCCGCACCGAGGCGTAGAACTTCAGGGCGTTGCCGCCAGTCGTGGTCTCTGGCGAGCCGTACATCACGCCGATCTTCATGCGGATCTGGTTGATGAAGATGACCATGCAGTTCGAACGGGAGATCGAGCCGGTCAGCTTGCGCAGGGCCTGGCTCATCAGGCGGGCCTGAAGGCCGGGCTGGCTCTCGCCCATCTCGCCCTCGATCTCGGCGCGGGGCGTGAGCGCCGCCACCGAATCGACCACGAGCACGTCGATGGCACCGGAGCGCACCAGCGTGTCGGTGATCTCCAGGGCCTGCTCGCCCGTGTCGGGCTGGGAGATCAGCAGGTCGTCGAGATTCACGCCGAGCTTGCGGGCGTAGACCGGATCGAGGGCGTGCTCGGCATCCACGAAGGCGCAGACGCCGCCCTTCTTCTGGGCCTCGGCGATGGTGTGAAGGGCGAGGGTGGTCTTGCCGGAGGATTCCGGCCCGTACACCTCGATCACCCGGCCGCGCGGCAGGCCGCCGACGCCCAGCGCGATGTCGAGCCCCAGCGAGCCGGTGGAGATCGTCTCGACTTCCTGCACCTTGTCGTTCTTGCCAAGGCGCATGATCGAGCCTTTGCCGAACGCCCGCTCGATCTGCGACAGGGCGGCGTCGATCGCCTTCGACTTGTCCTTATCAGCGGGGGGCATATCCAACACTTTCAGCGCGGGCTGGGCCATCTGGCGACGCTCCTTATGGCGAGGATGGGCGCCGATCACAACGCGCCCGCCGGAGCGATTTTGTACTCTCTTTGTTCTCGTTCGGCAAGGGCGGGAACGGTGTTCGGATTGGCCGGACGCCGCTGTTTTTAACCTGTGATTGAGAATGCCAGCCGCGTGCGCCCAGTGAGCTATCAGGCGCCGCGAATCATCGCCGGATCCTTCACGACGATCCAGTCCTCTACGACGAGGGCGTCGAGGCCTGTCGTGTAGAACATGAGGATCGCGTCCTCCGCCGTGTGCAGGATCGGCTTGCCCATCACGTTGAAGCTCGTGTTGAGCAGCACCGGCACGCCGGTCAGGTCGTGGAACGCCGCGATGAGGGCGGCGTAGGCGGGGTTGCGCTGGGCGGTGACGGTCTGAAGCCGGCCGGTGCCGTCCTCGTGGACGACTGCGGGCACCTTGTTCCGTACGCTGTCCTTCCAGACCAGCGTGCGCTCCATGTAGGGGCTGTCGGCGAAGTCCTCGAACCAGTCCGGGCCGGCCTCGGCGAGGATCGACGGGGCGAAGGGGCGGAAGGCCTCGCGGTACTTCACCTTGGCGTTCAGGGCGTCCTTGGCGCCGGCCGGGCGCGGATCGGCCAGGATCGAGCGGTTGCCGAGGGAGCGGGGGCCGAACTCGGCCTGCCCCTGCACCCATCCGACGAGGCCCCCGGCGGCCAGGATGCGCGCGGCCTCACGGGTCACGGCGCCGTGGCCGAGGCGGCGGGCGCGGGGCTCCTGCTCGGCGAGGCGTTCCATCGGCGTGGTCGAGACACGGGCGCCGAGATAGGGCGTCAGCGGCCGGGACTCCTCCGGTGGGCCGGACCAGTCGGGATGGTCCTCCTGGTAGGCCAGCCATGCCGCGCCGACGGCATTGCCGTCGTCGGCCGGGGCCGAGGGGACATGCAGCCGGGTGAAGGGCGAGCGGCCGAGCACGCGGCCGTTATACGAGGAGTTCAGGCCGCAGCCCCCCGCGATCACGAGGTTTTCGGACGGGGCGAGGGCATGGGCCTCGGCGACGAGGACGTCCATGAGAGTGCCGAACAGGTCCTGTCCGCAGCGGGCGAGGTCGGCCCAGCCGTTCTCGAGGGCATCGGCGGGGCGGCGGGCCAGGAGTTCGGCGGCGACGTCGCGGATCGTGTCCGCATCCGCGAAGCGCAGGCGCGTGCCCTCCACCCGGTAGAGGCGGGCGAGGATGGCGGCGAGGTCCGGATCGGGGCGGCCATAGGGGGCGAGCCCCATGATCTTCCATTCCTCGCCCTTCACCTGATCGAACCCGGCGAGGTCGGTGATGAGGCCGTAGAGGAAGCCTAGCGATCCGCGCCCGCGATGGCGTTTCACTTCTTCGATCTGCCCGTCCTTGAGCCGGTGGATCGCGGAGGCGCCGGTCTCGCCCATGCCGTCGACGGTCACGGAGGTGGCTTCCGCGAAGGGGCTGCCCCACAGGCCGTAGGCGGCGTGGCAGAGATGGTGCGGATAGCGCCGCTGGCCGACGACCCGCGCGCGGGGCGGGCTGCCGCCGGTGCGCACGTCCTGGGTGAGGGCGAGGAGCGTGCCGAGACCCGCGCGCGCTTGCGCGAGATGGAGGTCGGCGATGAAGACCCGCTCGGCCTGTTCGGGCACGAAGGACGCGTTGAGATCGATCGGATGCGCGGCCAACGTCGGCAGGTCGAAGGTGCCGGCATGGGCCTGCCCCTTCAGGAAACCGCTGAACTGCTCGCCCCAGGACGAGGCGACGACGATCTCCGAGCCCGGCGGGACGAACTCCCGCAGCAGCGGCGCGATGATCGCCGGGGCGTCGGGCTCGCAATTCGGCGCCCGCTTGTATTGCAGGAAGCGCTCCGTCGCCTCGGCGAAGAGCAGCGTGCCGTCCGGCCCCACAAGGGCGAGGGCCGGATCGTGGAAGGTGGTCGCGAGACCGAGATAGAACTGCATCCGCGCGGGGTTAGCCCGCGCCGTCCCTGCGATCAACGGCCGAGGGCGGCGCGGATCAGGGCGAGGCCGTCCGGGCTCGACCATTCGGCCCCGCCCTTCATCACCCCGATGGTGCAGCCGGCGCCGTCGATCAGCAAGGTCGTGGGCAGGCCCGCCGAATCGGCGTGGCGCTGGACGGCGGGCAGGACGCGCCCACCGGGATCGGCGTAGAAGGGCAGGTGGGTGATGCCCGCCTGTTTCAGCCATTCCGCCGGCTTGTCGAGGTTGCGCGTGTCGACGTTGATCGCCACCACGTCGAAATCCTTGCCGCCCATCTGCGCCTGGAGCCGGTCGAGGGCCGGCATCTCGGCCTTGCAGGGGGCGCACCACGTCGCCCACAGATTCACCAAGAGCAGCCGGCCCTTCATGGCGGCAAGGGTCGTCTCGGTGCCGTCCGGGCCCTTGAACGTCAGGTCGGGGGCGGGCTTCGATTGCTTCGGCGCCTGCATGCCGGCGACGTCCCCCTTGGCGGCGGTCTCGATGCGGGTGAGGGCAGGCGCGGAGCCGGCACAGGGGCCGGAGGCCATTCCCCCGTTGCCGCCCATGAGACCGCTCCCGTATAGGGCAAGCCCGGCAAGGCCGAGCGCCGCGAGGCCGGCGCCCGCGATGAAACCTCTGCGGACGGGCATCAGGCTTGCCTCTTGGAACTGGCGCGGCGCGGAAGGATCGACATGAGCAACCGGATGTGGGGCGGGCGCTTCGCGAGCGGCCCCGCCGAGATCATGGAGGAGATCAACGCCTCCATCGGGTTCGACAAGCGTCTCGCGCCCCAGGATATCCGCGGCTCGCTGGCGCATGTGGCGATGCTGGGCAAGGCGGGGATCCTGCCTGCGGAGGATGTGGCGGCGATCGAGGCCGGGCTCAAGAGCGTCCGTGACGAGATCGAAGCCGGCAGCTTCGTGTTCAAGCGCGAGCTCGAGGACATCCACATGTCCGTCGAGAGCCGGCTGACCGAGATCGTCGGGCCGGGCGCCGGGCGCCTGCACACGGCGCGCTCGCGCAACGATCAGGTCGCCACCGACATGAAATTGTGGGTGCGCGACACCCTCGATTCCCTGGATGCCCAGGCCGCCGACCTGCAGCGGGCGCTGGCCGAGAAGGCGCTGGTCCATGCCGGCACGGTGATGCCGGGTTTCACGCACCTGCAATCCGCCCAGCCGGTGACGTTCGGGCACCATTGCCTCGCCTATGTCGAGATGCTGGCCCGCGACCGGGGCCGGTTCCGCGACGCGCGGGCGCGGCTCAACGAATGCCCCCTCGGCGCGGCGGCGCTGGCGGGCACCTCGTTCCCCATCGACCGGCACGCCACGGCGGCGGCGCTGGGCTTCGACCGCCCAACGGCGAACTCACTGGATTCCGTGGCCGACCGCGATTTCGCCCTCGAAGCGCTCTCTGCGGCCTCGATCTGCGCGGTCCACCTGTCGCGCTTCGCCGAGGAACTGGTCGTGTGGACCTCGGCCCAGTTCGGCTTCGTGAAGCTGTCGGACGGCTACACGACCGGCTCCTCGATCATGCCGCAGAAGCGCAATCCGGATGCGGCCGAATTGGTCCGCGCCAAGGCGGGGCGGATCGTGGGCGCGCTTACCGGCCTGCTCATCGTGATGAAGGGTCTGCCGCTCGCCTATTCGAAGGACATGCAGGAGGACAAGGAAGGCACGTTCGACGCCCTTCAGGCCCTCTCGCTCTGCCTTGCGGCCATGACCGGCATGGTGCGGGACCTGGAGCCGGTGGCCCAGGTGCTCGCCAAGGCGGCGGGCTCCGGCTTCAGCACCGCCACCGATCTCGCCGACTGGCTCGTGCGCGAACTCGGCATGCCGTTCCGGCAGGCTCACCACGTCACCGGGCGTCTCGTCGGCGCGGCCGCCGCGAAGGGTGTCGGTCTCGAAGACCTCTCCCTCACCGAGATGCAGGAGGCCGAGCCGAAGATCACCGAGGCGATCTATGCGGTGCTCGGCGTCGAGAATTCGGTGGCGAGCCGCACCAGCTATGGCGGCACGGCACCGGACAACGTCCGCACCCAGGCGCAGGCCTGGCTCGGCCGTCTCGACGAATCCTCACGCTGAGATGATGCGGCGCAACCAGCGATGCGGTGGTGCGTTCACTGTCTAGCTAGGTGCGCCGCGTTATGGGGGGTCAGCGCGCGACGGGAGAGACCGCACAGCATGTCGATCGAGAGCTGGATGACGCCCGAAGAGGTTGCCGATCTCGCCGCCCATGCGAGCGCCGTCATCGACGCCGCTCTGGTGGGCACCGATCTGTCGCGGGAGGTCTTCTGGGCCGCCGTCCGCAAGGGCTACAACACCCCCTACAACGATCCGCCGAAGCGCCGGGCCCTACCCAATGCCGTGCCGGCTCCGGTCACGGTGCAGATGGAGGCGGATAGCGAGCCGTCGCCGGCCCTCGTCGCCCCGGCCATCGCCGCCGCCGAAATTCGCGCGGTTTGAAACGGCCCACGGCTGATCAGCCCACGGCGCTCGTCGCCGGCCGCCTTGCTGTTGTCCCGAGCCGGGTTCATTAATCGATCCCTAACGGCACAGCTCGTTTCGGCTCGCGCCCGCAGGGAATGAATATGGTCCGCGTCTCCCATCTGATTCCGGTCGGCCTCGTCGCTCTGCTCGCCTGTGCCGCACCGCCGGATTCGATGGCAAACCGCCTGTTCGGCGTGTCACCGGCCGCGGCGCAGGATGCGGAGGCCCCGGCCGAGGCGGCGCCGAGCCGGCGCTCCCGCCATTCCTCGCGCCGGAGCAGCCGGAAGTCCGAGACGAGCCAAGTGACCCCGCCGGGCATGCAGCAGGCGGTGCCGGTGGCGATCTTCGGGGATTGGAACGTCTTCGTGAACGGCGAGGCACGCAGCCGGATCTGCTACGCCATCGCGCAGCCGCAGACCCGTTCGCCCAAGACCCTGAAGCGCGACAGCGCCTACCTGTTCGTCACGGTGCGCAAGGCCGAGAACGTGCCCAACGAGGTGGCCGTGATGCTGGGCTTCCCGCCCAAGCCCGCCGCCGCGCAGGTCAAGGCCGGCTCCGCGGCGGCGCCGACCGATCCGAGCCTGAGCCTCGGAGCCTCCCGTTACGGGCTCGTTGTCAAGGACGGCAACGCTTGGTTGCAGAACCCGACGGATGAGACGCGGGTGGTGAGCGAGATGAGCGGCCGCGCCCCGAAGCTGACCATCAAGACCACCTCGATGCGCGGCAATCCGACCAGCGACGAATACGAGTTGGCCGGCTTCGCGGACGCGATCAAGCGCGCCCGCGAGGAATGCGCCAAGTAGAGCGCGCGACCCCCGTCGCGCCCTAGACGGCGACGGCGCGCGGGGTCTTCCGCGCGCCCGGTCGCGTCAGATCGCGGACGGCGCGGGCCGCCTGCTCCGGGCTGCGGAACAGCATGCCGTCGAGGCCGTCGAAATTCCGCGAGGCCGAGAAGAACCGCACGCCGCGATCCTCGGGCACCGCGATGCCGGCCGCGACTTCCCCCACTTCGATCACCCGCGCGAGGGCGGGGCCCGGTTCGAAGGGCAGAGGCGGCGGTTCGCCTGAGGGGAGGGGAGTGTCTGTGTGATTCACGGGCGTGACGAGCGAGAGGGATGTGGGCATCGGACGAGCGACTCCCTGGGCCGGCGCAAAAGCCGTGCCTGATTGCGGTGACGGGCCGGTGACTTCCGAGACGATCGGAGCGGGCGGCTAGCGTCGACAGCGCGGGTGGAGCTGGTGCGGGGACCGATGCGACATGAGCATGACAGTCACGATGTCCTCCAGATCGAAGGACCGCGAGGTAGAGGTGAGCCCTCGCAGTGCTTTAGCGTTTGGTGACGCGGCGCAAGCGACGCTAATCAAATCACCGCGGCCGCCCTTTGCAAGGCTGGCGACAACATGATGCCCCCACGAACATCAGACGTCAACGGAATTGTCTTCCGTTTTCGCGGGCGAGCTCAGTGGAATTATGACAATGCCAGCCTGTTGCGCAGCAACGCAACTCTGAAGTGCATTCCTAATCTGTGATGACTTTGGAGAGGTTCAAATAATCGGAGAACACCGTTTCAGCCCCGGCGCGCAGGAGATCGGTCCCTGCCCGGTCGTGGTTCCAATGCCCGCCGCCGGTGAAGCCGACGACCCGCATCCCGGCCGCCACGGCCGCCGTCACGCCGGGCACGCTGTCCTCGATGACGAGGCAGGAGGCCGGCGCTTCGCCCATTTGCTCGGCGGCGAACAGGAACAGGTCCGGGAAAGGCTTCCCACGCGCGACCTGCGTGGAGGAGAAGACGTGGCCGGAGAAGAGATCCAGCAGGCCGGTCAGGGTGAGGGAATGGCGCAGCCGCACCGGATCGCTGCTCGACGCGACGCAGACCGGCAGGTCGAGGCCCCGGATCGCCGCCGCGACGCCGGGCATTGCCTTCAACTCCCGGTCGAAGGTGGCAAGGGTCTCGGCCTTCACGGCATCGACGAAGCCCTCGGGGGCGGAGATGCCGTAATCGCGCTCGATATGCCCCATGATCGAGACCATGGAGGTGCCCGCGAAGCGGTTGCGCACCGTCTCGAGGTCGATGGGCACGCCGATGCGGTTGAGGCCGGCGGTGAGGGTGGCGAGGCTCAGCGGCTCGCTGTCCACGAGGACGCCGTCGCAATCGAAGATCACGAGGGCGGGTGTCGCGCCTGCCATTCCGAGCCCTCGTCCCCCGCACGCGGAGGGATGCCTCCGAAGCGGGGCTGTGGCACGGGGCCCGGCGGCAGGCAACCGCTTGCACCGGCCCGCCGCAGCCCGTAGGCGGAATGCCGCGCCGCCCCGGCGCGGTTCGATGACCCGGTGATGCTCCGTTTCCTCGCCCGCCTGCTCGGTCTCGTCTTGATGGCCGGCGGCTTCGTCGCCCTGGTCTATGACGGCGCCCGCTCCATCGCGAATAACGGCCCGCGCCTCACCTCCGTGTCGGACGTGATCACCACCCTGTTCAAGGACAGGGCGGGGGCGCTGCAGACGGGGGTGGAGGGCGCGGCACCCTGGCTGTGGCACGTGCTCGGGCTGCCGCTCACCCTCGCGCCGGCCTCCCTGGTCGGGCTCGTCCTCGGGGCGTTCCTGCTGTGGCTCGGCCAGCCCGGCCGCGAGCCGATCGGCTTCCTGACGCGGCCCTGAAGCGTCGGCTCAGCGCCGATCGAGCCGCGCCTCGGCGTCGGCGAGGCGGCTCTTTAGATCATCGATCTCGGCCTGCATCCGGTGATGCTCCGAGACGTCGAGCTGCGAGGCGAAGAAGTAGACGACCTTGCCGTCCTCGTCGCGCACCGGGCCGACATAGAGGGCGTTGTGGAAGGTCGAGCCGTCCTTGCGGTAGTTCAGGATGTCGACCTTGATGTCGGTCTCGTCGCGGATGGCGCCGCGAAGCCGCGCGACGACCTCGGGATCGGTGTCCGGGCCCTGCAGGAAGCGGCAATTGCGCCCCGTCACCTCAAGGCGGCTGTAGCCGGTGAGCTTGAGGAACGCCTCGTTGGCGAACACGATGGGGTTGTCGAACTGCCGGGGGTCGGTGACGATCATCGGCATGCGCGTGGCCCGCACCGCCGCCGCGAAGGGGTCGCCCAGTTGCGCCTCGCTCTCCAAGCTTCCGAGAAGATGGGTGGTGGCCTGCTCCGTTCCCACCTGTCTCGTCTCCCTGCCCGGCCCCGTGTCGCCGAGTACAACCAGAAATACCCGTCCGTGGTCTAGTCCCTCGGAATAGGTTTCCCGCTGCGGCGAAGAGATGCCTTCGCTTTCGCGGCGAACGGGGCGATCCCATATTTGGGAACGGTCCGAACAATCACGCGGGGCGAGCGATGTTCCTTTTCCGCAAGAAGGTCGAGATGCCGAATGCGGCCGACGCCCTGCCGGGCCGTCCGACCCCGCTGCACACGGCCGAGCGCCACTTCGTGAACGGCAACCCGCTGAAGGGCCCCTATCCCGAGGGCATCGAGACCGTCGTGCTCGGCCTGGGCTGCTTCTGGGGTGCCGAGCGGCGCTTCTGGCAGGTGCCGGAGGGCGTGTTCGTGACGGCGGTGGGCTATGCCGGGGGCTATACGCCGAACCCGACCTACGAGGAGGTCTGCACCGGCCGCACCGGCCACAACGAGGTGGTGCTGGTCGCCTTCGATCCGGCCGTGCTGCCCCTCGACGCGCTGCTGCGGATCTTCTTCGAGAGCCACAACCCGACGCAGGGGATGCGCCAGGGCAACGATGTCGGCACGCAGTACCGCTCCGGCATCTACACGAACGGGCCGGAGCAGGCCCGCATCGCGAAGGGCGTCCGGTCGGCCTATGCCGAGGCGCTGCGCGCGCGCCGGTATGCCGACGTGACCACCGAGATCGTCCCCCTCGGCCCGTTCTACTTCGCCGAAGAGTACCATCAGCAATATCTGGCCAAGAACCCAGGCGGCTATTGCGGCCTCGGCGGCACGGGCGTCAGCTGCCCCGTGGGCGTCGACGTTCCAGCCTGACCCTCAGCCGGCCGGCGCCTTCGCCACCGGCTTCAGGAGACCCGTCGCGCTCGCCACCGGGACGCCCTCTGCGTCCCGGATCTCGGCTTCGCAGAACAGGATCGAGCGCCCGCCGCGCGTCACGCGTCCCACGGCCTCCAACGTGCCCCGGCCGGGGTTGAGGAAGCGCGTCTGCATGTCGAGGGTCACGACTGGGCAGCCGGCGGTGAGGCGGGCGGCGGTGCCCATGGCCACGTCAAGCAAGGTGCAGACGATCCCGCCATGGGCGATACCCAGGTTGTTGCTATGCTCCGGGCGCATGACAAGCCTGAGGCGGGTGCGTCCCTCCGTGACGTCCAATGCTTCTATTCCGCAGAACCGCACGAATGGAATCTGCGCTCCGAAGATGGTCTCGGGATCCCATTCCGTCATTTTGAGGCCTCTTCTCCGCGCGTTCGCGGCGCGCCGACGGTTCGATGCTCGCAACGGTCGTACAGTGCAGGCATACCAGATACGGCAAGTTTAGACCGATGAATGTCGAAACCCGTACTACTCACGTCGTAACCCTTCAAAACGAGACGCGCCTGGAAGCCGAAGCGCTAACGCGTCTCAGGCTGCTTCGTGCAGGAAGTTCCGTTTCGGACGACTGCGCTTGAGGCCTTTGCGAATAATCATGACAGATTTCTCTGTGACTGACGAAAATTGTGTTCTCGTGTCTCTTGATTTTGGCGCACAAACGTTAGAACCGTCGCTGAAGCCCCAAGGAGAGGGAATCAACGATGGACGATACGGCAGCAGTCCCCTACGAGAGCTTGATCGAGCAAGCTTCGGATATCGTGTCCGCTTATGTCTCGAATAATTCGGTCCCGGTCGGGGAACTGCCAGCGCTTCTCGCCGGCGTGCATGAAGCGTTGCTCAAGTTGGCGTCTCCCGCCCCGGCTGCGCCGGAAGTCGCGGACAAGCCGACCCCCGCGCAGGTGCGCAAGTCGATCACGCCGGATGCGCTGATTTCATTCATCGACGGCAAGCCGTACAAGACGCTCAAGCGTCACCTCTCGCGCAATGGTCTGACCATCGAGCAGTACCGCGAGCGTTACGGCCTGCCGCGCGATTACCCGTCCACCGCCGCGAGCTATTCGGCGCAGCGGTCGGAGCTCGCCCGCAGCCTCGGCCTCGGCCAGCAGCGCCGCAAGTCGTCGGCCTCGGCCGCCGCCGAGGAGCCGGCCGCGCAGGACGAGCCGGCCGAGAAGCCGAAGCGCGCCCCCCGCGCCCGCAAGACGAAGGAGCCGGCCTAACTCGCCGCCGGCCTTCCTGCGGGAAGGCCCTCCGAGATGGGGGCGCGAGCCCCCGTCCTCACCGGGATGATGCCGACTTGAAAGGTGCCGGCCCTCGGGGGCCAGGCACCTTTTGTGTCTCAGCGGGAATTACCGCCGCTCCCACCGCCGCCGCTGCCGTTCGGCACCGCGAGTTCCGGCCGCCCGGCATTGCCGCCCGCCGCCGAGTTCGACGTGTAGGTCTCCGCGCCCGTGGCGCCCCGGGGGATCGTCACGTTCACCGCCCCGCCCGTGTTGTTGCGGTCGATGATCGCGAAGCCGCCGGGAGGCAGCGGGGCGACGCCCGGCGGAAGGGGCTGGGCCAGGACGGCGCCCGTCGCCATCGGCAGGACGGCGAGGGCCGCCGCCATGGAAATGCCGGTCTTCGTCATTCTCGACTCCTCGAAGTGTCTATCCTGAGACATGGGTGCAGGCCGTCTGCCGTGGAAGGGCGGCGGATGCGCCGCTATCTCCCCGTCAAGACCGGACGATCCGGTCCCGTTTCCCGGAGACCGGATTGGGCCAACGTTACGGGCTGGAAATCCGCGCCGCATCCCCCGCCGACGCGCCGGGTCTCACGGCGCTGATGGCGGATCTCGGCGCCCCCGCCGACCCCGCCGCCCTCGCGGGGCGGGTCGAGGCGCTGAACAGGGCGGGCGGAAGTGCGCTCATCGCCGTGGAATGGGGCCCGCCGAGCGGGATCGTCGCCCTGCAGGTGGTGCACGACCTCGCGGCGGCCCGGCCGGCCGGGCTGATCGCGACCCTGGCCGTCGTCCCCGATGCGCGGCGCCGGGGCATCGGGCGGCTGCTCGTGAAGGCGGTCTCGCGCTCGGCCCGCCTCGCGGGATGCGACCGACTGCTCCTCGTGCCCGATGCCGGGGCGGCGGGGCTCGCGGCGTTCGCGGCGGCGACCGGTTTCCTGCCGGAGGGCGGCCTGCTCGTCCGGCCGCTGCTGCGGCGCGGGCCGCAGGCCGAGTGAACGGTCCCAGGGTGGAGCATATCGGAAAAGGCGCAGCTTAAAGGTCGATTCACGCCGCTGGCTTAGGTTCAGCTAACGGTACTCGTGCGTAAACCGGTCCCTGATGCCTGCATCTGATGCGCTGCCGGACCTTTCCGGGCTCCTCGAACTGTCGAGGATCGAACAGCTCGATCTCAAACCCGTCATCCTGCGCGTGCAGACGGACCTCTACTTGCGCGCGCCCCGCCGGGACCGGGCGGTGCGCGAAACTTTTACCTCCCTGGCCTGTGGATTGATTCCGACCGTCGATCAGGACACCCTCCACGTCGTCGCCGAGAAGCTCGCCACCCATCCCGAGACGCCCCGGGCCGTTCTGGAGGCCCTGGCGGCGCGGGGCATCATCGCCCCCCCGGCCGCCGCCGACGCGGACACGGCCGAAGACGCTCCCATGCCGGCCATGCTCACGGCCCGGCTCGCCTCGCTCCCGTCGCTCCGCCGCGAGGCGATCGAGGACCTGTCGCGCGACGGTCGGCCCGAGGTCGATCTCGCCCTCGCCCTCAACCGGGAGATCACCCTGGGGGGCGAGCCCCTTCGCCGGGTGGCCAGCCGGGCTCGCCGCGATGCCGATCTCGCCCGTGTCCTCCTCGCCCGGCCGGATCTCGCGGCGGGGGACCTCGCACCGCTCTATCTCCATGCCGATCCGGCGACGCGCGAGGCCATCGTCCGCGCGGTCGAGGCGGTTGCGGGGCTGAGGCCTTGTCCGCCCGTGCCGCGCGGCCTCGGCGCGGCGCTGACCGCGCTGTCCACCGACCGGGACGTGCCGACCTTCGTCGAGACGCTGGCAGCCTCCCTCGGCCTGCCCACCGACTTCGTGACCGAGGCCGACGAGCCCGATGCCCGCTACGACCTGCTGACCCTGGCCATGCGCGCGGCCGGTCTGCACGAGGACGAGGCGGTCTACGTGTTCCTGACGCTCAACCAGGGCGTGGCGCGCTCGGCGGAGCGGGTGACGGCGCTTGTGGCGGTGTTCCGCTCCCTCGGCCGCGCGGCGGCCCGCGATCTGCTGGCCACGCTCCTCGACCGGCCCCTGGCCGAACGCACGCCCGACCTCCACCGGCCCTATCACGGCCCGGAAGCCTCGTTCCGCCACGGCACCGAGCGCGCGGCGCCTTCGCGCGCAGCCCCGCCCGTGCGCAACCGCCTCGACGGCAGCCGCTAGATCGGTCCCGGATCGCCCGGTATTCTACCGCTCCACGCCACGCCAGGCGGGGCTGCGGTCGGCTTCGTTGAGGGTGTCGCGGGATGCGGCGGGCTCCTCGGCCCCGGCCCGGCGGCTCAGTTCGGCGATCAGCCCCTTCGCCAGGACATCGCGCACCACCCGCTCGCGGGTCTCCGGCGGCACGAGGGCCGTCACGTCCGGGGCCGCCGCCTTCGCGGAGGGGAGGATGGCGAGCTTGCGCGCCTCCTCCGCCGGATCGGCGCCGCCACGCAGCAGCGCGAGATAGGACAGCGCCCCGACGACCAGGACGACGCGCAGGACGAACAACATGGGGCGCCCCTTCGTGAATGCGGAGCGGACGATTGGCTCGGTTCGGTGAAGCCGGCGTCAACCCTCGCCGCCAATCCTGCGAAATGGTGAACGTATTCCCCGGGGATCTCGGTTACTTCGTGGAAAGCATCTCTGGCAGTCGCGAAAGTTCCGCAACACTCGTTTAAGGGGGGTCTGAGAGCTTATCCGTGTCGTTCGAAGTCGAACAGGAAGCGTCTCGGGTGTCTGACAAGCACCTTGGCGCCGCGGGTGTGAGTCTTGACCATCCATAAAGTCCTGACCAGCCTGTTCGACGAGCGCCTCGCCGGTCTCGTTCACCGCTCCGCGAGTGAGGATTCCGGCATGCGGCACCGGCACGAGCGGTTCCTCGTTTCCCGCCTCGCCACCGGTCTCGTCACCATGGCGGCGCTGCCTCCCTATCTGCTGTGGCGGGGCGTACCCTCGGCGATCGAGGCCGCCGCCTTCGCGAGCCTGCTCCTGCCGGTCCTGGCCGCCGTGCTCCTGTCGCGCACCGGCTCCCTCTGGATCGCCCACGCCGTGTCCTCGGCGGGGCTCACCGGCCTCGTCGTCTGCCTCGCCATGATCACCGGCGGCCCGGCCTCGCCCGCCGCCGTGTGGCTCGCGGTCATCCCCCTCGAAGCCCTGGTCTCCGGCTCCTGGCGCGCCACCGTGGCCGCGACGGTCCTCGCCGCCCTCGGCGTCGGGGCCGTGCTGATCGGCTCGCTGTGGCTCGGCTCCGACCCGGTCATCGCGCTGCCCGTGAACATCGCCCTACCGGTCTTCGCCCTGGCCGCCCTCGGCCATGTCGCGGCCCAGGCCGTCGAACACCTGCGCAACGAGGGCGCGTGGCGCGAGCGCCTGCGCAGCAACGAGGCCCGCGACCGCCTGCTCCTCTCGGCCATCGACGACCTCGTGACCTGGCACGATTGCAACGGCCGGGTGATCGAGGCCTCCGCCTCGGCGATCAAGCTCGTGGGCAGCGACGCGGCGACCCTGCGGGGCCACGGCCTCCTGAAGCGCGTCCACGTCGCCGACCGTCCCGCCCTGCTGAGCGCGCTGAGCGATGTCGCGGCCACCGGCCGCCCGGCGACGCTGGCCGTGCGCCTGCATGTCGATCCGGCTGCCCGCCGTGCCGACCGGGCGGATCTGATCCATGTGGAAATGCGTGCCCACTGCATCGCCGATGCGGGGCTGGCCGGCGAGATGACGGTGGTCGCCGTCACCCGCGACATGACCGAGCATCACCGCCACGCCCAGGAACTGGAGGCGGCGCGCACGGCCGCCGAACTCGCCGACGCCGTGAAGGGCCGCTTCCTCGCCAACGTCACCCACGAGCTGCGCACGCCGCTCAACGCCATCATCGGCTTCTCCGAGGTGCTTTCGGGGGCGGGCGGCATCACGATCGGACCCGATCAGTCGCAGGAATATGCCGGCGTGATCGAGCAATCGGGCCGCCACCTCCTCGACGTGGTCAACACGCTCCTCGACATGAGCCGGATCCAGAGCGGTAACTTCGACTACAAGCCGGATCTGATGGACGCGTCCGAACTGGTTCTGTCCTGCTGCAACCTGATGAAGCTGAAGGCCGGCGAGGGCGCGGTGCAGCTCATCGCCAACCCGGCCGGGCCGCAGGAGATCGTGGCCGATCCCCGCGCCTGCCGTCAGGTGCTCATCAACCTCATCTCCAACGCCCTGAAATACACGGGCGCGGGGGGCACGGTGGCGGTCAGCCTGAACCGTGCGGTGGACGGGCTCGAGATCACCGTCGCGGATACGGGCGTCGGCATCGCCGCCGATGACCTGCCGCGCCTCGGCACCCCGTTCTTCCAGGCGGGCACCAGTGGCTATGCCCGCAGCCACGAGGGCACCGGCCTCGGACTCTCGGTTGTACAGGGTCTCGTTGGCCTGCACGGCGGCACGATCCGCATCGAGAGCGCGCCGGGCCTCGGAACCATCGTGACGGTGACACTTCCTTATGCCGGTTGCGATCAGGATGCGCCGGGCGGTCCCGCGCCGATCTTCACCGCCGTCCGCGGTGCGGCGCAGGCAAAGTCCAAGGTTGTAAGGCTCCCCCTCGGCCTGTTCGACCCCGAGCCGATCTCCGGCGCGGTGGCGGCGTCCGATCTCACTGCTTCGGTGCCGTTCCGGCGGGCCGGCTGAGGAGAGCCTGGAAGGAGATTCGATGGCTGGCTATCGCGAGATCACCGTCGCGAGCGAGGGGCGCCAACGGCGTCCGGCGCGGGCCGCTCAGAGACCGATGCCGTCCCTGCGGAACGGGGGCTGGAAGGCCGTCGCGGCCGAAATGCTGCGCTTCGGCTTCGCCGAGGGCAAGGTCTTGTGCCGCGAGCGGCCGGGGGCGGTCTTCGGCGCGGTGATCGCGCTCGGCGCCGCCGGCTTCATCTGCGTCAACGCCCTCGATTCGCAGAAGGGCCGCCACCCGGCGCCGATCCTGCCGCAGGTGCCCGCCAAGGTCGCCGCGAAGGTGCCCGCGCCCGCGCCCGTCGCCGCCCCCGTCCAGCGGGACGCCGCGAAGGAAGCGCCCAAGGAGACGGCGAAGACGGCCGCCGGGGATTCCATCGGCGACCTGATCCGCGCCGAGGACACGACCGCCTCGGTCAACCCGCGCCAGAAGCCCGCGCCCACGCCCGCGAAGGCCGAGGCGCCGGCCGCCGACGTGGCGGTCACCCGCGCCCAGCGCGCCCTTTCGAAGCTCGGCTACGGGCCGATCAAGGCCGACGGCGCCATGGGGCCCGCCACCAAGGCGGCCATCGAGAAGTTCGAGCGCGACCGCAAGCTGCCGGTGACGGGCGAAGCGGCCGGGCGCACGCTGAAGGCCCTCGAAGCCGGGGCCGCGAAGGGGTAGGCCTGCGCCATGCCCCGTCTGCGCTCCGATTTCTGGGTCTCCGCGCATCTGCGCCGGCTCAACGATCTCACCATTCCCGCCGTGCTCCGGCGTCGCGGCGCGGCGGAGGCGGGGGCGATCTTCGTGAAGGTGGATCGCCTCGACGGCACCGCAGACCTCTACGGCCCGGCGCCCCAGGCGCTGATGGCCGAGCCCGACGATCTCGGCGAGAGGCGCTTCACCCCCGTGCTCGCGGGCGCCACGCCCCTCGATGTGGAGGAACGGCTCACCCGCGAGATTCGCTTCGATTCCGATCTGTGGATCGTGGAAATCGATGACCGCGCGGGTCGGCACTTCCTCGACATCGCCGAGTGAGGGGACCCGGACGGCGATGCGTCCCTATCCCCACAAGTCGGGGTCGGGCGGGAAGATGGTGCTGCCCTCGTAGCGAAGCGGCGGCTCCCGGTCTCGGGCCAGCAGCAATGGCCCGTCGAGGTCGATGAACGCGGCGCCCCCGGTCAGCAGCGTGGCCGGCGCCATGCCGAGCGACGTGCCCAGCATGCAGCCAACCATCACGGTCAGCCCCCGCGCCCGCGCCTCGTTCGCGAGCATCACCGCCTCGGTGAGGCCGCCGGTCTTGTCGAGCTTGATGTTGATCGCGTCGTAGCGCCCGGCCAGGGCATCGAGCCCGGCGCGGTCGTGCAGGCTCTCGTCGGCGCAGACCGGAACGGGGTGCGGGATGTCCGCCAGCAGAACGTCTTCGCTCGCCGGCAGGGGCTGCTCGATCAGCGCGACCCCCGCCGCGAGGCAGGCCGCGAGGTTGGCCTCGACGTTCGAGGGCCGCCACGCCTCGTTGGCATCCACGATCAGCCGGGAATCCGGGGCACCGGCTCGAACGGCGGCGATCCGCTCCGGGTCGCCGTCGCCGCCGAGCTTCACCTTGAGCAGCGGGCGGGCCGCCGCCTTGCGCGCCGCCTCTCCCATGCTCTCCGGCGTGCCGAGGCTCAGCGTGTAGGCCGTGATGGCCGGCACGGGCGCGGGCAGGCCCAGGATTTCCCAGGCGCGTCGGCCGGATCGCTTCGCCTCCAGGTCGAGGAGGGCGCAATCGAGCGCGTTGCGGGCCGCGCCCGCCGGCATCAGCCGGGCCAGGGCCTCGCGGTCGATGCCACCGGCCAGAACGTCCGCCTGCGCCTCGATGAGCGCCGACACGCTCTCGACGCTCTCGCCGTAGCGGGGATAGGGCACGCACTCGCCCCGGCCCGCATGGGCGCCGTCCTCGATCCGCGCGACCACGACGGCGATCTCGGTGCGGCTTCCGCGCGAGATGGTGAAGGCTCCCGCGATGGGGAACCGCTCGACCGACAGGCTCAGGCGGCGGGCCATGGTCAGGCCTCCGGGAAGTCGGCGACGATCCGGTCCACCAGCGCCTCGACGCCGAAGCGCACCGGGTCGGTGGCGGGCAAGCCGTATTCGGCGGCGAGGCCGTCGAGGAGCGCGCGTGCCTCGTCCTCGGCCAGCGCCTGCGTGTTCACGGCGATGCCCACGGGGCGGATGTCGGGGTTCGTCAGCCGGCCGAGCTGCACGGTGAGGTCGATGACCTCCCGGATCGTCGGCAGCGGGTGCGAGACGCCGCGCATCGTGGTGCGGGTCGGCTCGTGGCAGACGACGAAGGCGTCGGGCTGCGCCCCGTGGAGCAAGCCGAGGCTCACGCCCGCGAAGGACGGGTGGTAGAGCGAGCCCTGGCCCTCGATCAGGTCCCAATGGTGCGGCGCGGTCTCCGGGGAAATCGTCTCGACGGCGCCGGAGATGAAATCCGCCACCACGGCGTCGATGGCGACGCCCTTGCCGGAGATGAACACGCCGGTCTGGCCGGTGGCGCGGAAGTCGGCATCGAGGCCGCGCGCGCGCATGCCCTTCTCGAGCGCCAGCGTCGTGTACTTCTTGCCGACCGAGCAATCGGTGCCGACGGTCAGCAGGCGGCGCCCCGCGCGGCGGGTGCCCTTGCCCGTGGGGAAGGTCTCGTTGCTGTGGCGCACGTCGTGGAGCTTGCTGCCCCGCTTGGTCGCGGCCTCGGCGATGGCCGGCACGGCGCCGAGGCGGACGTGCAGCCCGCTCGCGACGTCGAACCCGGCCTCGATGGCGGCGACGATCTCCTTCACCCAATGGTCCGGCAGGACGCCGCCCGCATTCACGACGCCGACGACCAGGGTGCGGCACCCCTTGGCCAGGGCCTCGGGGAGGGTGAGGTCGGGAATGCCGAGATCGGCCTGGCAGCCCGGCAGGCGCATCTGGCCGATGCACCATTCCGGCCGCCAATCCTTGATGCCGTAGGCGGTCTTGGCCGCCAGCGCGTCGGGCACGTCGCCGAGGAACATCAGGTAGGGCGTGGCGATCTGCATCGGACGGACCTCTCGCTTCGTCCCGTCTATGCGGGATCGGGGCGCCGTCCCGCAAGGCGGAAGCTCGACCGTTTCCGGTGCGACCTCGGCCGATCCGCGTTGCCCCACGTGAAATCCGACACAACCGACCTTCGCTTCGACCGATCATAACCTGTGTGGTGGTCGATGCCCGGCCCACGGCTAGGCGGGACGTCGCCTCTCAAACAAGTCCGCGGCCCTGATGGAAACCCCCCTGTCGCGAAAGCTGAAGAACTTCGTTCCCCTGACAACCGCCGACCGGGACATGCTTGCGGAGGTCCTCGAACCGTCGAGACTGATCGAGCCTCGGGCGGATATTGTGGAGGAGGGAGAAGATCCGCGCGGCGTCAACGTCGTGATGAGCGGCTGGGCCTGCCGTTACAGGCAATTCGAGGATGGCCGCCGGCAGATCATCTCGATCCTGCTGCCGGGGGATTGCTGCGACCCGCACATCTATCTGCTCGACCGGCGCGACCACGCCATCGGCGCCCTGACGCCCGTGGCCATCGCGCGCATTCCGGGCACGGCCATGGTGGAGTTGAAGAGCCGGAACCCGTCCCTCGACCTCGCCTTCCACCGGGAGGAACTGGCCTGCGCCGCGATCCAGCGTGAATGGACGGTGAGTCTCGGGCGCCGCTCCGGTGTCGAGCGTCTCGCGCATCTGTTCTGCGAATTGCACGCGCGGCTCGCCGCCGTCGGCCTCGCGGACGGGACGAACTGCCCGATGCCGCTGACCCAGCCCGACCTCGCCGACGCCCTCGGCCAGACCACGGTCCACATCAACCGGACGTTGCAGGATGTGCGCGCCGCCGGGCTCCTCAGCTTGAAGGGCCGGCGCCTGACCCTGCTCGATCCCGAGGGGCTGCGCCGGCTCGCCAAGTTCGATCCGTCCTACCTGCACCTGAGGTCCGCGCGCGACGCGGCGCGCGGCCTGGAGGCGATCAGGCCCTGAGGGGCGCCTAGAGGACCGGCATCGCGCCGGCCACCGTGATCAGGGCGCCGGAGGTGTAGCTGCTCTCCTCGGCGGCGAGCATCACGTAGGCCGAGGCGAGTTCGGCGGGCTGGCCGGGGCGGCCGAAGGGCACCTGGCTGCCGAAGGACTTCACCGCGTCCTCGCTCATGCCGGCGGGGATGAAGGGCGTCCAGATCGGGCCCGGCAGCACGCCGTTCACGCGGATGCCCTTCTCCGCGAGGAGCTGCGCGAGGCTCAGCACCATGTTGCTCAGCGCGCCCTTGGTGGCGCTGTAGGCCATCAGCGTCGGCATCGGGTGCTTCGAGTTCACCGACGAGGTGAAGATTACCGACGAGCCGGGCTGGAGATGCGCGAGGGCCGCCTTGGTAACGTAGAACGAGCCGAACACGTTGGTCTTGAAGTGGTCCTCGAAGATGTGGTCCTCGATCTCTTCCAGGCTTTTGCCGGGCTGCTGGAAGGCGCCGTTGTTCACGACGATGTCGAGCCGGCCGAACGCCTCGGCGGTCTTGGACACGATCTCCTTCGCGTAGCTCGCCTGCTTCAGGTCGCCGGGCAGGAGCAGCGCCTTGCGGCCCGCCTTCTCGATCCACTGGCCGACGGCCTTGGCATCCGACTGCTCGTCGGGGAGGTAGGAGATGGCGACGTCGGCGCCCTCGCGGGCATAGGCGATGGCCACCGCGCGGCCGATGCCGGAATCGCCGCCGGTGATCAGCGCGACCTTTCCGGTGAGCTTGCCGGAGCCCTTGTAGCTCTCCTCGCCGTGGTCCGGCTCGGGGCTCATCTTGCCGGTCTTGCCGGGGAAGCTCTGCGGCTGGCCCTCGAAGGGCGGACGGGGGTACTTGTGAAGCGGATCGGTCATGGGGTGTCCTTCTCCAGGCGCCCTGCGCCAGTTACCCCGCCAACAGGACGCAGTTCGCTCACGTTCCACGCCCGTCCCGTGGCGATGGGACGCGAACAGGAGGCCCGACCATGCAAGCCGACCTGACCGGACGCCGCGTCGCCTGCTTCGGTGAATGCATGCTCGAACTGCGCACGCGGCCCGATGGGCTGCTCTCGCGGGGCTTCGGCGGCGACACGCTCAACACGGCCCTCTACCTCGCTCGGCTAGGGGCGCCGGTCGATTACGTCACCGCCCTCGGCGACGACGATTTCAGCACGGAGATGCTGCGCGCCTGGGAGGGCGAGGGCATCGGCACAAGCCCTGTCCGCCGCATTCCCGGCAGCCTGCCGGGGCTCTACGTCATCGAGACCGACCCGGAGGGCGAGCGGCGCTTCCTCTACTGGCGCGACGCGGCGCCCGTGCGCCGGCTGTTCGACCCGCCCCATCACGCGGCGACGGAGGCGGCGCTCGCCGGGGCGGGGCTCGTCTACCTCTCCGGGATCAGCCTGTCGCTCTTCGCCGGGCCAGCGCGGCAGGCGCTGTTCGCCGCCCTGGAACGGGCCCGCGCGGGCGGAGCGCGGATCGCCTTCGACACGAATTTCCGGCCGCGCGGCTGGCCGGATCGCGCGCTGGCGCGGGACGCCTACGACCGCATGGCCGGGCTCAGCGACGTGGTGCTCGCCGGCTGCGAGGATTGGGCCGCGCTCGCGGGGGACGGCTCACCCGACGCGGTGCTGGCCTGGCTCGACGGGGCCGGCGTCCCGGAGGCGGTGGTGAAGCTCGCCGAGCCGGGCTGCCTCGTGCGCAGTGATGGCCCCGCCGAGGCGGTGCCGGTGCCGGAGCGGGTGTCGCCCGTCGATACCACCGCCGCCGGAGACAGCTTCGCCGCCGGCTACCTCGCCGCCCGCCTCCGGGGGGAGGCCCCGGCCGCCGCCGCGCGGGCCGGGCACCGGCTCGCCGCCGTGGTCATCACCCATCCCGGCGCGATCATCCCGCGCGAGGCGATGCCGAGCTGAAGTCCGCTCACAACCTTCGTCCAAACCCCCCACCTCATCCTGAGGTGCCCGCGCCAGCGGGCCTCGAAGGAGGGCTCCAGATGGCTCCGCGCTCCCTGAAGCCCTCCTTCGAGGCGGCTTCGCCGCACCTCAGGATGAGGCGGAGGGGGGCAATCGCCGCTTGGTTGTCAGGGCGCCTTCAGCACCGCACGGCAGGCGGCGGGCAGGGCGGCCATGGTCATCGGCGGCTTGGGCTTCGGCTTGGTCTTCGGCGGCTTCGGGTGGAGCACCGCGTCGGAGAACCAGTAGCCGAGGTCGCCGCAGCCGTCGCCGGAGGGCGGCGGGTCCTGCGATTGGCAATCGCCCTGGCCTGCCGGGCAGCTCAGGCGGATATGATAGTGATAATTGTGCCCGTACATCGGGCGCACCTTCGACAGCCAGCGCCCCCCGCCGGATTCCCGGCACAGGGCCTTCTTGATCGCCGCGTTGACGAAGATGCGCTCCACCTCCGGCTGCTCGGCGGTGAGCTTGATCAGTTGCAGGTGGTTCGGCGTCCAGACATCCGGGTCGATGTCGAGGCGGTCGCTGCGGACCATGTCCGTGGCGGAGGTCTCCTCGCGCTCGGCGCGGCTCATCCGGTGGTCGGGCATCGGCGTCAGCCACACGTCGGCGTCGATGCCGATCTGGTGCGAGGCGTGGCCGGTGATCATCGGCCCGCCGCGCGGCTGCGCCATGTCGCCCACGAGAAGGCCAGGCCAGCCGACCCGCGTCGCCTTCTCGGACAGGCGCTCGAGGAAATCGACCATCACCGGCAGCCCGTACATCCGGTTGCGGGAGGGGCGCATGACCTGCCAGTGCGGCCCGTCGAGGGCCAGGGCTTCGCCCCCGGAGAAGCAGCCCTTGGCGTAGAAGCCGTAGATGTGCGGCGACCCCGAACTCGGGCGGGTGACGCGGCCGAACAGGGCCTTGGCCGGGGTCGAGGGATCTTCCGGATTGGCCAGCGGCGGCAGGGGCTTCGGGTTCACGCTCCCCCTGTCCTGGGCATGCGCCGCGCCGGTCAGGGCCAGGGCGGCGAAGGTCGTGAGGCAGGCGAGGCGCGGAAGCGTCATGCGGGCGTCGGTCCGGGAGGCGCAGAGAAACGCTGCAGCCTCGCCGAAGGCCGCGGCGTTTTTCGGGCAGGATCGGGGGGCGTCAGCCCTTCGACGGACCGCACCAGCCCGGGAGGTAGCCGGCCTCCTTCGACTTGGCGAGGGAGAGCGCCTTCTCCAAAGCGGCCGAGAAGTCGTCCTCGACCCGCTTCTCCTTGATGTTCCGGCGAAGGTAGTCCGCCCACAGGAACTCGCTGAACGGCGTCGTGTCCTTGGCGAAGCCGCCGGCCCGGCGCAACTCGCCCGCGAGGCTGCGGAACGGGTCGTCCTTCAGGTCGGACATGGCTTTCGGGATGTCCGCGAAGTCCCGGCGGATGCCCTCATGGTCGTAGGGGTGCACCCAGGACTTGTGATCGCACACGGTCCAGAAGGCGTCCTTGTCGAGGTGGTGCAGGTCGGCGACGACCGTCACCAGCACGTCTTTCACGCCCTCCTCGTGCAGGGCGCGCGAGAGGTGGTGGTGATCGATGACGTAGTGCCGCTTCTTCGGGCCGAGCAGGGTCGGGATCATGTGCGCGCCGAGGAAGGCGGCTTTCTTCTCCGCGTCGTATTCCTGCCAGCGCCGCCGCTTCTCGGCGACCTCCCGCAGGCCCACGGTCATCTGCGTCGGGCGCAGTTCGCTGATCGGGACGGGGTTCAGGAGCGGTTCGCGGTTGGCCATGGGCGCCTCTCGGGAGGTTGCGTCGTGATCACGCAGGTAGATCACGCGGGCGACGCGAGCCACGGCCGGGCGGCTCCCTCACGGGGCAGGGGGGATCACGATGTGCGGAGGAGCCCCTTCCGCGCGGCGTAGAGGACATGGACCCGGATCGCGGAGGAGAGGTTCTGCTCCCCGCGTTCGCCGTCGATGGCGCCGATCAGCGCCTGGACCGAGCGCCCTTCGCCCGCGGCGAGGGCGGTGAGGGCCTGCCAGAACGGATCTTCGAGGGACACGCTGGTGCGGTGGCCGGCGATCATCACCGACCGTTTGACGATCCCGCTCAACGGATCGGCCTAGTCCTTGGCCCCGTCCTCCGGCTCTTCGAGGCGGTGGCCCTCGTGCCGGGTCTCTTCCAGCGCCTTGCGCTTCTGCTGGAGGGTCTTCGTCTTCTTCGGGGTGCCGAAGGCGATGCGGTTCGTCTCCGCCTGCGCGTCGGCCTCGGCGCGGGCGCGGGCCTTGCGGACCTGACGAAGGTTGATGACCTCACCCATCCCGCGAACCCTCCCTGTCCGTCATTGGGGCCGGCGCAAGAACCGCGCCGGCCCGTCCCGGTCTTACTCGGCGCTCGGCGCCAGCATGGTCTCCGGCCTCACGACGCGCTCGAACTCTTCCTCGGTCACGTAGCCGAGGCGGAGCGCTTCTTCCTTCAGGGTCGTGCCGTTCTTGTGCGCCGTCTTGGCGATGGTCGCCGCCTTGTCGTAGCCGATGGAGGGGGCGAGCGCTGTGACCAGCATGAGCGACCGGCTCATCAGGTCGGCGATCTTGTCCTCGTTGGCCTTGATGCCGACGACGCAATTGTCGGTGAAGCTCACCGCCGCGTCCGCCAGCAGACGCACCGATTGCAGCACGGCGTTGGCGATCACCGGCTTGAACACGTTGAGCTCGAAATTGCCCTGCGAGCCGGCGAAGCTCACCGTGGTGGCGTTGCCGATCACCTGCGCGCAGACCATCGTCAGCGCCTCGCACTGGGTCGGGTTCACCTTGCCCGGCATGATCGAGGAGCCCGGCTCGTTCTCCGGCAGGGAGAGTTCGCCGAGGCCCGAGCGCGGGCCGGAGCCGAGCAGGCGGATATCCTGCGCGATCTTGAACAGGCCGGCGGCGAGCGCCGACAGCGCGCCCTGCGTGAAGACCAGGGCATCGTGGGTGGCCAGCGCCTCGAACTTGTTCTGCGCCGAGGTGAAGGGCAGGCCGGTCAGTTCCGCGACCTTCGCCGCGAAGCGGTCGGCGAATTCGGGGTGGGCGTTGAGGCCCGTGCCCACCGCCGTGCCGCCCTGCGCCAGGGCGAGCACGCCCGGCAGGGTCGCGGCGACGCGGGCGCCGCCGAGGGCCACCTGGGTGGCGTAGCCGGAGAATTCCTGGCCCAGCGAGACCGGGGTCGCATCCTGCAGGTGGGTGCGGCCGATCTTCACGATGCTCTCGAACGCCTTCGCCTTGGCGTCGAGGGCTTCATGGAGGTGCGTGAGGGCGGGCATCAGCCGGCCCTCGATCTCCCGCGCCACGGCGATGTGCATCGCGGTGGGGAAGGTGTCGTTCGAGGACTGGCCCCGGTTGCAATGGTCGTTGGGGTGGATCGGGCTCTTGCCGCCGCGCTGGCCGCCCATCGACTCGTTGGCGAGGCTCGCGATCACCTCGTTGGCGTTCATGTTCGATTGCGTGCCCGAGCCGGTCTGCCAGACCACCAGGGGAAATTCGTCGTCGTGCTCGCCGGCCACGACGGTGGCGGAGGCGGCGGCGATGGCGTCGGCGAGCTTCGGCTCCAGGACGCCGAGATCCTTGTTCACCAGCGCGGCGGCCTGCTTCACGAGGCCGAGCGCGTGGACCAGCGGCGCGGGCATGTGCTCCGTGCCGATCTTGAAGTTCTGGATCGAGCGCTGGGTCTGCGCGCCCCAGTAGCGATGGGCCGGAACCTCGATCGGGCCGAAGGTATCGGATTCGGTGCGGGTCGCGGTTTCGGTGGGCGACATCGTGGCCTCTACGTCTGGTGCACTGCGGTGCCTACTTAACGGAGGCGGGGCCTGAGCGCGATGCCGCATGGTTGGGGCTGCCCGACATCCATGCCGCTCTGTCCACCGTTAACGGTCGGGCGGCGACGGCCACCACGAGCCCGGGAGCGACGAGCCTGTCCACCGACCTATCCGATCCCGTCCAGGGACACGCCGCCGCGACTCGCTTCCGCCCGCCGGTCCCGCCGCGGCTGACGCAGCCGCTCGGCCTCCTCGACTTCCTCAAGGCCGCCCGGCGTAACCCGATCACCACCTGGGCGGATGCCCATTTCCGCCTGCCCGTGGTGGCGGCCGAGGGCGTGATGGGGCGCATCACCGTGGTGAGCGAGCCGTCGCTGATCCGGCAGGTGCTGATCGACAACGCCGAACGCTACCGCAAGGACGACCTCCAGCGCCGCGTGCTGGCGCCTGGCCTCGGCAACGGGCTCCTCAGCGCCGAAGGCGACGAGTGGCGGCTGCAGCGGCGGACCCTCGCGCCGATTTTTTCCGCGCGGACCGTGCGCAGCTTCGAGGCCGCGATGAACGCGGCCGGCGCCCGCATCGCCAAGCGCCTGCGCCGCCGCGACGGGATGCGCGTCGACGTCGCGCTGGAGATGACCCGCGCCACCCTCGACGTGCTGGAACGGACGATCTTCACGCAAGGGTTGCCCGGCGATCCCGATGCGCTGGGCTGGGCGATCACCCGCTTCCTCGAAGCCGTCGGGCCCATCGACCCCCTCGATGTGTTCGGCATGCCGGACTTCATCCCGCGCATCGGCCGGCTGCGGGCACGTCCCGCCGGGCGGTACTTTGCGGAAATCGTGGATGAACTCATCACGCGGCGTCGCACGCTGATGGAGACCGCCGAGGCGCCGCAGGATCTGCTGACCCTCCTCCTCGCCGCGCAGGATCCCGAGACCGGCAACGGCCTCACGGACCTCGCGGTGCGGGCGAACATCGCCACCTTCATCGCCGCCGGCCACGAGACGACCGCCAACGCGCTGACCTGGGCGCTCTACTGCCTGTCGCAGGACGCGGCTGCGCAGGAGCAGGTGGAGGCGGAAATCGATGCGGCAGGCGAGGGGGATTTCGCCCTCGACGCGCTCCCCTTCACGCGGGCTGTCGTGGAGGAGGGGATGCGCCTGTTCCCGCCGGTGCCCTTCCTCAGCCGTCAGGCCGTGGAGCCGGATCGGTTCGGGCGGATCAAGGTACCCAAGGGCTCGCTGGTGCTGATCGCACCGTGGGTGCTGCATCGCCACCACCTGCTCTGGGACGAGCCGGACGCCTTCATGCCGGAGCGGTTCATGCCCGGTCGGCGGGAGCAGATCGCGCGCTTCACCTATCTGCCCTTCGGAGCGGGTCCGCGAGTCTGCATCGGGCAGAGCTTCTCGGTGCAGGAGGCAACGATCCTCCTCGCCCACGTCCTCCGCGTCGTCCGCTTCCGCCTGCCGCCGGACCACCCGCCGGTGACGCCCCTGCACAGGGTCACGCTCCGGCCGGAGCACGGGTTGCGGATGGATGCCGAGGTGAGGGGGTGAACCGGGCGGCCCGCGCCTAGTCGGCCTTGTGCAACCGCGCGGCCTCGTCGTAGCGCCGGGTGTTCCGGTCGTAGACGCGCGACGCGATGAACGCGCCACCGAGGCCCAGCACCGAAAGCCCGAAGGCAATGGCGGTGATCTGAAGCGCATAGTCCAAGGGCATGCCGCTCACTCCTCTGGACGGAGCAGTCGGAGGACTGCCTGCGCGACAAAATGTAGGCACAACGCCGGTAGAAGCAAAGCCCATCCGCCGCCGGACAGCACTTCGAAATGGCCCTGGGTGATCGGGCCGACAAAGGCTGTGCCGAATGTGACGATGGACAACGAATTGAAGAGCGTTGCCGCCAGCTTCAATCCTTCGTTGTATCGCTTGGCCCGGAACTTCCGCTCACCGGATGTGAGCGGAGCCGGCTCAACCATGGCGCCTTGGGGCGGTCATCAGCTCTTCTTGCGGAAGGCGTCGAGGCTGACGACCTCGGCCGTGCCTTCCTCGCCGTCCTTCTTGGCAGCGGGGCGGGGGGCCTTGTCGTCGGTTTTGCCGCCCTGGGCAGCGGCCGGCAGCACGGTCGGGACGCCCGACGCGCCGATGGTCGCGAGGCCGGTGCCGGTCTTCGGCTTGACCTCGCCCGGCTCGGACGCCGCGCCACGCGGGCCGTTCTTAGCCACCGGCGCCTCGGGCTCGGCCGGCAGGTCGTTGCCGACCTCGCCGAGGTCGAACTTCAGGCCGAACTGCACGGAAGGGTCGAAGAAGCCGGAGAGCGCGTCGAACGGCACCAACAGCCGCTCCGGCACGCCGGAGAAGGACAGCCCGACCTCGAACGCGTGCTCGGTGACGTTCAGATCCCAGAACTGGTGCTGCAGGACGATCGTCATGTCCTGCGGATACTTGTCCCGCAGGGCCTGCGAGATGCGCACGCCCGGCGCTTCGGTGCGGAACGAGACGTAGAAGTGGTGCTCGCCCATCAGCCCGTTCTGGGCGGCATCCGAGAGCACCTTGCGGACGACGCCGCGCAGGGCGTCCTGCACCAGCAGGTCGTAGCGAATCAGGTCGTCTGCCATTCTGCGTTCGCTTTGCCCGACCCGTCCGCTGCCTTTACGCCCTCGTCGATCCACCATCGCCGCCACCGAAGCCCGATCCGTTTGTCCGCGGCCTTGCGGCCATCGGTCCTGGGCTTGGAGGGAGGCGCCGGGTACCACCCCCGGGTCCGATAGGTTTATTTCGAAGAACGTTTATCGCCATGGCCGGCCTTGCGACCGGCAAAACGAATATAGAGGGGATCGGCCCGGTTTTGAAGCCCGATCACGCCGCAACCGTGCCGGAGGCGATGGGCGATCCGGTGAGTGTGGCCGCCGACGCGCCCCCGCGCGATCGGACGGGCGCGCATGGGCTCGGGCCGACCCTCCTGGCCCTCGGCCGGATGGTCGCCTTCGGCATCGTCTGCCTCGGTGTCGCGAGCCTCGCCGCCCTCGGGATCGTGCGGGTGGGGTTCGACCTCTGGTACGGGATCGATCCGTTCCTGCCGATGGCCCGGCGGCCGTTCGTCGGGGTGGTGCAACTCGCCCACCGGGCCTTCGCCGTCGATGTGCTGCGGCAAGTGCTCCTCGCCTCCATGGTGATCGCCTGGGCGTGGTGGCGTGATCGCAGCGGCTGGCGCCGCCGCCTCGCCCTCGACCGGGAGAAGCCGAACGGCCTGCGGCCGGTGGTCCTGCTCAGCATCCTGCTGTTCTGGCCGGTCCTGCACATCGCCTGGGTGACGGGCACGGCCGAGCTGATGGGCGGCGGGTTCGGGCGGGGCCTGCGCCTCTCGCCCTTCATGGACCGGACGGCGGTGGTGGCGTGGCTCGCCTACCTTACGATCCTCGCGCCGCTCGCGGAGGAATTGCTGGTGCGCGGCGAGATGTATCACCTCGTCAACCGCACCCTCGGGGCGGTCTGGGCGGTGAGCGCGACGGCCCTCGTCTTCGCGCTGGCGCACATCTCGTCCTTCGGCCTCGCCCGGCCGATCTCGCTGCTGCCGCTCGCCTTCGCCATCGGCCTGCTGCGCTGGCGCACCGGCCGGCTCTGGCCCGGCATCGCCCTGCACGGATGGTCGAACCTTGCGCTGGTCGTCTACCTGCTCTGGCCGCACTGACCCTGGGGACAGGCCCGAGCCGGGCTTGCCCCCGGCGGCCCGGCGGCGCAGGCTCGTCCGATGGACGCGTATCAGAGCCTGCTCCGAAAACTCCTCGACGAGGGGGTGGCCAAGGAGGACCGCACGGGCACGGGGACCCTTTCGGTCTTCGGGCACCAGATGCGTTTCGACCTGAGCCAGGGCTTCCCGCTCGTCACGACGAAGCGGCTGCATCTGAAGTCCATCGTCCATGAATTGCTGTGGTTCCTCGCGGGCGACACCAACGTCGCCTATCTGCGCGAGAACGGCGTGACGATCTGGGACGAGTGGGCCGACGAGCAGGGCGACCTCGGGCCGGTCTACGGCCGGCAATGGCGCTCCTGGGCGAAGCCGGATGGCGGCAGCGTCGATCAGATCCGCTGGGTGCTGGACGAGATCGCCCGCAACCCGGATTCCCGCCGCCTCGTGGTCTCGGCCTGGAACCCGGCCGATCTCGACCGGATGGCGCTGGCGCCCTGCCATTGCCTGTTCCAGTTCTACGTGGCCGAGGGGCGGCTCTCCTGCCAGCTCTACCAGCGCTCGGCGGACGCCTTCCTCGGCGTGCCGTTCAACATCGCGAGCTATGCCCTGCTGACTCATATGGTCGCGCAGGTCTCGGGGCTGGCCCCCGGCGACTTCGTGCACAGCTTCGGTGACGTGCACCTCTACCGCAACCACCTCGACCAGACCCGCACCCTGCTGGAGCGCGAGCCGAGGCCCCTGCCGCAGCTGCGCCTGAACCCGGCGGTGCGCGACCTCTTCGCCTTCCGCTTCGAGGACATCGCCATTGAGGGCTACGCCCCGCATCCGGCGATTGCCGCGCCGGTCGCGGTCTGACCATGGCCGCACCGACCATCGCCCTCGTCGTCGCGGTCGCCCGCAATGGCGTGATCGGGCGGGACAACGGGCTTGCGTGGCACCTGTCGAGCGATCTCAAGCGGTTCAAGGCGCTCACCATGGGCGCGACGCTGCTCATGGGCCGCCGCACCTGGGACTCCATCGGGCGGCCCTTGCCCGGCCGGCGGACGCTGGTGCTCACGCGCGATCCCGCCTTCCGGGTGGAGGGCGCGGAGACGGTGCATGAGTGGGAGAGCGCCGTCGCGGCGGCGGGGGACCGGCTGATGGTGGTGGGCGGCGCGGAGGTCTACGCACTCGCCCTGCCGCAAGCCGACATCATCCACCTGACGGAGGTCGAGGCCGAGCCCGAGGGCGACGTCCGTTTCCCGGCCTTCGACCGCGCTTCCTACCGCGAGGTGTTCCGCGAAGCGCACCCGGCCGGGCCGAAGGACGATTATCCTTACGCATTTATCGACTTGGCCCGATTGCGCTGAGGCGGCCCGTCGCGGTTGCGCTCGGGGCTTGCCGTGCCCACCTGCCAGCCTTGACAGCGAGGGGGGCGGACCCGCAGGTGCCGTGAGGGGTCCGCCGTCGCCTGCGCCTCTGCGGATGTCGACGGTGCGAATCCCAGGCGATTGGGCGGCACTCGGGATTGAGCCGGCGGTTGCGACCGTTGGCAGGGGGCGCCCAGACGCGG
Source organism: Methylobacterium litchii (assembly GCF_038442315.1). NCBI lineage: Bacteria > Pseudomonadati > Pseudomonadota > Alphaproteobacteria > Hyphomicrobiales > Methylobacteriaceae > Methylobacterium > Methylobacterium litchii. The sequence continues at coordinate 302,470 of NZ_JBBXMY010000004.1, read as the reverse complement.
GCGCGGCGGGTGCGGCAGGTCAGGAGACGACGGCCAGGATGCCTTGGAGCAATCAGAATGGCGGTGGCGGTGGTGGCGGCCCGTGGGGGCGCCCCAACGGCAACGGCGGTGGACCCTGGGGCGGGGGCGGGGGCGGTGGCAACACCCCGCCGAACCTTGAGGACCTGTTGAAGCGCGGCCAGGACCGCCTGCGGCGGATTATCCCCGGCGGCGGCGGACCGGGCGGCCCCTCGGGCAGCGGCTCCGGCTTCGGCGGCGGTCGCGGCGCCCTGGTGATCGGCGCGCTCGCCGTGGCCGTGTGGCTCGCCACCGGCTTCTATAAGGTCGAGCCCTATCAGGTCGGCATCGAGACCATCTTCGGCCGCTATGTCGGCTCGACGGGCGAGGGCCTTCGCTACAACTTCCCCTATCCGATCGGCGGCGTCGTGAAGCCGAATGTCGGTCAGGTGAACTCGATCCAGGTCGGCTACCGCACCGGGCCGGGCCAGACGCGCAACCGCGACGTGCCCGACGAGAGCCTGATGCTGACCGGCGACGAGAACATCGTCGATCTCGACTTCGAGGTGCAGTGGCGGGTGAACCCGCTTAAGGCCTCGGACTTCGTGTTCAACATCCAGAACCCCGAAGGCACCATCAAGGCCATCGCCGAGAGCGCCATGCGCGAGGTGATCGGCCGCCGGAACATCCAGGCGATCCTCACCAACGAGCAGGCGAGCATTGCGCAGGAGGTGAAGGAGATGGTCCAGAAGGCGCTGGACGAATACGGCGCGGGCGTGCGCATCGAGGTGGTGCAGCTCGTCTCGGTGAACCCGCCGCCGGAGGTGCGTCCCGCCTTCGTGGACGTGAACGCCGCGCAGCAGGACGCGGACACCGCGCAGAACGAAGCGAAGACCTACGCCAGCCGTGAGGTCCCGCAGGCCCGAGGCAGAGCCTCGCAGATCGTCCAGGCCTCCGAGGCCTACAAGACGAAGGCGACCGCCGACGCCACCGGTCAGGCGGCGCGCTTCAACGAGGTCTACGCCTCGTACAAGCTCTCGCCGGAGATCAGCCGCGAGCGGATCTTCCTGGAGACGATGGAGAAGGTTCTGGGCTCCGTGAACAAGGTGATCATCGATCAGAACGGGTCGCCCGGCTCCGCCTCCACGGCGGCGGGTGTGCTGCCCGTGCTGCCCCTTTCCGAGTTCGGCGCCCGTGGCCCGGCCCAAACGGGAGCCGCCCGATGAACCAGGCACTCCGCACGGGCCTCATCGTCGTCGCGGCGATCGTGGCGATCGGCCTCTACGCATCGGTCTTCGTCGTCGGCCAGATGCAGCAGGCCCTCGTCCTGCAGTTCGGCCGCGTCCGCGCCGTCCTCAACGCTACCGGCGAGGAGAAGCCGGGCCTCTACTTCAAGATCCCGTTCGCCGAGACGGTCGTCACCTTCGACAAGCGGGTGCTCGATCTCGACCTGCCGGTGCAGACGATCCTCACCGCCGACCGGCAGAACCTCGAAGTCGATGCCTTCGCCCGCTACCGGATCCTCGATCCGCTGCGCTTCTACCAGTCGGTGGGCAACATCAACATTGCCAACCAGCGCCTGCAGAGCTTCACCAATTCCAGCCTGCGCAGCGTGCTCGCCCGCTCGACCCGCGACGCCATCGTCAAGAACGAGCGCGGCCAGCTGATGCACAACATCCAGGAAGACGTGAACCGGCAGGCCAGGGCGCTCGGCATCGAGATCGTGGACCTGCGCATGACCCGCGTCGATCTGCCCGCGCAGAACTCGGCCGCCGTCTACCGGCGGATGAAGACCGAGCGCGAGCGGGAGGCGGCCGACATCCGCGCCAACGGCGAGCAGGCGGCGGCGACCATCCGCGCCAAGGCCGACCGCGAGGTGACGGTGATCCTCGCCGAGGCGACGCAGAAGTCCGAACAGCTGCGCGGCCAGGGCGACGCCGACAAGAACCGCATCCTCGCCGACGCCTTCGCCAAGGACCGGGACTTCTTCGCGTTCTACCGCTCGATGCAGGCCTACGAGACGGGGCTGAAGGGTCCCGACACACGCCTCGTCATCAGCCCGAACACGGATTTCTTCCGCTACTTCAGCGATCCGAAGGGCCAAGGCGTGCAAGCGCCGGCGAACGGACGCCCCGGCCAGGATCCGGCCGCCGCGACGGGCTCCACGGCGGGCGCGGCGCGCTGACCCCGACGCTGGACGCTGCGCGTTCGCGGGCTACCTTTGCACGGGCATGACCCGTGACGAACCGCCGGCCGCCATGCAGCGGCCGGCGCCTGAGGGAAACGCTTTGCTGAAGAGGTCCGCCATGAACCCCGTCGAGGCATCCCGTCCGGGGCCGTTCACCCGCCTGCGCCCCGTCGCCACGGCGATCATGCTGGGCGTCACCGTGCTGGGCGCGACCCTGCCGGCGCCGGCCTTCGCCAAGGGACCGGCCTCCCTCGCCGATCTCTCCGAGCAAGTCACCGATGCGGTGGTGAACATCTCGGCCTCGACCACCGTCGAGGCGCGCTCCAGCCGCACCATGCCGCAGCTTCCGCCGGGCACGCCCTTCGAGGACCTGTTCGAGGAGTTCTTCAACAAGCGCGGCGGTCGCGGGGGTGGCGGCGGCGGCAACAGCGAAGAGGCGCCGCGGTCGCGCAAGTCGAACTCGCTGGGCTCGGGCTTCATCATCGACGCCTCGGGCATCGTGGTGACGAACAACCACGTCATCGGCGACGCCAACGACATTCAGGTGATCCTGCACGACGGCACGAAGCTGAAGGCCGAGATCATCGGCAAGGATTCCAAGATCGATCTCGCCGTGCTGCGGGTGAAGCCCACGGCCGACCGCCCGCTCAAGGCGGTGCCCTTCGGCGATTCCGACAAGATGCGGCCGGGCGATTGGGTGATCGCCATCGGCAACCCGTTCGGCCTGGGCGGCTCGGTTTCGGCCGGCATCGTCTCCGCCCGGGGCCGCAACATCGAGTCCGGCCCCTACGACAACTACATTCAGACCGACGCGGCCATCAACAAGGGCAATTCCGGCGGCCCGCTGTTCAACATGGACGGCGAGGTCATCGGCATCAACACCGCGATCCTGTCGCCGACCGGCGGCTCGGTGGGTATCGGCTTCGCCGTCCCGTCGAACACCAGCAAGCAGGTGATCGACCAGTTGCGCGAGTTCGGCGAGGTCCGTCGCGGATGGCTCGGCGTGCGCATCCAGAACGTGGACGACGCCACCGCCGAGGCCTTGGGCCTCAAGGGCGGCGCGCGCGGCGCCCTCGTCGCGGGCGTGGACGAGAAGGGGCCCGCCAAGACCGCCGGGCTCGACGTCGGCGACGTCATCGTGAAGTTCAACGGCACGGCGGTGAAGGCATCCAGCGACCTGCCGCGCATCGTCGCCTCCACCCCGGTCGGCCAGAAGGTCGATGTGGTGGTCGTCCGCAAGGGCGAGGAAGTGACGAAGGCGGTCACGCTTGGCCGCCTGGAGGACAACGAGAAGCCGCAGCAGGCCAACCTCAAGCAGCCCGACGCCGACAACGCCGTCCGTCAGGCGCTGGGCCTCAATCTGTCTTCGCTCACGGACGATCTCCGCAAGCGCTACAACATCAAGGACGGCCAGAAGGGCGTCGTGGTGACCCGCGTCGATCCCAGCTCGAACGCCGCCGACAAGCGCATCCAGCCGGGCGAACTGATCGTGGAGGTCGGCCAGGAGGCCGTCTCGACGCCGGCCGACGTGACCAAGCGCATCGACGCCCTGAAGAAGGACGGCCGCAAGTCCGTGCTCCTGCTGGTCGCCGCCGCGAATGGTGATGTGCGCTTCGTGGCGCTCGGGCTGGACTGAACGAGAACCGATACGCGGATCCCAACCCGCATCTAAGGGTTGTAGTCTTGGTATTGCTCAACCCAATATTGTTAATACTCTCGATCACTGGATATTGCCGGGTGGGATCAGCTAAAAGCGTCGTCTTCGACGCTCTGGCTGATCCCGCGACCCGGCATGGAACTGCTCCGCTATTTCGATGAGACGACGACCCGCGCGGTCCATGCCCGGCGCGAGTACCTGTCGATGATGATCCGGTCGCAGTGCGATTCGGTGGTGCAGTACGGAATCCTGAAGGGGTTCCGCGTGCCGCCCAGCAACTGGGCCGAGATCATTTCCAGCGCCTACATCCTCGGGACCTACGAGGTCTCCATCTGCGCCATCCTCGATCTGCTCCGCAGCCCCCGGAAGGCGCTGGTCGATCTCGGCGGGGCGGATGGGGTGTTCGGCGTGGGGCTGGTGGAAGTCGGCGCCTTCGGCCGAAGCCTCATCTTCGAGCTCGACGCCGACCGACAAAGGGCCCTCGCCGAGATGGCGCAGGCTCACGGCGTCGCGGACAGGATCTCGGTCTTCGGCGAGGCGACGCCCGATTTCCTCGATCGCGTGGAGGCGAGCGGCGTCGCGCTGCCGCAATGCGTCATGCTCTGCGATATCGAGGGGGCGGAGTTCTCGCTGTTCACCGACGCGGTTCTCAGCCGCCTTCAGAACTCCCACGTCATCATCGAACTGCACGATTTCCTGCTCACCGATCCCGCCCGGCGGGACAATGCCATCGCTGAGTTGAGGCAGGCGGCCGAGCGCTATTTCGACGTGTGCGAGGTCAAGGACGGCCTGCGCGACATGCGCAACATCCCGCTCCTGCGGAACTGGTCGGACTGGGATTCGTGGCTGCTCTGCGTCGAGGCGCGCTACCGGATGATGTCGTGGCTCTGGCTTCGCCCCAAGGGTGAGGCGGCGCTGACGGAAGCCGCCGTGGACGAACTCGTCATCGATTACCAGCGGCGGATCTTCGCCGCCTGATCAGCCGACGAATTCGGAAGCCGCGTAGCCCTGGAGATAGAGGAGGGCGGTGAGGTCGGCGTGCTCCACGCGTGCTCGCGCGGCGGCGGCGACGGCCGGCTTGGCGCGGAAGGCGACGCCGAGCCCGGCTTCGCCGAGCATGTCGAGGTCGTTGGCGCCGTCGCCGACGGCCATCGTCTCGGCGGGCGCGAGGCCGAACCGGTCTCGCAACTCCATGAGGGTCGCGCGCTTTTCGGCCTTGCCGACGATCGGGTCCTCGACCGCTCCGGTGAGCTTGCCGTCCGCCACTGCGAGGCGGTTCGCCCGGTGCTCCGCGAACCCGAGCTTGGCCGCGATGGGGCCGGTGAACAGGGTGAAGCCGCCCGATACGAGGCAGGTGTGGGCGCCGTGGGCGGCCATGGTCCGCACCAGAGTGCGGCCGCCGGGCGTGAGGGTCAGGGTGTCGGCGATGAGGCCGTCCACCACGCCGACCGGAATGTCCTTCAGCAGGGCGACGCGCTCGCGCAACGCGGGCTCGAAGGCGATCTCGCCGCGCATCGCCCGTTCGGTGATCGCCGCGACATGGTCCTTGAGGCCGAGCGTCCCGGCGAGTTCATCGATGCATTCCTGATCGATCATGGTCGAATCCATGTCGGCCAGGAACAGGCGCTTGCGGCGGTGGGAATCGGCCGGCAAGACGGCGAGGTCGATGGGTTCGTCGCCGAGCGCCGTGCGCAGGCGCTCCGTGAGCACGGCGGCGTCCGAAGGCGCACCGTCCACCAGGATTTCGGCAGCGACCTCGCGGTGGAGGATGCGGGTGGGATGCTCTGTGGCGAGCACGCGGCGGCTTTCCGCGAGCACCGCATCCGTGATGGCCGGGCGGTCCGGGTTTGCTATCAGGACCGCGACCAGCATGCGGAGGTAAGCCTTGCCGTTGTGGGAAGCCGGGGAGCGCCCGGCGGCGGTTCTCATCGCAGGCCCGACCGCCTCGGGCAAGTCGGCCTTGGCCAGTCGCATCGCCCGCGAGGCCGGCGGTGTCGTCGTCAACACGGATTCGATGCAGGTCTACGCGGACCTGCGCGTCCTGACCGCCCGACCCGACGCGGCCGAGGAGGCGGCCGTCCCGCACCGGCTCTACGGCCATGTGGACGGGGCGACGAACTACTCCCTCGGCCATTTCGCCCGCGATGCGGCGGCCCTGCTCGCGGAGGGCGAGGGCCGGCTGCCCGTCTTCGTCGGCGGCACCGGCCTGTATTTCCGCACCCTCGAACAAGGCTTCTCGGAGCTGCCCCCCGTGCCGGAAGCGATCCGCGCGGAGATCCGCCGGGAGGCGGAGGGGCGCCCCACGGAGGCGCTGCATGAAGACCTCGCCCGGCGCGATCCCGAGGGGGCGGCGCGGCTGCGCCCGAGCGACCGGATGCGGGTGATGCGGGCCTTGGAAATTCTTGCCGCCACCGGCCGCCCCATCGCGAGCTTCTACGGCGACCCCGTACCCGGCCCGCTGGCAGGCCGGCGTCTGGTCAAGCTGTTCCTCGCCCCCGACCGGGCGGTCCTGCGCGAGCGGATCGATGCCCGCTTCCGCACGATGATCGCGTCCGGGGCGCTCGACGAGGTGGTGGCGCTCCGCGCCCGGCGGCTCGATCCGATGCTTCCGGTGATGCGCGCCCACGGCGTGCCGGGCCTGATCGCCCATCTCGACGGCACACTCGGTTTGGACGAGGCCATCGCCAGGGGGCAGGCCGACACCCGGGCCTATGCCAAGCGGCAATTCACGTGGTTCCGCCACCAGATGGGCGAGGCATGGCGCTGGGTCGATCCCGAGGATGCCGCCCGGCCGGACTTCTGCTAGACGAGCCACGTCTTCTCAAAGCCGCAGATCCTGCCCGTGACTTCTCCCGCCTCCTCTGCGGACGAGCCGGCCGCCCTCCCGGGCTGGCGGTTCTCCGTCGCCCCGATGATGGATTGGACCGACCGGCATTGCCGCGCCTTCCACCGGGCGCTGTCGGGCCGGGCGCGGCTCTATACCGAGATGGTCACGACCGGCGCGGTGATCCACGGCGACCGGGAACGGCTGCTCGGCTTCTCGGAGGTCGAGCATCCGGTGGCGGTGCAACTCGGCGGGTCCAACCCGGCCGATCTCGCCGAGTCGGCGCGGATCGCCGAAGGGTTCGGCTACGGCGAGATCAACCTCAATGTCGGCTGCCCGTCCGACCGGGTGCAGGAGGGCCGCTTCGGCGCCTGTCTGATGCGCGAGCCCGCCCTGGTCGGCGCGTGCGTCACCGCCATGAAGGCCGCCGTGCGGGTGCCGGTGACGGTCAAGTGCCGCATCGGCGTCGATGACCAGGATCCCGAAGCCGCCCTCGATGCCCTCGCGGAGGCCGTCGTGGCGGCGGGGGTGGACGGGCTCGTCGTCCATGCCCGCAAGGCGTGGCTCAAGGGCCTGTCGCCGAAGGAGAACCGGGACGTGCCGCCCCTCGATTACGGCCGGGCGGCCCGCCTGAAGCAGGCGCGGCCCGACCTGCCGCTGGCGGTGAACGGGGGCCTGCGCACCATTGCGGAGGTGCAGGTGCGCCTCGCGGAGGTCGATGGCGCCATGGTCGGCCGCGCGGCCTACATGGAGCCCGCCCTGCTGCTACGGGTCGATCCCGATCTCTACGGCGTGCCGGCGCCCGCGCCCGATCCCTTCGCCGCACTGGAGGCGTTCGAGCCCTACGTGGCGGGCGTGCTGCAATCGGGCGAACGGCTTCACGCCGTGACGCGCCACATGCTCGGCCTGTTCAACGGGCGGCCCGGCGCCCGCGCCTTCCGCCGCCACCTCTCGACGCACGGGATGCGGCCCGAGGCGGATCTCGACACCCTGCGCGCGGCCATCGCGCTGGTCTCGCGGGACAGGGGCGATGCGCGGGAAGCCGCCTAGCGACCCTGGGTCATGACCAGCTTGTCGCCGCGCACCTCGTAGCGCGAGAGGCGGTCGAGGAAAGTCTGGCCGAGGAGGTTGCCGGAGAGGGCGCCGGGCCGGGCCACCATGGCGTTCACGTTGCGCTCGGTGATCGACCCGACCGAGAGGGAGTTCAGCTGGATCGGGGCCGCGCTGGTCGGGCCGTTCGCGGTGGAGACGCGGGCGGTGAACTCGTCGGGCCGGGGCGTGAAGCCGAGGGCGGCCGCGTTCTCGGCGGTGAGCACCACGCTGCTCGCGCCCGTGTCGAACAGGAAATCCTGGCTCGCCCCGCCGACCTGGCCCCGCACCCGGAACGTCCCGTCCGAGCGGCGCGTGACCGTGACCGTCCCGCCGGGGCCGTCCACCGCCGCGCCGGGGCGCAGATCGCCCATCACCCGCGCGGAGACGTCCTGAAGGCGGTCGCGGTAGCTGTAGCCGAGGACGAGCGCCGCGCCGATCAAGCCCCAGGCGGCGAGCGCCTGGATGTTGCGGAGCGGCGAGGCCCGGAACTGCCGCCAGAACCCGGCGACGATCAGCGCGAGGATCGTGCCCGTCCAGGCGATGTTGGCGAGCATGTCGGGGGAGAGGCCGCCGCCGAGGGTGTCGGTGCCGTCCGACAGGACGAGGGCGGCGAGGACGAGCCCGAGCGCCCCGAGGCCGAGCCAGATCATGCGCCGGAGGGCTCCGCCAAGGCGGGGTAGGCGGCGCGCAGCCGCGCATCGAGCCCAGCCATGATCGCTTGGCGCTCGGCCTCGCCCATCATCCCCCAGGCGGCGATCTCGGCACGGGTGCGCCCGCAGCCCCGGCACAGGCCGGTCGCGTCATCGAGCACGCAGATCTTGGTGCAGGGGCTGGACGGCTTGGGCGGGCTGGCGGACATGCGAGGGATGTGGTGGGACGAGGGCGGTGCGGTCAAGGCGCCAGGGCCGCGACGAGACCGAGCAGGGCGGCGATCTCGGCGGCCTGCTGGCAGGCGCCGATGACGTCGCCCGTCTGCCCGCCGAGGCGCCGCCGGGCGAGGGCGGTGACGCCATAGGCCGCGAGGCCGCCAAGGACGATCATGGCGGCGACCCCGCCCGGATCGAGCCCCAGGGCGAGGGCGGCAAACGCCAGCGCCAGCCCGACGAGCCCGGCCATCACGAGGCTGGCGCGGCCGGGGCGCCCGGCGGCGGCCGAGAGCCCGTCGTTGCGGGCGGGGGGCAGCAGCACCATCGGTGCCAGCGCCGCCACCCGCGAGAGGGAGGCGGCGAGGACGAGGCCCGTCGCGGCGGGCAGGCCGGTGCGGTCGAGGAGCGTCGCCAGCGCACCGATCCGCAGGGCGAGGGCGAGGAACAGGGCGAGCGCCCCGTAGGAGCCGATGCGGCTGTCGCGCATGATCGTGAGCATCCGCGCCCGGTCGCCGCCCGCGCCGAGCCCATCCGCGAGGTCGGCGAGGCCGTCCTCGTGCAGCCCGCCCGTCGTGACGGCGAGGGTCGCCGCCGCAAGGGTCGCCGAGAGGAACGGCCCCAGCCCCCCGAGCCAGCCGGCCGCCAGGACCAGGGCGGCGGGAAGGGACAGGATCACGCCGGCCAGCGGCAGCATCCGGGGCAGGCGGGTGAAATCCGGAGCGCGGTGGGGGTCCGGCTCGCCCGGCAGTTGCGGTACCGGCAGGCGGGAGTAGAAGCGCAGGCACGCGGCGAGATCGTGCAGGGCCTCGCGCCCTGGCCAATCGGCCTCGCCGCCGGTCTGCCTGTCCATCGAAGCGGTCCCGCATGCCGGGTTCGATGCGCCGGCTCCACCATTCATAGCGGGCGGCGCCGGTTTCGTCCGCCCGGAACGCGGCTACCCACAGGATCGAGGCAGCGATGAGCGGGCCCTTCGACGACATCCGCAACCTCGTCCGCACCATGCCGGGGCCCGATGCCGAGACCGCCGCCATGGTCGCCGCACGCGACGCGGTGCTGACCAAGCCCGCCGGCTCCCTTGGGCGGCTAGAAGATCTCGTCGCATGGCTCGCCGCGTGGCAGGCCAAGGCGCCCCCGAGCTTCGACAGGCCGCTGGTCTGCGTCTTCGCGGGCAGCCACGGGGTGACGAAGAAGGGCGTCTCGGCCTTCCCCGATGCCGTGAACCGCCAGATGCTCGATAATTTCGCCGCCGGGGGCGCGGCCATCAACCAGCTCTGCTCGGCCTACGGGCTCGGCTTCAAGGTGTTCGACCTCGCCCTCGACGTGCCGACCGGCGACATCACCGAGGCCCCGGCGTTGGACGAGCGCGCCTGCGTCGCGACCATGGCCTTCGGCATGGAGGCGGTGGCGGCGGGCACGGATTGCCTCGGCATCGGCGAGATGGGCATCGGCAACACCACCGTGGCGGCGGCGCTCTACGCCGCCCTGCTCGGGGGCGATCCGGCCCATTGGGTCGGGCGCGGCACGGGCGTCGATGGCGCGGGGTTCTCGCGCAAGGTCGCGGCGGTGGAGGCGGCGCTCGCCTGCCATGCCGGGCATCTCGACGATCCGCTCGAGATCCTGCGCCGCCTCGGCGGACGCGAGATCGCGGCCATGGCGGGCGCCATCCTCGCCGCGCGGCTGCAGCACGTGCCGGTGGTCATTGACGGCTACGTCTCGACGGCGGCGGCGGCGGTGCTCCATGCGCTCGACCCGTCCGCCCTCGACCATTGCGTCGCGGGCCATGTCTCGGCCGAGGGCGCCCATGCCGAAGTGCTGGAAAGACTCGGCCTGAAGCCGATCGTCTCGCTCGGGATGCGCCTCGGCGAGGGCTCGGGCGCCGCCGTGGCGATGGGGATCATCAAGGGCGCGCTCGCCTGCCATACGGGCATGGCGACCTTCGCACAGGCGGGTGTTTCGGGGCAGGGCGTGGGTTGATAGACCATGCCCAACCTCGCGGCACGCTCGCCCCTTTGTGAAACGACCCTTCGATGAGAATCACCCAAGCCTTCACCTTCGAGGCGGCGCACCGCCTGCCGAACGTTCCGGCGACCCATCGCTGCCACCGGATGCATGGGCATTCCTACCGGGTCGAGCTGACCGTCGAGGGGCCGGTCGATGAGCGGACGGGCTGGGTGATCGACTTCTACGACATCGAGTCGATCTTTGGCCCGCTGCTGCTGCGCCTCGATCATCATTGCCTGAACGAGATCGAAGGGCTCGAAAACCCCACCGCCGAGAACATTGCGGCCTGGATCTGGCATCGCCTGAGGCCGGACCTGCCGGGCCTCGCGCGGGTGCGGATTAACGAGACGCCGATGTCCTGGGCCGAGTACGATGGCGACTGAGCGCATCGCGGGAGACGACGCGGCCCTCGTCCTGTTCTCCGGCGGCCAGGATTCGGCCACCTGCCTCGCCTGGGCCCTCGACCGTTACACCCGCGTCGAGACACTGGGCTTCGATTACGGTCAGCGCCACCGGATCGAGCTCGATTGCCGGGAGAGCCTGCGCACCGGCCTCGCGGCCATCGACGCCGCCTGGGGGCAACGCCTCGGCGAGGATCATGTGCTCTCCCTCGACGCGCTGGGCGCCGTCTCCGACACGGCGCTCACGCGGGAGACCGAGATCGGCTTCGAGGCGTCGGGCCTGCCGAACACCTTCGTGCCGGGGCGCAACCTCGTCTTCCTCACCTTCGCCGCCGCGCTCGCCTACCGGCGGGGCATCCGGCACATCGTCGCCGGCATGTGCGAGACGGATTATTCCGGCTACCCGGATTGCCGCGACGACACGGTGAAGGCCCTGCAGGTGGCGCTGAATCTCGGCATGGAGCGCCGCTTCGTGCTGCACACCCCGCTGATGTGGATCGACAAGGCGGCGACGTGGCGCCTCGCGCAAGCCCTCGGCGGCGCGAGGCTCACGGACCTCATCGTGGAGGAGAGCCACACCTGCTACCTCGGCGAGCGCGGCGCACGCCACGCCTGGGGCTACGGCTGCGGCCGATGCCCCGCCTGCCAGTTGCGGGCCGAAGGCTACGCGCGCTTCACGGCGACGGCGGGCTAGAACCGGCGGCGAGCCCTCCGACCAGGGCCGCCAGCGTATCCCCGAAGGCGGCCGGGCTCGCGAAGAGCCGTTCCATCAACAGCGCGCCTTCGAGGGTGGCGAGGGTCGCGCGGGCCTGCATCGCGGGGTCGAGGCCGGGGCGCAGGGTCCCGTCGGCCACACCCTCGCGCAGCACCTCCTCCAGCCATGCGAGGTGCTTGCGGAAGAACGCCACGATATCCGCGCGCAGGCGCTCCGGCAGGGCCTCGCCCTCGACGGCCAGCGCCGCGCAGAGGCAGCCGAGCCCCTGCTCGACCCCGCCGAGATAGAGCTTGCCATAGGCCGCGATGCGCCCTGGCCCGTCCGGCACCTCGGCGCGGATCGAGGCCATCGCCTCGGCGTACCGAGCTTCGTAGGCCGCGATCAGTGCGGCGGCGAGGTCGGCCTTGGTCGGGAAATGGTGGTGAATGCTCGCCTTGCGGATGCCCACCGCCGCCGAGAGGTCGGCATAGCTGAACCCGGCATAGCCCCGGCTGCGCACCAGGGTCTCCGCCTCGATCAGCAACTCGGCCCGGGTGTCCCGCATCGCTCTCCTCGGCCCTGCGTCACGATCACGGAAGCATGAGCGCCGCTTGACGTCTATCGAAATCTACCTACTAATTGGTTGGAAAGAAAGACCGGGAGGTTTCGGCATGGCGGCTTCGTCCGTTCATCCGACGAGAAACGGCCTGACGCGGCGGCAATCGCTGTTCGGCGGCCTGTGCCTGTGCTGCCTTGGGACGGCGGGCCTCTCGCCGCGCGCCTACGCCGAATCTTTCACGATGGACGAGGTCGGCCCCGGCATCTTCATCCGCAAGGGCCTCATCGCCGATGCCGATGCGCAGAACCTGGATGCCATCGCCAATATCGGCTTCATCGTCGGCAAGAACGGCGTGCTCGTCACCGAATCCGGCGGGAGTCTCGCGGACGGGCAATGGCTGCGGGGCGAGATCGCCAAGCGCACGGACAAGCCGATCACCCATGTGGTGCTGACCCATGTCCACCCGGATCACGCCTTCGGCGCCGGGGCTTTCACGGTGGACAAGCCGGTCTTCGTCGGCCACGCCAAGCTGAAGGAGGCGCTGGACGCGCGCGGCGAGTTCTACCGCAAGCGCCTCATCGACCTGTTCGGGGAGGAGAAGACCGGGCCGGTCGTCTACCCGACGATGGCGGTGGCGGACACGGCCGAGATCGACCTCGGCGACCGCACACTCGCCTTCACCGCCCACGGCCCGGCGCATACGACGAGCGACCTGTCGATGCGCGATTCCATGAGCGGCCTTTTCTTCCCGGCGGACCTGCTCTTCGTGGAACGAATCCCCTCCCTCGACGGCAGTCTCAAGGGCTGGCTGAAGGAGCTGGAGCGGATCAAGGCGACCGGCGCCGCGCAGGCGGTGCCCGGCCATGGCCCGGTGCGGGTCGAACTGGCTCCGGCGGTGGCGGACCTCACCGCCTATCTCACCGCGCTCCGGGACGAGACCAAGGCGGCCATCGCCAAGGACGTGCCCATCGACAAGGCGGTCGGATCGGTCGCGCAGGGCCAGCGGGACAAGTGGAAGCTGTTCGAGCACTATAACCGCCGCAACGTGACGGTGGCTTACCAGGAACTCGAGTGGGATTGATTCGTCATCAACCGATAAACGTAACAACGGGAGACTACGCCATGCGCCCGACACTCGCCTTCGCCCTCGCTTTCTCCGCCGCGACCCTGTTCGCCCCGCTTGCCCAGGCGGCAGGCGCGTCCGATACCGATCAGGAGCGCAATGCGCGCTGGCAGGAGATCGCCAAGTCGATCTTCGGCGACAAGACAATCGAATCCACCGACACGCTGGTGAAGCTCGAAGCGCCTAAGCGCGCCGAGGACGCGGCCCTCGTGCCGATCACCCTGTCGATGCCCGACCGCGACAAGATCAAGTCGGTCTCGCTCATCATCGACGACAACCCGGCGCCCTACGCCGCCAAGTTCGAGTTCGGCCCGGCCGCCGACACCCGTGAGCTGAAGCTGCGTGTCCGGGTGAACAACTACACGGACATGCACGCCGTGGTGGAGACGCCGGACGGCAAGCTCTACGAGGCGAAGCAGTTCGTGAAAGCCTCCGGCGGCTGCTCGGCGCCCATGGGCATGAGCGACGAAGAGGCCATGAAGGGTATGGGCGACATGCGCATGAAGTTCGCCGAAGCGCAGCCCGGCAAGCCCGTCGAGGCGACGCTGATGATCCGCCACCCGAACTTCTCGGGCATGCAGATGAACCAGGTGACGCGCGATTTCACGCCGGCCCGCTACATCGACAAGCTCACCGTCTCGGCCGGAGACGAGACCGTCTTCACCATGACGGGCGACATCTCCATCGCCTCGAACCCGGTGATCAATTTCGGCTTTAAGCCGGACGGGAAGGCGATCAAGGTCGCGGCGAGCGACAACCAGGGCGGTCACTGGTCGCACAGCTTCAACGCGCCGAGCCCGACGAACTGATGGGGCCTCGCGGCCTGTTTCTGGGGCGGGCGGCGGCGATCACGGCCGCCGCCCTCTGCCTCGCCGCCGCCGAGCCCGCCGACTCGCCGGTGAACGTGCCGGAGCCGCCGGGCCTCTATACCGGTCCGCAGCGGGGCTACACGCCCCCGACCCTGAAGGGCGCCCACGTCGTCGATGGGGCGGCGGTCGCGGAGATGATCGCAGGCCCGGACAAGCCGGTGCTGATCGACGTGGCCCCGCGCGAGCGCAAGCCCGCCAACTTCCCCGAGGGCCGGCTGTGGCTGCCGGTCCACCCGTCGATTCCCGGCGCGGTCTGGCTGCCGAACGCGGGTGCGGCCCCCCTGCCGCCGGAGCGCGAGGCCCTGTTCTTCAGCCGCGTGGAGCAACTGACCGGCGGCGACAAGGGCAAGCCCATCGTGGTCTTCTGCCATGTGGAGTGCTGGGGAAGCTGGAACGCCGGCAAGCGCCTCGTGGACAAGGGCTACACGGCGGTGAACTGGTTCCCGATGGGCGTCGAGGGCTGGCAGGATTTCCACGAGACCCGGAACCTCACCGAGGACCCGGAGTGGAAGCAGGCCACCGGCCCCTGACATCTCCTCCGTTCCGCCGCGACCGGCCCCTGGCTCGCGGCGTCGCCTGTCGTATAAGGCGCCACGCCGGATCCCGGCGGTGAGCGTTGGGGAGCGCGGGATGTCCCAGGTCATCCAATCCCGCCGCCTGCGGGCGGTGGATATCGGCAAGCGCAAGGCCGAGGGGCGCAAGATCGTCTCCCTGACTGCCTATCACGCGCATACCGCCGGTATCGTCGATCCCTTCTGCGACTTCATCCTCGTGGGCGATTCCCTCGGCATGGTGATGCACGGGATGGAATCGACCATCCCCGTCACACTGGAGATGATGATCCTCCAGGCGCAGGCGGTGATGCGCGGGACATCGAAGGCGCTGGTCGTCGTGGACATGCCCTTCGGCTCCTACGAGGCGAGCCGGGAGCAGGCCTTCGTCAACGCCTCCCGCGTGCTCAAGGAGACCGGCGCCGGGGCGATCAAGATGGAGGGCGGCGCTCATTTCGCCGACACGGTGGCTTTCCTCGTGCAGCGCGGCGTGCCGGTGATGGGCCATATCGGCCTCACCCCGCAGGCGGTGAACGTGATGGGCGGCTTCAAGGTGCAGGGCCGCGCGCCCGACGACGAGCGCCGCCTGTTGGAGGATGCCCGCGCCATCTCCGAGGCAGGAGCCTTCGCCATCGTGCTGGAGGGCATCGTGGAGTCCGTGGCGCGGGCCATCGCGACCTCGCCCAAGGTGACGGCGGCGACCATCGGCATCGGCGCCTCCTCCGTCTGCGACGGGCAGATCCTGGTGCTGGAGGACATGCTCGGCCTCTCCGAGCGGACACCGAAATTCGTGCGCCAGTTCGGCTCGTTGCGTGCCCATATCGAGGGCGCGGTGCAGGCCTATGCCGAGGAGGTCCGCGCCGGCACCTTCCCGGGGCGGGACCAGACCTACGGTTAGAGCGACCCGACCCGGCGCGCGGACAGGCGCAGGCCCGGCGCCGGGCGTTCCAGCAGCACCTCCCGGCGGAAGCGCACAAGGCGGGCGGGGCGGCCCGCGGCGCCGCTGGTCAGGCTCTCCGTCTCCTCGACCAGTCCCTGCTGGGCCACGAGGCGGCGGAAATTCTGCTTGTGCAATTGCACGCCCGACAGCGCCTCGACGGTGCGCTGCAATTGCAGCAGCGTGAATTCCGGCGGCATCAGCTCGAACACGACCGGGCGGTATTTAATCTTGCCGCGCAGGCGGCCGATCGCCGTGGCGAGGACCCGGCGATGGTCGAAGGCCATGGGCACGCCGGTCGGGTCGCCGGCCCGGCCCGGCCCCGGATTGCCCCGCGATTCGGGGATCAGCCCCGCCTCGAACAGCAACTCATAGCGTTCGAGCACCCGTTCCTCGTTCCAGGTGCCGCCGTTCATGCCGAAGGTCAGGCCGAGCCGGTCGAGGCGGCGCTGGCGCAGGGCCTTGTCCGGGGTTTCGGCGGCCCAGGCCATGAGCCGGGGCTCGATGGCATCGAGCTGCGCCGGGCGGCCGCGGCGGAAATCCTCGTAGGGCAGGTAGCGGTACCAATTGTGCCACGCGGCCTCGGCGAGGCCGGCGGGGCGCTCCTCCCGCACCAGGGCGAGATAGGCCACCGACAGGGCGTGCGCGGCCGGCGCGTCCTCGCTGCCGGAGCGGTCGCGGTCGCCGAAGGTGTAAAGCTGCTCGACGTAGCCGAGGCGCTGGTTGGTCTGGCGTTCCACCCAGGCTCGCAGGCCCCGTTCCAGGGTGGCGTGCTCCGGTACAAGGGGGCCTGCGGGAAGGCCGTCACCCCGGCAGGTGGCCTGTCCCGGCACGCGAATCGTCAGGGCGCGGGGCTCGCCTTCGTTGGCGGCCACGATCACCGCCACGAGGCCCACGGCCGAGCGGTCGGTCTCCGGTTGCCCGTCGCCCGCGCCCGTCCTTCCGCCCGTCTTCTCCTCGGCGACCGACATGCGCCCGGAATCGTCCCCCGCCTGCCCGAAGCCGCCCCGCGCTATAGGCGCGAGGACGGGCCGTCCGTCAACGCGGCGGGGCGGCACTGGTATACTGCTCATGGGCAGGGCACGAGAATGTCAGTTGGAATTGCCAAATTATCCCTTGCGTATGCGGGAGAATCTGGATTGATTCCAAACTTAAGATGCCGGAACGCACAGCACCAAATCTCTGGTGGCAATTAACCTCCGCACAGCGGGCGATGCTGCGACGTCTGTGGTGTGAAGGGCCTTTGCCGACCCCCGATCCCGGTGAGATGCGCACCGTGCGCTCCCTCGTGCGGCGCGGGCTGCTCCGCACGCGCGACCGCGGGCGCGACCGAGCGTCCGATCCCGGATGCTGGTTTCTGACCGCGCGGGCCATTCGACTTGTGTCGCAGGCGGAAGGGGCGGCGCCGGGCGCCCAGCCGAAGCCGGATGCGGCGCTCGCCGGAGTGCGGCAGAGCGAGGAGGCCTAAGGCCTCCCCGCGCGACGTCAGGCGCCGAGGCCGCCGACGCAGATGTATTTCACCTCGAGGTAATCCTCGATGCCGAGTCGGCCGCCCTCGCGGCCCAGGCCCGATTCTTTCACGCCGCCGAAGGGCGCCACCTCGGTGGTGATGATGCCCTCGTTGACGCCGACCATGCCGTATTCCAGCGCCTCGGAGACCCGGAACATCCGGCCGAGATCGCGGGTGTAGAAGTAGCAGGCGAGGCCGTATTCGGTGTCGTTGGCCATGTGGATCGCCTCGGCCTCGTCCTTGAACCGGAAGAGGGGGGCGAGGGGGCCGAACGTCTCCTCGCGCGCGACTTCCATCGCCGGGGTCGCGTTCACGACGACGGTCGGCTCGAAGAACTGGCCGCCCAGGGCGTGGCGGTGGCCGCCCGCGATGACCTTGCCGCCCTTGTCGAGGGCGTCGCGGATATGGGCCTCGGTCTTCTCGACGGCGGCCATGTCGATGAGCGGGCCCTGGGCCACGCCTTCGTGGGTGCCGTCGCCGACCTTCAGCTTGTTCGCCGCCTCGGCCAGCTTCTCGGCGAAGGCGTCGTAGATGCCGTCCTGCACGAGGAAGCGGTTCGTACAGATGCAGGTCTGGCCGGAATTGCGGAACTTCGCGAGCATGGCGCCCGCCACCGCGCGGTCGAGGTCGGCGTCGTCGAACACGATGAAGGGCGCGTTGCCGCCCAGCTCCATCGAGACCTTCTTCACCGTGCCGGCCGCCTGCTGGAGCAGGATCTTGCCGACCTCGGTGGAGCCGGTGAACGTCACCTTCTTGACCAGCGGGTTGCCGGTCAGCTCGCCGCCGATGGCGCGGGCCGGGCCGGTGAGGATCGAGACCAGCCCGTCCGGGATGCCGGCCATCTGGCAGAGCTTGCCCCAGGCGAGGCCCGAGAGCGGCGTCTGCGAGGCGGGCTTGATGACGATGGGGCAGCCGGCCGCGAGCGCCGGGGCGAGCTTGCGGGCGATCATGGAGGAGGGGAAGTTCCACGGGGTGATCGCCGCCACCACGCCGATCGGCTCCTTGGTGACGAGGATCTTCCGGTCCGCCCAGGGGGAGGGGACGGTCTCACCGTAGACGCGGCGGGCTTCCTCGGCGAACCACAGGACGTAGGCGGCCGACATGCCGACCTCGCCCCGCGATTCGGCGAGGGACTTGCCCTGCTCGGCGGTGAGGATCTGCGCCAGATCCTCCTGATTCTCGGTGATCACGGCGGCGAGCTTGCGCAGGAGCACCGCGCGCTCGTTCGCGGTCTTGGCGCGCCAGGCCGGGTAGGCGGCGTGCGCGGCCTGGATGGCGCGCTTCGTCTCCTCGGCGCCGGCATTCGGCACCCGCGCGATGACCGCGCCGGTGGCCGGATTGGTGACGTCGATCTGGCCCGCGCCGGATTTCGACCATTCCCCGCCGATCAGGCAGGCTTCCACAAGAAGCTCGGGGTTCTTCAGCTTTAACCGATCACCGGTCTCAGGCATCCAACGGTTCCTTGGGCGGCGACGGCTCGGTCTGGGCGCGCGGGGGCACGCTGCGAGCCGTGCTGCGGGCCTGAGCCTCCGCGCGCGTCTCGAACACGTGGGGCGCAAGATCCCGCGATTGCAGGGAGGCGCCGAGCTTGAGCCGCATGAAGGCACTCGTCGTGTACCGCGAGGCCGTGGCGTAGTAGCGGCTTTCCAGATAGGCGATCATCGAGAAGTAGGCTTCGGCCACGGCGGGATCAAGCTCGAAGCCGTCGTAGTTGGCGATCAGGTGGACACGCTTGCCGATCTGTTGGCAGGTCCGCTCGAATTCCCGCCGCACGAGGTCGACATCCTCCACCGTGCGGACCTGGAAGCCCTCGTAATTGGCGAAGAGCGTATTCCGCTCGGCATCGTAGGACATGCGCTCCGACAGGCTCATGCCGAGCAGCCAGTGCTCCAGGCCCATCGCCTCGTCCCGGAACAGGCGCGAATCCATCGGCGCGGGGTCGCGGACGATGGGCGTGAAGTCCATGTGGGCGAGGATATCGCGTTCGATGTCGATACCCGGCGCCACCTCCACCAGCTCCACGCCCTCGGTGGTGCGGCGGAAGACGCAGCGCTCGGTCACGTAGAGCACCGGCTGGCCGCGCTCGGCCGCGTAGGCGCCGGAGAACGTCACCTGCTCCACGGCGCGCACGAATTTTTTGGATCTGCCTTCCTTCAGGATGCGCAGCGTCCCGTCCGTCAGGCCGATGTCGAGCCCTCCCGCCGTGAAGCTGCCGGCGAAGACGAGGCGCTTAGCGTTCTGCGAGATGTTGATGAAGCCACCGGCCCCGGCGAGCTTGGTGCCGAAGCGGCTGACGTTAACGTTGCCCTCCTCGTCCGCCTCGGCGAGGCCGAGGCAGGCGAGGTCGAGGCCGCCGCCGTCGTAGAAATCGAATTGCTGGTTCTGGTGGAGTACGGCGGCCGGGTTCAGCGCCGCGCCGAAATCGAGCCCGCCCTGGGGCAAGCCGCCGATCACGCCGGGCTCGGCGGTGAGCGTCAGGTATTTCAGCACCCGCTCTTCCGCCGCCACCTTGGCGACGCCCTCCGGCACGCCGATGCCAAGGTTCACGACGCCGCCCATCGGCAATTCGAAGGCGCAGCGCCGTGCGATCACCTTGCGGATGTCGAGGGGCAGGGTGCCGATCCGGTCGAGCGGCACACGCTGCCGGCCGGTGAAGGCGTGGTTGTAGGGCGTCGCGTAGGTCTGGTGGTGGTTCTCGGGCTTCGAGAGCACCACGCAATCCACCAGCACGCCCGGTACCGTCACCTCGCGCGGGGCCAGCGACCCGTTCTCGGCGATGCGCTCCACCTGCGCGATGACGAAGCCGCCGGAATTCTTCGCGGCCATGGCGGCGGCGAGGTTGTCGAGCGTCAGCGCCTCGCGCTCCATGGTGACGTTGCCGGCCGGGTCGGCGGTGGTGCCGCGAATGAGCGCGACGTTCACCGGGAAGGTCCGGTAATGCAGCCACGGCTCGCCGTGGAGGTCGATCAGGCTGACGAGGTCTTCCAAGGTCCGGTCGTTCAGCTTGCCGCCGCCCTTCCGTGGATCCACGAAGGTGTGGAGCCCCACCTTGGTGATGTGGCCGGCGGTCTTGGCGGCGATGTCCCGGTAGAGGTGCGAGACCACGCCCAGCGGCAGGTTGTAGGCCTCGATCGTACCCTCGATCGCCATGGCGCCGAGCTTCGGCACGAGGGACCAATGCCCGCCGACGACCCGGCGGATCAGGCCCGGCATGGCGAGGCGGTTGAGGCCGCGATCCTTGCCGTCGCCGGGGGCGGCGGCGAACATCAGGCCGAGGTCGCGGGGGCCCTTGCCCTCGGTGAAGCGCCGGGCGAGCGCCAGGATGAGTTCGTCGGGGGTGCCGATGCCGACGAAGCCGGAGACGGCCACCATGTCGCCGTCCTGCACGATGGCCACGGCCTCGTCGGCGGTGACGATCTTGTTCTTGAGGCCGGTGGGGAGGCGCTGTCCGTCAGCCACGGGCGGCGATCCAATCCGCGATGCCGGAACCCAGGAGCTTCTGCGCCTTGCCGCCGACGAAGACGCCGACATGCCCGCCGGGCAGGCCGAGTTCGGTGTAATCCTCGGTGCCGATCTTGCCGCGCAGGGCCTGCGAGGTCGCGGGCGGGATGATGTGGTCGTCCTGCGCGAACACGTTGAGCACCGGGCAGGTGATGTTCTTCAGCTCCACCTTGCGCCCGCCGAGTTCGAAGTCGCTCTTCACCAGCTTGTTGTCTTGGTAGAGGTCCTTCAGCCATTGCTTGGCCGCCTCGCCGGGATGGTCCGGCCGGTCGGAGATCCATTTCTCCATGCGCAGGAAGTTCAGGAACTTCTTGCGGTCATCGAGGGCTTCGAGCAGGTCGAGGTTGTACTTCGTCATGGTGCGCATGGGCGTCATCATGGAGAAGACCGAGCCCATGAACTCCCCCGGCAGGGAGCCCTGCGCGGCGATCAACTGGTCGATGTCCTCGGCCGAGAGCGAGCGCACCCAGATGTTGATGAAGCCGTGGCCCTTGCGGTTCTCCACGGTGTCGGCGTGGAAATCGACCGGCGTGATCGTCAGCACCATGGCGTTGACGGTCTCGGGGTAGAGCGCCGCGTAGCAGGTGGTGAAGACGCCGCCCTCGCAGATGCCGAGGAGGTTCACCTTTTCGCGGTTCGTCGTGTCGTTGATGAAGGCGACGCATTCGGCGAGGTAGCCGTCGACGTAATCGTCCATGGTGACGAAGCGGTCGGCCCGGCCGGGATTGCCCCAATCGACCACGTAGAGGTCGAGGCCGAGATTGAGCAGGTTGCGGACGAGCGAGCGGTCCTCCTGCAGGTCCGCCATCGTGTAGCGGCCGATCAGCCCGTAAACGATCAGGACCGGCGGCAGACCCCGGCTCTCCGTAAGCGGCCGGTAGCGGTAGAGGCTGACCTTGTCCTGGCTCCAGACGAGGTCCTTCGGAGTCGTGGCGATGCGCACGTCCTCGTCGCGGACGCTGGCGAAGAGCTTGGCGCCCTCGGCCATCTTGCGCCCGAGGGCGCCGACCTCCGCCATCATCTCGGCAGGGGTGAGGTCGAGGGGCGTGGCGGCCGGCATGCCGCGCTCAGTGCCGTCCGTGGTCTTAGCCATGGCTTTCCTCCCGTGTCGCCCCGGCCTTCGCGCGCTTCGTGGCGGCGCGCTTGTCCTTTTTGAGGGAGCGGACCTCCCGGCGAAGCTCGGTGAGGCTGCGGTGGACGTCGTCCAGTTCCGCGCGGCTCGGCTGGCCGTAGAGGTCGCTCATGAAGCCGGCCACGTCCTGCTGCGCGAGGCGCAACTCGGTCGCCGCCTTCAGCATGTCGCGCTGGGAGGCGAGGAAGGCGTCCGAGCGCTGCACATCGAGGAGCACGCCGTTCGCGGTCTCGATCCAGTGCTGCATCATGTCCCGGCCGGTCGGGTAGGTCTCGCCCCGCGCGGCGCGGGCATTGGCCTCGCGGGCGAAGGTGCCCGCGGCCCGCGTCCAGGCGTCGAGCATCACCGCCTGATGCTTGCCCTGCGCCTGCCGCAGGGCGGCGAAGGCCGTGAACAGGGCGGCGAAGCGCTTCTCGGATTGCCACAGGTCGGCGAGTTGCGGCCCCTCGGACATCCGGTTGAGGGTCGCGCTGAAATCGCTTGTGCCGCCGAGCCAAGCCTGGGGATCGAAGATCCGCGCCAGCACGGCGCCCGCCGTGGGGTCGCTGGTGGCGGCCACGCCCTGGAGCGAGGCGGCCAGCGTCTGCGACAGCGAGGTCGCCGCCGACCACGCTTGGGTGAGGGAGGTCTGGGCCTCCGCGAAGGGGTTGAGGTCGCCGGCCGGCGGGAAGGCGCCGAAGCCTGCCG
Source organism: Methylobacterium litchii (assembly GCF_038442315.1). Taxonomy (NCBI): domain Bacteria; kingdom Pseudomonadati; phylum Pseudomonadota; class Alphaproteobacteria; order Hyphomicrobiales; family Methylobacteriaceae; genus Methylobacterium; species Methylobacterium litchii. The sequence continues at coordinate 279,881 of NZ_JBBXMY010000004.1, read as the reverse complement.
CGTTGTTGCCCATGCCGGGGGGCGTCAGGAAGCCCATCCCCGTGCGGGCCCAGAACTCGCCCATCGCCTTGAACGCGTCGAACTGGTCCATCCTGGCGTGTCCCCCTGCCGGGCCGCACGGCATCGCGCGGCCCGTGTTTCGGTTCGGATCGTCCGGTCAGGCCGCCGGGCGGACCTCGCCGAGCGCCCCGGCGTAGATCGCATAGGCGTCGTCGTAGGTGACTTCCCGCGGGTTGTTCACGAGGAGGCGGGTCTGCTTCATGGCGTCCGTCGCCATGCGCTCCAGATCGCCCTGCTTGACGCCGACTTCGCTCAGCGAGGCCGGCACCTTGCAATCGTGGCAGATCGCCTGGAGGCATTCCACGAAGCGGGCGGCGGCCTCGGCCTCCGGCAGGTCGGCGGCGGCGGGGTCGAGGATCGGCGCCAGTTCCGCGTAGAGCCCCTGCGCGTGGCTGAGGTTGAAGCGCATCACGCCCATCAGCACCAGGGCGTTCGAGAGCCCGTGCGGCACGTGGAAGATCGCCCCCACCGGATAGGCGAGCGCATGGACGGCGGCGACCGGCGCGTTCGCGAAGGCCATGCCGGCCAGCATCGAGCCGAGCAGCATCCCGGAGCGCGCCTCGACGTTCTTTCCGTCCGAGCAGGCGGTGCGGATGTTGGCCGAGAGCAGCGCCAGCGCCTGCTTGGCGAGCTGGTCCGAGATCGGGTTCTTCTTGTTCTTGCTGGTGAAGGCCTCGATGGCATGCACCATCGCGTCGATGCCGGTGGCGGCGGTGACGTGGGCGGGCAGGCCGAGCGTCAGCTCCGGGTCGAGCACCGCCCAGTCGGGCAGGAGCTTCGGGGCCACGACGCCCTTCTTCTCGGTGGTGGGCGTGGTGACGATGGAGATCGGCGTCACCTCCGAGCCCGTGCCGGCGGTGGTCGGCGCGAGGATCAGCGGCAGGCGGTCGCCCTTGGCGAGGCCGACGCCGTAGATGTCCTCCAGCTTGTCGTCCGACTTGGCAAGGTAGGCGACGAGCTTCGCCGTATCGAGCGCCGAGCCGCCGCCGATGGACAGGACGAGGTCCGTGCCGAGGTCTCGCGCGCGGGCGGCGGCGGCCTCGATCACCGTCGAGGGCGGATCGGCCACGACGTCCTCGTAGACGTCGATGGCGATGCCCGCCTTGGCCAGGGCCTCTTCGGCGGAGCGGGTGAGGCCCGCCGCCCGGACGCCCTTGTCGGTGACGAGCATGACGCGCGTGGCGCCGTAGCTCGCCACGATGTCGGGGAGCTTCTTCGAGGCGCCGGCCTCGAACAGGACGTTCGGCGTGGTCTGGAAGGTGAACGGGTTCATGGCGTGCCTGTCCTCCGGCTCACTGGGCCTGCTCGAAGGGCTTCACCTTCGCGCGCAGCTCCTCGACCAGCACGCGGGTGTTCTCCGAGTAATCGATTGGCACGGCCACGAGGTGGACGCCGCCCGCGTTGAACGCCTTGTCGAGGGTCGGCACGAGGTCTTGCACCGATTCGATGCGGTGGCCCTTGGCGCCGTAGGATTCGGCGTACTTCACGAAGTCAGGATTGCGGAACGTCATGCCGTAATCCTCGAAATGATCGACCGCCTGCTTCCAGCGGATCATCCCGTAGGCCGAATCGTCCAGCACCAGCACCACGAGGTTGAGGCCGAGGCGCACCGCGGTCTCCATCTCCTGGCTGTTCATCATGAAGCCGCCGTCGCCGCACACCGCCATCACGCGGCGCTCGGGATACAGCATCGCCGCCATCATCGCGGAGGGCAGGCCCGCGCCCATCGTGGCCAATGCGTTGTCGAGGAGCAGTGTGTTGGCGACGTAGGTGCGGTAGTTCCGGGCGAACCAGATCTTGTACATCCCGTTGTCGAGGCAGACGATTCCGTCCTCGGGGATCACTTGGCGCACGTCGTGGACGAGGCGCTGCGGCGTGACGGGGAAGCGGTCCTCGGTGGCCCGGTCGGAGATGTGGCTGAGGATGTGCTCGCGCAGCGATAGCAGCGCGCCGGCGTTGGGCAGCTTGCCCTCCAGTTCGTCGGCCAGCAGCTTCAGGGTCGGGCCGAGATCGCCTACCACCTCCGCGTCGGGGTAGTACACCTCCTCCACGTTGGCCGGCACGTAGCCGATATGGATGACCTTCTGGTCCTTCTGGCCCATGAAGAAGGGCGGCTTCTCGATCGTGTCGTGGCCGATGGCGATGATCAGGTCGGCCCGGTCGATGGCTTCGTGGACGTAGTCGCGCTCGGAGAGGGCGGCCGTGCCCATGTAGAGCTTGGTGCCGCCCGCGACGGTGCCCTTGCCCATCTGCGTGGTGAAGAACGGGATCTGCGTCCGGTGGACGAAGCCGCCGAGCTCGCCCGTGGCGCGGGGCCGGCTCGCGGCGGCGCCGAGCATGATGAGCGGGCGCTCGGCCTGGAGGATCAGTTCGGCCGCGCGGGCGATGGCCTTCGGGTGAGCGACCGGGATGTCGATCGGGTGCGAGGGCACGAGGCTCGCTTCGGCCTGCTCGGAGGCGATGTCCTCCGGCAGTTCGAGCAGGACCGGGCCGGGCCGCTCCTCCATGGCGACGCGGAAGGCGTCGCGCACGATGGTCGGGATCGAGGAGGCCGAGACGATCTGCCGGGCCATCTTGGTGATCGGCTTCATCGAGCTGATCACGTCCACGATCTGGAACTTGGCCTGCCGCGAGGACAGGATGCCCTTCTGGCCGGTGATGATGATCATCGGCATGGCGCCGAGATGGGCGTAGGCCGCGCCCGTCGAGAAGTTGAGCGCCCCCGGGCCGAGGGTCGAGAGGCACACGCCGGGACGGCCGGTGAGGCGCCCGTGGGTCGCGGCCATGAAGGCGGCGGCCTGCTCGTGGCGCGTCAGCACCAGTTGGATCTTCGAGGTCCGCAGGGCCTCGACCACGTCGAGATTCTCCTCGCCGGGAATGCCGAAGATGCGATCGACACCCTCGTTCTCCAGGGCTGCGACGAGAAGGTCTGATCCTTTGGGCATCGTATTGTCCGCTGAGGTGACGAGGGGGCGGAACGGAAGCGTTCGGCTGAGGCACGGGACCGCCCGTCGCCACGGCGGCCCGCCCACGGGGTTCGTTCGGGACGACGAGATCCGTCCCTTCTCGCCCCGGTTAGAGGATTCCCATACCCGCCCGGTCAAGGCCGGGAGCCGTTCACAAGTCACAGATGACGCCGGTTCTCATTCCAGGGCTGTTGGACTGTCGCCGGCCAGCTGAACCAGCAGGTTTCGCAACCAGCGATGGGCTTGATCCCGGTCGTATGAGGCATGCCAGAGCATGGAGACAGCGACCTCATCGAGAGGAACCGGCACCGGGCTCACGCTGAGCCCCAGCGAGCCGGCAAAGAAGGTCGCGAGCCGCGCGTGCATCGTCGCGATCAGGGGCGCTGCCCGCACGAGGGAGGGCACCACGAGGAAGCGCGGCGTCGTCACGGCGAGTTCGCGTGAGCGCCCGATCAGCGCCAGCGCATCGTCGACCACCCCATGAGCGGTCTCGCGCAAGGAGGTCAGGACGTGGGGGAAGCGGAGGTAATCCTCCAGGCTGATCGGCGCTTCGACCCCGACGAGGTCCGCGTTGAACAGCACCACGTAGCTGTCGCGGTACAGCAGGCGCTGCTTGTGGTGTACTTGCCCCCGCGTGAAGAAGCCGAGGGCGAGGTCGACCCGGTCGGCGTCAAGTTCGTCGAGGATGCGCACCGCCTCCACCGAGCGCAGCAGCAGCCGGATGCCGGGCGCGTGGGTGCGCAGATGCGCCACGAGGCGCGGCCCGAGCAGGATCTCGAGACTGTCCGGCAGGCTGACGATGAAAGTCCGCTCCACGGTCGCCGGATCGAACTGCTCCTCGCGGTGAACCAGGGCCTGGACCCCGCGCAGCACCCCGCGCAGGGGCTCGGCCAGGGCGAGGGCGCGGGGCGTCGGGCGCATCCCGTCCGGCGCGCGGGTCAGCAACTCGTCGTCGAACAGCCGGCGCAGGCGGGCGAGGCTCGCGCTCATGGCCGATTGGCCGATGCCGATCCGCGCGGCGGCCCGCGTCACGCTCCGCTCCTGCAGCAGCGCGTCGAGGGCGACGAGCAGGTTGAGGTCGAGGCGGGCGAGATCGACGTGGTCGATCGCCATCAGCGGGGCGCCCGGTTCCGGCCGGCGCTCCGCATCAGCGGGCCCCGCGTTCGCCGGGCCGCTCCGCCCCCGGCGGCGTGTAGTCGGCGGCGGGTTCGGCCCGCTGCAGGGCGACCTGGGCGGCGTGGAACCACCAGAGCGGCAAGTCGCGGTTCGAGCCCAGGAGGTCCGAGATCCAGCCCTCCTTCGGCATCATGTCGGCCCGGTCGGCGAAGAGTTTCAGCGCCCCCTCGATCCGCTCCCGTTGCGCCCGCTCGCGGATCGCCTCGCGCTCGGCCGCCGCCTGCGCGTCCGCCGCCGCGACGAGGCGCTGGGTGGCGAGGTCGTCGGCATCGAAGGCGAATTGCTGCCAGAAGGCTTCCGCCTCGCGGGCGACGTCCCGTTCCCGTTCCAAGGTCTTCAGCGCGGCCTCGGTCTCGGCGCGGGCCGCGTCGGCCTTGCGGGCGCGCTCCAGCATCCGGTTGTTGGCTTCGAGCAATTCGCGCTCCCGCTCTGCCGCGATCCGCTGGCGGCGAAGGACGCGCAACTCCTCCTCCATCTCGGCGCGCAACTGATCGCCGCGCTCCAGGCCCGCGATGAAGTCCTTCAGCGGCCCGTCGAGCAGGGCTTCGGCGCGGGCGCGATAACGCTCGCGCAGGCCCGGATGCTCGCCGTCAAGCCGGTCTCCCTCCCAATCGGGCGCCCCCGCGAGGCCGCTCCCGTCATGCTCGTAGAGGCGACGGGCGATGGCCTCGCACAGGGGCGACAGACCGGCAGCGGGCGTACTCATGACTCGACTCGCTTGGCTCCGCCGATGGCAACGCCGGTCCCGCGCCATCGATGCAGGATTCGCTCCCCGATGAGGATGCCCTCGCCCGCCTCACGCGGGAAGGGGTTCGCTGGGCTCCGTGTGGTCGAAAAGACGGGGCGCGGGGATCTCGTCATGGGCGCCCAGGCGCGCGATGAGCCGGTCGGCCACCCGCAGGGCGTTGGCGATGATCGTCAGCGTCGGGTTCACCGCCCCGATCGACGGGAAGAAGCTCGCATCCGTCACGTACAGGTTGTCGAGCCCGTGGGCCTTGCAGTCCCGGTCGAGGACGGAGGTCGCCGGATCGGTGCCGAAGCGCAGCGTCCCGGCCTGGTGGGCGGTGCCGCCGATGGGCACGTCCTTGCCAAGATAGAGCGAGCGGTCGAACAGGTGCGGGTGGATGTGGGTCTTGTCGCACAGCTCCTGCAGCTTGCGGCGCAGGCGCTTGTGCGCCTCCGCGTTGGTTTCAGTGAGGTCGAGATGGACCTTGCCGCCCTTGTAGAAGATGCGGTTCTCCGCCTTCGGGATGTCCTCCGTGGTCAGCCAGAAATCGACGGAGTGCTTGGCGATCCAATCGAACGGCTTCTCGGGAAACCATTGCAGGAAGCCCGGCAGACCTTCGCCGTGGACCTGTGCCCCGTCCGACTTGCCGACCATCTGGATATGGCCGAGGGGGAACTCCCAATTGTCCTTCGGGTCCGGGTCGCCGAAGTAGAAGTCGTTGACGCCGAGCGTCTTCTGGAAGCGCGTCGGGTTGGGGATCTTGGAGATCGCCAGCACCGTCGAGTTGTTGTGGCGCATGTAGTTGCGCCCGACCTGCCCCGAGGCGTTGGCGAGCCCGTCCGGATGCTTGTCCGTCGCGGAGCGCAGCATCAGCAGCGCGGAGGAGAGGGCGCCGCAGGCGACGACCACGAGGTCGGCGCTGGCCGCGAAGGGCTTGCCGTCGCGGGTGCCCTCGATGCCGGTCACGCTGTGGCCCGCCGCGTCGGTGACGAGGCGCTCGACATAGGTCCGCGTCGAGAGGGTGAGGTTCGGGCAGTCGCGCAGCGCCGGATCGACGCACATCACCTGCGCGTCCGACTTGCCGTTGGTGGGGCAGGGGAAGCCGTCGAACGACTCGCACTTGATGCAGGGCGAGGTCGAGAGCGGCTGGCCGTCACGCTCCTGAAGGCGCACCCCCACCGGCAGGTGGAACGGGTGATGGCCCTCGCGCTTCAGATCCTCGGAGAGTTGCTCGATGCGCGGCTCGTGGGTGACGGGCGGATGCGCGTAGGGCTTCTTGGCCCAGGGCTCGGTCGGGTCCTCGCCACGCAAGCCGTGGACGTGGAACAGTTCCTCGGCTGCCTGATAATACGGCTCGAACTCGTCGTAGCCGACCGGCCATGCGGGCGAGAGTCCGTCCTGATGGCGGATTTCGCCGAAATCCTTCTCGCGCAGGCGAAACAGGATCGAGCCGTAGAACTTCGAGTTGCCGCCGACATAGTAGTGCAAGCCGGGATGGAAGCTCTTTCCATCCGAGGAATACCACGTCTCCTTGGCCTGATAGTATCCATCGACGATCACCGCCTGGCTGTCCCAGTTGCGCGGCTCCCGGCGCAGGTAGTCCCCGCGCTCCACCAGCAGGATGCGCTTGCCGGTCTGTGCGAGGCGCCAGGCCATCGTCCCACCGCCGGGGCCTGAGCCGATGATGATGACGTCGTAGCGTTCGCCCTGCATCCAAGTCTCCGCTGGATCCGTTCCGCGCAGCCAACGCCCAAGGCGCCGCCTGGATCGGGCGCCCGGTTCAAATTCCCCCGCGACGTGTATCCACAGCAACCAGTGGTTAAGTGCTTTTCCTGACGTCACCTTCAGGTTCGTTTGCGAACGTCCCCGCTCGACCCGGCGCGGAGACGTTCATGCCGATCACCGAACTTATCCTGGCGGCCATCCTGCTCGCGATGGCGGGCGGTATCGCGATGGCGTCCCGCGTCCGGCGCCGCCGGGTGGCGGATAGCGAGGAAGAGAGCCTGCACGACCGCGTCTGGCGGGCGAGCGAGGGCGAGGAACGCTACCGCACCCTCGTGGCCGCGACCACCGATCTCGTCGTGCAGCGGGACCTGCACGGGCGCATCACCTACGCCGACGAGGGCTATGCGCGGCTGTTCGACCGCGCCCCCGCCGACCTCGTCGGCGAGTCGATCGAGCCGCATGTCCTCGACGGGGAAACGGTCTCCGTGCGCGCCGACGGGCTGCGCCGGATCGAGACTCGCATCATCGCCGCCGACGGCCGCGAGCGCTGGTTCGACGTGGTGGAAGTGCCGGTTGCGGACGGCGACGGGCCGATGCAATGGATGCGCGCGGGCCGCGACATCACCGAGCGCGTCGAGGCGGTGAAGGCGCTGGATGCGGCCCTGGCGCGGGCCGAGAGTGCGAGCGTGGCCAAGTCCCGCTTCCTCGCCACCGTCAGCCACGAGATGCGCACGCCGCTGAACGGCATCATCGGCATGACCGATCTGCTGATCGGCACGGGGCTCGACCCCGAGCAGAAGACCTATGTCGATGCGGTGCGGGCGAGCGGCAAGGCGCTCCTCGGGCTGATCGACGGCATCCTCGATTTCTCGCGGATCGAGGCCGGGCGCCTCGATCTCGCCGCCGAGCCCTTCGACGCCGCCGCCGTGGCGGAGGGCGTCGTGGAGCTTCTGGCGCCCCGCGCGCAGGACAAGGGGCTGGAAATCGCCCTCGACGTCGCCGCCGAGGTGCCGCCCTCGCTGATTGGCGATGCCGACCGCTTCCGCCAGATCCTGCTCAACCTCGCCGGCAACGCCATCAAGTTCACCGAGCGCGGCGGCGTCGGCGTCGCCCTGGCCTTCGGCCGCGACGGGCTCGCCGTGACCGTCACCGATACGGGGCCGGGCATCCCGGAGGAGCGCCTGCCGCGCCTGTTCGAGGAATTCGAGCAGGGCGACGAGAAGGGCGCCAACCGCCACGAGGGCACGGGCCTCGGCCTCGCCATCACCCGCCGCCTCGCCACGCGGATGGGCGGGCGCGTCGAGGCGCAATCCCGCGTCGGGATGGGCTCGACCTTCCGCGCCCTGCTGCCGCTGCCAGTCGCGCCGGTCGAGGGCGAGGGGGCGGCGGAGGCGCCGCGCCTCGCCGGGCGGCGCTGCCTGATCGTGGCCGATTCGCCCTTCCAGGCGCCATATCTCGCCAGCGCGCTCGCCCGCCACGGCGGCGCGGCGGTGATCGTGCGCGGCCTGGAGGAAGGGCTCGATGCCCTTTCGGCGGTCGCCTTCGATGCCGTGATCGCCGACCGGGCGTTGGGCGACGCGGCGGTGCGGCGGATCGCCGAGGCCGCCCGCAGCTGCGGCGTGCGCCGCCGCGTCGTGCTGCTCTCGCCCTTCGACCGCCGGGATTTCGGTGCGCCGGCCTCCGCCGGGTTCGACGGCTATCTCATCAAGCCGGTGCGGGCGCGCTCGCTGGTGGAGCAACTGGCGGTCTCGCCGGCCGTCGCCGCGCCGGTGCGGCCGACCCCGCAGCCCGCGCCGGCCTCCGGGAGCCTGCGGGTGCTCCTCGCGGAGGATAACCCGATCAACACGTTGCTCGCGACCCGCGCCCTGGAGCGGCTGGGCTGTCACGTCGTCCACGCGCCCGACGGGGCCGAGGCGGTGGAGCGCTTCAAGGATTCAGGGCCGTTCGACCTCGCCCTCATCGACATCCGCATGCCCCGGCTCGACGGGCACGACGTCGCCCGGCAAATCCGCGCGGCCGAGGCGGAGCAGGGCGGGCATCTGCGGCTCATCGCGCTGACCGCCAACGCCAGCCGCGACGACGAGGCGAAGGCGCATGCGGCCGGGTTCGATGGCTTCCTGCCCAAGCCCCTCGACCTGAAGGCCCTGCCGGACCTCCTCGCCCCGCTTCAGCGCAAGGCGGCGTGAGGGCGGCTCACTCGTTGTCCGACAGGGGGCGGCGCGGCTCCGGCTGCGCCTCCTCCTCGTCGTCCTCGACGGGGACCGCGTAGCGCTCGTTGAACCAGCGGCCGAGATCGACGTCGGCGCAGCGCTGCGAGCAGAACGGGCTGAATTCGGCCACCGCCGGCTTGCGGCAGATCGGGCAGGGCGCGCCTCTCACGCCGCCGCCCCCCAGGCCGCGCGAACGGGATAGCCCTCACCGTCGAGCAGGCTCAGCGTCTCGTAGAGCGGCAGTCCGACCACGGCGCTGTAGGAGCCCACGAGCTTGACCACGAAGGCGCCCGCGATCCCCTGGATTGCGTAGCCGCCGGCCTTGCCGCGCCATTCGCCGGAATCGAGATAGCCCTGGATGTCGCGGCCGGAGAGGCGCTTGAAGCGCACCCGCGTCTCGATCACCCGCTCGCGCCGCCCCTTGGGCGAGAGCAGGCACACTGCCGTGTAGACCCGGTGCTGCCGCCCCGAGAGCAGGCGTAGGCAATCGGCCGCCTCGTCGGGCAATTCAGCCTTGGGCAGCACCCGTCGGCCCACCGCCACCACCGTGTCGGCGGCGAGCAGCCATGTCGGCGTCGCGTCCTGCGCCCCGTGCAGGGCGGCCTCCGCCGCCGCGAGCTTCGAGCGCGCGAGACGGCGGGCGAGATCGCGCGGCGGTTCGGATTTGCGCGGGGTCTCATCGATGTCGGCGGGCAGCAGGGCGTCCGGCTCGATCCCCATCTGCTGCAGCAGCGCGAGCCGGCGCGGCGAGGCCGAGGCGAGGACGAGGCGTGTCGCGCGCGCCGGGGCGCCGGCGGTGTCGGGGGAGGCGTCCATGATGCTCCGGTCCGGCCGGCCCCCGCCATGGCTGTGCCGGGCCGGCCCTTTGCTGCGCGCTTGATAGGGGAAGGCGCCGTTCTTGTGAACCACGCGGACGGAGCGCCGGCTGATCTCGCCCAATGGCCGCGAATGCCTGCCGTTAACCGCGCGTTAACCACGATCGACAACAATCCCCCGTAACGAAGCGGGTTTGAATCCGATGCCCAACGTAGATCCCCGAGTTCTCCGGCCGGTCCTCGTGAACACCACCGGCGTCGCCAGCGCGATGAGCGAGCTGCGCCAGAAGGCCGGCTCCACCGCCGAGATGTGGCGCCTGCTCACCGAGCGCTTCGTGGTCGACCTCGACGCGGTGGCGACCCTGCTGCCGTCCGAGGAGCCCGAGACGCAATGGCTTCCGGCCCGCGCCTGACGCGCTTCGACTGAATTCAACGGTTTTGAGCCGGCTGGCATGACGCATGCTAAGGCGTTTGATGGGTGGAGGGGACGTCCAGGCAACAAGAACGCGGTCGCTCGCACGCCGGAGCATTCCGCGGACCTTTCGAACACTCGAACATGAGGTCCGTCATGCCGGAATTGTTGGCCGTTGCCCTGGTTTGTGCCGGGACGCTGATCGCGCAGGATTGCTCCCGCGACACCGCCCTCGATGTCATCGTTTCCCCCGCCCACTCGCCCATGGAGTGCCTGATGCACGCCCAGGCCATGGCCGCGCAGGCCGGTTTGCCGGGCGGCGGGGACCGCTACCTCAAGGTCGCCTGCGAGCATCGCCGCACCGACCGGGCCGTCGTCGCCCGGCAGGCTTCCTGACGGGGTCCTATAGTCGGCCAAACTGACGGCTTTTTCATCGGAGGCTTGCAGTTTTCTGCCGATGAGGCGCGCTGGGCACCGGGTTTAGAGCGGAGTACGCATTAAAATTGGTGCATCGTTGCCACAGGTGAACCGTTTCGGGAGGGGACTCTCCTAAGGGGGGAGTTGCCGGGGCGGCGGTCGAGGCACATCGTTGGTGGGTCATGCAGATGCATTTGCCCGTAAGGCCTGCGCCTCCGCCTCCTCCCGTCTTCGCCCGCGTGCCGGGCCGCGCACCTGCGAGCTCCCGACCGATGCTGTACGATGCGTTCGATCTGCAAAGCGATCTCGCCGAGCAGATGAGGGGCTGGGGCCGGCTCCTCGATTCCGCCTGGTCGCCTTGGGCGATGTGGGGCGAGCCGATCAACTGGATGTCGGCGGGGGCGCGGATGATGATGCGCACCGGCCTGACCTTCGCGCGGCCCGCCTACGGGATCGAGACCGTTATGGTCGGCAACCGCGAGGTGGCGGTCGCGGAGGAGAAGGTCGAGGTCACGCCCTTCGGCACGCTGCTGCGCTTCCGCAAGGACATCGTGACCGAGCAGCCGAAGGTGCTCGTGGTGGCGCCGCTCTCGGGCCATTTCGCGACGCTGCTCCGCGCCACCGTGCGGACCATGCTGCCCGACCACGACGTCTACATCACCGACTGGCACAACGCCCGCGACGTACCGCTGTCGGACGGGGTGTTCGGCTTCGACGATTACGTCGCCCACCTCGTGGGCTTCCTGCAGACGATGGGCGAGGGCTCGCACATCGTCGCCGTCTGCCAGCCGGCAGTGCAGGCGTTGGCCGCCGCCGCCGTGATGGCCCAGACCAAGGACCCCGCCGCGCCGCGCAGCATGACGCTGATGGCCGGGCCGGTCGATTGTCGGGTGAACCCCACGGGGGTGAACGAACTCGCCACCTCGAAGCCCATCGAGTGGTTCGAGAAGAACCTGATCGCCACCGTCCCGTCCCGCCACAAGGGCGCCGGGCGGAAGGTCTATCCCGGCTTCGTGCAGGTCTCGGCCTTCATGTCGATGAACGCCAAGCGGCACATCCAGGGCCATGCCGACCTGTTCTGGCACTTCGCCAACGGCGAGGTCGACAAGGCGACGGCCATCGAATCCTTCTACGACGAGTATTTCGCCGTCCTCGACCTCGCGGCGGATTTCTACCTGGAGACGGTCAAGACCGTGTTCCAGGATTACACGCTGGCCAAGAACGAGCTGACGTGGCGCGGCGAAGCCATCGACATGCGCGCCGTGCGCAGGACGGCGCTGATGACGGTGGAGGGCGAGCGCGACGACATCTGCGCCCCCGGCCAGACCATGGCGGCGCACGATCTCTGCACCAGCCTGCCCCCCTACATGCGCACCCACCATCTCCAGGCGGGCGTCGGCCATTACGGGGTCTTCGCCGGGCGGAAGTGGGAGAACCAGATCTACCCGCAGGTGCGCAACTTCATCCAGTCGCACGCCTGAACCCGCAGCGCCGATTTGACCCGGCGTCCGGCCGGGGCCACCATGCTAACCTCGGTGGATGGGCGCTGCGGCGCCGGGGCGGAACGGCGGATCGGGCAGCGTGACAAGCAGCCAACGCGGTGACGGAGCGGACGGCCCGCGGACGAAGTCCGGCGAGGCCGCACGGCTCGATCGCCTCGTCGCCCAGGCGAAGGCCGTCGTCCTGTGGGAGGCCGCGTGGCCGATCCTGTGGCGCAGCCTCGGTCTCGTCCTCGCCTTCCTCGCCCTGTCCTGGGCCGGCTTGTGGCTCGACCTTCCGCCGCTGTGGCGGAAGATCGGCCTCGGTCTCTTCGCCCTGGCCTTCGTCGCCACGCTGATCCCCCTCGTCCGCCTGCCGCGCCCCGGCCGCGGCGCCGCGCTCGCCCGGCTCGATCGGGAGGCCGCTGGCCGCGATCCGATCTTCGCCCACGGCCCCGCCTCGGCGGCGGAGGACGTGCTCGCCGTCGGCACGGGCGACGCGGGCAGCCGCGCCCTGTGGGAGTTGCACCGGGCGCGGGCCGCGCGGGCGGTGGCGGCCCTCAGGGTCGGCCGTCCGAAGCCCGGCATGGTCCGGCGCGACCCCTACGCGCTCCGCGCCGGGCTGATCGTGGCCGCCGTCGCCGCCCTGTTCGTCGCGGGGCCGGAATGGCGCCAGCGCCTTACCGCCGCCTTCGACTGGAGCGCTCCGCCGGCCCCCGGCCCGAATTTCCGCGTCGATGCCTGGATCGATCCGCCGCTCTACACGCGGATGCCGCCCCTGCTGATCTCCATCGGCGCGGGCGACCAGCACCTGCGGGCGCCCGTGAACTCGCAACTCATCGTCCGCATCGCGGGCGAGGGGCAGGGCGCGCGCACGAACCTCACTCCCGCGCGGGGCCTCGTGTCCGTGCCGGGGCAGGCCCCGCGCCCGGACCTGCGCGAGAAGCGCTTCCGCGTCACCGGTGCCGCCGACCTGACGCTCGCCACCCCCGCCGGCACCCAGCGCCTGACCATCGACGCGATCCCCGACAACGCCCCCGAGGTCACGCTCGTGGGCGGGCCGGAGGTGAACGGGCGCGGCACGTTCAACCTGACCTACCGCGCCAAGGACGATTACGGCATCGCCTCCGCCGAGGGGCTGGTGCAGCCGCTGAAGCCCGGTCGCTCGCTGGTGCCGCCGCCGCATATCGCGCTGGCGCTGCCCTCCGACCCGAGCGGGCAGGCGGACACGAAGTCCCTGGTGGACCTCACCGACAATCCCTGGGCCGGCGCGCGGGTGCGCTTCCACATCGTCGTGAAGGACGAGGCCGGGCAGGAGGGCACCACCCCCGTCAGCGAGATGACCCTGCCGGGCCGCCCGTTCCGCGATCCCCTCGCGCGCTCCCTCGCCGAGGAGCGCCGCCGCCTCGTCACTGAGCCCGACAGCGGCCGTCCGCGCGTCCAGGCCGGACTCGACGCCCTGCTCATCGCGCCGAACCTGTTCATCCCCCAGCCGGCGATCTTCCTCGGCCTGCGCACGGCGACGAACCGCCTGCGCCGGGCCAGGACCGATGCCGAACTCACGGAGGTCGCCGATCTCCTTTGGGAGATGGCCCTCAAGATCGAGGACGGCGACCTGTCCGATGCCGAGAAGCAGTTGCGGCAGGCCCAGGACCGCCTGAAGGAGGCCATCGACCGGAACGCGCCGGACGACGAGATCAAGCGCCTGACGCAGGACTTGAAGCAGGCCCTCGACAAGTTCCTGAACGAGATGGCCCAGAAGCAGGGCCGTGATCCGAACCAGCAGAGCCAGCAGCAGCAGCGCGGCGATCAGAAGAACGCGAAGTCGGTGACGCCCGAGGATCTCAACAAGATGATCCAGGACATGGCCGATGCCATGCAGCGCGGCGACACGGCCGAGGCGCAGCGCCTGATGGAGCAGCTGCGCAATATCCTGGAAAACCTGCAGACGGCGCAGAAGGGCCAGCAGGGCAACGAGGCCGCCAAGCAGATGCAGAAGCAAATGCGCGACCTCGACCAGATGACCCGCGACCAGCAGGATCTGCGCGACGAGACGTTCAAGGACGGACAGCAGCCGCGCAACGGCCAGCAGCGCCCGTCGAACCGGGGCGAGCAGCAGCAGGGCCAGCGCGGCGGCCAGCAACAGCAGCAGCAGGGCCAACAGGGTCAGCAGGGGCAACAGGGCCAGCAAGGGCAGCAGGGCGGGAAGAAGCAGCAGGGCCAGCAGGGCGGCAGCCCCGGCGACCGGCAGCAGGCCCTGCGCGAGCGCCTTCAGGAGCTCGAACAGCGCATGAAGGAGAACGGCATGCGCGGCGAGCAGGGGCTCGACGATGCCGAGCAGGCCATGCGCGATGCCGAGCAGGCGCTGAAGGACGGCCAGGAAGGCGATGCCGTCGATGCCCAGGGCCGCGCCCTCGACGGGCTCCAGCGCGGGGCCGAGGGCATGGCGCAGCAGATGCAGGAGATGGCCCAGGCCCAGGGCGAAGGCCAGCAGGGCGAGGGCCAGCAGCCGGGTCAGGAGGGCCAGGCCGGCGCCCGCGACGACGATCCCCTCGGCCGCCCGACGCGCGGCAAGGAGATGAGCGACGGCCGCGTCCGCGTGCCGACCGCCGACGAATCCGCCGTCCAGCGTGCCCGCCGGATCATGGAGGAGCTGCGGCGCAAGCTCGGCGACCCGAGCCGGCCACAGGAAGAGCTGGATTACTTCGAGCGGCTGCTGCGGCGGAACTGAGCGTTCAGCCCGTCGCGTAGCCGGCGAGGTGGAGCAGTAGCCCCGCCGCCGCGCAGCCGCCGAGGACGGTGGCGAGCCCCGCGCCGAACCGCAGCGTCGCGACGATGGCGGCGAGCGACAGGACGAGCGCCGCCGGATCGAGGCTCGTCAGGACCGGCAGGTCGAAGGCAAGGCCGGGTACGCGCACGGGCTGTACCTCCCGGAAGATCGTGTGCAGGGAGAACCAGACCGCGAGGTTGAGGATCACCCCCACCACCGCCGCCGTCACGGCGTTCAGCGCCCCGACCACCCGTGGATTTCCGCGCAACGCCTCGGCGAAGGGGGCGGCGAGGAACACGAACAGGAAGCAGGGCACGAACGTCACCCAGGTGGCGAGCAGCCCGCCGAGGATGCCGGATACGAGCGGCGCGAGATCGCCCGGGTTGCGATAGGCCCCGATGAAGGCGACGAACTGCATCACCATGATGAGCGGCCCCGGCGTCGTCTCCGCGAGGCCGAGCCCGTCGAGCATTTCCCGCGCGGAGAGCCAGTGGAAGCTTTCCACCGCCTGCTGTGCCACGTAGGCGAGGGCGGCATAGGCCCCGCCGAAGGTCACGACGGCCATGGTCGAGAAGAAGGTGGCGATTCGCGCGAACACGTCGCCGGAGCCGAGCGCCAGGAGGATCGCCCCCACCGGCACCAGCCACAGGGCGAGGCAGATCGCGGCGATGCGGAAGGCCGCGCGCCGGTCGCGGGTATGGGCGGGCAGCGCATCGCCGAGCAGGCTCGCCGCCTCGGCCGGGGAGGCCGTGCCCGCGAAGGCCGTCGAGCCGGCGCGCGCCGCGACGAAGCCGATCAGCCCCGCGCCCAGCACGATCAGCGGGAAGGGAATGCCGAATAGGAAGAGGCCGAGGAAGGAGGCGGCGGCCAGCGCCCATTGCGCCCGGCTCCGCAAGGCCCGGCGGCCCACCCGCAGCACCGCCTGCAGCACGATGGCCAGCACGGCGGCCTTCAATCCGAAGAACAGGGCGCCGATGGCCGGCACCTGCCCGTAGAGGGCATAGACGATCGACAGCGCCATGATCGACACGGCGCCCGGCAGTACGAACAGCACCCCGGCAATCACCCCGCCGAGCGTCCGGTGCATCAGCCAGCCGAGATAGGTGGCGAGTTGCTGCGCCTCCGGGCCGGGCAGCAGCATGCAGACGTTGAGGGCATGCAGGAAGCGCCCCTCATCGACCCAGCGCCGCTCCTCCACGACGATCCGGTGCATCACCGCGATCTGTCCCGCCGGCCCGCCGAAGGACAGGGCGGCGATCCGCGCCCACACGGAGGTCGCCTCGCGCAGGCTCACTCCGTGGGACGGCGGTTCCGTCATGGGGCGGGCGGCATCCAGGGCGCCTCGGTCTCGACCTTGTCGAGGCAGCATTTCTTGAACTTCTGGCCGGAGCCGCAGGGGCAGGGGTCGTTCCGGCCGACATCCTTGAACGGGTTGCGCTGGGGCTCGCCATAGCCCTCGCGGGTCCATTCGAGGGCGGCGACGGGGTCGTCCAAGTAGCCGTAGAGGTCCGGTGGAAGGCGCTCCCGGTCGTGCGGGTAGCGCTCGGCTTCGCGCAGGGTCTCCTTGAACCAGTCGGCGTCGCTGTGCTCCGGGTCGATCCGCCCGTCCTTGCGCGCCGCCTCGACCCTCGGGGCGAGGTCGCGGAAGCCCAGCGTGGCGATGGCCTCCTCCCAGGCGGTCCAGCCGATATCGCCCTCGATCGACGCCTTGGCATCATCGAAGCGCACCAGCACCCGGTGCAGGGCGTCGCGGTCGATGCGGCCGTCGAGGCACAGGAAGGTGCAGGCGGCGAGGATGGCCTCGCGGATGCCGTCGTCCAGGCTCGAATCGAGGATCAGGCGGAACAGCGGCTCAGCCTGCCCGTCGTAGAGGCTCGCGAGAACCCGCGAGAGCGTCGCCGTCACGGCGTCGCCCAGCACCGCATCGACGAACTCGCTATCCTGCCGCAGGAAGCCGAGCAGCGGCGCCAGGGCGCGCGTGTCCCGCGCCGAGGCCATGAGGTGCAGGCCCCAGAAGACGAGGTTCGCCTGTCCCTGGTCGATCTCCTTGCCCTCGGCCGCCGCGTTCAGGAGCGACAGGGTCGCCTCGGCGATGGCCTCGGGATGCTCCAGCGCCTTGCGCAGGGCCGGCGCCGGCAGGTGGATCGCCGCCGCCAGATCCTCGATGAGCGCGGAGAGCGGCGTCATGCGCGTAGGCTCGCCCCGGTGCGCTTGGCGACCTCCGCGACGATCTTGGCGCTCACCGCCTCGATCTCCGCGTCCGTCAGCGTCTTGTCGGTGGGCTGCAGCCGCACCGCGACGGCGATGGACTTCGACCCCTCGGCCACGCCCGGCCCCTCGTAGAGGTCGAACACCTCGACCCCGGCGATGAGCTTGCGCTCGGCGTTCTGGGCGGCCTTCACGACATCGCCCGCCGGCACGTCGCAGCCCACCACGAAGGCGAAGTCGCGGGTCAGCGGCTGGAACTCCGAGAGGGCGAGGGCCGGCTTCGCCTTGGTCGGCTTGTGCCTGGGCAGGGGCAGGCTATCGAGGATCAGCTCGAAGGCCACGAGGCTGCCCTTCAGGTCGAGGGCCTGCATCGTGCGCGGGTGGACCTCGCCGAACCAGCCGATCTCGGTCTTCGGCCCGAAGCGCAGGGTGCCGGAGCGGCCGGGATGCAGCCAGGCCGGGCCGCCGGCCGTGACCTGCAATCCGCCGGTCGGGATGCCGAGGCTCGCGAGCAGCGCCATGGCGTCGGCCTTCGCGTCGAAGGCATCGACGGTGCGGGTCGCGCCGTCCCAGTGCCGGCCGGCGCCGAGGAGGGCGGCGGTGTTACGCCGGATTCCCGCCGCGCGGGTGGTCTGGCCCTCCGGCTGGTCGTTGGCGAAGCACTGGCCGACCTCGAACAGCGCGGCGTCCGGGTAGCCCCGGTCGGCGTTGCGCTGCGCGGCGCGCAGCAGCCCCGGCACGAGGCTCGGGCGCATGTCCGACAGATCGGACGCGATGGGGTTGGCGAGCTTCAGGTCCGCCCCGCCGCCGCCGAACAGCGTCGCGTCGGCGTGGGGGATGAACGACCACGTCACCGCTTCCATCAGGCCCCGGCTCGCCAGCGCGCGCTTCGCGGTGCGGGTGCGCTTCTGCATGGGCGTGAGCAGCGGGCGGCCGATGCCCGCCGGGCGGGGGAGGGGCTTCGCCTCGATCCGGTCGAGGCCGGCGATGCGGATCACCTCCTCCACGAGGTCGGCCTTGCCCTCGACATCCGGTCGCCAGGACGGCGTGAGCACCTTCACCCGGTCGCCCGTGCCGGAAACGTGGAAGCCCAGGGCCTCCAGCGTCACCTTCATCTCGGGCCGGGGCAGGTCGAGCCCGGCGAGGCGGCGCACCTCGGTCCAGGGGAAGTCGATGATCCGCTCGGTCTCCGGCGGCTCGCCTGTGATGCTCGCCTCGGTGGCGGTGCCGCCGCAGAGGTCGAGGACGAGTTGCGTCGCGAGGTCGAGGCCCGGAACGGTCGAGAGCGGATCGACGCCGCGCTCGAAGCGGTAGCGGGCATCCGTGACGATGCCGAGCCGCCGCCCGCTCTGGGCGATGTTGGCCGGATCCCACAGGGCCGATTCGATCAGCACGTCGGTGGTGGTCTCGTCGCAGCCCGAGGCCTCGCCGCCCATGATGCCGGCGATGGATTCCACGCCGGCCTCGTCGGCGATCACCACGGTGTCGTCGCTGAGAGTGTGCGTCTTGCCGTCGAGGGCGAGCAGCGTCTCCCCCACCTTGGCCCGGCGGATGGTGAGCCCGCCCTTCACCTTGGCGGCGTCGAAGACGTGGAGCGGGCGGCCCCGGTCGAAGGTGATGTAGTTGGTGATGTCCACCAGTGTGTTGATCGGCCGGAGCCCGATGGCCCGGAGCCGAGCCTGCATCCACTCGGGCGAGGGGCCGTTCCGGACGCCGCGTACGAGGCGCAGGGCGAACATCGGGCACAGGCCGGCATCTTCCGGCGCGAAGTCACGGACGACCGACACGGGGCAGGGGCCTTCGCCCCGGATCTGCGTCGCGGTCTCGCGCCTCAGTACGCCGAGCCCCGCGGCCGCGAGGTCGCGGGCGATGCCGTGGATCGAGGTGCAATCCGGCCGGTTGGGGGTGAGGTTGATCTCGATGACCGGGTCGTCCAGCCCCGCGAAGGCGGCGTAGGGCGTGCCGGCGGGGGCCTCGGTCGTCAGGTCGATGATGCCGTCATGGTCCTCGCCGAGGCCGAGTTCGGCGGCCGAGCACAGCATGCCCCGGCTCTCGACGCCGCGGATGTTGCCCACCGACAGGGTGATGTTCTTGCCGGGCACGTAGGTGCCGGGGGGCGCGAACACGGTGCGCATCCCCGCCCGCGCGTTCGGCGCGCCGCAGACCACCTGCACCGGCGCGCCCTCGCCGGTGTCGACCGAGCAGACCCGCAGCCGGTCGGCGTTCGGGTGCTGCTCGGCGGTGAGGACATGGGCGATGACATAGGGCTTCAGCGTCGCCGCCTTGTCCTCGATCCCTTCGACCTCCAGGCCGATGCGGGTCAGGGTCTCGGCGACGGTGTCGAGGGACGCCTCGGTGTCGAGGTGATCCTTGAGCCAGGAGAGGGTGAATTTCATTTCTTGCGGCTCGGGAAGAGGAGATGAACGACGAGGACGCGACGATCCGGGTCATCCAACTCGGTCAGGGCGCTGACGAGGGCTCTGGCCCGCGCGAGGTACTCGGTGACCTCGGCGAGCGAGAACAGATTGCGGCGGGGCGGCGAATAGTCTGCCTTGATTCGGGCTTCCTGCAACTGGACGAACCCGAAGCCGATGGGGCTGAGCACCGGGTTCGACCGAAGGGGAGCCGCGGTGAAGGCGTGCCGCAACGTCCCGTGATCGAGGGTGCGGTACACCCGCTCGAATTCCGGCGTGCCCACGTCCCCGTCGGGAAGGATGCTGCCGGCGCAGAGCGCCAGAAGCTGGTGGAAGGCGGCATAGTAGGCGGAACTCACCGCACGGCGCTTCGCCGCCGAACTGCGGGGGTTCCGTTCGACGAGGTCGGCCGCCTGCCTCAGCATGGAGTCGATCATCGAGGGCATGGTCAGTCGATGTCCTCGCCGACGTCTTGCTCCTCATCGACTTCGTTCTTCAGCAGGATGAAGCGGTCCTCGCCCCGGGCGAACAGTTCGGACTGGAGCACCGGGCCGACCGCCAGCAGCGGGTCGGGCTTCACGTTCGGCCGCCGCCGGTAGTGGGCCACGACGTGAATCACCGGCTCGCCGCCCGAGTCGAGACCGGACCTGACCTCGACGCCCTGGAAGCCGGCGTCGGGCACACGGCTGCGCAGGATGCCGGAGACGACCGTATGCAACTCCTGGTCTGTCATCGTGCCGCTCCGCTCACCCCGTCAGCCCGCCCACGAGGCTCGGCACGTCGAGGGGCCGGAAGCCGTAATGATCCAGCCAGCGGACATCCGCCTCGAAGAACGGGCGCAGGTCGGGCATGCCGTATTTCAGCATGGCGATGCGGTCGAGGCCGACGCCGAAGGCGAAGCCCTGCACGACGTCCGGGTCCAGCCCGCAATTGCGCAGCACGTTCGGGTGGACCATCCCGCAGCCGAGGATTTCCAGCCAGTCGGTGCCCTCGCCGAAGCAGATCTCGCCGCCCTTGCGCGAGCACTGGATGTCTACCTCCGCCGAAGGCTCGGTGAAGGGGAAGAACGAGGGGCGGAAGCGCATCTTGACCTGATCGACCTCGAAGAACGCCTTGCAGAACTCCTCGAGCACCCACTTCAGGGACGCGATGTTGGCCGCCGTGTCGATCACCAGCCCCTCGACCTGATGGAACATCGGCGTGTGGGTTTGGTCCGAGTCGTGCCGGTAGGTGCGGCCGGGGATGATCACCCGGATCGGCGGCTGCTGGCTCCGCATGGTGCGGATCTGGACCGGCGAGGTGTGCGTGCGCAACACCTTGCGCTTGCCATTGGCGTCGGGCGCCAGGAAGAACGTGTCGTGCATCTCCCGCGCCGGATGGCCCGGCGGGAAGTTCAGCGCGGTGAAGTTCAACTCGTCCGTTTCGATGTCGGGTCCTTCGGCGACCGCGAAGCCCATATCGGCGAAGATCGCCGTCACCTCGTCGATCACCTGGCTGATCGGGTGGATGCGGCCGCGCGCCTCCGGCGCCTCCCGGCCCGGCAGGGTGACGTCGATCCGCTCGGAGGCGAGTCGCGCTTCGAGGGCCGCTTCCGCGAGGTCGGTCTTGCGCGCCGTCAGGGCGGTGGCGACCCGGTCGCGCAGGCCGTTGATGAGCGGGCCGCGCTCCTTGCGCTCGTCCGGCGTCATCGCGCCGAGCGTCTTCAGGAGTTCGGAGACGCTGCCCTTCTTGCCCAGGGCGGCCACGCGCACGGCGTCGAGGGCGCCCTCGTCGGGGGCGGCGGACACCTGCGCCAGGAGATCGCGTTCGAGGCTGTCGAGATCGGTCATCGCTTCATTCGGATCGCGGGGGCCGTGCCGCCGACGGGTGTGCTTTTGCGCGCCGCTCGCATTCATGCAAGCCGCGCGGCTCCAAAAACGACGAAGGCGCGGCACCCCTCGGGCACCGCGCCTTCCGTCCGGTCAGTGAAGGGTCCGCTCAGGCGGCCTTCTTCTCCGGCTGAGCGGGCATCGCGGCCTTGGCCTTCTCCACCACGGCGGCGAACGCGGCCGGCTCGTGGATGGCGAGTTCCGACAGGGCCTTGCGGTCCACCACGATGCCGGCCAACGCCAGGGCATTGATGAAGCGCGAATAGGTCAGGCCCTGCTCGCGGACGGCGGCGTTGAGGCGCTGGATCCACAGGGCGCGGAACGTGCGCTTCTTATTCTTCCGGTCGCGATAGGCATACTGCATGCCCTTCTCGACCGCCTGCTTGGCGATCCGGATGGTATTCTTGCGCCGGCCGTAATAGCCCTTGGCGGCCTTCAGGACTTTCTTGTGCTTGGCGTGAGAGGTCACGCCGCGTTTGACGCGGGCCATCGGTTATCTCCTGGATTTCGACTAAGACAGTATCGGCTTGTGGGAAGGCTTACCGCGCGTTCGGCAGGAAGTACTTCTTCACGTTGGCGGCATCGCCCTCGAACAGGGTCGTCGTGCCGCGCAGGTTGCGGATCTGCTTCGTCGTCCGCTTGATCATCCCGTGGCGCTTGCCGGCCTGGGCGTACATCACCTTGCCGGTGCCGGTGATCTTGAAGCGCTTCTTGGCGCCCGATTTGGTCTTCAGCTTGGGCATTTGGCTCTCCTGTTGCGCGAAACGCCAGCGCGGCCCGCGAGGACCGGGTTGGGTTTGCGCGATGATGCTTCTGGTGGAGCAGCATGAACCGCCACGGCAGCCCTTGATCGGCCGGGCGGTTCGACGCGGGGCGGCTTATGGCAGAAACCGCCCGTTCCGGCAACGCCTTCGTGGCGGCGCGCGAAATGCAAGCCGGTTTCTCGGGCAGGAGGGATGCCGGGGAAAGCGGGGAAGGGGCGGTTCGCGGGGGTCACGCAGCCGTGACGCACAGGGCTCAGGAACCATAACCTTGGCTTTCTGTTTCATTCATGTCCCGCTCAGGCCGATCTCGCTAGACCCCGCTCAAAGTCGGTCACCAAGGAGACACTTCGTGCGCATTGCTCAGATTGCTCCGCTCTCGGAGGCGGTCCCTCCGAAGTTCTACGGCGGCACGGAGCGTGTCGTCAGCTGGATCACGGAAGAACTGGTCCGCCAGGGCCATGACGTGACCCTGTTCGCGAGCGGCGATTCGGAGACATCGGCGAAGCTCGCGGCCTGCACTCCCGAGGGTTTGCGCCTGCTCGGCTACCGCGACCATACCGCGAGCCACCTCGCGATGCTGCATCAGGTGCATCGCCGGGCGCACGAGTTCGACGTGCTGCATTTCCACATCGATCTGCTGCAGTATCCGATGTTCGAGGACATGAACCACAAGTGCATCACCACGATGCACGGTCGTCTCGACGTGCCGGACTTCATGCCGGTCTACCGCACCTTCACGGGCATGCCCCTGGTGTCGATCTCCGACAACCAGCGCCTGCCGATGCCGCCGAACGTGAACTGGCTCTCCACGATCCATCACGGCCTGCCGGCGCAAAACTGCCCCTACTACCCCGAGGCGAAGGGCGGCTACCTCGCCTTCCTCGGCCGCATCTCCCCCGAGAAGCGCCCCGACCGCGCCATCGAGATGGCGATCCGCTCGGGCACGCCTCTGAAGATCGCCGCCAAGGTCGATAAGGCGGACCAGGATTACTGGGACGAGGTGATCGAGCCCATGATTCACCACCCGCTGGTGGAGTTCATCGGTGAGATCAACGAGGAGCAGAAGAAGGACTTCCTCGGCAACGCCCTGGCGCTCGCCTTCCCGATCGACTGGCCGGAGCCCTTCGGCCTCGTGATGATCGAGGCGATGTCGGCCGGCACGCCGGTGATCGCCTTCCGCAACGGCTCCGTGCCGGAGGTCATCGCCGACGGCGTGAGCGGTGTGCTCTGCGATTCGATGGACGATGCCGTCGCCGCCGTGGCGAAGGTGAAGGCCATGAGCCGCGCGGGCGTGCGCCGCCATTTCGAGGGCGGCTTCACCGCCGAGCGCATGGTGCAGAAGTACGTCGCGGCCTACGAGGAGCTTCTCTCCCGTTCCGCCGAGGTGATCCGCCTGCCGAAGGCCACGTTCAAGACGGTGCCGAGCGACGTGAACGGGTCCTCGCGCCCGGCCATGCCGGCGGCGGCCTTCCCGGCCTGAGGGCGCGAATTCGGGCGGCATCGGGCTTGCGAGGGACCGGTCGCCCGTCCTAGCGTCGCGAAAGCGACTCATCCGACTGCTTGAGACAGGGCCGCCGCATCGAGGCCGATGCGGCGGCCCTCTCGATTCCGCGACACCCCGGAGAAGCCTGCATGGCGGCAAAGACAGACCTCGCGACGGAAACCCCGTTCGGCCACGGCTTTCAGGATGCGGACGAGGTTCTGCCGACCTATCACATCGAGGCGCAGACCTCCCTGGTCGAGCGCCCGCTGCGGTCGCTGAAGTTCGGCGAGGCTTTCGGCGTCCTCGATTCCTACGGCGACATCGGCGTGCAGCCCGGCCCCGAGGGCTTGTACTTCCAGGATACCCGCTACCTCTCCCGCCTGGAGGTGAAGATCGAGGGTCAGCGGCCCCTGATGCTCTCCTCCGTCATGCAGGACGACAACGGCGCGCTCAGCGTCGACATGACGACGCCGGACATCCGCCTCGACGCCCATGACGAGACCTCGATCCCCCGCGAGACGGTGGCGATCGAGCGCACCAAGTTCCTGTTCCGGGGCGCCTGCTACGACCGGATCGGCTTGCGCTCCTACGACACCAAGCACCGTCGTCTGCGCGTGAGCGTGACGTTCGACGCCGATTACCGCGACCTGTTCGAGGTGCGCGGCACCGACCGCAAGGAGCGCGGCAAGCGCGGCGTGCTGGTCGCGACCCCCACCGAGGTGCAGTTCCGCTATGTCGGCCTCGACGACGTGGTGCGCACCACGAGCCTGCATTTCGGGCCGAAGCCCGCCTCGCTGGAGCCCGGCAAGGCCGAGTTCGAGATCTCGCTCTCGCCCGGCGCGCAGACCTCCATCTTCATCCGCGTGGTGTTCGAATCGCACCGCGCCTTCACCAAGCCGCCAACCGAGACGATGATCGGCGAGGATGCCGCCGCGCGCCTGACGCAGGTGGCCAATGGCGGCGGCTCGCCCAAGCACCCGAAAAGCCTCGGCGAGGGCACGATCTTCGCCCGCGCCTACCGCGATTCCCGTCGCGACCTGCGGGCGCTGACCGCCGGCATCACCACGATCATCTCCTCGAACGACCAGTTCAACGAGGGGCTCTGCCGCGCCACCGCCGACCTCTACATGCTGGCGAGCCGCACGCCGGAGGGCATCTACCCCTTCGCCGGCATCCCCTGGTACTCCACGGTGTTCGGCCGTGACGGCATCATCACCGCGATGATGGCCTTATGGATCGATCCGAAATTCGGCCGGGGCGTCCTGCGCTACCTCGCCGCCACGCAGGCGAAGGTGGTCGATCCGGCCGCCGACGCGCAGCCCGGCAAGGTGCTGCACGAGACCCGTCGCGGCGAGATGGCGATGCTCGGGGAGGTGCCGTTCCGGCACTATTACGGCACCATCGACGGCACGCCGCTCTTCGTGATGCTGGCCTGGGAATACTACCTCGTCTCGGGCGACCTGCAGACGATCCGGGACATCTGGCCTGCGCTCGAACTCGCTCTCGAATGGATGAACAAGTACGGCGACCGCGACGGCGACGGCTTCGTGGAATACGCCCGCGACACCGACAAGGGCCTGGAGAACCAGGGCTGGAAGGACAGCCACGATTCGATCTTCCACGCGGACGGCCATCTCGCGAAGGGGCCGATCGCGCTGTGCGAGGTGCAGGGCTACGTCTACGCCGCCAAGAACGGCATGGGGCAGCTCGCCGGCCTGCTCGGCCACGACGACATGGCCGAGCAACTGACGGCCGAGGCCAAGGGCCTGCGCGAAAAGTTCGATCAGGCCTTCTGGAACGAGGAGATCGGCACCTACGCCCTCGCCCTCGACGGCGCGAAGAAGCAATGCGCCGTGCGCTCGTCCAATGCCGGCCACGCCCTGTTCACCGGCATCGCCAAGCCGGAGCGGGCGGCCCGCGTCGCGGAGACCCTGCTCGGCAATGACGGGTTCAACGGCTGGGGCGTGCGCACCATCGCCAAGGGCGAGGCGCGCTACAACCCGATGTCGTACCACAACGGCTCGATCTGGCCGCACGACAACGCGCTGATCGCGATGGGCCTCGCCCGCTACGACCGCAAGGCCGAGGCGGCGCGGATCTTCCAGGGGATGTTCGACACCTCCCTCTACCAGGACCAGAAGCGCCTGCCGGAGCTGTTCTGCGGCTTCATGCGCCGGCCTCAGCGCGGGCCGGTGTCCTATCCGGTGGCGTGCAGCCCGCAGGCCTGGGCGGCGGCGGCGCCGTTCGCCTTCCTCGCGGCCTGCCTCGGCCTCGAACTCGACCACGACCGCAACCGCGTCCTGTTGAAGAACCCGATCCTGCCGGGCTTCCTCGACGGGGTGACGCTGTACAACGTGAAGCTCCGCGATTCGCGGCTCGACCTGCGCTTCCAATCCTACGACGGCGACGTCACCGTGAGCGTGATGCGCCGCCACGGCGACGCGCGGGTGGTGGTGATGAAGTAAGGGAACCCCCGTGTCCGCCTCCGCCCTCGACCTCGCCCAGGCCCTCATCCGCTGCCCCTCCGTCACCCCGGAGGATGCGGGGGCGCTCGGCGTCGTGGCGGGGGCGCTGGCGGAGGCCGGTTTCACGGTGGAGCGGCCGGTCTTCGCGGAAGCGGGCCATCCCGACACGCCGAACCTGTTCGCGCGGATCGGCCGCGAGGGGCCGTGCCTCGCCTTCGCGGGCCACACCGACGTGGTGCCCACGGGCGACAGGCAAGCATGGCGGCACGACCCGTTCGGCGCGGTGATCGAGGGCGGGATGCTCTACGGGCGCGGCGCGGCCGACATGAAGGGCGGCGTCGCCTGCATGATGGCGGCGGCCCTCGCCTTCGTGGAGAAGCGGGGCGGCGCCTTTCCCGGCTCCATCGCCTTCCTCATCACGGGGGACGAGGAGGGGCCCGCCGTGAACGGCACGGTGAAGCTCCTCGATTGGGCGCGGAGGCGGGGCGAGCGCTTCGACCATTGCGTGCTGGGCGAGCCGACCAATCCCGGCACCCTCGGCGAGATGATCAAGATCGGCCGGCGGGGCTCGCTCACGGGCAAGCTCACGGTGCTCGGCCGGCAGGGCCATGTCGCCTATCCGCACAAGGCCGAGAACCCGATCCCCGGCCTGCTGCGCCTGACCACGGCGCTGATCGCCGAACCGCTCGACGGCG
The DNA here is from genome assembly GCF_038442315.1 of Methylobacterium litchii. NCBI lineage: Bacteria > Pseudomonadati > Pseudomonadota > Alphaproteobacteria > Hyphomicrobiales > Methylobacteriaceae > Methylobacterium > Methylobacterium litchii. Next base: position 253,228 of record NZ_JBBXMY010000004.1, on the reverse strand, counting down.
GCAGCGCGCATTTCGACGCCTCGAACCTCGAATTCACGACGATCGACGTCGGCAATACGGCGACCAACGTCATTCCGGCGACCGCGCGGGCGGTGTTCAACATCCGCTTCAACGACGACTGGACGGCCGACAGCCTCGGCGCCGAGATCCGCCGCCGCCTCGACAAGGCCGCCGGCAATTCGGTGCGCTACCTCCTCGACCTTCAGCCCTCGAACTCGCCGGCGTTCCTGACCCGGCCGAACGCCTTCGTTGATCTCGTCTCGGAAGCGATCCGCGCCGAGACCGGGCTGACCCCGGTGCTCTCCACCACGGGCGGCACCTCGGATGCGCGCTTCATCAAGGATGTCTGCCCGGTGATCGAGTTCGGCCTCGTCGGCGAGACGATGCATCAGGTGGACGAGTGTGTCGCGGTCGCCGACATCGAGCGGCTGACCGCGATCTACGGCCGGGTGCTCGACGCCTACTTCCCAGCCTCGTAATCGACCCCCACGAAGGTGAGCCCGCAGGCCGGCGCCAGGGGCCCGCAGCGGGTCTTGTCGCCGGTGGCGAGGATGTCGGCCACGTCGTCGGCCGAGAGCCGGCGGCAGCCCGCCAGCATCAACGTGCCGACCATCGCCCGCACCTGATGGTGCAGGAAGGAGCGGGCGCAGGTCTCGATCACGATCTCCCCGTGCTGGCCGATCCATTGCCGGCTCACGTCGAGCTTTTCGAGGGTGCGCACGGGGCTGTTCGCCTGGCACTCGGCGGCGCGGAAGGCTGTGAAGTCGTGCAGGCCGGTGAGCCTCTGGGCGGCCAAGTGCATCAGCTCCGCATCGAGCGGCCAGGGGACGTGCCAGACATGGGCGCGGGTCAGCGCCGCCGGGCTGCGCCGGTTGAGGATGCGGTAGCGGTAATGCCGGCGGATCGCCGAATGCCGCGCATCGAAGGTCTCCGGCACGATCTCGGCCGCGATCACCGCCACCGGACGCGGGCGCAGATGCGCGTTGATCGCGTCGCGCACCGTGTCTGTCCGCCACTCCTTGGCGAGGTCGAGATGGGCGACCTGATGCGTCGCGTGCACGCCCGCGTCGGTGCGGCCCGCGCAGGTGAGGCGGGCTGTCTCACCCGAGAACCGCGTCACCGCCGCCTCGATGGCACCCTGCACGGTCGGGTCGTCGCTCTGCCGCTGCCAGCCGCAGAACGGGCCGCCGTCGTATTCGATGATCAGCTTGTAGCGGGGCATCAGCCGAGGCGCGCGCCCGGTGCCAGACGCGCGCCGCGCACGAACTCGCCGCCGGTGGCGCTGCCGCCCTTGCCGGCCCGGCGCGTTTCGAGAAGCCGCACCGCGCCCGTGCCGCAGGCGATGGTCGCCTCGCCGTCGAGGAGCGTGCCGGGCTCGCCCTTGCCCTGCGCGGGGAGGGCGCGCAGCACCTTCACCCGCTCCGGCCCCTTGCCGAGATCGGCCTCCAGGAAGGCGCCGGGGAAGGGCGACAGGCCGTTGATGTGCGCGGCCACCGTCGCGGCGTCGCGCGACCAGTCGATCCGCGCCTCCTCGTTGGTGATCTTGTGGGCGTAGACCACGCCCTCCTCGGGTTGTGGCGTGAAGGTGAGGCCGGACCCGTCGAGGGCCTTCAGCGCATCGGACATCAGCCCGGCGCCGACCGGCATCAGCGCATCGTGCAACTCGCCCGCCGTCATCTCCACCGTGATCGGAACCCGCGCCTCCAGGGCGACGGGGCCGGTGTCGAGCCCGGCTTCCATCCGCATCACCCCGATGCCGCTCTCGGCATCGCCTGCCATCACCGCCCGCTGGATCGGCGCGGCGCCCCGCCAGCGCGGCAGCAGCGAGCCGTGCAGGTTCAGGCAGCCATGGCGGGGCAGATCGAGGATCGCCTGCGGCAGCAGCATCCCGTAGGCCACCACCACCGCCACGTCGGCGCCATGGTCGGCGAAGGTCTCGGCGGCCTCCGGTGTGCGCAGCGTCGAGGGCGTCAGGACGGGGGCGCCGAGGTTGTCGGCCAGGGCGTGGACGGGGGAGGGGCGCAAGGCCATGCCGCGCCCGGCCCGCGCCGGGGCGCGGGTGTAGACGGCGGCGATGGCGTGCCCGTCCGCCGCGAGCCGCGCCAGGGTCGGCACCGCGAAATCCGGGGTGCCCATGAAGACGACGCGCATGGCGGGATCAGGCCGCGTCGCGCTTGGCGGCCTTCGTGAACTTCTTCATCACCCGGTCGCGCTTCAGCTTCGACAGGTGGTCGATGAACAGCACGCCGTTGAGGTGGTCGATCTCGTGCTGGATGCAGGTGGCGAGCAGGCCATCGGCCGGGATCTCCTGCTCCTTGCCGTCGAGGTCGCGGAACTTCACCCGCACGCGGTCCGGGCGCTCCACCTCGGAATAATATTCCGGGATCGAGAGGCAGCCCTCGTCGTAGACGCGCTTCTCCTCGGACGCCCAGACGATCTCGGGATCGAAGAAGACGCGCGGCTCGCGCACGCCCTCTTCCTTCGAGGTGTCGATGGTGACGACACGCTTGGCCACGCCGATCTGGATCGCGGCCAGCCCAACGCCCGGCGCGTCGTACATGGTCTCCAGCATGTCGGCGACGAGGGTGCGGATCTCGTCGGTGATCGCACCGACCGGCTCGGAGACGAGCTTCAGGCGCGGATCGGGCAGGATGACGAGGGGGCGTATGGTCATGGCGTCTACCGGCGCGGCGCCGGAGGAGGGCGCCCTAATCAGTTGTGGCAATATGGCGGCACCCGAAGGTGGTCAAATACCGCCGGGTCTAGAACAGGGTCCGGCTGCGGATGGCGGCCGAGAGGGTGCCCTCGTCGAGATAGTCGAGTTCGCCGCCCACCGGCACGCCGTGCGCGAGGCGGGTGATCCGGCGGTCGAGATGCCGGATCGCCTCCGTGATGTAATGGGCGGTCGTCTGCCCATCGACGGTGGCGTTCAGCGCCAGGATCACCTCCGTCACCGCCGGGTCGGCCGCCCGCTCCACGAGGCGCGCGATGTTCAGGTGCTCCGGCCGCACCCCGTCGAGGGCGGAGAGCACCCCGCCGAGCACGTGGTAGCGCGCCTTCACCGCCCCGGAGCGTTCCAGCGCCCAGAGGTCCGACACGTCCTCCACCACCACGAGGGTCGTCGGGTCGCGGCCGGGGTCGCGGCAGACGGTGCAGGGGTCGCTCGTATCGACGTTGCCGCAGTTCGAGCAGACGACGATCCGCTCGGAGGCGACCCGCATGGCCTCGGCCAGCGGCGCGAGGAGCGTGTCCCGCTTCTTGATGAGTTGGAGCGCGGCCCGGCGGGCGGAGCGCGGGCCCAACCCCGGCATCCGGCCCAACAACTGGATCAGGCGTTCGATCTCCGGGCCGGCGACGGCTTGAGGCATCGGGTCTCGTGGGTCTCCGGCGGATCGGCATTCCGTCTAGAACGCTCCCGGCCCCAGGGGAAGCGGGTGCGGCGCCAAGAAGCGGATTCGGCAATATCCAGCATGTCGCGATAGACTTCGTGGATTTTGTAATGGTGTTGAAGGGGCTCCCTACGTTCAGGTTACTGGCGAGTTGCTATGCTGATCGCCATGACGTTTGGGCCGCATTGATATAATTGGGCTCAGGCGACGTTGCGAGGCCCCTACGAAGGTCATATTGACGGCAACGCTTCGCCGTCTACGCAACGGAAGAGCCGTGTGACGGCCTTGCCGTCCGCTTGTCAGGGTGCGCCGTGCGCAGGTGCCCGGGAGATTCGCATTTGAACAACATCGGTGATTTCAACGCGGCCCACGGCGCTGAGGCTGCCGGCTTCCGGGAACTGAAGGCGGTTCACTGGAACTTCGAGGCCCCCCGGCTCTACGAGGAGGCGCTGACCCGCAAGGAGGGCCAGCTCGCCCGCGGCGGCGCCTTCGTCGCCACCACCGGCTCGCATACCGGCCGCTCGCCCAAGGACAAGTTCGTGGTGCGGGACGCCTCCACCGAGAACGAGATCTGGTGGGACAACAACGGCGCCATTACGCCGGAGCAGTTCGAGACCCTGCGCCAGGATTTCCTGAAGCACGCCGAGGGCAAGGAACTGTTCGCCCAGGACCTCTACGGCGGCGCCGATCCGGCCCACCGGGTGAAGGCCCGGGTGTTCACCGAGTTCGCGTGGCACTCGCTGTTCATCCGCAACCTGCTGATCCGGCCGGACCATTCCGAGATCGCCGGCTACACCCCCGACCTGACGATCATCGACCTGCCGAGCTTCCAGGCCGACCCGGCCCGGCACGGCTGCCGCTCCAAGACGGTCATCGCCATCGACTTCGCCAAGAAGCTCGTGCTGATCGGCGGCTCGGCCTACGCCGGCGAGATGAAGAAGTCGGTCTTCACCTACCTGAACTACACGCTGCCCAAGCAGGGCGTGATGCCGATGCATTGCTCGGCGAACGCGGCCCTCGACGCGGAGGGCGGTTCGGCGATCTTCTTCGGCCTGTCTGGCACCGGCAAGACCACCCTGTCGAACGATTCGTCCCGCCAATTGCTCGGTGACGACGAGCATGGCTGGTCGAACGAGGGCATCTTCAACTTCGAGGGCGGCTGCTATGCCAAGACGATCCGCCTCTCGCGGAACGCCGAGCCCGAGATCTACGCCACCACCGAGCGCTTCGGCACGGTGATGGAGAACGTCGTCATCGACCCGCTGACCCGCGTGCCGGACTTCGACGACGCCTCGCGCACCGAGAACACCCGCTGTGCCTACCCGCTCGACTTCATCGCCAACGCCAGCAGCACCGGCCGAGCCGGGCATCCGAAGAATATCGTGATGCTGACCTGCGACGCGTTCGGCGTGATGCCGCCGATCGCCAAGCTGACCGGCGCCGAGGCGATGTACCACTTCCTCTCGGGCTACACCGCCAAGGTGGCCGGCACCGAGCGCGGCCTGACCGGCCCCGAGGCGACGTTCTCGACCTGCTTCGGCGCGCCGTTCATGCCCCGCCATCCGAGCACCTACGGCAACCTGCTGCGCGACCTGATCGCCAAGCACAGCGTCGATTGCTGGCTCGTCAACACCGGCTGGACCGGAGGCGGCGTCGGCACCGGCCGCCGCATGCCGATCCGCGTCACCCGCCGCCTGCTGGCCGCTGCCCTCGACGGTTCGCTCTCGAACGCCGAGTTCCGCCGCGACCCGTATTTCGGCTTCGCGGTGCCGGTCTTCGTGCCGGGCGTCGAGCCGCATATCCTGCAGCCGGTGAAGACCTGGGGCAACAAGAGCGCCTTCGTCGAGACGGCGGCCCGCCTCGTGAAGATGTTCGAGGACAACTTCAAGCGCTTCGAGAACCACGTCGACGCGGATGTCCGCGCCGCCGGCCCGAGCGCCCAGGCCATCGCGGCCTAATCCCACAGGCGGCGCCCCACGGGGCGCCGCCGCCCTACAGCGCGTCCAGCGCGGCTTCGAGGTCCGGCACCGCCACCGAGAAGTCGCGCCGGGCGACGACTTCCTCCCGCTCGCTCCACTGGCCGAACAAAGCCGCGTAGGGCTGGCCGCAGACGGCGGCGAGATCCCAGAAGAACGGGTCGCTCCAGCGGCTGTCGGGGGCGATGGTCAGGATCTTCGCGCCCGGCGGGCTGAAGATCGTGTTGGTCATCGCCGCGCCCGCGAGCCCCACCACCACCCGCGCCCTTGCGAAGCGGACGATCTGCTGGCGCGGGCTATGTTTTTCCGGGTCGATCACCTCGAAGCCGCGCCGCTCCATCGCTGCGACGACCTCCGCCCGGTTGACGAGGGTACGTCCCCTGGCCCCGGAGCGATCCACGAACAGGCGCCTGCCATCGTTCCCCGCCCCGATCCGGCGGAAAGCCGCCTCGGCGCGGGCCACGCGCGTGCGCCGCAGGAGCCGAGACCGCACGGCGGCGACGGCCTCCGGCGACTTGCCGTAGGGCTCCTGGCTGCACGGGGTGGCGAAATACAGGCGCGGAAAGCTGTAGACGCGCGTCCGGTCGTAGAAGACGGCCCGCCACTGGTCGTCGCGCCCGAGGGTGAGGGCGATCATCCGCCGCCGCACCTCATCGATCTGCGGATCGTAGCCTGGCAGCAGGATCGTGATGATCCGGCCCGGATGCCGCCGACGCAGCACGAAGAAGCCTTCGAGCCGGGGCAGGTCGTCCACGAGCCAGTGGCCGTAATTGAACGAGCCGACCGAGCCGAGATAGAAATACACGCCGTCGGGGCCGAACTGCTCGTCGACCCTGTCGTGGTCGAGGCCGATCGCCTCGATCATCTTGAGATCGCTGAGGCGGTGCGTCTCGAAGAGCACCCGGAGGGCGCCGCCCTCGCGGTAATGCAGGACGTTGCCGCCGAGGCGGATGTCCGTGGTCTCGCACAGGATCGTCGCCGGGAAGGCCCGGTAGGTCTCGTCCAATTCGCCGTACCAGCGTGCCACCTCCGCGACCCCGGCCGGATCGGGGCCGGCGAGCCTCTTCGGGGCGGGGCGGCGATAGGAATAGGGCGGGAACAGCGTCGCCACCGCGCGGGTGCGCGCGCTGACCCGCCCGCGCATCGCGGCATAGAGCGCCGTGTCGCCCGCGAAGGCGGGCTCAGCCTGCGCCACCGTCTCCGGGCAGGAGAAGACGAGGGCGTCGGATGGCATAGGACGCCTAGAAGGGCAGCTTCATGCCGGGGGGCAGGGGCAGGCCCTTGGTGAGATCGGCCATGCGCTCCTGCATGACATGCTCGGCCTTGCCGCGCGCATCGTTCGAGGCGGCGACGATCAGGTCTTCCAGGATCTCGCGCTCGTCGGCCACCATCAGGGCGGGGTCGATGCTCACCCGGCGCAACTGGCCCTTGGCCGTCATCGTCACGCGGACGGAGCCGCCGCCGGAGGCGCCCTCGACCTCGACGGTGTCGAGTTCGGCCTGCATCCCAGCCATCTTCTCCTGCATGGCCTGAGCCTGCTTCATGATGCCCATCAGGTCGCGCATGCCGGATTCCTTACTCTCGCAATCGTCATGATCGAGCCGACGCCCCTAAAGGTCGTCGCTCTCCGTTTCCTCGACGCGGGCCGCATCGACATCGCCGAGGATTTCCTCCTCGGCTGTGGCGCGGGCGTCTGTGGCCGTCTCCCGCACGTCGACGATCTCGGCCCCCGGGAACCGCGTCAGCGCTTCCCTCACGAATGGGTCGGCGGCGGCGTTCTCCCGCCGCGTCTCGCTCGCCATGCGGCTGTTCTCGGCCAGCGTTGGCGCGCCGTCTTCCTGCGACAGGCTCACGACCCAGCGGCGGCCCGTCCAGGCCGTCAGCGACGCGGAAAGATCGTTGGCGAGGCTCGGCCGACCGCCGGCCGCGAGGCGCAGCTCGATCCGGCCTTCCTCGAAGCGCACGAGGTGCACGTCGCGTTCCAGGGCGGCCTTCATCAGGATGTCCCGCCGGGCGTCGGCCAGGGCGACCACATCCTCGAACCGCGCGAGCCTCGGACCGGCCTCCGCAGCGGGCGCTGGCGTCGGTGCCGGGCGGCGAGCAGCTATGGGCGCGGCCACGGGCGGGGCGTTCACCGCCTGGGCTGGCGGCGGCACGATCCGTTCAGGCACCGGGCGCGGCGTCGACACGACGGCGACCGGCGCCGGCGATGCCGGCGGAAGGGCCTGGCGCGGCTCGCCCTCGCCCCCGGCGGCAGCCTCGTCGCGCAGCCGGCGCAGGGCCTCGTCCGGGGTCGGCAGGTCGGCGGCGTAGGCGAGGCGGACGAGGGCCATCTCGGCGGCGGCGAGCGGCCGGGGTGCGGATTGCACCTCCGGGATCGCCTTGAGCAGGATCTGCCACGCCCGCGACAGCGCCCGCATGGAAAGCTTGCCGGCGAACTCCGCTCCGCGCAGGCGCTCGGTCTCGCTGAGGGTCGGGTCGGCGGCGGCGTCGGGGACGATCTTGAGGCGGGTGACGAGGTGGGTGAAGGCCGCGAGGTCCGCCATCACCACCGCCGGGTCGGCGCCGGAATCGTATTGCGCGCGCAGTTCGGCGAAGGCGGCCGGCACGGCGCCGCGCATCACCGCCTCGAACAGGTCCACGATCCGCGCGCGGTCGGCGAGGCCGAGCATGTCGCGCACGCCCTGCGCCGAAACCGTGCCGGCCCCGTGGGCGATGGCCTGATCGAGGAGCGAGAGCGAATCGCGCACCGAGCCCTCCGCCGCGCGGACGATGGCCGCGAGGGCCTCGTCCTCGACGCCGACCTTCTCGGCCTCGCAGATGCGGGCAAGGTGGGTGCGCAGCACCGGCGCCTCGACCCGGCGCAGGTCGAAGCGCTGGCAGCGCGAGAGGATCGTCACCGGGACCTTGCGGATCTCGGTGGTGGCGAACACGAACTTCGCGTGGGGCGGCGGTTCCTCCAGGGTCTTCAGGAAGGCGTTGAACGCCTTCTCCGAGAGCATGTGGACCTCGTCCACGATGTAGACCTTGTAGCGGGCCGAGACCGGCCCGTAGCGGATGCCGTCGATGATGGCGCGGACGTCGTCGATGCCGGTATGGGAGGCGGCGTCCATCTCCAGCACGTCCATGTGCCGGGATTCCATGATCGCTTGGCAGTGAACGCCGAGTTCCGGCATGTCCACGGTCGGGCCGGTGTCCGGCACGCCCGCGCGGGCGTAGTTCAGGCCGCGGGCCAGGATGCGGGCGGTCGTGGTCTTGCCCACGCCGCGCACGCCGGTCAGCATCCAGGCCTGGGGAATACGCTGGGCCGCGAAGGCGTTGCCCAACGTGCGGACCATGGCCTCCTGGCCGATCAGGTCGCCGAAATGGGTGGGGCGGTACTTGCGCGCCAGGACGCGGTAGGGCGCCGACTGCGAAGTCGGGGCTTTGAGCCCGGGAAGCCCCGGCTCGTCGTCAGGCGTGCCGGTCGGTGCGTCCATGACGTGTCGGTGAGGAGCTTCGCGCCCTGGATCAGGGGTGGGAGGCTGGACAGAGACCCGCTCGGTCTCGTTAGGGCTGCTTCCTTCCGGATCTGACCCGGTTGGCGAGTGAAACGTCCCCCGCCAACCCCCCGCCGGCTATATGGCCGGCTCGCCGCGTGAACGCAAGCCGGGCCGCCTGTCCTCAGAACGCGTTCCGGTAGGCGCGGCGCGACAGCACCGTGAGGATCATGATCTGGATGTCGAGCCAGATCGACCAGTGGTCGATGTAGAACAGGTCGTGCTCCACGCGGCCCGCCATGTCCTGGTCGGTCTGCGTCTCGCCCCGGAAGCCGTTGACCTGCGCCCACCCGGTGATGCCCGGCTTGACGTTGTGGCGGCGGGCATAGAGGGCGATGCGCCGCTCGAAGCTGCGGTCGTGGGCGAGCGCGTGCGGGCGGGGGCCGACGAGGGACATGTCGCCCAGGATGACGTTCAGGAGCTGGGGCAGCTCGTCGAGGTTCGTCCGCCGCAGCAGGGCGCCGATCCGGGTGATGCGGCTGTCGTTGCGAGTGGCCTGGACGAAGGCCGCGTTGCGCTCCGCCTTCATCGAGCGGAACTTGAACACGTCGAAGGGCTGCTGATTGAAGCCGTAGCGGCGCTGGCGGAAGAAGACCGGGCCGGGGCTGTCGAGCTTGATCGCCGCCGCGATCACGGCCAGCAGCGGGAAGAGAGCGAATAGGGCGAGCGAGGCGACGACCACGTCGAAGCAGCGCTTCAACACGATCTCGCCGAGATTGAGCGGGCGGCGGCCGATATTGATGCCGGAGACCTTGCCAACGCGGGCGACCTGCATGTCGGGAAAGCGGTCGAGCACGGTGCCGGGGCGCAGATGCAGGGCGGCGGGCACGCGCAGGAACGCATCGATGCAGCGCTCCACCTCGGCGGCGTCGGCCCAGGGCACGAGGACGAACACGTCGTCCGGCCGCAGGAAGCGCACCACCGAGACGGCGAGGTCGAGGTCTTCCTGAAGCTGCTCGTAGCGCGTGGCGGTGTCGGCCTGCGGATCGGTGCGGCGCAGGTAGCTGGTGCCGACCACGCGCAGGCCCGGCCCGTCGGTGTGGTTGCTGGCGTAGAAGGCATGGATGTCCTCCTCGTAGCCGACGAGGTGGACGCGGCTCACCGTGGGCGAGGCTGGATTGAGGCTGCGGCCGATAAGGTGGCTCATCGCCAGCCGGCTCGCGAAGAGCGTCGGCAGTCCGACGAAGAACACGACGATGGAGACGAGACGCGAATAGTCGGTGGTCGTCTTGGTGAGGAAGCCGATGACCAGCACCACCGCCCAGGCGACAAACCACAAAGAGACCACGCGACGAAGACCGGCGCGCCCCTCGACGAGACGGTCGAGGGCGTATTCGCCGCGCAGGGCGTTCGTGGTCACGATCACGAGACTGAGGAGCGCCGTGAGTTGCAGGCCCCGGGTCTCGGTCGGCCACGCATCGTCGTTGGAGAAGGCGATCCGGTAGGACAGTTCACTCGCCAGCGTCACGCCCGCGATGGCTGCGAGATCCGCCATGGCGGCCGCGACGGAGAGCATCACCCGCATGACGCCACGGCCGCGCTGCGGCAGGAGCGCCGCCCAGACGCGACGGCGTCGTGTCGCCGTGCCCAGCGTGATGGGCTCGTACGATTGTGGGACCCGCTCTTGAAGCATCGGTCTGCCTGTCCCGTACCGGTCGGTCTCTGTGCCGTTTTGAAACGAACGTGGTCTCGGTCACGGCTCCCACCGGGGGTGTGAGCAAGCGCCGAGCCTGCCGCCGTGACACGCCCTGTTCCGGCCCGGTTCGAGGACGTTCACCGCCCTTCCCGGGTTCAGGCTCCCGCGCGCGATGAACTCTCGCGCGATAGGACTTCACTCTGGTCGATGCTTGAAAGCATGTGCGGGGAATAACCGCACCGTAACCGTACGGCAACTCCGCGGAATACTTATTTCACCGCTGGGTTCGATTCTCCTGAATCGTTGAGGGGGGTGGGCCGGCGAGATTGCCGGCCCCGCGAAGTCCGGTGCCCTGCGTCCAATGCAGGTGAGACTATAGATTAAAGCTCTTGAACCGACTCGAATCCCTCGAAGTTCGGATGATCAAGATACAAAGGTCGCGTCGAAGGTGCGCGACTATGTACCTTTCTGAACTGCTCGGAACGGGTCCAGGCCTCGAAATCGGCACGAGACCGCCACACCGTGTGAGATGCATACAAAATATAATCGGGCAATTCGGGGCCCCTAAGCAGATGGAAGTTAACAAATCCTTCCATCTCTCCTAGATGACTGTCGCGATTGCGCCAGACGGCCTCGAATTCGTCGACGGCATCTTTGACGACTTTGAAGCGGTTCATAGCGAGAAACATAAGATGATTTCCTTCGTTCAGGCTGGGAGCTAGGACAAAACTTGGCGACGGCGTGCGTCGTTCCGTAAACGAGTGCTCTGAAGTTGCGATGTATAAAATAGCACAACCGGTGACTTCAATTTACGGATTGGTGCGGAAACGGTCATCTCTGTTCGTGAAACCACAGCGTGCATTGTGCGACTTGCAGAATTGGAAGATTTGGGGTCCTAGTGATTGCGTCGGTGACACGATGCACCGCTCCGGAGCATAAGGGGATGCTTTCCGGTGACGCACCAACGACGGGGTGGGGAAAGTGGACAGAAGTGAGAATAAATTGACGGATCTGCCTTTGAAAGGCAGTCGCCCCTTGGGGAAGGACGCGATGCCGCCGCTGATGCCGAAGCAGACCACGGATGTCGACCGGCTCGTCGGCCTGAGGATCACCGCCCTGCGGAAGGCCCGCGGCCTAAGCCAGACCGCCCTCGGCACCGCCGTCGGCGTGACCTTCCAGCAGGTGCAGAAGTACGAGAAGGGCCAGAACCGCGTCGGCGCCGGGCGCCTGCGTGAGATCGCCCGGCTTCTCGAAGTGCCGGTCTCGGCCTTCTTCGACGACAACACCTCGTCGGACGGACCGCAGGAGGACGTGTTCAGCTTCCTCAACGCCCCGGGTTCGGTGGAATTGCTGCGCGCCTACACGCAGATCGTGGACGACCAGATGCGCCGTGACGTTCTGGCGCTCGTCCGCAGCGCCGCCCGCTTGGCCCATCTGCGCGCCACCGGTGCCGAGGCCGCCGCCCCGCAGTAAGGTCCGGCCGCCCTTTGGGGCGGCGGCTGGGTCAGTCTCCGGCCGCGATCAGGTGGAAGAAGCTTCCACTGACAGGCCCGAGGCGATGACCCGTGAAGCCCAGGTCGACGCCCTCGGCGTCGTTGATGCGGGCGAGGGCGATGCGCTCGTCCGGCGGGTCCGACGTGACGCTGGCATAATGGAACTCGTGCCCGACGAGGTCGGTCCCCGACCGGCCCAGGGCGCAGTCTCCGGCAAGCCGCGCCACGCGGTAGCCGAGATGCAGCTTCCGCCGACGATAGGACGTGGCGACGGGGAGAAGGTCCAGCATCGGATGGACTGCCCCGTCCGCGTCTTCCAGGCTCTCCCCCAGCACCATGTAGCCCCCGCATTCGCCATGGACGGGGCGCGTCCGCGCGAAGGCGCGCATCCCGTCCACGAAGCGTGACGCGGCGGCGATGCGGCCGGCATGGAGTTCCGGGTAACCCCCTGGCAGCCAACAGCAATCGCAATCCTCGGGCGGGGCTTCGTCCGCCAGCGGCGAGAACGGCACCAGAACCGCGCCGGCCTCCCGCCAGCCCGCCTCCATGTGCGGGTAGACGAAGCTGAACGCCTCGTCCTGCGCGATGGCGATCCGCTGCCCCGGCGGCGGTACGAGGGGGCGGCCGCCACCTGTCGGCGCCGTGCCGCTCGCGGCGGCTACGAGGGCATCAAGATCGATCCCGGCCTCGGCCAACCCGGCCAGATGCTCCAGCCGCGCGGCGAGGTCGGCGGTCTCCCCCGCCTGGACGAGCCCGAGATGCCGCTCCGGCAGGACCAGCCCGGCCTCCCGCGACAGGGCGCCGAAGACTTTCAGGCCCGCCCTCTCCATGCCCGCCTCCACGAGACGGCGATGGCGCGGGCTCGCGACCTTGTTCAGGATCACCCCGGCGATGGTCAGGCGCGGATCGTAGAGCGTGCAGCCCAGGGCCACGGCGGCGGCGGACTGGGCCGCGCCCGAGACGTCGATCACCAGAACCACCGGCCAACCGTAGCGCGCGGCGATGTCGGCGTTGGCGCCGGAGCGGTTCTCGGCGGCGCGAACCCCGTCGAACAGGCCCATCGAGCCCTCCGCGAGGACGATGTCGGCCTCGGCCGCCGAGGCGCCGGCCAGGGTATCGAGCAGGGCGGGGGCCATGGCGAAGCTGTCGAGATTGAAGCTCGGCTCCCCCGTGGCAGCCCGGTGGAAGGCCGGATCGATGTAGTCGGGCCCGCATTTGGCGCCCCGGACCCGCATGCCCCGGCGGCGCAGGGCCCGCATTAGGGCCAGCGTGACGGTGGTTTTGCCCGAGCCGGAGCGCGGCGCGGCGATCAGAAGGCCCGGCGCACTCATGCCGAACGGCCTCCCACGGCCCCGTTCGGCCGGAACCGGCGGTCGTAATCGGCGGCGTAAAGCGCGCTTTCGCGGAAGTCCTCGGCCTCTAGAGCCGGCCCGACAAAAATAATTGCGGTCCGCTCAAGATTTGCTGCATGCACAAGTTGTGGGATTGTGCGGAGCTTTCCACGGACCACCAACTCGTCGGGCCACGTCGCGCGGAACACCACGGCCGCCGGGCAATCGGCCCCGTAGAAGGGCGTCAATTCGGCGGCGACCGCGTCAATGACGTGGATCGAGAGGTGGATCGCCAGCGTCGCCCCCGTCGCGGCGAAGGCGGCCAGCCGCTCGCGCTCGGGCATAGCGCTGGCCCGGCCGGAGGTGCGGGTGAGCACCACGGACTGGGCGAGGCCCGGCACGGTGAGTTCCCGGCCGAGCACCGAAGCCGCCGCCGCGAAGGCAGGGACGCCGGGGGTGATCGTGTAGGGGATGCCGAGCCGGTCGAGCCGGCGCAACTGTTCCGCCAGGGCGCTCCAGATCGAGAGATCGCCCGAATGCAGGCGCGCCACGTCGTGGCCCTCCGCGTGGGCGGCCTCGATCTCGGCCATGATGGCGTCGAGGGAGAGCGGCGCCGTGTCGACGATCCGCGCGCCCGGCGGGCACCACGACAGGATCTCCGGGGCGACCAGGGAGCCCGCATGGAGGCAGACCGAGCAGGCGGCGATGCGATCGCGCCCGCGCACGGTGATGAGGTCGGCCGCGCCGGGCCCGGCGCCGATGAAATGGACCGTCATCCTTCAGCCCTCTGGCGGGTTTCCGGCCGGAAGGCCAGTGCGCAGGTGACGCTGCCGCTGGCGATCCTGTCGAGCACGAGGCGCGAGTCCGGCCCGGCGCAGGCGAGGGCCGCCGCCTCGCAGAGGGAGCCGACGCCGCGCAGGGCCTCGATCCGCGCCGAACGGGTCGGCACGCGGGCGTCGCAGGCGAGAAGCGCCTCGGGGGTGAAGCCCTCCGGCACGAGCCCGAAGGCGCTGGCAGCGTCCCGGATCGCCGCATCGCCGGCCCGGTCGTGGGCGGTGGCGATGGCGGCGAGCCGGCCGGGCGCGATGCCGGCCTCCGCCAGCGCGCGTTGGATCAGCGCCGTGATCTCGAAAGCCTCGGCGCCCCGGCGGAAGCCGATGCCGGCGACGATCATCGCGGCTTCGTCCAGGCCCATTGCGTCACCGGCATCGCCGTCCGCCAGCCTTGGAGCCCGCCGACAGCGCTGGCGCGGGCCACCGAGACCCGGCGCAGGCGTCCGCCCCGTGCGGCATAGGCTGCAAGCAGGGCGGCCTCGCCTTCGAGGGTCACGGCGTTGGCGACGAACCGCCCGCCTGGCTTCAATGCCTCCGACGCAAGGTCGATCAGCCCCGGCTCCGACACGCCGCCGCCGACGAACACCGCATCCGGCGACGCCAGCCCGTCGAGGGCGGCCGGCGCCCGCCCGAGCACCACGGCGAGGTCCGGCACGCCGAGGGAGAGGGCGTTGCGGCGGATCCGCTCGGCCCGCTCGGGCCGCGCCTCGATGGCGGTGGCCCGCAGGGATGGCCCGCGCAGCATCCATTCGATGGAGACCGAGCCGGCCCCCCCGCCGACATCCCACAGGTGCTGCCCCGGCTGCGGCCTCAGGGCCGAGAGGGTCAGCGCACGGATCTCGGCCTTGGTGAGCTGGCCGTCATTCTCGAATAAATCGTCATCGAGGCCCGGCGTCAGGGGCAGGCCATCGGCCTCGCCCGAGACCTCGATGGCCAGCGTGTTGAGGGCGGCGATGTCACCGAGGGCGAAGGCGTCGGCGCGGGCGCGGCGGATGCGCTCGCGCGGGCCGCCCATCGCTTCGAGCACCGTCATAGCGCTGGCGCCGAATCCGCGCGCGGTCAGGAGCCCAGCCAGGGCCGAGGCGGTGCCGCCGTCCCAGGCGAGGACGAGGAGCCGCGCCCCCGGCCGCAGATGCGGGACGATCCGCTCCAACGCCCGGCCGTGCAGCGTCACGAGGCCGATTTCGGCGAGAGGCCAGCCGAGCCGGGCGCAGGCAAGGCTGAAGGCGGAGGGCTGCGGGTAGGCGGCGATCTCGTCCGCCGGCACCAGCCGGGCGATCTCGCCGCCGATGCCGTAATGGAACGGGTCGCCCGTCGCGAGGAGGCAGGTCGGCCGTCCGCGCCGGGCGAGGATGCCGGGATAGGCATCGGTGATCGGGCTCGGCCAGATCCGGGTTTCGGCCGTGAGCGGCGCGGCGAGGTCGAGGTGGCGGCGCCCGCCATAGACGATCTCGGCCGAGTCGAGGGCGGCGGCGGCGGCGGGTGAGAGGCCAGCGCGGCCGTCCTCACCGATCCCGACGATCGTCAGCCAGCGGCTCGACACGGGCTCACCGGACGGGGACAAGGCGGCCATGCCCGAATCCCCGACGCGACTCCTGATCCTCGGCGGCACCACGGAGGCGACCGCCCTCGCGCGGGCGCTCGCCGACGATCCGGCCGTCGCGGCCGTGCTGTCGCTCGCCGGCCGCACCAGCGCACCGATGGCGAGCCCGATACCCGTGCGGGTCGGCGGGTTCGGCGGGGCCGAGGGGCTGGCCCGCTTTCTCCGCGAGGAGGGAGTACAGGCGCTGATCGACGCCACCCATCCCTTCGCCGCGCGGATCTCCGCTAACGCGGCCCGCGCCGCCGAACTCGCGCAGGTGCCGTTGCTCGCGATCCGCCGCCCGGCCTGGGAGCGTGAGGCGGGCGATGCCTGGATCGAGGTCGATGACATGGCGGCTGCGGCCGGCGCCCTCGGGCCGGTGCCGCGCGTGGTGTTCCTCACCATCGGCCGGCAGGAGGTGTCCGCCTTCGCCGGGGCGCCTCACCACGCGTATGTCGTGCGCAGCATCGAGCCGGTGGGCGATGCCCTGCCGGTGCCGCGCCTCACCACCATCGCGGCGCGCGGTCCCTTCGACGCCGAGGCCGAAGCCGCGCTGATGCGCGAAGCCGGCATCGAGGTGGTGGTCAGCAAGAATGCCGGCGGCGCGGCGACCCAGGGCAAGATCGTCGCGGCCCGCCGCCTCGGGCTGCCGGTCGTGATGGTGCGCCGGCCCGCCAAGCCGGCGGTGGCGAGCGTGGCGGATGCGGCAGGGGCGCTCGCTTGGCTGCGCAATCACGCCGCCCCCGGCACGCTGCGCAGAGTGTAGACGAAGGGCGCCTTGCCCTCGCGGGGAATCAGCCGCGTGCCGGAAGCGCCGAGGATCACCATCGTCGCCATGTCGGCGGGCGCGGAGGGCGCCTTGGCGAGCGTGGTCACGCGGATCGCCTCGTCCGGCCGGCTGATGGCGCGGGCGAACATCACCGGGGTCTCCGGTGGGCGGATGCCGGCGGCCAGCTCCAGCGCGGCGCCGAGCTGCCAGGGCCGGGCCGACGAGATCGGGTTGTAGAGGGCAATCACGAAATCGGCCCGCAGCACCGCTTCGAGCCGCGCCGTCACGACCGGCCAGGGCTTGAGGTTGTCGGAGAGCGACATCGCGCAGAAATCCCCGCCAAGCGGCGCCCCGAGGCGCGCGGCGGCGGCGAGCATGGCGGTGATGCCGGGCTCGACGGTGATCGCCAGGTCGCGCCAGCTGGGCTCGCCGTGCTCCACCGCCTCGAACACCGCCGAGGCCATGGCGAAGACGCCGGGATCGCCCCCCGACACCACCGCCACGTGCCGGCCGGCGGCGGCGAGGCTCAGGGCATGGCGGGCGCGGTCGACCTCGACGCGGTTGTCGCTGGCATGGCGCACGAGGCCGTCGCGTTCCGGCACGCGGGCGACGTAGGGAAAGTAGCCGATCAGGTCGGTGGCCGCGTCGAGGGCGCGGCGGGCGGACTCCGTCAGGAGCGACGGGTCGCCGGGGCCGAGCCCGACCACCATGACGCTGCCGCTCACGGCCGGCGGCCTTCGCCCGGCACGAGGACCATGGAAAAGTACGGCGCCGAGTCGTCTGCCTTCACCTCGAGGGGGATCACCCGCTCGCCCGCCATGGTCCCGCGCTCGACATAGACCGCGCGGGACAGGAGCCCCGCCTCGGTCAGCGCCGCGCGGACCTTTGGCAGGTGCCGGCCGAGCTTCATCACCACGGCGGCGTCGGTGCCCTTCAGGCGCTCGGTCAGCACCGGCAGCGGCAGGGTCGCGGGCAGCACGGTGAGCACGTCGTCGCCCCAGGTGATCGGCGTGCCGGCCCGCGTCCAGCAGCCGGACATGCCGGTGACGCCGGGGATGACATCCACGGGGAAGCGGTCCTTCAAGCGCCGCCACAGGTGCATGAACGAGCCGTAGAAGAAGGGATCA
The DNA here is from genome assembly GCF_038442315.1 of Methylobacterium litchii. NCBI lineage: Bacteria > Pseudomonadati > Pseudomonadota > Alphaproteobacteria > Hyphomicrobiales > Methylobacteriaceae > Methylobacterium > Methylobacterium litchii. Next base: position 235,553 of record NZ_JBBXMY010000004.1, on the reverse strand, counting down.
CCCTCCGACAGGATCGCCACGTCGCGGCCCGCATCGAGATGGCCGGCGAGCTTGTCCGACGCCTCGTCGTAGAAGGTCGCGAGGGCGGACACGTAATCCGGGTGCTCCGGGTGAAGCTCGGTCGTGTATGGGTAGGCCAACGCCATCTCGCGGGATGGATCGCTGAAGATCGCGTCGGCGATGCCGCGCGCGTTGCCGCGCTTCCCCTGCTTGCAGAAATGCACGAGGACTGGCGCCCGCTGCAGGATGCGCAGGGCCTTCACGGTGAGCAGGTCCGGGTCGCCCGGCCCCATGCCGACGCCGTAGAGCGTGCCGGTGGCGACCGTGCGTGTCACCTCGTCCGTCTCGCCCTCGAAGGGCCTCAGCCCGTCCATCACTCGACCTCGCTGGCGAGCGCGTTGACGGCCGCCGCCGCCATGGCGCTGCCGCCCCGGCGCCCGTGGACGACGACGAAGGGCACCCGCCCGTCTCGCGCCAGCGCCTCCTTGGACTCCGCCGCGCCCACGAATCCGACCGGGATGCCGATCACCGCGGCGGGCGGCGCGACGCCCTCGTCGAGCAATTCGAGCAGCCGGAACAGGGAGGTCGGCGCGTTGCCGACCGCGACGACGCTGCCGGGCAGGTGCTCGCGCCACAATTCCATCGCCGCCGCCGAGCGGGTGGTGCCCTGGCGCTGGGCCATCTCCGGCACGCGCGGGTCGCGCAGGGTGCAGACGACCCTGTTGTCGGCGGGAAGGCGCGCGCGGGTCACGCCGTCCGCCACCATGTGGACGTCGCACAGGATCGGCGCGCCGTTGGCGAGCGCCCGTGCGCCGGCCTCGGCAAAGCCGTCCGACATCTCGACGTCGGCGGGCAAGTCGGTCATGCCGCAGGCGTGGATCATGCGCACGACGCAGCGCTCGGCCGCCCCCGACCAGCGGGCGAGGTCGGCCTCGGCGCGGATGATCGCGAAGGATTTCGCGTAGATCGCGCCGCCATCGCGGACATACTCGTAACGCGACGTGTCGTGCTGCACGGCGGTCGGGCTCGCGCTCATGCCGGTCTCCGGTTCCTCCCCCCGTCGTTGGTAGCCGACGCGAAGGCGGCGGCAAGCCCGAGAGTTGCCGCCCTTCCTAACCGCTCCAAAGCCGCCTCGATAGGGACTTGCAGTTGGTGTGAATCGCCGGGCGCTCCACCGACGATGATGGCGTAGGCCCCCTCGTGCCCGACGAGGGTCAGGTCGGCCGGGCCGGGTTTCGCGCAGCCCTTGGCGCAGCCCGAGACATGCGCCGAGAGGCCCCGCGCCGCGAGGGGGCGGAACGTCTCCGCCAAGCGGGCGGCATCGAGGAGCGTCGGCGTCGAGCCCGAGGCGCAGGCCGGTGCGCCGGTGCAGGCAGCCACCGCGCGACGCGGATCGTCCGCCGCGACGATGAAGTTGGCGGCGAGGTCGGGGAGGCGGATCTTCTCGGGGCGGGAGGGAAGCAGCACCATGCCGCGCGAGGGCGACAGGCGAATTTCCGCCGCGCCGATATCCTCCGCGACGGCGATCAGCCGTTCGAAGGCGTTGACGGTGCAGCGGCCGAACGGCGCGTCGAGGGCGAGGATGGGCTGGCCGTCATGGGTGGACAGGCCGGGCGCCGGAACCTCCACCGTCATTGCGAGCGGAGCGAAGCAATCCAGCGGCGCCACGTTCGGAGGCGGCCCGCTGCCCTGGATTGCTTCGCTCCGCTCGCAATGACGGAGGGCGTCGGGATTCACATCCCTCATCCGCCGTTGGCCTGTCGCGACGAAGGCGGCGAGCAGGGTGCCGATGGAGGCAGGAGTGTCACTCGAACCGCATTGCCATACGAAAGTCCCCGCAACGATGGCGACCCGACCCGCTACCAGGGGCAGGACGGACAGGTCTGCCTCGTCCATCGCCATGCCGACCGAAACAAGCGTCTTCGGCGGTAAGCCCGGCACGCCGCGCCCGACATCCTCTATGGCCTTCGCCAGCGCCGAAATATCTCCCTCGGCGAGCGGGCTCGTGAGAGTCAAACGCTGCGGGCCGCCATCCCGGCGGGTATCCCCGAGGCCGACGTGATCGAGCAGGGCGGCGAGGGGCGCGGTGGTCGCCTCGGTGACGCCCCGGATCTGAAGATTGGCCCGCGCCGTCAGATCGAGATGGCCGTTGCCGTAGCGGCGCGCGCCCTCGGCCACGGCGCGGGCCTGGGTCAAGCTCAGCACACCCAGCGGTGGGTGGATGCGCGCCAGGAGCCCGTCACCGGTTGGCATCGGGCGGCTGAGACCGGGGCACCAGCCCCGGCGGGCGGTATCGGGCAGGGCGCGGCTCATCCGGCCAGCTCGCCGAGGAGGGCGTCGGCGGGGAGCGCGTTGCGGCGGCTCGTCCAGAGGCCCCGGTCGCGGGCCTCGTCGAACCGGTCGAGGATCGCCCGCGTGGCGGCGGGGTTGGCAGCGCGCAGGCGCTCGAACACGTCCGGGTCGGCGATCCAGGCGGAATAGAGCGCCTCGAACCCGGCATCGGTTACAGCATCACTGCCGGCGGCCAGGACGAACACCGCGTCGAGCCCCTGCGCCAGTTCCTGGGCGCCGCGATAGCCGTGGCGCAACTGCGCCGCGATCCAGCGGGGATCGGCGAGGCGGCCACGGATCAGACGGGCGGAATCCTCCCGCGCGGTGCGGGCCTTCGGGCGCTCCGGCTCGGACACGTCGAGGCTGTAGAGGGCCGGCTTGGCGCCGCTCAGCGTTGCGGCGGCAGCGAACCCGCCCATCGCATCGACGGCGGCATCGCCGTCGAACAGGTCGCGCTCGGCCACGTCGAAGGCGTGGGCATAGGCATCCGCCTGCGCCACCCGCCGGCCGAAGCCGGCATCCGGCCCCTCGCGGTCGCCATAGGCGTAGCCGCTGGCGGCGAGGTAGGCCCGGCCGATGGCGTCGCGCTCCTGCCAGTCGCCGTCGAGGGCGAGGGCGGCGGCCCCCGCGCCGTAGCGGCCCGGCGCCGCGCCATAGACCCGCGCCGCGGCCTCGCCCCGGCGGGCGGCGGCGGCGAGCGGGTTGTCTTCCTCGTCCTCGTCGCGGGCGGCGACGGCGCGCACGGCCCGGTCGAGGAGGGCGAGCGTGTCGGGAAAGGTGTCGCGGAAGGCGCCGGAGACGCGCATGGTCACGTCGATCCGGGGGCGGTCGAGCACGGCGAGCGGCAGCACCTCGAAGCCGGTGACGCGGGTGCTGGCATGGTCCCAGACCGGCCGCACGCCCATCAGCGCCAGGGCGTGCGCCACGTCCTCGCCCCCGGTGCGCAGGGTCGGCGAGGCCCAAAGGTCCATGACGATCCGCGCCGGATAGGCGCCTTCGTCCTGCAGATAGCGCGTCACCACTGCCTGCGCGGCCTTCTCGCCGAGCAGTGTCGCCGCCCGACTCGGGATGGCGCGCGGGTCGAGGGTGGTGAGGTTGCGCCCGGTCGGCATCACGTCGAGCCGCCCGCGCGAGGGCGAGCCGGCCGGTCCGGGGGGCACGAAGCGTCCGGCGAGGGCCGCGAGCAGGCCGGCGCGCTCGCCCGCCGCGCAGGCGCGGACGGGCTCGGGTGCGTCGTCCGGGGCGCGGCCGAAGATGTGCAGCCCGTCCCGGAACGAGGTTTCGCCGAGGTCGCAGAGATGAGCGTCGAGGACGGTCAGCGCCTCCTCCATCGGGGCGCCCTCCGGGATGCCGGCGCCGGCCAGAAGGCCATGCCCCGCGGCTTCCTCCAGGATGGCGGCGGCCAGCAGCTTGGCCCGGCGCGGGTCGAGCACCGTGGCGGCTGAATATTCCTCCACCAGTTCGCGCAGGCGGGCCGTCTCAGGCGGCAGGCCGGCGCGGGCGACGGTCGGGGTCAGGTGGCCGAGCGCGATGCCGCCGAGGCGCCGCTTCACCGGAGCCGCCTCACCGGGATCGTCCACGACGAAGGGATAGACCACCGGCAGCGCGCCGACGCAGAGGGAGGGCCAGCACAGGGGCGAGAGCGCCACCGCCTTGCCCGGCAGCCATTCGGTAGTGCCGTGGGTGCCGAGTTGGACCAGCGCGTCGAAGTGGCGGCGCAGGCCGAGATGGAAGGCGAGGTAGCCGTGCGTCGGCACCCGGTCGGGGTCGTGGTAGCCGGCCTTGCGGTCGGCGTCGCGGCCCCGGTCGGGCTGGAGGAACAGGGCGCAGGTCTCCCCGACGCGGCGGAAGCGGAACGCCCCGTCGCGGCAGAGCGGATCGGCCTCCGGGGAGCCCCAGCTGTCGGAGAGGGCGGTGCGGGCGTCCTCCGGCAGCACGGCGAGCCACGCGGCATACTCGGCGAGGGGGACCGCAAAGGTCGCTTCGCCCTCGGTCAGCGCCGACATCGGGTCGTCGGGCAGCGGCGCGGCGGGATAGCCCGCCTCCGCGAGGTCGGCGACGAGGGCGCGGGCGCTCTCCGGCGTGTCGAGCCCCACGGCGAAGCCGGCCCGTCCGCCTCGTGCGGGATAGTCGGACATCACCACCGCCACCCGCCGTTCGGAGGCGGGGAGGGCGGCGAGGCGCAGCCAGCCGCGCGCCCGCTCCGCGAGGGCCGCGATGCCCTCCGCATGCGGCACGAGCCGGCGCTCGGAGAAGCCTTCGGCCTCGGGGGCTTCCTCCTTGAACGCGATGGGGAAGCCCGAGAGCCGCCCGTCGAATTCCGGCAGGGCGATCTGCATGGCGAGGTCGGAGGCGCCGAGCCCCCGCGACGAGGCCTCCCACGCCGTGCGGGGCGAGCCGACCGTGAAGGCCTGCAATACGGGGCACCCCGCCCGGTCGAGGATGAAGCCGTCATCGTCCCGCGCCGAGAAGGCGGTGGCGGCGATGACGATGTCGGGCCGTCGCGCGGCGAGCGCGGCCTCGACGGCGGCGACCGCCTCCGGGTCCTTCAGGCTCGACACGGCGAGGACCATGACGCCGATCCCACGCTCGCCCAGCGCCAGGGCCAGCGCGTCGAAGGGTGCCGTATCCCCGCCGAGCACGGCCGAGCGGTAGACGAGGAGGAGAGCGAGCGGTTCGCCCGCCATCGGCACCACGCTCCGCCCCGCCGCCAGGGCCACATCCATCGCCACTGGCCCGCAGCCGGTACAGGAGGGGAAGCCCCTCGGCAGCGGCTGCGGCGGGTCCACCGGGCCGCCACCGTCGAGATGGGTCGCGAGGCGGCGGAACAGGCGGCGCAGGTTCTCGGGGCCGCCGGCCCGGAAATAGCCGTCCAGGTCCTCGGCCAAGGCGGCGTCGGTGCTGAAGGCGGCGAGGCGCGGGTCGGGCCGGTCGTCGCCGGGGAGCACGGCGAGCACCACGCCATGTGCCCGCGCGGCCTCGGCACAGCGCTCGACGCCGTAGCGCCAGTAATCGAGCCCGCCGAGGCAGCGGATCACCACCGCGCGGGCGCGGGCGATGACCTTCTCCACGTAGAGATCGACGGAGAGCGGATGCCGCAGCTTGGCGAGCTTCGCGAGCCGCAGGGAGGGCAGGTCCGGCGCGGCGGCATGGGCGCGCGCGAGGCCGGCGAGGTCGCTGTCCGTGAAGGACAGGATCACGAGGTCGCCCGGCTCCTGGCCGAGATCGATTGCCGCCTCACCCTCGTCGAGGGAGACCGTATCGACGCGCAGGAGGTGCATGGCGCCTCCTCGGCTTATCCCGCCAGGGCGCTGGCGACGGCGTTCTGGTCGAAGCCCTTCAGGCCGATCACCACGAGGCGCCCGTCACGGGCCTCGCCCGCGCGCCACGGCCGGTCGAAATGGTGCGACACCCGGCGGCCCACGCCCTGCACCACGAGGCGCATCGGCTTGCCCTCGACTTCCACGAAGCCCTTGATGCGCAGCACGCCCTCGGTCTCGGCCGCCTTCTCGACGCGGGCGGCGAGGTCGCCCGCCGTCACGGCGGCGCGGACGGGCAGCGCCACGGTCTCGAAGTCGTCGTGGTCGTGGTCCTCGCCCTCGCCGTGATGCGAGGGGCGGTTGGCGAGGTCGTCCTCGGCGGCCGCGCCGAGGCCGAGCAGCACGCGCGGGTCGATGACGCCGTTGGCGGTCTCCACCACCTTCACGGCGCGGGGCAGGTGGCCCTGCACCTCGGCCCGCACCTTGGCGAGGCCGTCGGCATCCATCAGGTCGGTCTTGTTGAGCACCACGAGGTCGGCGCAGAGGAGCTGGTCCTCGAACACCTCTTCCAGCGGGTTGTCGTGATCGACGGAGGTGTCGGCCGCGCGCTGGGCCGCCAGCGCCTCCGGGTCCTCGGCGAAGGCGCCGGTCGCGATCGCCGGGCCGTCCACTACCGCCACCACGCCGTCGACGGTCACGCGCGAGCGGATCGCCGGCCATTGGAACGCCTGGACGAGGGGCTTCGGCAGGGCGAGGCCGGAGGTCTCGATCAGGATATGCTCCGGCGGCTCGGCGCGAGAGAGCAGGGTTTCCAGCGCCGGCACGAAATCGTCCGCGACGGTGCAGCAGATGCAGCCGTTCGGAAGCTCCACGATGGACTCCTCGGTGCAGCCCTCGATGCCGCAGGCGGCGAGGAACGAGCGGTCGAAGCCGACATCGCCGAACTCGTTGACGAGGATCGCGAGCTTGCGGCCCTTCGCATTCTCCACGACGTGGCGGACGAGGGTCGTCTTGCCGGCGCCGAGGAAGCCGGTGACGATCGTGCAGGGGATCTTCGCGACGATGGTCATTCGGCGGCCTCGGGGATGGGGGGCAGAGGGGGAAACGGCGGGATGCGGGCGATCACGCCCGAGCGGAATTCCTTCGGGCGCTCCCGCCAGGGGACGATCCCGTCCGGGGTGCCGTCATACGCTTTGAGGCCGTTGAGGATGGTGGTCGCGGCGGCCTCCGCGTCGAGGTCGCCGTAGACGTAGGTCCAGCGGTTGGGCGACGCGACGGCCACCGTGCAGGGCCGCTTGCAGACCGAGAGGCATTCCACCGGCTCGACGCGCAGGCCCTCGGCCCGACGTGCCAATTCGGCATGGAGGCGTGCCCCGGCGCGGGGGCCCTCCGGGTCGTCGCCCTCGCGCTTGCAGGTGGTGCAGACGTAGAGGATCGTGACGGGCTCAGGCATGACGGTGCCTCGCCGAGCCGACATTCTGCCACGCCCAGCCGAAGCCGAGGCCGATCATGGCCCAGAACACCGCGCCGATGGCGAGGGATCGGGCGGCGAACTGCGCCGCGAGGGCGGCCGGCACTTCCGACGCGCTGTCGGGCGGCGGCGGCGCTCCGGCGATGTGGGGTCCGGCGATCAGCACGAGCCCGCCCAGGATGGCGATGAACGAGCGGCGCACGCCGATGAGGTAGAGGCCCATCGCCGTCGCGGCGGCGGTCATCACCCACCACGCCTGACGGGCCAGCAGCGGCGCCGCCTCCTGCCCCGGCAGTTCCGGCGGCAGGCCGAGGGAGGGCGCCAGGGAGACGCTGGCGAAGCCGGCTAGCGCGAAGGCGAGTCCGGTCTGCAGCGTCGGCTCCCGGCCGCAGGCGATCAGCACCGCGCCGAGCATCAGGGCGTAGCCCACGCCGCCGACGAGGGTCGCGAGGCCGGTGAAGGCCATGCGCTGAAAGCCGGGCGCGGGCTGCCACTCCGGCGCCGCATCGGGCGCCGCGTGGTCGTGGCCCGCATGGGCGAGCACGATCGGCAGGGCCGGGGCAAGGAGGGAGGGGGGAAGGGCCTGCGCCGCGCGGCTGGGCTCCCGCTGCTCGTACTTCTCCGCCTCAAGGATGAGGGGCGAGGTCAAGGCGAGTTGCAGCCCCGTGGCGACGACAGCCGCGAGGAAGCCGGCGGCCAGCGCCGCCGACAGAAGGCGAAGGATCATTCCTGGCGCGATCGCGTCAGTGGCAGGGGAAGTTCTGGGCGTGCCGGAAATCGTGCGCCGCGTTGTGGAGCGCGATGGCCGGCGAGAAGCCCGCCATGAACACGAGGCCGAGGCCGAGGAATGCCGCAAGCGCAGCCGCCATCAGGCGCTCGTTGGCGCGGGTGGCGACGGGGGCAAAGGACGAGGACTGCGTCGTGGTCGTCATCTGGGCTCTCCAGCCGCCCCACCGGCGGCGTTGCGAAAAGTCGGGATGACGGCAGGTCTCCTGGCTCGCGGCTCGGCGCGCCCGCCGCCTTCCCGGATCGCTCCGGTGGCTGTTGGCAGGCGCTCGCCGCTTACAGTTGCGGGGGCAGCCGCGGGTTCGGGCAGGCCCTCACCGCGTTCCCTTTTCACCCCTCTCGGGGCACCGTCATCCGACCTGTGTAGACGGACTCCGTGCCCGGCACAACGGCAACCGCTCTCCATTCAATTGGGCGCAACCACGCAATGCCGGGCCGAACGCGCCGGCAGCATCAGGCGTAGCGTGCCACCGGAGACCGGCTCGGGTGCGCCCATCGCGCTCATCTCGGGATGGCGGGCATCGAAACCGTAGCTTGTGAGACGCGAGGCCGGCAGTGGTCGCTCGAGGGCGATCTCCACTATCCGCGTCTCGGCCGCGCGGTTGATCGCCACGAGGTGCAGCCTCGCCCCGTCGGTGCCGGCCCGCACGGTGAGGCCATCGGGCCGCGCGGCCTCGACGGGCAGGGCGTTGTCGGGGAAGCGGCCTTCTCGGCCGTCGTAGTTGCGATAGAGCCGGAAGGCCGTCCCCAGCCAGCCGGCGAGGGACCCCCAATGGGCTGTGAGCAGCACCTCGGGCCGGGCGAACCGCGCGAGGGCGTCGGCCAGGGCGAGGCCGGAGGCGAGTTGCCCCGCGCCGCCGTAATTGTACTCCGTCACGGCGGTGCGGGTGCCGGGGAAGTTCGCCGCCGTCAGCCGTTCGAGGCTCGGCAGCAGCGGCAGGGCGAGGCCGCCCTCGTTCGATACGGGCAGCGCCTGCGAGACCCAGCTCGCCTCGCGAAAACCCGCCTCGGTGAGGGAGCGCGGCGCGTCGAGCAGCGGCCCGGCCAGGGCCGGATCCTGCGTGCGGAACAGGGTGCCCCGCTCGCTGAACGGGTACCAATGGACGTCGAGGGCATCGAGCAGGCGCTTGCCCTCGCGCTCGGAGGCGAGGCGAAAGGCGTCGAGATACGCGGCCAGGAAGCTGCCGTGGTGGCGGTAGGCGTTCCAATCGGGGGCGTTCTGCAGGCTCACCATCCCCGTGGCGCCCCAGCTTGCCGGGCCGATCACCCATGCGTCGGGATCGATGGCCTTGATCGCCCGCGCCGCCTTGATCGACCGGGCGAGCAAATCCGCGATCCGCACGGGCGCCCGCACGATGCGCGGGTGCTGCGTCGCCCAGAGGCCGGGCTCGTTGTCGAGGATGTAGCCGCGGATGCCCGTGGCGCCGGAGGCGGGGCCGTAGCGGGCGACGAGCCGCGCCAGGAGGTGCGGGATGTCCGCGACGCGCGGGTCCACGAGCGCGGAGGCGCCGCGCCGTCCCTCCCACGAGACCGGCACGAAGCGCGGGGAGGGGGCGGCTCGGTCGGCCGGGACGGGGCCGTCCTTGTCGGCCGCGACGAAGCCCGCGAGCGGCAGGGTGACGATGCTTCGCGCGCCCATCGCCAGCGAGGCGCCGTGCATCGCCGCGATCACCGCGCCGGGCACGCCGCGCTCGGCGGGCGGCAGGCCGAGGCTCTGGCTCAGGAAATCGCCGTTCGCCTGCTGCCAATCCTTGCCGGCGTTGCAGGCATTGTTGGTCCAGTTGTAGCTCGTGGCGAAGTTGCCCCCGAAGCGGCGGAGTGTGACGCCGGCCGCCCGGTCGAGTTCCGCCGAGGGCGGGCCGCCGTCGAGGGTGCCGATCTCGCCGGAGCCGTAGATCAGCGGGCTCACCGGCACCGGCTCGGCGCCGTTGCGGACCCGCACGCTCAGCGGCTCGCCCGCGTGGGATGGGCCGGCCCAGATCGTCGCCCCGGCGCCCGCGAGCAGCGCCCGGCGGCTCGGCCTCACGAGACGAGCCCGGACCCGTAGAGCGATCCCCGGAAGCGGGTCATCCAGAACACCTTGCCGAGGCCGCCGCAGGCCGCGATCCCGTGATGGCGCGCGGCGGGCGGGTTGATCGGCTTCAGGAGCAGCGACAGCACCCCGGAGATGATGGTCTGCGCGACGCCGACCAGCATCCACCGCGCCACCTCCAGGCGGCGGCGGGGGGAGGCCATCTCATGCACGAAGGTACGGATCTGGCCGCTGAGGAAGCGGCGGCGGCGGACATAGGCCCAGTCGAGCCGGCGCGGGGGCACCCATTCCGTCACCTCGGCGGCGGCGGCCCAGCCGAAGCGCCGGCCCTCGTGGACGAGGCGCTGGAGGAACAGGCTGTCCTCGCCGCCGATGCTGTTCAGGCGCTCCTCGAACGGCCCGCCCGGGATCGCGCAGACCGAGGCCGCGAAGAGCGAGTTGTTCGTGCCGAGATAGGCGGCGCGGTGGGTGACGTCACCGCCGTCCTCGGCGGTGACGCCCCGCGCGAAATAGGCGGCGAAGGCGCCGATCTCGCGGTCGTCGTCGGCGAGCGCGCTGACGGGGCCGAACACCGCGTCGTAGCCGCCCCGGCGGGCGACCGCGAGGAGCGCCGCCAGCCAATGCGGGCCGCCGGTCTCGTCGTCGTCGATGAAGGCGATCCATTCGCCCCGCGCCGCCGCGACCCCGGCGTTGCGCGCCGTGGCGATGCCGGGCTGGGGCACCGAGACGTAGCGCACCGGCATGGGTGCGCCCTCGGCGAGGCGTTCGATGAGGGTGCGGGCATTGCCGTCGGGGGAGTTGTCCACCACGACGATCTCGGCCCCCGTCTCCGGCGGCAGGCGCTGCGCGAGGATGCATCCCAGGGCGCGCTCGAGCGCCTTATGACGATTCAGGGTGGGGATGACCACGCTGACCGCGACCGGCTCGGTTCCGGGCATACCGTCTCCGATGCTCCCTGCGAAGTTCATTAATAGATAACCGGCGGGTTATAATTTGTACGCCGTTGCGACTTATTCCAGCCGGAAGTAAAGTCGGCATCTGATATCGTGAGATCAATACCGCATTTGCGCGTTAATTTCTCCGACAATGGTAAACGAAATGCTATAGACGGCGGCGGGCGGACAAGAATCGCGTTCGTCGGCTGCGGCTATGTCGCCGATATGTATCGGCAGTGCCTCGATCTGCACGCGAACGGGCTGGATCTGATCGGCGTCTACGACCGCGACCCGGAACGACTCGCGGCCTTCGCGCGCACCTGGGGCGACAGGGCCTACGGGTCGCTCGCCGACCTCCTGGCCGAGCCGGGCGTGGTCGTGGTGAACCTCACCGATCCGGAGAACCACGCCCCCGTCACCCGCGCCTCCATCGCGGCGGGGCGGCACGTCTATTCGGAGAAGCCCCTCGGCCTGACGCTGACCGAGGCGCGCAGCCTGAACGACGCGGCGGCGGCGGCCGGCGTGCGCCTCGCCGCCGCGCCGAGCAACATCCTGGGAGAGCAGGCGCAGACCCTGTGGCGCGCGGTACGCCAGGGCGCGGTCGGGCGGGTGCGGCTCGTCTATGCCGAACTCGACGACGGCATGGTCCACAAGGCCGATTACCGGAACTGGATCAGCCGCAGCGGACGGCGCTGGCCGGCGGAGGGCGAGTTCGAGACCGGCTGCACCTTCGAGCATGCGGGCTACGTCGTGACGCTGCTCGTCGCGATGTTCGGGCCCGTGCGGCGGGTGACGGCTCACGCCTCCCTGCTGATCCCGGACAAGGAATGCGACCAGCCGGTGCATCCGGCGCCGGACTTCTCCTGCGGTCTCTTGGAGTTCGACGGCGGCATCGTCGCGCGGGTCACGAACTCCATCGTCGCGCCCTACGACCATCGCCTGCGGATCGTCGGCGACCGGGGGGTGTTGCAGGTCGAGGAACCGTGGGATTTCGCCGGCCCGGTCCGGCTGAAGCGCACGGCGACGAGCCGGCTCGACCGCTTCCTCGAACGGCGCCTGCCGCTGCGGCGGGGCAAGGTGGTGCCGCCCGCCCGCCCGGTGCCGTTCCGGGCCGGGCGCGGGCGCCCGCCGATGGATTTCATGCGCGGCATCCGGGACTTCGCGGATGCCATCGCCTCCGGCGTGCCGGGGCGGATGGACGCGGATCTCGCGGTCCACATCACCGAAGTCACCGAGATGCTGCAGCACCCCGAACGCTTCCCGCGCCCGGCGCCGGTTTCGTCCGCGCCCGGGGCGATGCGGCCGATGGATTGGGCGGTCTGACGACCCGCAGGAGGACGCGACCCGTGGACGTTCCAAGCCCCCCGACCCTGATCACCCTGTCCTTCTCGGGCGATCTCGATTGCTGCCGCCTGCTCTGCGAGACGGCCGACCGCTTCGCCCCCGCCGGGGCGGCGCATCTCCTCGCCGTGCCGGCGGCGGACATGCCCCTGTTCCGGCCGCTGGCCGGCGGGCGCCGGGCGCTCGTCCCGCAGGAGGAGCTGCTGCCCGGTTGGCTGCGAAAGCTTCCCCTGCCGGGGCCGGAATGGCGGCGGCGCCTGCGTCTGCCCCGGCGCAACGTCTACGTCTCGTTCAAGGGGCGGCCGGTGCGGGGCTGGATCGCCCAGCAGATCATGAAGCTCAACGCCGCCGCCGGGGCGGCGACGGACACGGTGCTCCACCTCGACAGCGACACCGCCTTCGTGCGCCCGCTGCCCGCCGGGGCGCTGAGCCAGGACGGGTTTCTGCGCCTCGCCCGCTTCCCCGGCGCGGCGGACGATGCCATGCACGCACCCTGGCATCGCGCGGCCTCGACCCTGCTCGGGCTGCCGCCGACGGATTATCACGGGGCCGACTACATCGATCAGTTCGTGACGTGGCGGCGCGCCAACGTGCGCGGCCTGCTGGAGCGGATCGGCACCGTCACCGGGCGCGACCCCATCGAGGCCCTGGCCGCCACGAGCGATTTCTCCGAATACATCCTCTACGGCGTCTATTGCGAGCACGTGCTCGGCCTCGCCGCCTCCGGCCATGCCGGGGCGGAGGAGAGCCTGTGCGAGACCGTCTGGTCCGAGGGCGGCGGCATCCCGGAGGTCCGGCCGGGCCGCTACGGCCTCGGCATCCAGTCGACCATCCCGCTCTCCTGGGACGCGCGACGCTCCATCGTGGGCAAGGCCATCGCGCGGGGCTGAGGGCTCAGCGCGCCCGGCGCCGGTACTCCCAGACGCGCCGGAAGATCTGCGGGCCGTCGATCAGGTAGCGGCGGCCGAGCCGCCGGGGCTCGCAGGCGAGGCGGAAAAGCCATTCGAGGTTGAGCGTCCGCAGGATCGCCGGGGCGCGGGCGCGGTCGCCGACGAGGAATTCCAGACCGGCGCCGATGCAGAGGCCGACGCCCTTGGCGATGCCGCGCCGGGCCAGCGCGTTGGCCAGAAGCTCCTGCTGCGGCGAGCCGACCGCCAGCACGACGAACCGCGCCGGCCGCGCCTCGATGGCCTCGACGGTGGCCGCGAGCTTGGCGGGGTCCGTGCGCAAGCCCATGGGTGGGCGAATCTGCTCGACCCGCGTCAGCCCGCAGAGATCGGCCACCGATTCCGCGAGCCCGTCACCGCCGCCGACGATGAGGATACGCGAATCCGCCGTCAGCTTGGGATGGGTGAGGAGGGCGGCCACGAGGTCCGAGCCCGGCACGGGGGGCAGGTCGGTGCCGCAGGTCTTGGCGAGCAGGGCCAGCACGCGGCTGTCGTTGATGCACAGCCACGCCTCCCGGTAGAGGCGGGCGACCTCCGGGTCCTCGGTGATCCGCACCATGTGATCGACGTTCGGCGTCACGAGGTAGCGGAAGCTCTGGTTCGCCGGCACGGCGAGGAGGGTGTTCAGCGCGCCGTCGAGGTCGAGCCTGTCGAAGGGCAAGTCGAGGAAGTCTGCGCGCGGGCTGGCTTCCGACGGGAAGAAGGCAGGTTCGGCGGTGGTGGCCATGGCTCGTCCCTCGCTCACGCTACTCGTGTCCTGAAACAGTACGATCCGTCCCGTTCCGGGGCAGCGAGGCGCCGCTCCCGGCGCTCGCAGCAGGGATCGGGCCGAGGGCTTCCCCCAATCCGTCGGACAGACGGATCGCGGGGCGGAAGCCCAGTTCGGTGCGGGCGCGGGCGGTGTCGTACTGCGCCGCGCGGGCGAACAGGCGAAGCTCCCCGGAGGCGGGGACGAGGCGCAGGGCGCGGGGCACGGGCACCCGCAGCCGCGCGAGGGCCTTGGCCGGCAGGGCGAGGGCCCGCAGCAGAGCGAGCCGCCCCGGCGACAGTGGCCGCGCGGGCTTCGGCCCGGCGAGCATCGCGAAATAGGCGTTCCAGGTGGGCGTATCGGGGCCGACGAGGTTGGCGGCGATGAGGCCCTTACCCGGCCCGTTCAGCGCGGCGAGCGCGCAGCGGATGGCTTCCGCGACGTCGGAGACGTGGATCAGCGCCGCCACGCCCTGTCCGCGCGGGCCAAGGGGGCCGAGCACGCCGGCGCGTAGGGCGGCGGCGGGCCGCTCGACCCAGAGGTCGCTGCCGCGCCCGTAGACGATGCCCGGCCGCAGGATCGCCACCCGACGCCCCGGCCGCGCCGCGACCCAGGTGCGGAGCATCGTCTCGCAGGCGCGCTTGGCGGTGCAGTAGGGATCGTCCGGCGCGGCCGTGGCCGGGGGGGCGTCGGGCTCGCCGATCCGGCCTTCCTCGGGGCCATAGACCGCGATGGAGCTGAGATGGACGATGCGGTCCACCCCCGCCCGGTCGGCGGCGGCGAGGAGCGCGCGCAACTGGTCCGGCATGGCGACGGCCGAACGCCCGCCCGCATGGACGACGGACGACGCACCCGCCAGGGCGGCGTCGAGGCTGCGGGGATCGTCGAGGTCGCAGCGCACGGTGCCCTCGGCGGGGCTGCGGCCGTCGGGCAGGCGATGGAGCCCGGCGCGAACCTGCACGCCCATCTCCTTGAGCCGGGCGATCGTGGCCCGGCCGATGAAGCCGCCCGCGCCGGTGACGAGGACCGGCCCGGTCATCGCGCGCCGGCCAGGTTCGTCCGCCCGAGCAGGGGGCGGATCCGCTCCACGAGGGAGTCGAAGCTCGCGCGGCTGATGAGGAACAGCAGCGGAATATAGATGACCACTCCGGCGGGGATGGCGATGAGGAGGGCGACCACCTGACCCTGCGAGTCCGCCAGCCGGATGCCGAGCCACGCGACGATCACTGCCATCGTGGCCGCCGCGAGCCACACCCCCGAGAGACGCCGCAGCAGCGGCCAGGGCGAGAGGCCGATGCGCGGCCCGTTGACGAGGACCGTGGTGACGGTGAGCGCGAAATCGCCCGCGAGCCGCGCGAGGCCGATCGTGGCGGGGTGCATCCCCGTGGTCGCGACGAGGGTGGCGGCCAGGGTCACGAGGGCGACGACGTAGGACAGGAGCACGCTCTGCGGGCGCCCGCTCGCGGAGAGGGCGGTCTGCACCACCTGCGAGGGCAGGGCGAGGAGACCCCCGGCCGCCAGCGCCGCCGCGATGGGCTCGGCCATGGTCCAGCCCGGCCCGGCCATGAGCGGCACGACGAGGGGGCTGACGGCGGCAAGGCCCATCATGGTCGGCGCGACGAAGGCCGAGGTCTCGCGCGCCACCTCCGCCGCCGCCTCGCCGACATTGTCCCGCGACAGGGCGTTGCCACGGAAATGTGGGAAGCAGAGGTTGTGCGTCACCGCGACGATGGCGCCGCGCACCGGCTCGATGAGCCGCATGGCGATGTTGAGGTAGCCGAGGACCGTCAACCCGAACAGCGCGCCCGTGAGGGTGTTGTAGACGACGTAGGTCGCGTTCTCGACGAGGCGCGAGGCCAGGACCAGCCCGGCGAAGCGGTTGAAGCGGCGCAGGCGTCCCCACGACCAGGACGGGGCGACCCTCAGGCCGAGCATCCAGAACAGGCTCGCCGCCGTCGCGAAGACGAGGACGATGCGCAGGCTCACCAGCGCCCAGATCCCGGCCCCGGCGATGCCGAGGCCGATGGCCACGAGGGCACCCGCCACATGGCCGACGATGCTCGACGCGTTGATGACGTAGAACGCCTTCCGCCGCCGCGCGACGGCGGTCGCCATCGTCATCGGCCCCTGCGCCAGCAGGAGGACACCCGTTCCGGGCAGGAGCAGGTGCAGATCCTCGCGTCCGTAGATGTAATCGAGGAGCAGGCCCACCGGCACGCAGAGGGCGAGGAAGACGAGGGCGGCCACGGTCGAGAGACCGAGCACCGCGCCGAGATCCGCCCGGCGCACCACCTTCGCCTGGGTCAGCGCCTCCTCGTAGGGCGTGCCCACCGCCATGGAGAAGGCGGTGACGATGGAGAGCGTCAGCGCGGTCGCGCCGAAATCCCCCGGCGGGAGCAGGCGGGCGAGGAAGGCGGTCGTGGCGGACAGGATGACGAGCCGGCCCGCCGCGTCGGCGAGCCCCGCTCCGATCCAGCCGCCGATCCGGCGGATCGTCATGTAGGCTCCCGCCGGAAGGCCAGCAGACTGATGAGGATGGAGACGTTGGCGAGCACCTGCCCGCGCATCCACAGGCTCGATTCCGTGGCGTTGTGCACGAGCACCACCAGGGCGATGACGAGGAACGTCGCCGCCGCCACCGCGTCGGCGCGCTGGATGGTGCGTGAGAACAGCTTCTTGGCGAGCGCCAGGATGGTCAAGACCTGCGCCAGCACGGCGAAGATCAGCGCGGGAGCCCCGCCCTGAAGCCGCAGATCGAGGTAGCCGTTATGCGCCTCGTTGATGACCACGTCGGCCCGCTCTCCGATCTTCAGGGTGGCGAGCCAGGAGCCGGGTGGCGCGCGCAGCAGGGGATCGTTGGCGTCGCCGACGTCCCAGAATGAACCAAACCCATAGCCGGTCCAGGGCCGGCGCGCGATCTCCGAGGCCGCGAAATCCCAGATCTGGGTGCGGCCGGTGAAGCTCGAATCGTTGCCGGGGGTGAGCAGGCCGATGAAATCGCCGCCGAAGGCCGTGACGCCGAGATAGGTCACGCCGACCGTTCCCACGCCCGCCAGCGTCAGGAACAGGGCGGCGGCGGGGCCCAGGCGCCGCAGCACCAGCATGCACGGCAGAAGGCCGACGCCGAGCAGCGCCAGCATCATCGAGGTCTTGCTCTTGGTGAGCATGAGGAAGCCGAAGGCGGCCACGAAGAACGCGAAGCCGGCCAGGATCCGGCGCGGCGTCGGCCGCGCCAGCGCCCACCCGACGCTAACGATCACCGCAAGCATCGCCACGAGGCCCGCGACGTTCTTCTGCTGGTGGTAGCCGCGCACGCCGATCTCGGTGAAGGCGAAGGCCGGGTTAAGGGCGGTGACGGCGAGATCACCCGCGATCACCACCACGAGGATCCCCGCCATCAGGCCGAGCGTGCGGCGCAGGGGGCCGATCCCCGCCGCGATGGCGAGGGTGATGAGGCAGAGGAACACCATCACCATGACACGCCGCACGGCGATGTCCGGGAAGGCGGCCCAGGTGACGCTGGCGCAGAACCAGCCGAGCACCAGCCAGACCGGCCAGGAGCGCATCACGAGGGGCAGCACGACCCGCCGCCGCCGCACGATCTCGAACAGCGCGAGGCCGGTCATCGCCAGCACGGCGAGTCGTTCGGTGGAATTGCCGTCGCCGGAGGTGATGGCGCTGGCATCGGACATCGGCATCACGCCGATGAACATGTAGGCCAGGAAGGCGAGATACAGGGCGGCGGGCAGGGCCCGCAGGAACCAGGGCGCGCGCCGTGGCCGTGGGGCCGCGGCACGCGTCTCGGCGAGGGCCGCGAGGCCCTGCGCCTGCGTCAGACTCGGGAGCGCTGTCGTCACCGGAAACGCGCGCTCACGCCAGCGCCCCCTTCTCGCCGGCCAGGGCGAAGCGCTGGGGCAGGGGCCGCGAGCGGGCCGGGGCCGGCACCACCGGATCGGCGCCCGAGACCACGAACAGCGCGCCCGCGATCTTGTCGGCGCTCGATAGCAGCGCCGCGCGCAAGTCCTCGACCCGGTCGGCGGTGGCGACGCCGGCCTCGGCCACGATCACGATGGCCGTGGCGGTCGCCGCCGAGCGGCGCAGGCGCGTCTCGTCCTGGCCCTCGCCGCCGTCGATGACGACGCAATCGTAGCCTTCGTCGCGATCCGGTACGGTGTCCGGGCTCACCCGCTCGCTCGCCGCCGTGGCGCAGAAGGGCGGATAGCCCTCCACGGTGCAGGACACGACGCCCGATTGCGGATCGCGCGGGATCATCCAGGTGAGCCGGCCGGAGCGGTCGTCACCATCGACCAGGAGGGCTCGGCGCCCGCGCGCGGCCTGCGCCAGGACGAGGTTCTGCGCGATGATGGTCGAGATCGGCCCGTCCGAGGCGGAGACGATGAGCAGGCGGACCTGCCCGTGCTCGGCGGCTTCGTCGAGGTAATCCGCGAGGCGGGTGAGGATCCGCGCCGAGGGCGACCCGCGCGAGCCGGCCAGCACCGCGACGGTCTCGGTCGCCTCCCGCAGGCGCTTGCGCGACAGGGGCAGCGTGCCCAGAACCGGGATGCCGGTGCGCGCCGTGAGCCGTTCCGCCGAATGGATGCGCCCGCCGCGCCGGTCGAACAGGATCGCGCCGCCGGCACCGCCGAGGAGCCCGAGGAGCCCGGCAGCCGCGACGACCAGGGCCGGCGACAGGTCGGCCGATTGCGGATCGGGTTTCGACGTGCCGACCAGCGAGACGTTCGCGGTGCCGACGCTCTCCTGTTCGAGGAGTTCGCGCTCCCGCGACAGGGTCTTCTCGTAGACCGAGCGCTGGGCCAGGGCCTCGCGCTCCAACTGGCGTAGGGTGACGAGGGCGGTGTTGGTCCGCGACGTGTCGGATTCGGCGCGGGCGAGGTCGCGCTCCAGAGACGCCTCGCGGGTTCGGGCGGCGGCGAGGTCGGCGCGCAGCGAAGATTGCAGGCGCCCGGTCTCGCGGGAGATGGCGGCGCGCAGACTGCGGACCTGCGCATCGACCTCCACCGCCGCCGGATGGCGGGGCCCGAGCGTGGCGCGCAGGTTGTCCTGCTGGCGCACGACCTCGGCGAGGTTCAGGCGAAGCTGCGAGAGGGTGGTGGATTCCACCGTGTCGGCGCCCGCGCCGTCGGAGGGCGTGGCGCTGCGGCCTTCGAGGGCGGCCACCCGCGAGGAGACGGCGCGGGTCTGCGCCTTCGCGGCGAGGAGTTGCGAGTTCAGCTCGGCGATGCGCGCCGCGTTGAGGACGCGCCCGTCCTGATCGACCACGCCAATCTCGCGCTTGTAGGCCTCGACGGCTTGCTCGGCGGCGATGACATGCTCGCCCTGACCCTTGAGGGTCGCGCCGATGGCGTCGCGGGCCTTGATCACCACGTCCTTCCGGCGGCGCTCGGCATCGTCCACGAAGGCTTGGCCGATGGCCCCGGCGAGGCGGGACGCCTTCACCGGGTCGTCGGCGCGCACCGTCAGGTTCACGACGAAGCTCTTGCCCTCGCGCTGGAAGGTGGTCTGCTTGCCGAGGATCTTGCTGGCGACATCGACCGGGTCGGCCTCCGGGCCGGTGCTGGACAGACCGACCATCGCCTTGAGCCGGCCGACGAGGCCGGGCCGCGCCATGTAGGCCGGATCCTCGGTGAGGTGCAGGCGCTTCACGACGTCCTGCAACACCGCGTCGAAATGCAGGAAGCGTGACTGGGTCTCGATAACCGCGTCGTTCACGTCGGCCGAGGGCGGCTGCGGCACGAGTTCGTTGCTGACGACGTTCAGCCCGCGCGGGTCGAGCAGAACCTGGGCCGTACCGAGATAGTTCGGGGTGCGCAGCGCGATGACCGGCGTCGCCAACGCCACGGCCCCGAGGACGCACAGCGTGATCGCGAAGGCATGGCGCCGCATCGACGCAAAGGCCTCCCGGATTTCCAGCCGGAACGCGTCCCACTCGTCGGTCTCGGCAGCGTAGGTGCTGCGAGGGCTCTGACGTTCGACCAACTGCATCGACCGGCTTCCCCGATATCGCGACGCCCCGCACCCGGAGGGGCAGGGCGAGGCCCGGCACGAGCCGCCTCCGAACGGGACGATCCCGGCCGGAGCCGTCATGCCGGCGGGCGCGTGGCCCGTATCGACTGTTTTGTAACGCGCGGCCGCTTGTCTTGAGTTAAAACTGACCGCGAAGTCCGTGCTGCAATTGCCGACAGCGTTAACAGTATCTTTTCGTCGAATGAGACGTGCGACGATTGATCAAAACCCGAGCTGGGCGATCAAGAACTGGCGGTGGGGGCGAGAGAGGCGGCCTCGGTCCTGTAGAGAGGATAAAGCCGCCGCCACAGGAGCTTGCCCGCGATGCCCGCCGCGCGGATCGCGAAGCTGCGGCCGGGCGCCTCCATCCGGAGCAGGGCAAGCGCCGTGAGGGGTAGGAGGCCGACCTGCACCAGGGATTTGGCAAGCAGCACCGCCTCGTCGCGCAGGGGGTGCGCGCTCGTGCGGATCAGCGTCGCGGCATAGGCCTGCCCGCCCGCGAAATGGCGGCGGACGAGATAGCCGGTGCGGCAGCGGTGCGCGGGTACGAAGTCGGTCGCCCGCGCCGCCAGCAGCCAGCCGAAGCGGCGCCCGTCCCGGGCGAGGCGGCAGAGCAGGTGAAGGTCCTCGCCGCCGCATTGCCCGAAATGCGGGTCGAACGGGTCGGAACCGGGGAGGGCGGTGGCGCGGCGGAACACGCTGTTGGCCGTCGAGAGCACGAAGCCCTGCGAGGCCGGGCGGGCGAGGGCGAAGAGGTCGTGCCCCGCCGCCTGATCGCCCTGGCGGGTGAACAGAGTGCGCGAGGCCGGAGTCACCGCGCCGGGATCCTCGAAATGCGGGGTGATCGGCCCGAAGAACACGTCGTGCGGGAAGCGGTCGAGCCCATCGCGCACCGCCGCCAGCCAGCCGGGTTCCGCCTGCTGGTCGTCATCGAGGAAGGCGAGCGCTTCGCCCTGAGCCGCCCGGCAGCCGGCATTGCGGGCAACGGAGATGTTGGCCGGATGGGCCGTGCAGTAGCGGATCGGCAGGGGCGCCCCCGGCGCCAGACCCTCGACCACCGGCCGGGCGGTCTCGCCGTCGCTGTTGTCGACCACAACGATCTCGACGTCGCCGGTCTCGGCGCCGCGCTGCGCGGTCAGGGAGCGGAGGAGGGCGCCGAGTAGCGCCGGCCGCTCGTAGGTGCAGATCACCACGCTGAGCCGCATCGCAAGTCCTCCGGCGAGGAGATGCGTCTATCGCGAAAAACTCACCAAAAGGTGTGGGCGCCTCGTCAGTTTTCGGAATCGGCCCGGTCGGTCTCCAACTGCTGCAGCAACTCGGCGAGGCGCGGGTCGATGGCCTCGTCGATGACCGGATCGTAGAGGGCGCGCAGCTCCCGGCCGAGGCGACGGCGGGTGAATTCGTCGAGGACGGGCGCCTGCGCGGGGATCGGAATGGTGCGGAGCGTGAAGGCTCCGGCGCGGCGCGGGGTCTCGGACATCATCAAGAGATCGGACTCGCTATGGTCGGCGGCAAGCGCATTCGTCGAGTTTTGCGCAATAGCCCGAAGCTGCCCAGCGCGAAATGCTTGTCGGCTAAAATCTTGCGATCACGTTCTCTCGAACTTGTTGCCGGGGCATCGGTGCGGCAAGGTGGCCGCGAGGAGACCCCCGTCCCAGCATGACCGAACAGCGTATCCTGATCACGGGCGTCGCCGGCTTCATCGGCAACCACGTCGCCCATCGCCTGATCGGCGATGGTCGGGCCGTCACCGGCCTCGACAGCGTGAATGCGTATTATGACACCGACCTCAAGGAGGCCCGCCTACGCCGGCTGCCGGGCGGCCGCTTCGCCTTCCACCGCCTGGACCTGACCGACCGGGACGCCGTCGACGCCCTGTTCCGGGAGGGGCGCTTCACCTGCGTGATCCACCTCGCCGCGCAGGCGGGGGTGCGCTACTCCCTGACCGATCCGCACGCCTACGCCGCGAGCAACCTCACCGGCTTCCTCAACGTGCTCGAAGGCTGCCGCCACCACGGGGTGGGGCACCTGATCTACGCTTCGTCCAGTTCGGTCTACGGCGCGGTGACGGCGATGCCGTTCTCGGTCCACCAGAACGTGGATCATCCCGTCAGCCTCTACGCGGCCACGAAGAAGGCCAATGAGCTGATGGCCCACAGCTACAGCCACCTCTACCGCCTGCCGACGACGGGCCTGCGTTTCTTCACGGTCTACGGCCCGTGGGGGCGGCCCGACATGGCCCTCTACCTGTTCACGAAAGCGATCCTGGCGGGCGAGCCCATCGAGGTCTTCAACGAAGGCCGGATGCGGCGGGACTTCACCTATATCGACGACGTGGTCGAGGCGATCGTGCGCCTCATCGACCGCCCGGCCGCCGCCAACCCCGAATGGGATGGAGGCCACCCCGATCCCGGCACGAGCCTCGCGCCCTACCGGCTCTACAACATCGGCAATTCCGAGCCCGCCGACCTGATGGGGATGATCGGCCTCTTGGAAGCCAAGCTCGGCCGCAAGGCGGTGCTGAACCTCAAGCCGATGCAGCCCGGCGACGTGCCGGAGACCTTCGCCGACGTCGCCGATCTCGCCCGCGATGTCGGCTTCTCGCCCGCGACGCCCCTCGAAACCGGCATTGGACAGTTCGTGGACTGGTACCGCGCCTACCACCAAGCTTGACGGAGGCGGCCCGGCCGCGTCCGGTGGCGTCGCAACGGGTGCGAGCGAGGCGCGGGACAATGGGTGGTCGCAGGATCGCGGTGATCGGGCTCGGCTATGTCGGCCTGCCGGTCGCGGTGGCCTTCGCCAAGGCCGGGTTCGACACGCTCGGCTTCGACATCGATCCCGCCCGCGTCGCCGAGATCGCCGCCGGCCGGGACCGCACTGGCGAGGTGCCGGAGGCCGACCTGCCGGCCCTGACGGTCAGCGCCGAGGCGGACGACCTGCGCGGACGCGACTTCTATATCGTCACGGTGCCCACCCCGATCACGGCGGCGCGCAGCCCCGACCTGCGGGCGCTCGAAGCGGCCTCGCGGCTGGTGGGCGGGGTGCTCTCGCCCGGCGCCATCGTGGTCTACGAATCCACCGTCTATCCCGGCGTCACCGAGGAGGTCTGCGCGCCGATCCTCGAAGCGGCGTCGGGCCTGACTTTGGGCCGGGACTTCGCGCTGGGCTACTCGCCGGAGCGGATCAATCCCGGGGACAAGGCGCACCGCCTCGACAGCGTGGTGAAGGTCGTCTCGGCGAGCGATCCAGACAGCCTCGCTATCGTGGCGCGGGTCTACGGTGCGGTCGCCCTGGCGGGGGTGCACCGCGCGCCCTCGATCCGCGTCGCGGAGGCGGCGAAGGTGATCGAGAACGTCCAGCGCGACGTGAACATCGCCCTCATGAACGAACTCGCCCTGATCTTCGCGAAGATCGGCCTCGATACCGGCGACGTGCTCGCCGCCGCCCGCACGAAGTGGAACTTCCTGCCCTTCCGCCCCGGCCTCGTCGGCGGGCACTGCATCGGGGTCGATCCGTATTATCTCACCCACCGGGCGCAGGAGGCGGGCCACCATCCCGAACTCGTCCTCGCCGGGCGGCGGATCAACGAGGCCATGGCCCCCCACGTGGTCGAGACCTGCATCCGCCGGCTGCTGCGGCGGGGGCGGCCGGCGCCCCGCGTGACGGTGCTGGGCGTGACCTTCAAGGAGGACATCCCCGACATCCGCAACAGCCGGGCGGCGGACGTGGTGCGCGGGCTCGCCGCGTTCGGGCTCACCGTCCAGGCCGCCGACCCCATGGCCGACGGACAGGCGGTGGAGCACGAGCACGGCTTCCCCCTCACGCCCCTCGCTGCGCTCGAACCCGCCGACGCGGTGATCCTCGCCGTGCCCCATCGCATCCTGCGGGAGCGCGGGTGGGACGGCATCCTCCCGCTCCTCGTGGAGGGCCGGGGCGATGTCCTCGACGTGACCGGCGCCCTCGACCGGGAGACGGCGCCCCCCGGCGTCGATCTCTGGCGGCTGTAACCCCTCAACGGGGCGGGCGTGCCTCGTTCGTGGCGGGGGGCAGGGAGTTCGGGCTGCGCAGCACGATAAGCAGGCTCCCCACGACGGAGAGCCCGAGGGCGATGGAGAATAGGACGAAGATCCAGCGGGGCATCAGCGAGCCTTAGCACGGGTGGGGCGATTGGTGCGCTGCACCCATTTTAATCCGTCGCCACAGCCCAGATTCGTGACGGAAAGCGAAGAAAGTCGCATCTCGACGCATCCTTGGGGCGTTGCCAGCATTGAGCGTATCAGCTTAGACCTTTTCTAGTCGCGGCGGGTGTCACCCCTCCGCGCCGGCCTAGGCCGTAATTAGGAGGAAATTCATGCGTCAGCTCGTTCTCGGTGCCATCCTCGCCGCGATGATCCCCCTGTCGGCTCAGGCCCAGGATGCCGGCGATGCGGCAGCCGGTGAGAAGGCGTTCGCCCCGTGCAAGGCGTGCCACAACTTCCAGAAGAACGGCGTCGGGCCGGACCTGAAGGGCGTCGTCGGCCGCAAGGCGGGCACCTACGAGGGCTACAACTACTCGGCCGCGCTCAAGAACTCGGGCATCACCTGGGACGAGGCCAACCTGCATGAGTGGCTGAAGAACCCGAAGGCGAAGGTGCCGGGCACCAAGATGATCTTCCAGGGCTACCCCGACGACAAGAAGATCAACGACGTGATCGCCTACCTCAAGACCCAGTCTTAAGGCGTCCTGCCCGGTCCCCGTGGCCGGGCATCGTCACACCGCGCCCGGCCCCACGGCCGGGCTTTTTCATGGGCGCGTCAGGTCAGGTCGTTGCCGCGCAGCCCGTCGCGGAGCGAGACGAGGTCTTGCAGCAGGTCCTTGCGGCCCTTCATGTCGAACCCGGTCATGCCGCCGGCCTCGTCGGGGATGCAGGCCAGGGTGCCGCGCAGGCCCTCGCCCGCCTCGGTGAGGAAGATGCTCACCTGCCGCTCGTCCGGCCGGTCGCGGGCGCGGCGGACCCGGCCCGAGGCTTCGAGCCGCTTCAGCAGGGGGGTCAGCGTGCCGGAATCGAGGAACAGCTTCTCGCCGATCTCCTTCACGGTGAGGCCGTCCTCCTCCCACAGCACCATCAGCACCAGATACTGCGGGTAGGTGAGGTCGTAGCGTCCGAGCAGGTTGCGATAGGCGCGGCCGAAGGCATGCGCCGCCGCGTAGACCGCGAAGCAGAGCTGGTTGTCGAGCCGCTGCGACTCGTTCAGACCGGTCTCCCGCGTCTCCGGGCCGGTCTCGGTCTCGGTCGATGTTGCGCCTTGGCGCCGTGCGGCGGGCCCCGCCATTCCGTCTACCTCTCGAACATCCGCGAACGCGCGCCGTCCTGCCCCCATCGTCCATACGTAGACACTTGGCTGCGCTCGCACAATGAATTCAGTGCCAAGTCACGCCGCGTCAAGGGGGTTATCCATCAGCGGATGCAGATCTCGGACCATCGCCTTCAGGCGGTCGTCCAGAACGTGCGTGTAGATTTGCGTAGTCGAAATGTCCGCGTGGCCCAGCAGTTCCTGCACGATACGCAGGTCCGCCCCGTTGTGGAGCAAGTGACTCGCAAAGGCATGGCGGAGAACGTGTGGGCTAACCTTGTCCGCGCGCAGGCCGGCGGCGGAGGCCGCGTCCTTCAGGTCGCGCGCGAAGGCTTGGCGCGTCAGGTGGCCGCTCTCGCTGTCCGCCGGGAAGAGCCACGGGCTGTCCTCCGGTACCGCCGGCAGATGCGCGGCCATGGCGGCCCGCGCGGTCTCGGTGAGGGGCACCATGCGCTCGCGCCCGCCCTTGCCCTTCACCACGAGGAGCCGCGCGTCGAGGCTGGCGGCGGTGCGGGGCAGGGCCACGAGTTCCGAGACGCGCAGGCCCGTGGCGTAGAGCAGTTCGAGCAGGCAGGCCATGCGTCGCGCCCGCCGGGCGGGGCCGGGAGTTTGGTCGGGCAGGGCGGCGGCCTGCTGCGCCTCTGCGAGGAGGCGGTCCACCTCGGCCACCGAGAGCACCTTCGGCAGGGGGCGGCCCTTGCGCGGCCCCGAGACCGGGGCGCTCGGGTCGGTCTCGGCCGCGCCCTCGGCGTAGAGGAACTTGTGGAAGCCGCGCACGCAGGACAGGCGCCGGGCGGCGGTGGAGGGCGAGAGCCCCCGGGTTTCGAGATCGGCCACGAAGCCGCGCAGGGTGGCGGTGTCGACGTCCTCGACGCTCAGCCCGGCGCGGGCGAGGTAGGCGAGGTAATCCGTGAGATCCCGCCGGTAGGCGTCGATCGTGTTGGCGCCTGCGCCCCGCTCGGCCGCCAGCATCTCGAGGTAATCGCCGACCTCCGGCGGAAGCGGCCCCGCCGTCCCGCTCACTTGGGCGGCTGGAGCTTCGAGGCGGGGATGGACACGGTCATCTCCCGCGGGGTCGGCTTCACGAAGGTCGCCAGGGCGAACATGCCGGCGAAGACGAGCCCGGCGAGGATCGCGATGGTGGCGAAGAAACGGAACAGGGTCGGCACGTCGGTCGATCCTCGGGGCGGACGGGCGCGGGTCGGGAAGGCCGAAGGGCCGCCTTGCTGAGCCGCTACGGAAAGCCGGGTTGCACCATGCGAACGCGGCGCTGACAAGGCCGGCGGGGCCACAGGTTCCGGACGAACGGCGTGTTTCGCGCTGACCGTGAAACGCGCTAAGAGCCACCCGCAGGGTGCGGCACGTGTGGCCGCAGCCGGGGCGCTGCCCAAGGGCGACCCGGTGTCGGTGTCGAGTAGAATGTCTGTTGTGGGTCCGATGAACGAAACGGAGGCCGGCGAGCCTATCGAAGCACGGCTGCGACGGGGCCTCGGGCTCCGGTCGATCGTGCTCGTGGGTCTCATGGGCGCGGGCAAGAGCACCGTGGGCCGCCGCCTCGCGAGCCGGCTGGGCCTGCTGTTCAAGGACGCCGACAACGAGATCGAGGCCGCCGCCGGCCTCACCATCCCCGACATCTTCTCCATCTACGGCGAGCCGAGCTTTCGCGATGGCGAGGAGCGGGTGATCGCCCGCCTCCTGCGCGCCGGCCCGCTGGTGCTCGCCACGGGCGGCGGCGCCTTCCTGCGCGAGTCCACGCGCGAGCGCGTCCGCGAGCGCGGCGTCTCGGTGTGGCTCAAGGCGGATCTCGACGTGCTGATGCGCCGGGTGCGCAAGCGCGGCAACCGCCCCCTGCTCCAGACCGAGGATCCCGAGGCGACCATGCGGGCGCTGATGGAGATCCGCCACCCGGTCTATGCCGAGGCGGACGTGGTGGTCGTCTCCCGCGACGTGTCGCACGACCGCGTCGTGGACGACGTGATGGAATCCCTCGTCGCCTTCCTCGATCCGCCGCCCGCCCTGGCGGCCCAGTGAGCCACCAGACGTGACCGAACCGCTCTCCGTCCATGTCGCCCTCGACGGCGGCCGCGATTACGACATCCTCATCGGCCGGGGCCTCGTGGCGCAGGCCGGCGCCCGCCTCGCCGCCCTCGGCGCCAGGGCGGCGGGGATCGTCACCGATACGAATGTCGGCGCCCTCTACGCCGCCGACCTGAAGGCGAGCCTGGAAGCCGCCGGGCTGAGGGCGGGTATCGTCACCGTGCCGCCGGGCGAGGCGTCGAAATCCTACGCGCGTTTCGCGGAGGTCTGCGACGGGCTCCTCGCCCTCAAGATCGAGCGCAACGACCTCGTCGTGGCACTCGGCGGCGGCGTGGTGGGCGACCTCGCGGGCTTCGCCGCCGCGAGCCTCCGGCGGGGCGTCCGCTTCGTGCAGGTGCCGACGAGCCTTCTCGCGCAAGTCGATTCCTCGGTCGGCGGCAAGACCGGCATCAACTCGCCGCTCGGCAAGAACCTGATCGGCGCCTTCCATCAGCCGCGCCTCGTGCTGGCCGACACGGCGAGCCTCGATACGCTGTCGGAGCGCGAGATGCGCGCGGGCTATGCCGAGGTCGCGAAATACGGGCTGATCGCGGACGAGGCCTTCTTCGCGTGGTGCGAGGCCAACTGGCGGGGCATCTTCTCCGGCGGGCCGGAGCGGGACGAGGCGGTCGCCGCCTGCTGCCGCGCCAAGGCGGGCGTGGTGATCCGCGACGAGCGCGAGGACGGCGAGCGCGCCCTCCTCAACCTCGGCCATACGTTCGGCCACGCCCTGGAGCGCATCACCGGCTATTCGTCCGAACGTCTCGTCCACGGGGAGGGCGTCGCCATCGGCCTCGCCCTGGCCTTCCGCTTCTCGGCCCGGCTCGGACTGTGCGGCGGGCAGGAGGCGGGGCGCGTGGCGAACCATCTGGCGCTCGCCGGTCTCCCCACCCGCCTGCAGCAGGTGCCCGGTGGGAGCGGCGACGCGGATGCGATCCTCGACGCCATGGCGCAGGACAAGAAGGTCCGCGACGGCGCGCTGACGTTCATCCTCGCCCGGGGCATCGGCCGGAGCTTCATCGCGCCGGGCGTCGACCGGGCGGCGGTGCGCGCCTTCCTCGAAGACGAGTTGGCGGCGCAGTGAGGCGTCCGCGCGTCTTGCTTTGAGCGGGGCGGGGGGCTATGAGCGTTCCCGCGTCCGAGCCCTGGGTTCGGCGGGTTGCCGGTGTAGCTCAGTGGTAGAGCAGCGCTTTCGTAAAGCGAAGGTCGGGGGTTCAAATCCCTCCTCCGGCACCACTTCTTCCCCCTCATTGCAAAATGGTGCGCCGGGCCGCTGAATTGCGGCGGAAAGCGGGCCTGCGTCGGGTTTCGCCCCGAAACCGTCCGGTTGCGTCCCGGATCGATCACATCCACGCCCTGAAATCGCCCCTCCGGTTACGCTGATTGCGCCCTAGCGGGATCGCCGTCCCGCGACGAGGAGGATGGGCGTCCCGATGATCGACCGCACGCAGCCCGCCGCTGGCCCGACCCGGAGCCGCCGCCGTTCCTGCCTGCCGCCGCTTGGCCTCCTCGCGGCCGTGGTGGCCCTCGCCGCCATCGGCCAGAGCCGCGTCGCCGACCTGCCCGTGCCCCGCACCGAGGAGCGGGTCGCCCTGCGGATGCCCGAGCCGGTGCAGGATGAGGCTCCCGCGCAGGCCGCGCCGATCCCGTCGCAGGACCTGCTCGACCCCTGGCACAGCGATCTGGCGGGCAAGCTCTCGCGCTGGGCCTGGACGGCCCCCGACGCCCCCGTCGCGGAGGAGGCGCCCGCTCCGGTTCCCCCGGCCGCCGAGGCAACCTCGCCGCGCACGGCGATGACGGTGCCCCTCCCGGTGCCGCGTCCGCCGGAATTGCGAGGTACCGCGCCCCGCCGCGCCGGCCGCGCCCCCGTCCGCCAGGAGGCGGCCCTGCCGCCGCAGCCGGCGCCGGAGGACAGCCGCTCTTTCTTCGAGAAGCTGTTCGGCGTCGAATCCACGCCGGCCCGCGCCTACACGGCGCTGGAGACGAAGCCGATCGACCCCACCCCGCGCCCGCGCCTCAGCCCACCGCTGGCCCCGCCCACGGGTGACGGCGGTACCGCGATCTACGACATCACCGCCCGGATCGTGACACTGCCGAACGGCGAAAAGCTCGAAGCCCATTCCGGCCTCGGCGAGATCATGGACGACCCCCGCCACGTCAACGTGCGGATGCGCGGGGCCACGCCCCCCGGCACCTACGCCCTCACCGAGCGCGAGCAGCCCTTCCACGGGGTGCGGGCGATCCGCCTGACGCCGGTCGGTGGGCCGGAGGCGGTCTATGGCCGGGTCGGGCTCTTGGCGCACACCTTCATGCTCGGCCCGACGGGCGCCTCGAACGGCTGCGTCTCCTTCCGCGATTACAGCCGCTTCCTCGACTCGTATCTGCGCGGCGAGATTCGCCAGCTCGTCGTCGTCGCCGGTTCGGGCGGCGCCCCGCCGAACCTCGCCTCGTCCGGCACGGTGCAGATGGCGCGCAACTGAGCGTGCTCAGTCCGAGAGGCTGTCGAGGAACAGCGTCACCGCCAGCAGGTCCGCCGCCCCGCCGGGGCTGAGGCGGGCTTCCACGAAGGCACGGTGGAGGGCGAGTGCCCGCTCCCGCCACCCCGCCGCCCCGACCCCGCCCGCGTCGAGGAAGGCCAGTGCCGAGCTCTGGGCGAAGTCCAAGCCCTCCGGGCCGCCCCGGTGCAAAAGGTTAGTGTCGTCGAGTTCGGCCATCAGGGCGAACAGGCACTGGATCCGCGCCGCCTGCCCATCGCCCGGCGTGAGGTTGCGCCCCTGGCGAAGGGCCGGAAGGCCGACCTCCCGCACGGCGGGGAAGCCGGCCGCCGCCTCCGCGCTCGCCCCGCCGACACCGTAGCGCAGCGATGCCCGCCCGCCATGGGTGGCGGGGGAGGCGGGCCGCCGGGCGATCTCATTGCCCCAGAGGGCGCCGACCTGTTCCGCTCGCGCCTCGGCCGACAGGGCCGTTTCGCCCGCCAGGCCGGCGGCGGCGCAGATCAGACCCAGGGAGAAGATCGCTCCGCGATGGGCGTTGACCCCGCCGGTCGCGGCGAGCATCGCCGCCTCGGCATTGAGGCCGATCCGCCGGAGGTCGGAGAGCGGGGCCTCCGCTGCGCCGGCCCGAACGAGGTCGGCGAAGAAGGGGGCGATGGCGCCAGCGCTGTGCCGAAGAGTCTCGGCGTCCATGTCGCGATGGCTGCCCGAATCGACCGGGCTGACGAGGCCGGGCTTCGGATAGGCCTCGAGTTCGTCGATCAGCGCGCGGTGGGCGAGGTCCGCGATGCGGGTGGCTGAGGCGGGATTCGGCACGCCGCCTCATACACGCTTGAGCCCTCACGCACGAAAACGCCCCTCTCCGCGATGATGGGGAGAGGGGCGATTCTTTCTTAGCGCGGCGGCGGCGGCGGGGCCGAGCCCTGTCCGTTGCCCTGCTGCAGCAGCGGGGTGATGCGCCGGACGGTGACGCGACGGTTCTCGCGGCTGGCGCCCTGCGTGTTCACCTTCAGGTACTGCTCACCGTAGCCCTGCGTCGTCAGGTTCTCCGGCGGCACCTGGAATTGCTGCGTCAGCACCGTAGCCACCGATTGCGCCCGGCGATCCGACAGGGACAGGTTGTCGATGTCGGAGCCGACCGCGTCGGTGTAGCCCTCGATCAGGAACACCTCCTGTGGGTTGGCACGAACCGCCTTGTTGATCGCGTCGGCGATCACCGAGAGGCGGCGGGCCTGATCGGGGGTGACGGTCCACGATCCGGTGTCGAAGTTGATCGTGTCGATGTCGACCGAGCGCATCCGGGCGCGCAGATCCGGGCTGTAGCGGATCTGGTCCAGGGTGTAGCGGCGGTCCACCGCCACGACCGGCGGGGCGGTCAGGGCCTCGTAGACGAGACCCGGATCGGCCTGATCGTACTCGACCACGTAACGGTCGCGCGGGATGCGGATATCCGGCGGCGGCAGCACCACGACGTCGTCGTAGATCGGACGCGGCGGCCCGGCGTAGCTGTTGTCGATGATGACGACTTCGCGCCCGTCCGAGTAGCGGCGGTAGCGGCGCAGCAGCCGGCCGTCGTCGTCCGTGACCGTGTAGATGCGGTCGCCGCCGGGGCGGTCGATGTAGCTGATGTAGTCGTCGCCCCGGCGCTCGTAGCGGTAGCCACGGGGGTCGAGGTCGCGGAACCGCTCGTTCTCGTCGTGACGGATCAGGTAGCCGTTCCGGTCCTGCACGATGACGCGGCCGGGCTCGCGGTAATACGTGCGGCCGTCCGCGCTGAACTCGCGACGGTCGCGGCGGACCTGGTCGTAGTCGCGCACCTGATCGTTCTCGCGGAAGCCGCCGGGGATGTAGCCGGGGCGGCCGGGGGCGTTGAAGTCGCTGCGCGCCGCACCGCCGGGGCCACCCCGGTCGTCGCGGAACTGGCCCTGGCCCGGCGGCTGGCCGGGAACCTCACCCGGTGCGCCGGGGACGGCGTTCGGGGCCGGCTGGCCCGGCGGCTGGAACGGACGGCCGGGGACGCCCGGCCGCATGTTCGGCGGCAGCGGACGGTTCGGCTCGGCACCGGGCGCACCATCGGGGCGCGGGCCGGGCTGGCCGGCAGCCCCCGGAGCGCCGGGCGCGGCGTTCGGGGGCGGCGGCGGGGCGTTGCGGTCGCCGCCGGGGCGGGGGGCGTCGTCCGGGCGCTGCACGGGGCGGCCGGGCACGACCGGCGCCGTGTTCGGCGCAGGCGGCTGCGCATTGCGCTCGGCGCCGGGGGGCGCGCGGTCGGGACCGGGGCGGTTGTCGCGATCCTGCGGACCACGATCCGGGCCGGGACGGTCGGGACCACCCTGCGGCTGCGGACGCGGCGGGGCCTGACGATCCTCGCGCGGCTCGGGACGCTGCTGGCGCGGCTCCGGCGTATCCGGACGGGCATC
Organism: Methylobacterium litchii; assembly: GCF_038442315.1. Taxonomy (NCBI): domain Bacteria; kingdom Pseudomonadati; phylum Pseudomonadota; class Alphaproteobacteria; order Hyphomicrobiales; family Methylobacteriaceae; genus Methylobacterium; species Methylobacterium litchii. The sequence continues at coordinate 203,359 of NZ_JBBXMY010000004.1, read as the reverse complement.
CGGCCGACGGTCCTCGCGCGGCTGGCGCGGCTGCCGCTCGTCCTGCTGCTGACGCTGCTCCTGTTGCTGCTGCCGGCGCTCGTCGCGATCCGGCCGCTGCTCGCGCTGATCCGGGCGCGGTTCGGGCCGTTCGCGCTGAGGCTGCGGCTGGGGACGCGGCGGAGCCTGCCGCTCCTCGCGGGGCTCGGGACGTTGCTGGCGCGGCTCGGGCGCCTCGCGCGGCTCCGGCCGTTCGCGGGCGGCGGGCGGTGCGCGCTCAGGGCGCGGCTCGGGGCGTTCGCGCTGGGCCGGTCCGGGACCGCCGCGCTCGGGGCCACCCCGCTCAGGGCCTGGACCCGGACGGGGGCCGCCGGGGCCACCCGGTCCACCGGGGCCGCCATGGCCGGGGCCGCCGGGTCCGCGCTCCTCGGGCCCCCCCTGGGCTACGACGATGCCCTCCGGCCGCGCGGCGGCGACCTGGGCGAGGGCCAGGGCGGGCAGGACGGTGCCGGCCAGGAGAAGGAGGCGGAAACGCTGCATCGGCATCTCGTTCAGTACGGGCGGTACCGAACTTCGCAGAGGCCGAATGGTTCCGTGCTCAGGGCGTCATGCGGGCCGGCACGGCCACCAGATCGGGGGCGATCACACGGACGGCGACGTGCTCGCCCTTGTGGAGCTCCGCCGTGTTGACCTTCTCCTCGCCGGATTTGCCGCCGTCGATCCCGGCCCGGCCGGCGGCGTCGGCGGCGAGTTCGGCCGCCGTCCGGTCGGCGCGGCCGACGAGGGTCAGGCGCACCTTCGGACGCGACAGGGCCTCGGCCTGCATCGGCGTGACGAAGATGTCCCCCTTGTGCCGCACGAGCATGCTCTCGGCCTTCACCAGGGATTGCGCCCAGGTCTTGCCGTCCGGCTTGCAGGAGCAGTTCGGCACGAAGGCCTTGCGGAACTTGAAGGCGTTGGCGAGGCTCGTGTAGGCGCGGCTGCCCTTCACGGTCGCCGCCTGCTTCAGCGCCTCGTCGCCATGCGGCATCGAATAGGCCACCGCCTCGGTGCCGGGGCAGAGCGCTTGGCACATCTCGTCGGCGCCGCCGCGACCCTCGGGCAGGTTCGGCATCGGGAAATAGCCGCCGTCGCAGGTGCGCACGCAGATCACCTGCCCGCCGCCCCTCGCGTAGCTCTCGCCCGTGGGCGAGTTCTCCCGCGCCGGGCAGGCGCGGGCCACGAGGGACTGCAATTCGCGCTTGCGGGCGCCGTTGTCGTCGATCACCGCGCCGCCATAGGTGGCGTTGAGGGCACGGATGCGCTGCTCCACCGCGCCGCATTGCGGGGGCCGGGTGTCGAAGAACAGGAACTTGCCGCCCTCGCAATTGAGGCTGCGGAAATAGGTCTGCAGACGGCCGATCTCGTCCTGCAGGGCGCGGGTCGCGCTGGCCCCGGTCTGGACCGAGGCCAGCTCCGCCCGGTAGCGGCGGCACTCGGGGGAGGGCAGTTGCGGCTGCGGCGCCACGGGCTCGACCCTCGCGGGCGAATCCGCCGTCTCAGGCATCGGCGACGGCAGGGCGGCGGCGGGCGCCGCGCCGAGCCCGACGACGAGCGCCAGCGTCGCCAGGACGTGGCGGGCCGGGCTGGCAAACGGCGTGAAACGCATCCGTGTCATCGCTGAAATCGCGCTCAGAATCAGGCAGCGACCGCGGCGCGGCCGGTTCGTGTTCGCGTGGGAGACGAATACAACATTAGTCCTCCTCGCAGCCGGGCGTCACCCCTCCTACATCCGTCCCCGTATCGTCACGGGGGAATTCGCAGCCCATGTTGTTTCGCAGTCTCACCCGGTTCGGTCTCGCCGCCGCGCTGGCGGTGTCGGCCGCCTCGGCGGCCCTGGCGCAGGACCCCGACCGGATCTTCGACAAGTCCACGGTGTGGCGTCCGCTGACGCCGAACGACAAGCTCGTCGTCTACGGGATCGACGATCCGGCCGTCACGGGCGTGGCCTGCTGGTACACGCAGCCCGAGAAGGGCGGGATCAAGGGCACCCTCGGTCTCGCCGAGGACGTGTCGGACATCTCCCTCGCCTGCCGCCAGACCGGCCCGGTCCAGTTCAGGCAGAACAACCTGAAGCAGGGCGAGGTGGTGTTCAGCGAGCGGCGCTCGCTGATCTTCAAGTCGATGCAGATCGTCCGCGGCTGCGACGCGGCGCGCAACACGCTGATCTACATGGTTTATTCGGACAAGGTGATTCAGGGTTCGCCGAAGAACTCCACCTCGGCGGTGCCGCTGGCCCCCTGGGGCACGGAGCCGGCCGCCAAATGCTCCGACTTCGTGAAGTGACAAGCCTGCCGATCAATCCTGGCAGGTGATGCGGATCGGGCGGTCGGCCGGCTTGGTGACGGCCGGCTGCTCGATGGCGCCGGTATACTCGTCGGCGGCGGCGGTGCCGTAGGAGCCGGCGGAGGCGAAACCCTGGGATTCGCACCACGCGTTGGCGACGACCTGCCCGCACTCGCTGCCCGGCGAGGTCAGGCAATCGGCCACGCCGTAGCCGTCGCTGGAGGGGATCAGGAAGGTCTTCTCGACATGGTTCGCCGCCACGCGGGGCGTCTCGCCGTCGCTGCCCGCGAGGGCTTGCCCGGCGAGGCCGAGCGCCGTCAACGCGGCAATGGCAAGGGATCCGGCAGCTTTGCGTCGCATGGGGTTTCCTCTGTCACGGGAACGGTGACGTGACGATCGCTGAGGGGACGGTCGGAGAGGAGCGTTAAGGAACCCTTACGCCCCTGCGTGGTCCCGCCGCCCGTCTCTCTTCTCGAAATCCTCACCCTTTTGCGTTAGCCCCATCGGGCGCCAAACACCGTCGCGGCGGTGCAACAGGCGTGCGGGCCGAGCCCGGCGGATCGCCACGGTTTCGCCGCGCCGCCGCCGGACGGCCGCCTCGCCCCCTCTGGGGGAGGGGTCATGGGGAGATCGGTCGCGAGGCAGGGCGGCCGGGAGGAACGGGGTTTCATGGCGCCGATGTTGCGGCTCTACAACACGCTGACCGGGCAGAAGGACGCCTTCCGCCCGATCGATCCCGGCAACGTGCGCCTCTACGCCTGCGGACCCACCGTCTACGACGCCGCCCATATCGGAAATGCCAGGCCGATCATCGTCTTCGACCTGGTGTTCCGCCTGCTGCGCCACCTCTACGGGTCGGCGCATGTCACCTACGCCCGCAACGTCACGGACGTGGACGACAAGATCAACGCCCGCGCCGCCGAGCGCGGCATCACCATCCGCGAACTCACGGACGGGACGCTGGCGCAGTTTCACAAGGACGTGCGCGACCTCGGCATCCTGATGCCGGAGGACGTGAACCGGCCGGGCGAACCCCCGCGCTTCATCGAGCCCCGCGCCACCGATCACATTGCCGAGATGACGGCGATGATCGAGGGTCTGGTCGCGGCGGGCCACGCCTACGTGGCGGACGGGCACGTCCTGTTCGACGTGCCCTCCATGCCGGATTACGGCCGGCTCTCGAAGCGGCCCCTCGACGAAATGGAGGCCGGCGCCCGCGTCGAGGTCGCGCCTTACAAGCGCTCGCCCCTCGATTTCGTGCTGTGGAAGCCGTCGAAGCCGGGCGAGCCCTCGTGGCCCTCGCCCTGCGGGATCGCGGCGCCGGGGCGGCCGGGCTGGCACATCGAGTGCTCGGCCATGTCGGCCAAGCACCTGGGCCAAACTTTCGACATCCATGCGGGCGGGATCGACCTGATCTTCCCCCACCACGAGAACGAGGTGGCGCAGTCGCGCTGCTGCTTCGGCACGCCGGTGATGGCCAACGTGTGGATGCACAACGGCTTCCTGCAGGTCGAAGGGGAGAAGATGTCGAAGTCCCTCGGCAACTTCATCACCATCCGGCAGGTGCTGGACGATTGGCCGGGCGAGGTCGTGCGCCTCAACATGCTGAAGACGCATTACCGCCAGCCGATCGACTGGACCCTGCGCGGGCTGGAGGAATCCAGCCGGATGCTGGACCGCTGGTACGCCACGGCCGGCGATGCCGAGCCGGCGGGCGGGATGCCGGAGAGCGTCCTCGCGCCGCTCCTCGACGACCTGAACACCCCAGCGGCCATGGCCGAGCTGCACAAGCTGACGGCGCCGGAAGCCCTGCGCGCGGCGGGCACTATCCTCGGCTTCCTCCGGCAGACCCGCTCGGAGCGCGAGGATTCGCGCGTCGCCGCCTCCGGCATCGATGTTGCTGCGGTCGAGGCGCTGATCGCGGCCCGCAAGGAGGCGCGGGCTGCGAAGGACTGGGCGGCTTCCGACCGCGCCCGCGACGCTCTGGCGGCGATGGGCGTGGCGGTGAAGGACAACAAGGACGGCACCACCACCTGGACCGTCGCCGGCTGAGCGCGGATCACTCGGGAGCACGCATTTGCGCATCGTCGGTAGGGTCCGCCTCTGTCTGGCGGCGGTCATGGCGGTCTTGTCCGCCTCACCCGGCCACGCCATCGACGGCGGGTCGGTGGCGGGCGGGGATGCCCTCGCACAGGCCACGGTCGGCCTCGGCACGATCACCAAGCCGGAAGACGCGCTGCGCCTCACCCGCTGCTCCGGCGTGCTCGTCGCGCCGGATCTCGTGCTGACGGCGGCCCATTGCGTGAACGGCGATCCCCTCGGTGCCCTCGTCGTGTTCTTCAAGGGCGGCAACCCGATTCGCCCCGTTTACGCGGCGAAGGTCGCAGCCCGCTACAGCCCCGATCCCGGCGAGATGCTGCCGAACGCGGCGCCGGACATCAGCATCGCCGACCTCTCTGTCGATCTCGCGGTGCTGCGCCTCACCGAGCCGGTGCGCGGGCGCCGTCCCGTGCCGCTGGCGAGCGACCCGAGCCGCGTGCCGAAGCACCTGCGCTTCGCGGGCGCCGGCCTTTCGCGCACGGGCGTCGGCCGCCTGCGCACGGCGGGGCTGACGCCGGTGGCCTCGACCAGCACCGGGCTGACCATCGCCCGCGTCGATGGCGGCGGCCGGATCTGCCTCGGTGATTCGGGCGGACCCGTCGTCGCGACGGATCGGGGCGGCACCTATGTCTGGGGTGTTGCGAGCGCGGTCATCTCGCAATCGGCGCCCTGCGGCAGCTACGTCATCGTCGCCCCGGCGGCGCAGGTCTTCAGCGCCTCGGGCGTTCGCTGACGGCATGAAAAAGCCCCGCGCGGCGCAGGCCGGCGGGGCGTTCGAGGCTGGCTGAGGGAGGGCGGATCAGACCGCCATGCGCTCCTCGCCGTCCATCGGCTCGCGCAGCACGTAGCCGCGGCCCCAGACGGTCTCGATGTAATTCTTGCCCTGGCTGGCATTGGCCAGCTTCTTCCGCAGCTTGCAGATGAAGACGTCGATGATCTTCAACTCGGGCTCGTCCATGCCACCGTAGAGATGGTTGAGGAACATCTCTTTGGTGAGGGTCGTGCCCTTCCGCAGGGAGAGGAGTTCCAGCATCTGGTACTCCTTGCCGGTGAGGTGGACCCGGGCGCCGCCGACCTCGACGGTCTTCTGATCGAGGTTCACGATCAGATCGCCCGTGGTGATGACCGACTGGGCGTGGCCCTTCGACCGGCGGACGATGGCGTGAATGCGCGCCACAAGTTCATCCTTGTGGAACGGCTTGGTGAGATAGTCGTCGGCGCCGAAGCCGAGGCCCTTCACCTTGTCCTCGATGCCGGCGAGGCCGGACAGGATCAGGATCGGGGTCTTCACCTTCGCGACGCGAAGGTTGCGAAGCACCTCGTAGCCCGACATGTCAGGCAGGTTCAGGTCGAGGAGGATGATGTCGTAGTCGTACAGCTTCCCGAGGTCGATACCCTCTTCCCCAAGATCAGTCGTGTACGTGTTAAAGTTCTCGGACTTCAGCATCAACTCGATGCTTTGCGCCGTAGCGCTATCGTCCTCGATCAGAAGTACCCGCATCGTCGGTCCCCAGCCCAGCCGGCCGTATCAGTGCGCGCACACGTCCCCGTCGACAGCCTGCCACCGGCCTGTGGACAGGCGCCCCACCGCTCTTGACGTGAAACGCTATGAGTTAATCGTTAACAAAACCTGATTCCCGCCCGCAAGCTCTTACTTGCGCGATCGACCAGCTTGGCCGGAGAAATTTCCCCCGGCATCGATGGCGGAACGCCTCCGCGTCCCCTCGACCGCGGCGCGTTTCGCCCGCGACACGACTCTAAGTGCTTCGACCGCAACGATCCGGCGCGGAGGCGTCACCCGCCTGCCACACCCCGACGGCAATGCGTGGGGGAGGGGGCAGGAAAGTCGGCCCGCACCAGGCCGCTACAAGCCCGATGACCGCAGTGTTAAGGAGGCGGGTAAACGAACCGTTGAGGACGAGGCCGTTGGCGAACGAGCCGGCAAGAACCGTTGCGAATTTGTCGGCGGCGATCGGCGGCCTGGAGCGGGTCGAAACGCTGTCGACCTACGGCCGCGTCGTGGCCATCCGGGGCCTTCTGGTCGAGGTCGCCGGGCCGGTGGCCGCGATGCGCCTCGGCGGGCGCCTCGATATCGAAGGCGCAGGCGGACAGGGTACGATCCCCTGCGAGATCATCGGCTTCCAGGGGGACCGGGCACTGGCGATGCCCTTCGGCTCGCTCGAAGGCGTGCGCCGGGGCTGCCCCGCCTTCGTGCGCGACGAGGCCGCCGGGGCGATCCGCCCCTCGGGCGACTGGCTCGGCCGCGTCATCGATGCCCTCGGAAGACCTGTGGATGGGCTCGGTCCGCTGACGCAGGGCGGGCAGATCTACCCGCTGCGGGCCGATCCGCCGCCGGCCCATGCCCGGCAGAGGGTCGGGGCGCCCCTCGATCTCGGCATCCGCTGCATCAACACCTTTCTCACGATGTGCGCCGGGCAGCGCATGGGCATCTTCGCCGGCAGCGGCGTCGGCAAGTCGGTGCTGCTCTCCATGCTGGCTCGCTACACGGCGGCGGACGTGGCGGTGATCGGCCTCGTCGGCGAGCGCGGGCGCGAGGTGCAGGAGTTCCTGCAGGACGACCTCGGCGCGGCGGGCCTCGCCCGCTCCGTCGTCGTGGTCGCGACCTCGGACGAGCCGGCGCTGATGCGGCGCAACGCGGCCTATGTAACATTGTCGGTCGCCGAGCACTTTCGCGATCAGGGCGCGCGCGTGCTGTGCATGATCGACTCGATCACCCGCTTCGCCATGGCCCAGCGGGACATCGGCCTCGCGGCGGGGGAGCCGCCGACCGCCAAGGGCTACACGCCCACCGTCTTCTCCGAATTGCCGCGCCTGCTCGAACGGGCCGGGCCGGGGGGCGGGGCCGGCACCATCTCGGCTCTCTTTACAGTGCTGGTCGAGGGCGACGACCACAACGAGCCGGTGGCGGATGCCGTGCGCGGCATCCTCGACGGGCATATCGTGATGGAGCGCTCCATCGCAGAGCGGGGGCGCTACCCGGCGATCAACGTGCTGCGCTCGGTGTCGCGCACCATGCCGCGCTCTTGCGACCCGGGCTACCTCCCGGTGGTGCGCCGGGCGCGGCGAGTCCTCTCGACCTATGCGGACATGGAGGAGCTGATCCGGCTCGGCGCCTACCGCGCCGGCTCGTCACAGGAGGTCGATGAGGCGGTCGCGCTCATGCCAGATCTTGAGGCTTTTCTGGGGCAGGGTAAGGAAGAAGCAACGTCCATCAGCGATGGTTACGCACGGCTCGCCCAGATCGTCGGGGGAGCCTGAACGAGTCGCGCATCGGGCGGCAATGGCCGGCGCGCACCGCGTGGAGTGAGCGTCCCTCAATGAAATCGCGTGACACGCTGATCCGCCTGCGACGCTTTCAGGTCGATGAGAAGCGTCGCCGCGTGACCCAGATCGAGATGATGATGGCGGACTTCAACCGCATGGCGACCGAACTTGATCGGGAAGTCGCCATGGAGGAGTCCCGCGCCGGAATCACCGACGTCGGTCACTTTGCGTACCCGACCTATGCCCGCGCGGCGGCGACCCGACGGGACAACATGCGCCAATCGGCCCAAGCCCTCGAAGGCCAATTGGCCGAGGCGAAGGCCGAGCTCGGCGAAGCCTTCGAGGAGTTGAAGAAGGTCGAGATCCTCGACGACCGCGAGCGGTCCGCCGAGCGCGTTGCCGAGAATGCCCGCGATCAGGCGGCCATGGACGGGATCGGCCTCAACCGCGCCCGCGCTTGAGCCTGCACGAAACCGTCACGATCGGATGACATGGGAGCGCGCCGGCAACCGGGTCCACCGGGTTGCGGCGCGCCGCTTAGTGGCGCATCAGGGGCCGTTCCCGAGGCGTCATCATCCATGAAGAAGCTCAGCGAATTCCTCTGGCCGCTCATTGGCCTCGCGGCCGTCGCGATCTCGGGCTATTTCCTGTATCAGGAGCTCAAGACCACCTCGATCGCGGCGATCGGCGACGCGATCCTGGCGATCCCGCCCCACCGGATCGTGCTCGCGGCGCTCTCGACCCTCGTCGCCTACGCCGCCCTGGCCTGGTACGACCGGATCGCGCTGCTGCATCTCGGGGTGCGCCACATCTCGTGGCTGTTCGTCTCGCTCTGCTCGTTCACGACCTACGCGCTTTCGCACAACATCGGCGCCTCGGTCTTCTCCGGCGCCTTGGTGCGCTACCGCGCCTACACGGCCAAGGGCCTTACGGCGGCGCAGGTGGCGGTGCTGGTCGCCCTGTGCTCCTTCACCTTCTTCCTCGGCACGGTGTTCCTCGGCGGTCTGACGCTCGTCATCGACCCCGAACTCCTCACCCGCCTCGACGGCAAGCTGCCGAGCTTCCTCACCGATCCGAAGACCGCCTACATCGTCGGCGCCGGCATGCTCGCCTTCGTGGCGCTCTACGGGGCGGGCTCCATCCTGCGGCTTCGGCCGCTGCACATCCGTTCGTTCAAGCTCGAATATCCGCGCCCCGGCATCATGGGGCGGCAGCTCCTGGCGGCGCCCCTCGAACTGCTCGGCGCGGCGGGCATCATCTACTTCGCCCTGCCGGATGCGATGAACCCCGGCTTCATCCCGGTGCTCGCGATCTTCCTCGCCTCGTTCTCCGTGGCGCTCGCCTCGCACGCCCCCGGCGGCCTCGGCGTGTTCGAGATCGTGTTCATTACCGCCATGCACATCACCGACGCCGCCCAGAAGGACGCGGTGATCGCGGCGGTGATCGTGTTCCGTATCTTCTACTTCTGGATCCCGGCGCTGATCTCGATCGTCGTCGTGGTGGCCTTCGAGCGCTCCCGCCTCGCCGCCGCCATCGGCACGGCCGCCCATCCGAAGCCGCCGAAGCCCGTGCCGGAGGCGCCGGTCTCGGTGCCGGGCTTGGATGCCCACGAATTGGAACGGGACCTCAAGCGCAAGGCGGTCTGAGCGCGGTCGGGGGGCGGGTCCCTCCCTCCCATCCACCCCGCCTTCGCGGTCGTGACGGCCTAGATCGAGCCGACCGTCCGCAGCCGGGCGCGGGGATGGATCTCGGCCTGGCTCATGACGGGGGTCTCCCGGCGGAACCGCTCGATGATCGAGCGCACGAAGGGCCGGGACTGCGCCGAGGTCACGAGGACCGGCATCTCGCCCATGCGCGCGGCCGATTCGAACCGGTCGCGCACGGCGTTCACGAATTCCGAGAGCTTGGAGGGTTGCATCGCGAGGTAGCGTTCCTCGCGCTCGCCGATGATCGACTCCGCGAAGGCCTGCTCCCAGGCGGGGGACAGGGTGACGATGGGCAGGGCGCCGTCCGGCCCCTGGTACTGGGCGCAGATCTGCCGGCCGAGGCGGGCGCGGACATGCTCCACGACGTCGCGCGGGTTCTTTACGCCCCCGGCGACCTCCGCGATGCCTTCCACGATGGTGCCGAGATCGCGGATCGAGACCCGCTCGGAGAGGAGGAACTGCAGCACGCGCTGGATGCCGGTGGTGGAAATCTGCGACGGGCAGACCTCCTTGAGCAGGTCGCCGTGCTCCTTCGGCAATTCGCGCATCAGCTTCTGCACCTCGACATGGTTCAGAAGCTCGGACACATGCGCCTTGATGACCTCGGTGAGATGGGTCGAGACGACGGTGGCGGCATCCACCACCGTGTAGCCCTTGAGCTGGGCGTCGTCGCGCAGGGAGGCGTCGATCCAGGTCGCGGGCAGGCCGAAGGTCGGCTCCAGCATGTGCTGGCCGGGCAGCTGCACCTGCCCGCCCATCGGGTCCATCGCCATGAACTGGCCGGGGAAGATCTTGCCCGTGCCGGCCTCGATCTCCTTCACCCGCACCACGTAGGCGTTGGCATCGAGCTGCACGTTGTCGAGGATGCGCACCGACGGCATCACGAAGCCGAGTTCGGCCGCCAGCTGGCGGCGCAGGGCCTTGATCTGGTCGGTGAGCCTGTCCTGCCCCTCGCCATTTACCAGCGGCAGCAGGGCGTAGCCCATCTCCAGCTTCAGGTCGTCGAGCTTCAGGAGGTCGGTGACCGTCTCCTCCTTCGTGGCGGCGCCGCCGGGCGCGGGCTCCACCGGCTTGCCCTGCGCATCGACAACCGGCGCCTCCTTGGCCGTCTTGTTGAGCTTCCAGGCGGCGTAGCCCGCGCCCCCGCCGAGCAGAACGAAGGGCAGAATCGGCATGCCGGGCAGGAGCCCGATCAGCAGCATGACCGCCGCCGACATGCCGAGGGCCTTCGGGTAGTTGGCGAGCTGCTTGCCGAGCGCCTTGTCGGCGGCGCCGCGCACGCCGGCCTTCGAGACGAGGATGCCGGCGGCCGTCGAGACTATGAGGGCCGGCACCTGGCTCGCGAGTCCGTCGCCGATGGTGAGCAGGGTGTAGCTCTTGGCAGCGTCGCCGAAGCTCAGACCCTGTTGCGCCACGCCGATGATGATGCCGCCGATGACGTTGATGAAGGTGATGAGCAGCGCCGCCACCGCGTCGCCGCGCACGAATTTCGAGGCGCCGTCCATGGCGCCGAAGAAGGCGGATTCCTCTTCGAGGGCGGCGCGGCGGGCCTTGGCGACCTTCTCGTCGATGAGTCCCGCGGAGAGGTCGGCATCGATGGCCATCTGCTTGCCGGGCATCGCATCGAGGGTGAAGCGGGCCGCGACCTCGGCGATGCGCCCCGAACCCTTTGTGATGACGACGAAGTTCACGATGATCAGGATCGCGAAGACGATGATCCCGATCAGGAAGTTGCCGCCCATCACGAACTGGCCGAACGCCTCGATGACGTGGCCGGCGGCGGCGGTGCCCTCGTGCCCGTGGCCGAGGATCAGCCGCGTCGAGGCGAGGTTCAGGGCGAGCCGCAGCATCGTCGCGATGAGCAGCAGGGTCGGGAAGACGGTGAATTCCAGCGGGTTGTCGATCGACAGCCCCACCATCATGATCAGCACGGACAGGATGATCGACACCGCCAGCAGCAGGTCGAGCAGCACCGAGGGCAGCGGGAAGATGAGCACCGCGAGGATGCCGAGGACGCCCGTCGCGAGGAACAGGTCCGAACGGCGCGAGAGCGCCTGCAGGTCGCCCCGGCTCGGCAGGCCGATCTGGCCGAGGAACGCCGCCGCGCCGCCGATCCCCCCACCCGTCGGCGTGGCCACCTCGCTCATTCCGCTCCCCCGCCGGGCCCCGCCCGTCCCACCCGGCAAGATTTGCCGGGCGGATGGTTAGCGGCCCGTTAACCGGAACCGCGCGGCGCCCCGGGGTTTGACCGGGCAAGATCGAAGGAGGCCCCATGCCGGACCGCGCCGTCACCGCCCTGTTCGAACGCTACGCGGATGCGCAGGCCGCCGTGGAGCGCCTCGAAGCGCTCGGCATCCCCCATGCCGACATCGCCATCGTCGCGAGCCATTCCCCCGATGCGCCCGACGTCTCGGCGCCCGGCACCGCCCCCGTGGCCGGCGAGGCCGAGGCCAACGCCGCCGGGACGGGAAATGCGGGGACGGCCGGGACCGGCGCGACCGTGGGCAGCCTCCTCGGCGGCGGCGCGGGGCTGCTCGCCGGGCTCGGGATGCTCGCCGTGCCGGGCGTCGGGCCGGTGGTGGCAGCCGGCTGGCTTGTCTCGGCCCTGACCGGCGCGGGGATCGGCGCCGCGGCGGGCGGTCTCGTCGGAGGGCTCACGGGCGCCGGCATGAACGAGACCGAGGCGGCGGCCTATGCGGAGGGCGTGCGCCGGGGCGGAACCCTCGTGACGGTGCGCAGCGAAGCGGGCCGGGCGGATCAGGTGATCGCCGCGCTCAAGGAAGCGGGCTCGATCGACCTCGACGAGCGGGCGGAAAACTGGCGCGCCGAGGGCTGGACCGGCGGCACCGCCGGGGACGAGGCCGAAAAGGCGCCGCATCAGGTCTTCGGCGGCAATCGCTCCTAAGGGGGCGCTATTGCAGGAGGGCGTGGCGCTCGGACAAGATCCAGACGATCTTGCAGGTCTGCCCCGGCAGGCTCTCCGAGTGCAGGAACACCTCCGTCCCGTGCGGTGCCGTGAGCGAGGCCGACTGGCTGAGATCCTTGCTGATGACCAATTCCTGGCCCGCGATCACGATCCGCGCCCGGATCGGCGCCGGATGGCCGGAAAGGTACATGACGGTGAGGGCCAGCGATTCGAACCGCCGGGTGGTCCGAAACCGGATCTCGTGATTGCCGGCCGCGACGATGCTGAAACCGTCGCCGTCGCGGAAGGCGTGCCACTGCGCGCCCTGCTCGCCGTCGATGGACAGGATCTCGAACCCCATCGCCGTCGCCGCGCCCTCGATCGGGGCCGGCACGGCTTTCAGGGGCGCGACCAGCGACTCCGCCAGGGCGAAGGGCTGCCCGACCCGCAGGGCGTGGCCGCCATGGATGCTGTAAAAACGCCAGCTATTCAGGTATCGGATATCCGTCGTCATGTGCAGGCCCCGGATCGGGCCCGAGTCCGAGGACAGCACGACCCGGCATTGGGCGTCCCGCCCTTCCTTCACGCCGAACTTGGTGACGTAGTTCTGCGTCGCCGGTAGCAGCTTCACCCGCTCCTTCGCGCCCCACAGGTGCAGGAAGGTCGTGTCCAGGCCGTAGGTCACGCGGAAATCGGTGCCGACGCGGTTCTGGCATTCGCGGACATGGGCCGCGAAATCCTTCCAGGCCTGCGAGGTGCCGGCGATGAGCCCGGCTTGCAGGGCGCTCCCGTAGAGGTGCACCACCTCGTCCCGCACCATTTGCGTGTGAACCTGCCGCAGTGGGCCGATCAGCGGGTCGGTGACGAAATCGCAGAGATAGGCGTCCTTGCAGACATGGATGTCGGGGCCCTCGACCAGCGAGAAAAGGTCGAACGTCTCGCTCGGAAACCAGATGTCGGCGTCGTAGAGGGCGATTTTCCGCAGGCCGGGATTGAGATCGCAGATCCGCGCCACTTCGAGATAGCGGCCCACCGGCAAGGAGGGCTCCTCGGCCAGCACCACGTTGACGTGCTGGCCGCGCAATATGTCGATCTTCCGCTGGGACAGGCCGAAGCCGATTACCGCGATGTGGCCCCGGTAATCCCCCTGCCGCAGCGAGAGAATGAAGGGGATCAGCATCTCGTACCACGCCCGGTCGTTGTCGTTGATCGCGACGCAGACAGCGTGTTCGCCGGGATTCATTCCAATTCACCGTGCCGGATGCGCTGTAAAGTTGTAAACTGTAAAATCAACAACTTGTACTGTATTGGCGCGCTCGGCACAGTGTAATCGGGGTCTATCGCTCCTTCAAGCCGCTCGGGGCTCGTTCATTCCATGAGCTTGCGGACGAACAGGGCCGTGGCGAACAGGAGCGCCGCCCCCGCCGCGATGAGGCTGGTCATCAGTAGGCGCCGGGGCTGGGTCGAGGATTCCGCCCGGACCGGCTGGACGATGGGGCTGAAAAACTCGATCTGCCGCGCCGCCACGATGCGGGCACGCTCATGGGCGGCGAGCACCAGCTCGTAATACTTCGTCGCGTTCTTGCGCTCGTTCTCCAGGGCCTCGAACCGGGTCAGCGCCTCGGACAGGACGCGTTTCTGCTCCGGATCCTGGGTCGCCGAGGCCTTCTCGATCCGCGCGACGTTCTCGTCGATGTCGCGGATCTGCTGCTTGAGGTCCATGATCCGGCGGGATTCCGGTCCGAGGTCACGCTGGCCGATGGCGAGCTGCACCGCGAGGTTGATGCGGTTCGCTCGCAATTCCGAAATGACCTTGAGGTTGGCCTCGTTGCTCTTCTGCGCGTCGAGAACGCCTTCGCGGTTGCGCAGGTCGCGCACGGCGAGGCTCACCTTCCGCAGCCGTTCGTCGGCGAGCTTCAATTCGCGATTGCTCTCCGCGAGGGCGTCGTTGCGGGCGGTCATACTGAGTTCGTTGACCATCCGCTCCGCCTCCTTGAGGACGGCTTTGGAGATGGCTAGGGACTCGTCGGGGTCGAACGCCTCGACCCACAGGCTCATGATGCCGGAGGAGGATTCCACATCCACCTCGACCCGCTGCTTCCAGTATTTGATGAACTTCTCGATCGGCTTGTCGGCATCGAACCGCGACAGGAAGTCGATGCTGTCGCGGCCGAACCATTCCCGCACCGGCAGCTGCTTCTCGATGGTTTCCACCATCGGCCGGCTGAGGATGTAGCTGTAGGTGATCAGCGTATCCTGCGCGATCATCTGCTGCGGCACGCCGGCATTGGTGCCGACCGAATCCGGCGTCGCCTTCTCGGCGCTGCCGATGGCGGGGCGGATGGCGAAGCGCGCCTCGGTGACGTAGCGGTCGGACGCGATCAGCCCGTAATAGATCGCCCCCGCCAGGGCGGGCAGCACGAAGCAGACCACGAACAGGACCGGCACCCAAGGGTCGCTCTTGACGTGGCTCTGGTACGACCGGATGCCCTTACGGCGGTCGGCGAAGCGCGACATCCGCGCGAATTGCCGGAGCGATTCCGCGATCTGCTGCTGCCGGTCGGCCGGCGTGAGCGGCCTGCCCTCGGGCTTGCCGATCTCCATGTTCATCGAGTGATTCCCGATCTGTCCGAACGTCCGGCGCCGACGCGATGGCCGGCCATCGACCCCTGCAGCGATCTGCCATGCCAGGGCCTCACGGCAAAAGCATGTCGGCGGAGGGCCGAGTCTCAGGCGTTGAGGCGGTGATAGACCTCGATCGCGTCGTTCACGTCTTCGTAGACGATGGCGCGGCCGTTGAGGAGCACGATGCCCTGCGTGCACCAGCCCCGGATGACCTCCATCGAGTGGGAGATCATGATGACGTCGGCATGCTTGCGCCGCTGCGAAAACACCTCCTCGCAGCGCCGGGAGAAGCGCCCGTCACCCACCGACGTGACCTCGTCGATGAGGTAGCAGTCGAACGGGATCGCCATGCTCATCCCGAAGGCGAGCCGGGCGTTCATGCCCGAGGAGTAGGTCCGGATCGGCACGTCGAGGTAGCTGCCGAGTTCGGAGAAATCCTCCACGAAGTCGAGCACGCGCTTCGGGTCCTCGCCGTAGATGCGGGCAATGAACTTGACGTTGTCGCGGCCGGTCATCATCGGGTGGAAGCCGCCGCCAAAGCCGAGCGGCCAGGAGACGCGCAGGCCGCGTTTCACCACTCCCCGGGTCGGCTCCTCCGTGCCGGCGATGAGCCGCATCGTGGTGGACTTGCCGGCGCCGTTGATGCCCAGAATGCCGTAGGAAATGCCCGGCTTCAGGGTGAAGGACGCCTGCTCCAGGATGGTGCGGCGATGGCCGTCCGTCTTGTAGACCTTCGTGACGTTCTCGAAGCGGATCAACGAGAGGGCCTCCGTGCCGATGCGGGCGAGCCCTGCCGGAGGAAAGAGGCGAATCTGAGGATGCTGCAGGGTCTTAGAGATGACCCTGCGCGACGAGGCTCGCCCGGAAATCGCCCTGGTAGGTGTGTTGGCCGAGGTGATCCAGCTTCGAGTGAAGGTCGGCGTAGACCTTGCCGCCCATGTCGCGCCAGCGGCGGCAGAATGCGTAATCCTCCGACAGGTAGCGGCCCGAATCGGGGTCGACCATGCAATCGAAGAAGAGCCAGTAGAGATGGGCGAGGGGGTCCTTCTCCCGCCCGTCCGGGACGTATTGCAGCTCCGGGTAATGCCGCATCATCTTTTTGAAGACGTCGCGCTTGATCGCCATGAAGCCGGTCGTGGCCTCCGCGACCTCGATGAACCCGTCGCCGTCCGTGTAGGGCGGGAGCGGTTCCAGCCCCTGGCCCACGGGGTTGAAGGCGTATTGCGTGTAGCGCCACTGGAATTCCGGGTAGGTCATGCCGGCCGGCAGGCCGTCCTTCGGCCAGTAATTGATCTTCAGCGGATAGACGCCGGAGCAGATGTCCCGGTCGGCCAGCAGGACGCGGTAGACCGCCTGCGGCGTGAAGGCGATGTCGGAATCGATCCAGAACAGGTGCGTCAGCGATTCGTCGGCCAGGAAGTCCCGCACCATCCGGTTCCGGGCGCGGGTAATCAGGCTCTCGCTGCGCATCGCCAGTTGTGTCGTCATGCCCATCTGGGAGCATGAATAGGCGAGGGCGTAGATGCTGGTAACGTAGTTCATCGACACCGCCGAGATGTAACAGGGTGTCGCGAACATCACTTTCATCGAGCGCAGCGCCGTATCCGGCAGCAGCATGAGCACGTCTCCGATGGGCAATGCGGTCGAGAGGGGCCGATACCCTCGCTGTACCGCTTCGCGGAGACGATCAAAAGTGTTTTCGCTGTTCTCGACGTAAATACAATTCTGAATACTGTAGTTCGGCAGCCGCAATCGTCGGTTGTGCATCGCCGGCGACCATCATAGGCCGCCGGCGGGGCCGCCCTAGAAGACCTTCTGGAACCAGCCGTGCGAATCGTTGGTGTTGCCCCGCTGGATGTCAACCAGCAGGCTGCGGAGACGGCGCGCCACCGGGCCGGCGACAGCGTCGCCGATGGTGAAGTCGTCCTCCCGGCCGCGCACCCGGCCGATGGGCGTGATCACCGCCGCCGTGCCGCAGGCGAAGGCCTCGGTCTGGCGGCCGGAGCGCACGTCCTCGCGCCATTGGTCGATGGCGTAGAGCTCCTCGCGCACGGTCAACCCCGCCTCGCGGGCGAGCGTGATGATCGAGTCCCGCGTGATGCCGGGCAGGATGCTGTCCGACAGGGGCGGGGTGAGCAGCGTGCCGTCCTCGAAGACGAAGAACACGTTCATGCCGCCCAGCTCCTCGACGTACCGGCGCTCGGCCGCGTCCAGGAACACCACCTGCTCGCAGCCCTTGCTCGCCGCCTCGGCCTGGGCGGCGAGGCTCGACGCATAGTTGCCGCCGCACTTGGCCGCGCCCGTGCCTCCGGGAGCGGCGCGGGTGTAATGCTCGGAGAGCCACACGGTGACGGTGCCGTTCGGGTCCTTGAAGTAGGAGCCGACCGCCGAGGCGATGGTGATGAAGAGGTATTCCGTCGCCGGCTTCACGCCGAGGAACACCTCGTTGGCGATCATGAACGGGCGCAGGTACAGGCTGCCATCCGCCGTGTCGGGGATCCAGGTGCGGTCGATCTCCACGAGCTTGCGCTGCGCATCGATGAACGCTTCCTCGGGAAAGGGCACCATGGCCATGCGCTCGGCCGAGCGGCGGAAGCGCTGGGCGTTCGCCTCGGGCCGGAACAGGGCGGCGCCGCCGTCGGCGGTGCGATAGGCCTTCAGGCCCTCGAAGATCTCCTGGGCGTAGTGCAGCACCGCCGCCGCCGGATCGAGGGGAATGGGGGCCCGCGCGGTGATTCGCGCATCGTGCCAGCCGCGCCCCGCGCTGTAGCGGGCGATGGCCATGTGGTCGGTGAACACCTTGCCGAAGCCCGGATTGGCCATCAAGGCAGCGCGGTCCTCGGCCGAGCGGGGGGCCGGGTTGGTCTCGATCTCGAACGTCAGGTCGCTCACGGTCAGGTCCTCTCGGTCGGACCCGCGCCTTGCCTCACGGCGGGACGGCGCGGCTCCGGACCCATGTTCCGGCGCACTCCCCGCGTGGGACGGGCGTCCGCAGCGGCGGGGAGCACATCCGATGCCTTATGGCGTGGTCTGCGCCGGGACGCCACTGTCCTCCGGCACCATCGGGTCGTCGCTGAGTTGCAGGCGGCGCAAGCGGGCATAGGCGCCGCCGTGCACCACGAGGTCGTCGTGCCGCCCGGTCTCGATGACGCGCCCGGCCTCCATCACCGCAATCAGCCCCGCGTCGCGCACGGTGGAGAGGCGGTGGGCGATGACGAGGACGGTACGCCCGCGCATCAGCCGGCGAAGTGCCTCCTGCACGAGGCGCTCCGATTCGGAATCGAGGGCGGAGGTCGCCTCGTCGAGGAGGAGGATCGGCGCGTCCTTCAGGAAGGCGCGGGCGAGCGCGATGCGCTGGCGCTCGCCGCCAGACAGCCGCCCGCCGCCGGAGCCGACGCGGAACGCGTAGCCCCCCGGCAGGGCGGAGACGAAACCGTGCGCTGCCGCCGCCTCGGCCGCCGCCTCGATCTCCGCTTGTGAGGCGCCGGGGCGCCCGAAACCGATGTTGGCGGCGATGGTGTCGTCGAACAGCACGACCTCCTGCGAGACGACCGCCACCGCCGCCCGCAGGGAGGAGAGGGTCACGCTGCGCACGTCCTGCCCGTCGATCAGCACGCGGCCGGCATCGACGTCGTAGAGGCGAGGCACGAGGTTGAGCAGGCTCGACTTGCCCGAACCCGAGCGGCCGACGAGGGCCGTCACGCCGCCCGCCGGGGCGGTGAGGTCGATGCCCTCCAGGGCCGGTGCGTCGGACCGGTAGCGGAAGCGCACCGCCTCGAAGCGGATATCGCCCGCGCCGACCCTGAGCGGCACCGCGCCCGGCGCCTCGCGGATCGTGGGCGCCTCGTCCATCAGGTCGAAGTAGCGCCGCAGCGCCGCCGCCGCCTCCTGCAAAATGGCGTTGAGGTTGCCGAGCGCCCGCGCCGGCTGGGCGGCGAGCAGCAGGGCGGCGACGTATCCGGTGAAATCGCCGACCGTGCGGTCGCCGTTCAGGACGCGCTGGCCCACGAGGACCAGCACCACCGCGACCGCGAGGCCGCCGCCGATTTCGAGCAGCGGGTCCAGCCGTCCGCGCGCGTTGGCCGCCTTCATCTTCAGGCGGCGGACCTCATCGAGGGATTCGGCCGCGCGGCCCTTCAGGTAGCCCTCCATGGCGAAGGTCTTGGCGACGCGGGCGCCCTGCAGGCTCTCGGAGATGAGGCTCGCGGTGGCGCCCATCTGCTCCTGCGTCGAGGTCGAGACCTTCCGCAGCTTCTTACCGATCTTGCCGATGGGTCCCGCCACGAACGGCACGGTGACGCCCGCGACCAGGGTCAGGATCGGGTCCATCCAGAGGAGGGCGGCGACGAGCCCGACCAGCATGGCGATGTCGCGCAGGAGCACCGTCGAGATGCGGGTCAGCGCCTCCTTGATGAAGGCAAAATCGGTGGTGAAACGCTGAGTGAGCGCGGCGGGGCTTTCCCGCCCGAGCTGGGCGAGGTCGGCCTCGATGAGATGGCCGTAGAGGGCCGCCTGCATGTCGGCCTCGACGCGGGTGACGACCTTGTTGGTCAGCACCGTCTGCCCGTAGAGGGCGAAGCCGCGCAGCGACGTGACGAGCACCACGATGATCGGCCCGTAGGCGATGGCCGAGGCGTCCTTGCGGTCGAACGCGTCGAAGGCCGCCTTGATGAGCGCCGGGTACAGCCCCGTCGAGGCGCCGACCACGGCGATCAGCACCAGAACGATGGCGAGGACCGCGCGGTGGGGGGAAAGCCATTCCCGCCACAGCCGGGCGAGCAGAGGGGCCGTGTCGCCGGGCAGGCGTGCCATGGAAAGTCCGGTTCGAACCCGTGTGGCGGCCCCGGTGCGGAGTCGCGGAGGCGGTGTGCCGCCCCCGCCGCCGCGGATCAAGCCATTCCGGCCGAAAGAGGGTCCGGCGGTACTGCACGGCATGATCGCGAGGCGCCCATCCCCGCCTTGTGTATGTAACATTGTTACATTATCAGGCCGCGACGGCAGGGAGGTTCTGGGTGAGCGGATTGGTGCGTGTGGCGGCTGTGCTCGCCGTGTTCCTCTGGTCGGGGGTCTCGGCCTTCGCGGGGGACGGGCCCGTGCGCGCGGTGGCGACCTTCTCGATTCTCGGCGACCTCGTGCGGCAGGTCGGCGGGCGCCACGTCGAGGTGACGACCCTGGTCGGGCCGGGTTCGGACGTGCATTCCTTCAGCCCCGCACCGGGGGATGCGCGGACCCTCGCGCGGGCGGACATCGTGTTCATGAACGGGCTCGGCCTCGAAGGCTGGATCGAGCGGCTGATCCGCGCCTCCGGCACGAAGGCGCCCATCGTCATCGCGAGTCGGGGCGTTCCGACCATCGCGGAGGCCGATCCGCATGCCCATGCCGGCCACGGACACGACGACATCGATCCCCATGCCTGGCAGAGTGTCGCGAACGTGAAGATCTACGTCGCCAACATCCGCGACGGGCTGGCGAAGGTCGATCCCGCCCATGCCGCCGACTACGCAGCAGCCGCCACCGCATACGAGGCCAAGCTCGACGCCCTCGACCGGGACGTGCGCGCCGCCCTGGAGCGGATCCCCCCACAGAACCGCCGGCTCATCACCACGCACGATGCGTTCGGCTATTTCGGCTCGACGTATGGGCTGACGATCCTGGCGCCGCAGGGCCTCTCCACGGAGAGCGAGGCGAGCCCGCGCGACGTGGCCAAGATCATCACCCAGATCCGCAAGGAGAAGGTGCCGGCGGTCTTCCTCGAAACCGTGACCGATCCGCGCCAGATGGAGCGCATCGCCCGCGAGAGCGGCGCCCGGATCGGCGGCGAGGTCTATTCGGACGCGCTCTCCCCGCCGGACGGCCCGGCACCGACCTATCTCGCGATGATCGCCGCGAACGTGAAGGCCTTCGAGACGGCTTTGGCGCCGCACTGAGCGAGCCGGGTGGGCTGACACAGCGTAAACCAATGGTTAAGAGGCCCGCCCTACCTTGAGGAGGGAGGGTGCCGGCCGAACCTCGACCGTGAGGTCTCCCGGGCCTGAAGTCATGGGAGAACGCGTGGCTTGGGGGCCTGATGGCTGGGGGCCTGACCGCTGGCGATTGTACCGGCTGGTCGGGCGGGAGGTCGCGCGCACCGCGCGGGCCGCCGCCGCGCGCGTCAGTGCGCCGCCCGCGATCCTTGCGCGTGTCCGCGTCGGCGCCTTGGTGATTGCGCCGCAGGACCTGCGCACCTCCGACGCGACCTTCGCCGACGACATCTATGCCGGGCTCTTCGTCTTCGCGGGCCGCTCGCTCGCGGCCGGCGGCGGCTCGCCCTTCGATTACGCGCCGCCCTCGCCGGAATGGGCGGACGAGCTCTACGGCTTCGGCTGGCTGCGCCATCTGCGCGCGGCGGATACGGCGCTGGCCCGCGCCAACGCCCGCAGCTTCGTCTCCGATTTCATCGCCGGGCGGGGCGATCCGGTCCTGGCGCGGCAGACGCCCGTCGCCGCGCGGCGGCTGATCTCGTTCCTGTGCCAGTCGCCCCTGGTGCTGGAAGGGGCCGATCACGGCTTCTACGACAGCTTCCTGCGGGCCATCGGCCGCAACGCGCAGCAACTGGAGCGCGACCTGCGCAAGGGCGTGATGCCGGCCGCGCGGCTGAACGCGGCGGTGGCGCTCTGCTACGCCGGCCTGTGCTGCGAGGGGATCCAGTCGATCCTGCGCCGGGCGACGCGGGTGCTCTCGCGCGAACTGGAACGGCAGATCCTGGCCGATGGCGGCCACCGCTCGCGCAATCCGCGCTTCGGCATGGAATTGCTGCTCGATCTCCTGCCTCTGCGGCAGGCCTTCCTCAGCCGCTCCGTCGAGCCGCCGGCCGCTTTGCTGCGCGCCATCGACCGGATGCTGCCGCTGCTGCGGCTGCTGCGCCACCCCGATGCCTCGCTCAGCCACTTCAACGGCATGGGCGCCACCGACGCCGACCACCTCGCGACGCTCCTCGTCTATGACGACACGTTCGGGCGGCCGATGATGCACGCGCCGAATTCCGGCTACGAGCGGATGGAGGGCGGGCGCGTCGTCCTCACCGCCGATGTCGGGGCCTGCGCACCGCTGCCCTACTCGGTAAGCGCGGGGGCGGGCTGCCTCTCCTTCGAGATGTCGAGCGGGCCGCAGCGGATCGTCGTGAATTGCGGCCTGCCGGCGAGCGGGCCGGACATGCGCCTCCTCGCGCGCTCGACGGCGGCGCATTCCACCGCGACGGTGTCGGACGCCTCCTCCTGCCGCTTCGTGGTGAAGTCGGGCTGGTGGTGGGAGCGGCGCATGAGCGCCTGGATCAGCCGCCGCATGGGCCCCGTGGTGCTCCGCGGGCCGCTGGCAGTCGCCGCCGAACGCGACGAGCAGGCGGACGGCATCGTCCTCGCCGCGCGGCACGACGGCTACCTCCAAGAATTCGGGCTCGTCCACGAACGGCGCTGGCACCTCCTGTCGGAGGAGGGGCGCCTGGAAGGGCACGATGCCTTCATGCGCCAGGGCAAGGGCGCGACCTCCCGCCTGCCGGGGCGTACGCGCGGGCTCTCGGTGGCAGTGCGCTTCCACATCCATCCGGCCATCGCCGTGCGCCACGTGCCCGGCGGGATCGAGCTCGCCTCGGCGCTCGGGGAGGTCTGGCTGTTCGATGCCGAGGGCGCCGAGGTGCGCATTGAGGAGAGCGTCTATTTCGCCGGCCTCAGCGGGCCGCGCCGCACGGACCAGATCGTGCTCTACCTCGCCGTCACCGACGCGGCCGAGGTGCGCTGGACCTTCGCCCGCCTCTCGGATGGCACCCGCTGAGGGTTTCAGCGGCGGGGGAGGGTCATCCGCCGAGGCTGGCCGCGCGCGGCGGTTCCATGGTAGCGCACCGCGACATACAACCACTTCGGCACGACCCATGACCCACGATCACGTGCGGGTGTCCCGCGCGCTCCTGTCCGTTTCCGACAAGGCCGGCCTCGTCGACTTCGCCCGCGCCCTCGACGCGCGCGGCATCGCGCTGGTCTCGACGGGCGGGACCTTCAAGGCGCTGAAGGAGGCCGGCATCCCGGTCACCGAGGTCGCGGACCTGACCGGTTTCCCGGAGATGATGGACGGGCGGGTGAAGACCCTGCACCCGGCGGTGCATGGCGGCCTGCTCGCGATCCGCGACAACCCGGAGCATCAGGCGGCGCTGGCCGCGCACGGGATCGGCGCCATCGACCTCCTCGTGGTGAACCTCTACCCGTTCGAGGCGACGATCGCGGCCGACAGGCCCGAAGAGGATTGCATCGAGAACATCGACATCGGCGGCCCGGCGATGATCCGCGCGGCGGCCAAGAACCACGCCGACGTGGCGGTCGTGACCGACGTCTCGGATTACGGCACGATCCTCGATGCCCTGGAGGCCGGCGACGGCACGCTCGGCTTCGCCCTGCGCCGCAAGCTGGCGCAGAAGGCCTATGCCCGCACCGCCTCCTACGACGCGGCCATCGCCAACTGGATGGCGACGCGGTTCGAGGTGGACGAGCCGCAGCCCTTCCGCGCCTTCGGCGGCAGCCTCGCCCAGGGGCTGCGCTACGGCGAGAACCCGCACCAGAGCGCCGCCTTCTACCGCTCGCCCGGCATCCCGCGCGCGGGCGTCGCGACCGCCCGGCAGCTTCAGGGCAAGGAGCTGTCGTTCAACAATTTCAACGACACGGACGCGGCCTACGAATGCGTCGCGGAGTTCGACCCGGCCCGCACGGCGGCGGTGGCGATCATCAAGCACGCCAACCCCTGCGGCGTGGCCGAGGGCGGGAGCCTGCTCGAGGCCTACGAGCGGGCGCTCGCCTGCGATCCGGTCTCGGCCTTCGGCGGCATCGTCGCGCTGAACCGGACCCTCGACGCCGAGGCCGCGCGTAAGATCGTGGAGATCTTCACCGAGGTCATCATCGCCCCCGAGGCGAGCGAGGAGGCCATCGCCATCCTCGCGGGCAAGAAGAACCTGCGTCTGCTCCTCGCGGGCAGTTTGCCTGACCCGCGCGCGCCCGGCGTCACGGTGCGGACGCTCGCGGGCGGCCTGCTCGTGCAGGGCCGCGACGCCGTGGTGGTCGATGAGATGCCGTTCCAGGTCGTCACCAAGCGCGCGCCGACCGAGGCTGAGGCCTCCGACATGCGCTTCGCCTACCGCGTCGCCAAGCACGTGAAGTCGAACGCCATCGTCTACGTGAAGGACGGCGCGACGGTGGGCGTCGGCGCCGGGCAGATGTCGCGGGTGGATTCCTCGCGCATCGCCGCCTGGAAGGCCCGCGAGGGCGCCGACCGGCTCGGCCTCGCCGACAGCCTCGCCAAGGGCGCGGTCGTCGCCTCCGACGCGTTCTTCCCCTTCGCGGATGGCCTGCTCGCCGCCGCCGAGGCCGGCGCCACGGCGGTGATCCAGCCGGGCGGCTCCATGCGCGACAACGAGGTGATCGCCGCCGCCGACGAGGCCGGTCTGGCGATGGTCTTCACCGGTCACCGCCACTTCCGGCACTGAAACGAAGAACCCCTCGCGCCGCAGGGCGGGCGAGGGGTTTGATCATGGTCCGCCGATCAGGCCAGGAGATCTCTGTCCTTGGTCTCGGGGATGAAGATCAGGCCCACCACGAAGGTGAAGAGCGCGATCACGATCGGGTACCAGAGGCCGTAATAGATATCGCCGGTCTGGGCCACCATCGCGAAGGCGGTGGCGGGCAGGAGACCGCCGAACCAGCCGTTGCCGATGTGGTAGGGCAGCGACATCGAGGTGTAGCGGATCCGGGTCGGGAACAGCTCCACCAAGGCGGCGGCGATCGGGCCGTAGACCATCGTCACGTAGACCGCGAGGATGAACAGGATCCCGATCACCGCGAGCTTCTGGCTCGTGAAAATGTCGAGCGGATGCGCGGCCTTGATCACGGTCGGGTTCGCCGTCGCCGAGGGGTAGCCCGCCTCGGTGAGCGCCGCCGACACCGTCTTGGCGAAGGCCGGGTCGGCCACGGGGAAGTCCTTCCCCTTGACGGTGACGACGGTCGGCGTCCCGGCCGCCTGGTTCTCGGTCGTGTAGTTCACGGCGGACCGGGCGAGCAGCGCCTTGGCGACATCGCACTCCTTCGTGAACTTGGCCGTGCCGACCGGATTGAACTGGAACGAGCAATCGGCGGTGTTGGTCTTCACCACCACCGGCACGTTCGTCTGGGCCGCGTGCAGCGCCGGGTTGGCGCTGGCGGTCAGCATGTTGAACAGCGGGAAGTAGGTGAGGGCCGCGAGCAGGCAGCCGCCGAGGATGATCGGCTTACGGCCGACCTTGTCCGAGAGCGCGCCGAAGACGAGGAACCCGCCCGTCACCGCGATCAGCGACCACGCCACCATCACGTTGGCGGTGAACTGATCGACCTTCAGGATGCTCTGCAGGAAGAACAGCGCGTAGAACTGGCCGGTGTACCAGACCACCGCCTGGCCGGCGGTGAGGCCGAGCAGCGCCAGCAGCGCCCACTTGGCGTTCTTCCACTGGCCGAAGGCCTCGGAGAGCGGCGCCTTCGAGTGGGTGCCCTCTTCCTTCATCTTCTTGAAGGCCGGGCTCTCGCTCATCTGCAGGCGGATCCAGACCGAGATCGCCAGCAGCGCCACCGACACGAGGAACGGGATGCGCCAGCCCCAGACCTGGAAGGCCGTGAGCGTGGTCGTGGTGCCGTCGGCGTTCGTGACGGTGGTGGCCGGGAACGCGCTGTTCACGTAGCCCTGCGTCGACAGGATGATGATCAGCGAGAGCAGCAGGCCCAGCGTCGCGGTCGCCTGGATGAACGAGGTGTAGAAGCCGCGCCGGCCGGTCGGTGCGTGCTCGGCCACGTAGACCGCCGCGCCGCCGTACTCACCGCCGAGCGCCAGACCCTGGAGCATTCGCAGGACGAGCAGCGACACGGGCGCGACCCAGCCGATGCCGTAGGCGTTCATCGTGTTGTAGGAGGGCAGCAGGCCGACCGCGAAGGTCGAGATGCCCATGATGAGGATGGTGACGAGGAAGGTGTGCTTGCGGCCCACGAGGTCGCCGAGGCGTCCGAACACCAGGGCGCCGAAGGGGCGCACGATGAAGCCGGCGGCGAAAGCGAGAAGGGCGAAGATGTTTCGCGTGGCTTCCGGATAGGCCGAGAAGAATTGCGCGCCGATCACGGTCGCGAGGGAGCCGTAGAGGAAGAAGTCGTACCATTCGAAGACGGTGCCGAGAGAGGAGGCCAGGATGACCTTCTTCTCGCCCGCCGTCATCGGCCTTACGGTCTCTCCGGCCCGCGGTAACGCGGCTGCCACTGCCATCTGTCGTGCCCTCCCAGGTGAATGACGACGCCTTTGCGGCGCGGTCTGCGTTTTTCGCAGATCACCCATGCATTACATCACGTCTGCGGCGGACCCAACAGATAAAGCATTCGTGAATCCCAACTATCAACACAACAGACCCGAAGCGTAAGCGGACCGTGGAACGAAGAAGGGGCGCGGTTTGCACCGCGCCCCCTTTGTCACTCTTCGAAGGATTAAAGACGATCAGTGAGCGTGGGCGCCCACGGCGCCGATGCCGGTCTCGGAGCGCACGAACTGCGCCTCGAACGCTGCCCGCTCCCGTTGGGCGCGGCGGGTCCTGTCCATGAGCGACACGATCCAGATCGTCGCGAAGGCCAGCGGCATCGAGAACAGGGCCGGGTTGTCGTAGGGGAACAGCGCCACCGGATGGCCGAAGGTCGTGACCCACACGGCCTTCGAGAGCACCACCATCACCACCGCCGCCGTCAGGCCCACGAGGCCGCCCGCAAGAGCGCCCCAGGTCGTGGTGCCGCGCCAGAGGATCGACATCGCCAGCACGGGGAAGTTGCAGCTCGCCGCCACTGAGAAGGCGAGACCGACCATGAAGGCGACGTTCTGGTTCTCGAAGATGTAGCCGAGCACGATCGCCACAATGCCGATGACCACGGCGGCGATCTTGGAGAGGTTGACCTCGTGCTTTTCGGTGGTGCGCCCGCGGGCGATCACCTGGGCGTAGAGATCGTGGCTCACCGCGGAGGCGCCGGCGAGCGTCAGGCCCGCCACCACCGCGAGGATGGTCGCGAAGGCCACCGCCGAAATGAAGCCCAGGAAGTACGGGCCACCCACCGCGTTGGCGAGGTTCACGGCGACCATGTTGGTGCCGCCGACCATGTCCTTCAGCTTGTCGAAGGTCCCGGCCGCGCCGAGCTTGAAGTAGCTCGGGTCGGACATCAGCAGCGCGATGCCGCCGAAGCCGATGATGAAGGTGAGGATGTAGAAGTAGCCGATCAGGCCGGTGGCGTAGAACACCGACTTGCGGGCGGCCTGCGCGTCCGACACCGTGAAGAAGCGCATGAGGATGTGCGGCAGGCCGGCGGTGCCGAACATCAGGCCGACGCCGAGCGAGATCGCCTCGACCGGGTTCGACACGAGGCCGCCCGGCGCCATGATCGCATCACCCTTGGGGTGGACGTCCACGGCCTTCTTGAACAGGATCTCGGGGTTGAAGCCGTAGGAGTAGAGCACCGCGCCGGCCATGAAGGTCGCGCCGCCGAGCAGCAGGCACGCCTTGATCACCTGCACCCAGGTGGTCGCCTTCATGCCGCCGAAGGCGACGTAGACGATCATCAGCACGCCGACGATCACCACCGCGTAGAGGTAGGGCAGGCCGAACAGGAGCTGGATCAGCTTACCCGCGCCGACCATCTGCGCGATCAGGTAGAACGCCACCACCACGAGGGTGCCGGTCGCCGAGATGATGCGGATCGAGGTCTGGTCGAGGCGGAAGCTTGCCACGTCGGCGAAGGTGAACTTGCCGAGGTTGCGCAGCCGCTCCGCGATCAGGAACAGCACGATCGGCCAGCCGACGAGGAAGCCCGTCGAGTAAATCAGCCCGTCGAAGCCGGAGGTGTAGACGAGGCCGGAGATGCCGAGGAACGAGGCGGCCGACATGTAGTCGCCCGCGATGGCGAGCGCGTTGGTGCCCGCCGAGATGCCGCCGCCGGCGGCGTAGAAGTCCGCCGCCGACTTGGTGCCCTTGGCCGCCTTGTAGGTGATGCCGAGCGTCAGCAGCACGAAGAATAGGAACATGCCGATGGCGGGCCAGTTCGTGGTCGCTTGCTGCACGGCGCCGAGATCCGGCCCGGCCGCGTAGGCCGCCGTCGCCGCCATGGTGGCGAGGGTCAGGCCGAGGAAGAGGGGAGCGTGGCGCATCAGCGGGCGACCTTGCGCTTGAGGGCGTCGCTCAGGGCGTCGAAGCGCGTGTTCGCGCGGGCGACGTAGATGCCGGTGAGCAGGAACGCGAAGAGGATGACGAAGACGCCGAGGAACAGGCCCAGCGAGGCCGTGCCGCCACCGACCTTGATCGCCATCACCGACTTGTCGAACGCGATCAGGCCGATGAAGCCGAAATAGACCACCAGCATCAGGCCGGTGAGGATCCAGCCGAACTTGGTGCGCTCGGCCACGAGCTGCTGGAACTCCGGCGTCCGGGCGATGCGTTCCAGTTGCGGATCGACGGTGTCCAAGCCCGCCGCTCCTATGGGCGTTACTTTCGCCCCCAGCCGTCCAACCGTTGACCCACTCATCGAACCATCCTCCCGGGAAGGCGCTTCGGCCTTCCACTCCCTGGTCACGCTTTGGCGTGTTCGCTCTCGTTATAGGGGGCGGCCGCCTCTCCGGCGACCGCCCCATGTGCTTGCCCACGCAATGTGGGAAAGATCAGCCCCGGTTCTGCCGGTTGTCGATCAGGTCATCGACCACCGCCGGGTCGGCGAGGGTCGAGGTGTCGCCGAGCGAACCGAAATCGTCCTCCGCGATCTTGCGCAGGATGCGGCGCATGATCTTGCCGGAGCGGGTCTTCGGCAGGCCGGGGGCGAACTGGATCAGGTCGGGCGAGGCGATCGGCCCGATATCCTTGCGCACCCAGGCGACCAGCTCCTTGCGGAGCCCGTCGTCGCCATCCTCGCCCTCGTTCAGGGTAACGTAGGCGTAGATGCCCTGGCCCTTCACGTTGTGCGGATAGCCGACCACGGCGGCCTCGGAGACCTTCGGGTGCGCGACCAGGGAGGATTCGACCTCCGCCGTGCCCATCCGGTGGCCCGACACGTTGATGACGTCGTCCACGCGGCCGGTGATCCAGTAATAGCCGTCCGCGTCGCGGCGGGCGCCGTCACCGGTGAAGTACTTGCCGGGATAGGTCGAGAAATAGGTCTGCTCGAACCGCTCGTGGTCGCCGTAGACCGTCCGCATCTGGCCCGGCCAGGAATCGGTGATGCAAAGGTTGCCCTCGCAGGCGCCCTGCAGGGGCTTGCCCTCGGCATCGACCATCTCCGGCTGCACGCCGAAGAAGGGGCGCGTGGCCGAGCCCGGCTTCAGGGCAGTGGCGCCCGGAAGCGGGGTGATGAGGATGCCGCCGGTCTCGGTCTGCCACCACGTATCCACGATGGCGCAGCGGCTGTCGCCGACGACCTTGTAGTACCATTCCCAGGCTTCCGGGTTGATCGGCTCGCCGACCGACCCCAGCACCCGCAGGCTCTGGCGGGAGGTCTTCTTCACCGGTCCCTCGCCGCCGCCCATGAGCGAGCGGATGGCGGTCGGCGCGGTGTAGAAGATGTTGACCTTGTGCTTGTCCACGACGTCCCAGAAGCGGGAGTTCGACGGATAGGTCGGGATGCCCTCGAACATCAGCGTCGTCGCGCCGTTCGCGAGCGGCCCGTAGACGATGTAGCTGTGGCCCGTGACCCAGCCGACATCGGCCGTGCACCAGTAGACGTCGCCTTCGCGGTAATCGAAGACGTATTCGTGCGTCATCGAGGCGTAGACGAGGTAGCCGCCCGTGGTGTGCACCACGCCCTTCGGCTGGCCGGTCGAGCCCGAGGTGTAGAGGATGAAGAGCGGGTGCTCGGCCTCCACCGGCTCGGCGGGGCACTCGTCCGTCACCTGCTCGGCAGCCTCGTCGTAATAGACGTCGCGGCCGGGCTCCATGGCGACGGCGCCGCCCGTGCGGCGCACGACGATGACATGATCGACGATCGGCGTGCCAAGGCGCTTGATTGCCTCGTCCACGTTGGCCTTCAGCGGCACCTTGCGGCCGCCACGCAGACCCTCGTCGGCGGTGATGACCAGCTTCGAACCGCAGCCCTGGATGCGCTGGGCCAGGGAGTCCGGCGAGAAGCCGCCGAAGACGATGGCGTGGATCGCCCCGAGCCGGGCGCAGGCGAGCATCGCGTAGGCGGCCTCGGGCACCATCGGCAGATAGAGGGTGACGCGGTCGCCCTTCTCGACGCCGCGGTTGCGCAGCACGTTGGCCCAGCGGCAGACCTGCGCATGCAACTCGCGATAGGTGATGTGCTTGGACTCGTCCGGGTTGTCGCCTTCCCAGATGATCGCCGTCTGTTCGCCGCGCGTCTCGAGATGACGGTCGACGCAATTGTAGGCGACGTTGGTCTTGCCGTCCTCGAACCACTTGATCGAGACGTTGCCGGGTTCGAAGCTGGTATTCTTGACGCGCGTATACGGCGTCATCCAGTCGATCCGCTTGCCGTGCTCGCTCCAGAAGGCGTCGGGATCCGTGACCGACGCCTGATACATCTCGCGATACTTGGCATCATCGACGAGGGCGCCCTCGCGCCACGCGTCCTGGACTTCGACGACCCTGCCTTCCATCGTGTTTCATCCCTGTTTTGGTGCCTGATCGTATCGCGGTTCAGACCGCGCAGCCAGGACTTCCAAAGTCGTGTAGCGTCATGAAGGCCGCTCCGGTAACCCCGGATCATCCCCCTGCGCACAAGAACCGACCGGCTCGATTTAAATTGAGCGCAATGGAAACGTGATGAACGGGCCGTCACCGCGCTGTCAAGCGACTTTCCAGAACGAAACAGTCAAGCGCCACAAACAATCCGGTCAGCCGGGTTCTTGCGATGACAAAGCAGCGGACTTGTCTCGCCCGCTCGAACGGGTGCCGCGCCTTGAAGGCAGAAGGATCTCGACCAGCGTTCCTTCCTCGCCCCGGGCCGTCGAGCGCAGGCGCCCGCCATTGGCCTGGATCAGGGCGCGGGGCAGGGCGAGGCGGGGATCGTCCTCGCTCGCGGCGGGTTTCGCCGCCTCCTGGGCCGGGCTCCCGTCGCGGACGCGCAGCGCCACCTCGGCGTTCTCGCCGCTGCCCGTCGAGACGATGACCTGCCCCCCGGCCGCCGAGCGGCGGATGGCCGCCTCGATGACCAGGGTGGCCGCGCGGCGCACGCTCGCCTCATCGACCTCGAGTTCGGCGAGGTCCGCCGAGAAGCTGGTGCGCAGGACGATCCGCCCCCGCGCCGCGTCGGCGTGGAGCCCCGCGACGCAACCGGCAACCACGTCGTTCAGCGCCAGCGGGCGGGGCGAGAGGTCGATCAGCCCGGCCTCGATGGCGGCGAGGTCGGAGAGTTCGGCCATGCGCTCCACGATCCGCTCGCCCGCATCGCGGATGTCGCTGAGGCAGGCACGGTAGCGGCGGTCGCCGAGGGCGCCGTAGCGTTCCTCCAGCATGGCGTGGGTCAGCGAGAGGATCGCATCGACCGGCTCGCGCAACTCGTGATCGAGGCGCAGCAGGCTGCTGGGGCGGGGCAGGGCGGGCTCCGGCCGGGCCGCCGGAGCCGAGCCGCTCGTCGTCGAATCCGACAGGCGGTGGAGCACCGCGACCCGCTGCCCGTCCGCGCGCGGCGGGGCGAGGGCCAGGGTCATGGCCCGGCCCTGCGCGAGGACGGCCGAGGGCGCTTCGCCGCCGCCAGTCAGGGCCGCCGCGAGGGGGACGGCACTGCCCGCATCGAACAGTCCGGCGAAGGCGCTGCCCACCAGTTCGGTCGGGCTGCCACCGAGGCAGGCAGCCGCCGCGCGGTTCAGGGTGACGACCCGCCCGTCGCGGTCGATGGTGACGACACCCGCCTGCAGTGCGTCGAGGGCCGCTTCGGCCCCGAGCGCCCGCCCGGCCTGGACTTCACGGGCCAGCCGCTCGGCGGCGAGTTCGCGCCGTGGGTCGTTCTCGTCGAGGCCGCGCAGCAGCAGGATCGCCGCCGGGCCGCCGGCCCAGGCGCAGATGCCGCGCGTCACCTCCACGGGGAAGGCGCCGCCGGCTGCCGTGCCGATGGCGGTCTCGTGCGATTGGCCGCTGCGGAAGTTCGGGGGGCCGCCCGGGAACACCGCATGGATCCCTGCCGCCCGCAGCGACTCAAGGTCGGCGTGGCGGGTCATGTCGAGGAACGGGCGGTTCACCGCCAGGATCGCTTCACCACGATGCACCATGGCGGCCATGGGCAGGCTGTCGAGGAGGCCGCCGCTCTCGTCGCCCTCGTCCGTGATCGCGGGCGCGATGTCGGCCCGCATGCCGGGGAAGGGCATCACCGACCCGGCGAGGCGCGCGGCCAGGGGGGCGGCGCTGTCGTCGTCGCCGGCATAGCGCGCGCCGAGCGCCCGCGCGATCTCGCGGAAGGCGGCGTGCTCGTCGTTGGAGAGCGTGCCGTCGGCGCCGCTCATCCCATCCTCGTCCGAGGCGAAGGCGATCAGGTCGTCCGCGAGGGTCGCCGGCCCGGCATCCGCCCGCGCGACGCCCCGGATCGTGCCGAATCCCTCGAAGCCCCGGAAGGGTGCGCCGTCCCGCGCGGAGGGCGCCCCCGAGACCTCGGCATGGACGATGTTGAGGCCGAGGCGGAAGCTGATCGGCAGCTTGCGGAAGGTCGCTCGGCCCGCCAGCGCCGCGAGGAGCGCGCGCAAACCGGAGGCATCACCTCCGGCGAGCCTGCGCCAATCCTGTCCGGCGAGTCCCGAAAGGGGGCCGGTGAGGCGGGTGAGCGTCCCGGCCTCGTCGCTGCGCCACAGGAAGCGGTCGCCCTCGCGCGGCGGCTCGGGAACGGGCGAGGGGGCTTCCGGGGCAGGGGGGCGGGGCGCCTCGATCTTCGCGGCCGCGGCGGGGGTGAGGCGCGGCAGGGCCGGCACACCGGACGGCACGGCGAGATAGACCGCCCGACCTTCGTCATCCGCCGCGCGCGACACAAGGAACAGGGAGGGCGGCACGATCCGGCGCGGATCGAGTCGCAGGCGCACGATGCGATGGCCGCCCTCGGACGGGCAGCAGGCGGCAAGCTGGCGGGCGATGCCGGGCAGGTCGAGCCCACGCAGGGCGTCGGCCAGCCGCGCGGCGGCCGGCGAGGCGTGGCGCACCCGCCCGTCCCCCGCGTCGAGGACGAGATGAGTGCCGGTCGAATCCTTCAGGGCGGCTGCCAGCGCCGGATCGCGCTCCCAGAGCGCGAAGGCCGGCGACAGGCGCGCGTCCCGCTGTGTGCTGTCGGTGTCCAAGCCCCGCGACTCCGCTCCCGGCTGCGAATGTTCGTCCCGTCCGGTGCGTCCGGCATGCGTGTTGGGCATGCGAACGATCCTGTTTGTAGCCCTTAGTAGCGCCAATGGCTGGACTATGGCGCTAACCGTCACACGTTTACGTCATGTCAACCTTAATGCCTGCGGCGCGGGTGGCATATGGCTGCGAATCGATTATTGTGCAGTGCACAACGCGCCATCAACAGCCGCTAACGAGAGGACAGCCACATGAGCAACACCCCGAATTACGAAATTCCCACCGAGATGCGCGATTTCGCCGAGAAGAGCGTCGATCAGGCTCGCAAGGCGTTCGACAGCTTCATGGGCGCCGCCCGTCGCACCGCCGACACCGTGCAGGGTTCGGCCGAGGTGGCCCGCAACAATGCGCAGAGCGTGTCGTCGCGCGGCTTCGAGTACGCCGAGCAGAACGTGAACGCGGCGTTCGACTTCGCCAAGCGCCTCGTCCGCGCGCGGGACGTGCAGGAGGCCATGCAGATCCAGGCCGATTTCGTCCGCAGCCAGTTCGCGGCCATGCAGACCCAGGCCAAGGAATTCAGCGGCATCGCGCAGAGCGCCATGCAGGAAGGTGCCGAGCGCGCCAAGTCCGCCATGCAGCAGGGCGCCGATGAGGCCCGCCGCGCCATGGAGCAGGGCCGTGACGCCGCCAACCAGACGGTCGAGAACGCTCAGGACGCCACCGAGCGCGCCACCAACCACTGATTCGGATCGTCCGAGTCGCCGTGTCGGTAGACGGCCCGCCCCACCCCGGGGCGGGCCGTCTCGTTTTCGCCCCCATTCCCGCTGACAGCGGCGAAGCGGGGCCGATGCGGCCCGAGTGGAACGGGAGTGCGACGATGAACGGATTCCGTGGTGGTGCGCGCTGGCTCTGCGGCGCCCTGGGCGCGCTGGCCCTCGCCTCGTCGGTCACGACGGCCGGCGCCCAGTATTACGACGGTCCGCGCGACGGCTACGAGCGCCGTGGCCCGGCCTATCAGGAAGAGTACGCACCGCCGCGCCGCCGGGTGGTGCGCGAGGTCGGCTACAATTGCGATGCCGTGCAGCGCGGGCTGACAGGGCCGCGCCCCTATTCGTGCCCGCTGCCGGGTCCGCGTCCGCTGGGCGCCCGCTGCTTCTGCGATCTGCCGATCGCCTCGTTCAGCCCGGCGCAGACGGCGGTCGGTCACGTCGTCCCGTAACGCAAGAAGCCCTGTCCGGCGGGTCGCGCCGGACGGGGCTCCTCAAGGTTGCTGCACGAGCGGCGATCAGTTCAGGACGACGACCTTCGCGCCAACCTTCACGCGCTCGTAGAGGTCGCTGACGTCGTCGTTGGTCATGCGGATGCAGCCGGACGACACTGCCTGACCGATCGTGTCGGGCTCGTTTGAGCCGTGGATGCGGTATTCGGTGCCACCGATATACATGGCGCGGGCGCCGAGCGGGTTCTCGATGCCACCGGCCATGTAGCGCGGCAGGTCGGGACGGCGGGCGAGCATCGCCTTCGGCGGCACCCACGACGGCCATTCCTTCTTGGCGGTGATCGTCTTCACGCCACCCCAGGTGAAGCCCGGACGGCCGACGCCGACTCCGTAGCGCAGGGCCTCGCCGTTACCGAGGACGAGATAGAGGCGCCGCTCCGAGGTCGAGACGACCATGGTGCCCGGCGCGTAGTTCGCGGTGAAGGGGACGACTTCCCGCTGGATCGGCTGGACCTGCGCCTGCGGCGCGGCCTGCACACCCTGGCCGTAGCTGGGGTTGTAGGTGCCCTGATAGCCGTACGGGGATTGTTCCGTGTAGTAATCCTCCGCATCGCTCCCACCGAAGGGATCGTAGGACGAAGCGGCGAAGGCGGGAGCGGAAAGAACGCAGACGCCGAGGAGCGCAGCGAGCGCAGTGACCGAGGTCTTCATGGTGCCTACCTGTGCAGTAACCTTTGCTGTTACAAGCGGGACCATGCCACCTGAGTTCCACGAGGGTCCTGGGATTTTTATTCCCACCGCGAATACGTAAGTTTTTATGTTTCGACTGTCTCCGTCCCGGTCCGGAGCATGGCGCAGGTCCGTCCCGCTCTCATGGCGGTTTGTGACTCGCGCCGACCCGCGCTAGAGCGGGCCGCCATGTCTCACAACACGTTCGGCCACCTGTTCCGCGTCACCACCTTCGGCGAGAGCCACGGGGTCGCGCTCGGCTGCGTCGTGGATGGCTGCCCGCCCGGCTTGCCGCTGGAAGCGGAGGAGATCCAGGCCGAACTCGACCGGCGCAAGCCCGGCCAATCGCGCTTCACCACGCAGCGGCGCGAGCCCGATCAGGTGAAGATCCTTTCCGGCGTCTTTTCCGACGACCGCACCGGCGGACGCCAACTCACCACGGGCACGCCCATCGCGCTGATGATCGAGAACACCGATCAGCGCTCGAAGGACTATTCGGAGATCCGCGACAGCTACCGGCCGGGCCACGCGGACTACACTTACGATTCGAAGTACGGCATCCGCGACTATCGCGGCGGGGGACGCTCCTCCGCGCGGGAGACCGCCGCCCGCGTGGCAGCCGGCGCCGTGGCCCGGAAGGTCATTCCCGGCGTCACGATCCGCGCGGCCCTCGTCCAGATGGGGCCGCACGCCATCGACCGCAGCCGCTGGGATTGGGACGAGGTGGCCCGCAACCCGTTCTTCTGCCCCGACGCGGAGACGGCGGCTTACTATGAGGAATACCTCGACGGCATCCGCAAGGACGGCTCGTCGGTGGGCGCGGTGATCGAGGTGGTGGCCGAGGGCGTGCCGCCGGGCCTCGGTGCGCCGGTCTACGGCAAGCTTGATTCCGACCTCGCGGCGGCGATGATGTCGATCAACGCCGTGAAGGGCGTCGAGATCGGCGACGGCTTCGCGGCGGCGGCCCTGCGCGGCGAGGACAACGCCGACGAGATGCGCGCCGGCAATGGCGGGCGCCCGCGCTTCCTCGCCAACCATGCGGGCGGCATCCTGGGGGGCATCTCCAACGGCGAGCCGGTGGTGGTGCGCTTCGCGGTGAAGCCGACCTCCTCGATCCTCACTCCCCGGCAATCCGTCAGCCGGGACGGCACCGAGGTCGATCTGATCACCAAGGGCCGCCACGACCCCTGCGTCGGCATCCGGGCCGTGCCCGTGGCCGAGGCGATGATGGCCTGCGTGCTGGCCGATCACTATCTCCGTCATCGCGGTCAGGTGGGGCAGCCCTGACCGAGATGCCGTCCCCGTGGGACGGCCCGTCGCGACTTTAGGACGTCACCCGTGAGCCATTGCACCGTCACCGAAGTGATCGAAGCCTTCGCCCGAGGCGAGATCGTCGTCGTCACCGACGATGACGACCGCGAGAACGAGGGTGACCTCGTCGTCGCCGCCTCGCTCTGCACGCCGGAGAAGATGGCCTTCATCATCCGCAACACCTGCGGCATCGTCTGCACCCCGCTGACGGTGGCCGAGGCGCGGCGCCTACGCCTCGACCCGATGGTCGCCTCGAACGACGCGCCGCTCGGCACCGCCTTCACCGTCACGGTGGACGTGAAGCACGGGCTCACCACGGGCATCTCGGCCGAGCAGCGCTGCAACACCGTGCGGGCGCTCGCCAACGGCAACATGGGCGCGGCCGATTTCGTGCGGCCCGGCCACGTCTTCCCGCTCATCGCCCGCGATGGTGGTGTGCTGATGCGCTCGGGCCATACCGAGGCGGCGGTGGACCTGTGCAAGCTCGCCGAGCTGCCGCCGGTCGGCGTGATCTGCGAACTCGCCAACGACGACGGCACCGTGATGAAGGGGCCGCAGATCGACGCCTTCGCGCAGACGCACAAGCTCAAGCGGATCTCGGTCGCCGACCTCATCGCCTACCGGCAGGCCCGCGACCGGCTGGTGGAGCGCGTCGGCCATTTCCAGGTCCAGTCGGCCCACGGGACGATGACGGCGCACGCCTATTCGACGCCGTTCGAGACGATCCAGCAATTCGCCTTCGTGATGGGCGATATCGGCGACGGTCGCGACGTGCTGGTGCGCCTGCACCGCTCGAACGTCGCCGCCGACGTGATCGGCGGCGGCACGCAGATCGATGCGGTCCTGCGCCGCTTCGCGGAGAAGGGACGGGGCGTCCTCGTCTACCTGCGCGACGGGACGGCGGGCGTGCCCCTCAAGAGCGTCAACGACGAGGGCGCCGAGGCCGTGCGCGCCCGGCAATGGCGCGAGGTCGGGCTCGGAGCGCAAATCCTGCGCGACCTCGGTGTGGTCTCGATCCGCAACCTCGCGACCTCGTCTCGCTCCTATGTCGGCCTCTCGGGCTTCGGCATCGAGCACCTGGGCGACGAGCCGCTGTAACGCGGCGCCCGGGCGCGGATCAGTTGGTGATCCGCGCCTGCGCTCCGGCGGCCAAGAACATCTGCTGGACCGCGGTGTTGATCTCGCTCGGCGAGTCGGCCGCGTAGGCGTAGGTCGACGACGTCGCGCAGGACGCCAGGTTCGAGGCGATCGAGCTCGCCAGATAGGTCTTCACGAAGTCGAACACGCTGTTGAGCGTGGCGCTGCTGCTCTGGAGGTTCGAGGGCGGCACGATGTACTTCGTGTTCAGGGTCATCAACGTGTAACCCTTGGACTTGATCGAATTACAGGCGGTTGGGTCGAAGGACTGGATGATGATCGGCACCGCGAAGCCGCTCAGGCTCTTGCAGTTGGGGGTCGAGCAAGGGGAATAGGGCGAGAAGTTCGAATCGTAGCCGTCCACCCAACTGCTGCCGGACTTCACCTTCATGTCCGAATCCTGCACGCCATCGGTGATCAGCATCACGAAGCCTTGGGCGGTGGCCGAGGTCAGGCCGTTGCCGTCGGTGTTCAGCGAGTTGCCTAGGGTCTGGAGGCTGTACGTCGTGTTGGTGCCGCCGTCTTTCGCGCTGTCGGTGATGTCGAGGGCCTGAACCGTCGTGACCGCATTCGAGATCTTGTTGGACAGGGGAAACACGTTGTTGAACTGCGTGCTCATCGTCCAGACGGAGACCTGGAAGCGGGTCGCGTTGCCGGAGGAGATGATCTGCTTCAAGGCCGAGACGACGGCGTTCTTGGCCACGTCGATGCGCAGCGTCGCGCCCTTGTTGCGGGCGAGATCGGTCGTGCCGGTGTGGTGGCAGGCGACGGCGCAGCCCCCGGTGGCGTTGTAGACGATCTGCTGGTCCGCCGTGGTGGCGCCGATGCCCATCGAGGAAGAGGTGTCGATCACGATGTGGATGTTCGTGAAGGCGGGGATCGTCAGGGTCGAACCCGCCGCGCCGGTGAAGCTTGCCGTGCGCGTGCCGAGCACGCGCATGAAGATCGTCGGCATCGAGAACGAGTAGGACGCGTTCGCGCTCACCACCCGGCCGGATACGCTCATATTGATGGTCGGGGTCGGCACGGCCGCCGGCAGGGAGCCGGTATTGGCCTTGAACTGCGCCAGCCCCTGCGCTTTCCCCACGGCGATCGCGTTCGTCGTCGGGTCACCCGTGCCGGTATAGGTCACGATGTAGGTCTGGGCGCTGGTGATGGCGGCGATCACCGCCGCGTCGGCGGCATGATCGAGCTTCGACTTGGCCGCCAGTTCCATGCCGTAATCGACGGACAGGCCGATGAAGCCGATCATCGGGATCGCCGAGAAGGCGGTGATCGTGGTCAGGCTGCCCGCGCGGGCCGCCCAGGCACGGCGCGCCATCACGAGAAGGCGGCCGAGCAGGCCGGATCGCAGCGTCGATGCGCGCATGGTCAGTAGCCGGAGCATGCTTGGCCAAATCCATCATCGCCGCTGCCGGCCGTGTACTTCAGCGAGCTGACGTAGCGGGGGTTGATGTACGACGAGCGTTTCAGGGTGACGGCGTTGAGCAGCCCCGTGAACACGGCCGGCGACCAGGTGTAGGTGACGTCCGCCACCACGACGAAGAGCGGAGAGCCGTTGCCGCCCTGCGGGCTCGCGACCGGCGTGAACAGGCTCGCGGGCAGGGTCGAGGCGCTGGGGGCGTTAGTGTCGGTGGCGGAAGATTGCAGGCTGCCGCAGGCCCTCTGCTTGCCCCCGCCGGTCCAGTTGATGGCGGCCTTGTAGGTGCAACTGCTCGTGCAGCCCGAGACGGTCGGCGCGAAGCTGATCCCCGCCAGCGAGATCGTGATGTCGTTCGCCCAGGCGATGCCCTTGCGCGTCGAGTCGCTCAGCACCTTGGGGAAGGTGAGCATCGTGGAATCGACCGCGTAATGCAGGTCCGTCGATGAGACGGTGGTGTCGGCATCGGCCGCAAGGATCTCGGCGATGGAGTTGGCGGTGTCGGTCAGTTGGCGCGATTGCCGCACGAAGCTCGAATATTCGAAGATCCCCGCCGAGACGCCGAGCAGGATCGGAAAGATGAGCGTGAACTCGACGGCGGCGATCCCCGCGCGATCACGTCCGAACCGGGTGAGGCAGGCGGCGGGCGACATCGTCAGCAGCCCGCATAGGCGGCACCGCCGCTATAGGGCTCGGCCCTGAACGTCGCCGTCGACATCAGGACGTTGACCTTCTTGCCTTTGTAGGTGACGGACGACGACCCGGCGAACAGCATCGTGAAGTAGCTGGCGGGGTACAGGATCTGCACCACCACGTATTGCCCGCCCGAGCCGGGGCAGAACACGTTCTGCGTCACGTCGAGGGGCGGGACGACGAGGGCGCTCTTCGCCGTGTTGACGTAGGAATAGTACCCGGTCTGGGTCGATGTGGCCGGCACCACGCTGATGTTCATGAAAACGTCGGCGCAGGCGAAGTTTGCGGGCAGCTTCGGGCAGACGATCGTGGTGCGGAACTGGCTGGCGGTCATGCCGGCGGTGGAGACCGCGCCCGTCATCACCGCCCGGGCGCTGCCGCGGGCGGCGGAATCGAGCGCCGACATCATGAAGAACGTGTAGCCGACCTCGAACACCCCGAGCAGCGTCAGCATGAACGGCACGATCAGCAGGCCGAACTCGACAGCCGTCGTCCCCGTCCGGTCGCCACGCAGCTTCCGGATCGCCGCCGTGCAACTGTGTGAGGATGCTGCCATGGGGCCGCGAAGCACTCCGGTGTCGAGGCCGCGACCCTATTCGCAAAAGGTCTAATGATTCATTCAACCGATGCGCGAGATCCCGCCACGGTTCGTGCAACGCACAAGTGCTGCGCAAGCATCGTTTCGTTTCATTGTTTCCGGGGTCAGTGGCCCATCAACGCGTTGACGTGGGCCGCGACCGACTTGGACAGCCCTTCCAAACTGTAGCCTCCTTCGAGCACGGAGACGACGCGCCCACTCGCGCTGCGTTCGGCGGCCTCCATGAGACGTCGTGTCGCCCAGGCGAAATCCTCGGCTTCCAGGCGCAGGTTGGCCAGCGGGTCGAGCCGATGCGCATCGAAACCCGCTGAGATGAGGATGAGGTCCGGCCGGAACGCCTCGAGCCGGGAGAGGATGCCGGCTTCGAACGCCTCGCGGAACACCTCGCCGTCGTCGTTGGCGTGGAGCGGCACGTTCACGATCGTGTTCTTGTTGCCCCGCTCGGAGGCCGCGCCAGTGCCCGGATAGAGCGGCATCTGGTGGGTGGAGCAGTAGAGCACCGCGTCGTCGTCCCAGAAGATATCCTGGCTGCCGTTGCCGTGGTGGACGTCCCAATCGACCAAGGCCACCCGGTCGACGCCGAAGGCCGCGCGGGCGTGGCGGGCGGCGATGGCGGCGTGGTTGAACAGGCAGAAGCCCATCGCCTTCATCCGCTCGGCATGGTGGCCCGGCGGGCGCATCGCCACGAAGGCGTTGCTGCATTCCCCGCGCATCACCGCGTCCACGGCATGGACCGCGCCGCCGGTCGCCCGCAGGGCCGCCTCCATGCTGCCGGGGGAGAGGATCGTGTCGGAATCGATGCCGACCATGCCCTGCTCGGGCACCGCCGCCATCAGCGCGTCCACATACTCGGCCGGATGGGCGAGGGTGGCGACCGAGGGTTCGGCCCGGGGCGCCTGCACCCGGACGAGGGTCGCGAACCGCTCGTCCTCCAGCGCGCGTTCGATGGCCCGCATGCGGGCAGGGCGCTCCGGATGCCCCTCCGGCACCACGTGGTCGAAGCTGGCGGGATGGCTCACGTAGAGGGTCGTCACGCGGGCTGTCTCCCGAAATCCACCCCGCCGCGCCTCTGCGCCGGGAGCCGGCAATGTGCCACGCCGCCGCCGCGCGGACTACGGGGCGGGGGGAGCCCTGAGGTGTGAATCCGTACGATCCCACACCGGCCCGGGCCGTGGTCATTCTCCGCTAACGAAACACCGCAACCTTCGAATAACGCTCTCTCGTTGGCAGGTGTTTACCTGAAGACCCGTTCAGATTTGGCTGTTAACCTCCGGAAGATCAGCCGCCTCGTACTGTCCGATACACGGAACGACAGGGACGACCTCACAGAAGGTCGCGAAGGAAGGCTCAGATGATCCAGATCTCCGTTGAACAGTTCTGCAACCATGCCGTCTCGGCCGGCGAGATCTCGGCCGAGGACCTGCTGGTCCTCAAGCGCGAGGTGATCCCGGACGGCCTCACCCGCCGCGAGGAGGTCGACCTGCTGGTCGCCCTGGAGCGCGCGGTGCCGAGCTCGGAGGATTTCGCCGACTTCCTCGTGGCGACGGTGGTGGATTACGTGGTGTGGGGCGAGCGCTCCACCGGCTACGTCGACCGCGAGACCGCCACCTGGCTCGCCGCCACGTTCACCGGCCGCACGGGCCCGAGCCCTGTCGCCGCGCGGATCGCTCAGGAGATCGTGCGCGAGGCGCAGGGGTCGGCCGAGTCGCTCACCGCCTTCGCCCTCGAGGCGAACCGCTGGATCCGCGAGCCCGCCGCCCGCTCTCGCCGGCACTTCGCCCTCGCGGCGTGAACCGCCTATCGGTACAGCTTCCGTCCGCGTCATATCTGCTCTATCGGAACGAATAAGCCGGTCTGCAATCCGGCGATCCGATGCAGGGCGGCCCGAAGGATGTTCGATAAGATTCTGATCGCGAACCGCGGCGAGATCGCCTGCCGGGTGATCAAGACCGCGCGGCGCATGGGCATCAAGACCGTGGCGGTCTACTCGGATGCCGACCGCGACGCCGTGCACGTCGCGATGGCCGACGAGGCCGTCCATATCGGCCCGGCCGCCGCTTCGCAGTCCTATCTCGTCATCGAGAAGATCGTCGAGGCCTGCAAGCAGACGGGCGCGCAGGCCGTCCACCCCGGCTACGGCTTCCTCTCCGAGCGCGAGGCTTTCCCGAAGGCGCTCGAAGCCGCCGGCATCGTCTTCATCGGCCCCAATCCCGGCGCCATCGCCGCGATGGGCGACAAGATCGAATCCAAGAAGGCCGCCGCTGCCGCCAACGTGTCGACCGTGCCGGGCTTCCTCGGCGTCATCGACAGCCCCGAGCACGCGGTGACCATCGCCGACGAGATCGGCTACCCCGTGATGATCAAGGCCTCGGCCGGCGGCGGCGGCAAGGGGATGCGCATCGCCCATTCCGCCGACGAGGTCGCGGAGGGCTTCGCCCGCGCCAAGTCCGAGGCCTCGTCCTCCTTCGGCGACGACCGGGTGTTCGTGGAGAAGTTCATCACCGACCCGCGCCACATCGAGATCCAGGTCATCGGCGACAAGCACGGCAACGTCATCTACCTCGGCGAGCGCGAGTGCTCGATCCAGCGCCGTAACCAGAAGGTGATCGAAGAGGCGCCGTCGCCGCTGCTGGACGAGGAGACCCGCCGCAAGATGGGCGAGCAGGCCGTCGCCCTCGCCAAGGCGGTGAACTACGATTCCGCCGGCACGGTCGAGTTCGTGGCGGGGCAGGACAAGTCCTTCTACTTCCTCGAAATGAACACCCGCCTGCAGGTCGAGCATCCCGTCACCGAGATGATCACCGGCCTCGATCTGGTCGAGCTGATGATCCGCGTCGCGGCCGGCGAGACGCTGCCGCTCTCGCAGGAGCAGGTGAAGCTGAACGGCTGGGCTGTGGAAAGCCGCGTCTACGCCGAGGACCCGACCCGCAACTTCCTGCCCTCCATCGGCCGGCTGACGACCTATCAGCCCCCGGAGGAAGGTCCGCAGGGTGAGGCCATCGTCCGCAACGACACCGGCGTGGAGGAGGGCGGCGAGATCGCGATCCACTACGATCCGATGATCGCCAAGCTCGTCACCTGGGCGCCGACCCGCCTGGAGGCGATCCACGCCCAGGCCGAGGCGCTGGACGCCTTCGCCATCGACGGCATTCGCCACAACATCCCGTTCCTGTCGGCCCTGATGGCGCATCCGCGCTGGCAGGAGGGGCGGCTCTCCACCGGCTTCATCGCCGAGGAATTCCCGAGCGGGTTCGCCGCGCCGGAGCCCGAGGGCAAGGTCGCGACGCGGATGATGGCGGCGGCGGCGGCCATCGACCACAAGCTCAACCAGCGCAAGCGCGGCATCAGCGGCCAGATGCGGGCGCCGGGCCTGTTCGCCTTCGAGAACGAGCGCGTGGTGACGCTGGCCGGCGAGCGCTTCCCCGTGACCGTCGAGACCGACGGCGAGGGCGTGATCGTCACCCGCGAGGACGGTGCGGCCCTGCACGTCGCCAGCGACTGGCGCCCCGGCCAGCCGGTCTGGATCGGCACCATCGACGGCGAACGCTGCGCCATCCAGGTGCGCAGCCTGCTCAACGGCGCGTTCCTGCAGCATGCCGGCGCGGCGGCCGAGGCGCGTGTGTTCACCCGCCGCGAGGCCGAACTCGCCGCCCTCATGCCGGTGAAGGAGCAGGCGGGCTCCGGCAAGCAGGTGCTCTGCCCGATGCCCGGCTTGGTGAAGCAGATCCTCGTGGCCGAGGGCCAGGAGGTGAAGAACGGCGAGCCCATCGCGGTCGTCGAGGCGATGAAGATGGAGAACGTCCTGCGGGCCGAGCGCGACGCCACGGTCGGCAAGATCCACGCGAAGGAAGGCGACAGCCTCGCCGTCGACGCGGTGATCCTCGAATTCGCTTGAGCCGCAGGCGAACGTGACGGCGGTTCACAACGAGCAGACGAAGCTCCTGGCGACGGCGTTGAACAACGTCGCCGTCGCCTACATCGTCATCGGGTTCGTGACGCCGGTCACGGCAGTAAGCTTCGGCGTGGCAAGCGCGCCGCCGTTGAGAGCCGGAACCGTCTTCTTCGCGGCCATCTGGCTTTGTACGGCGGGCGGATTACATTGGGTGGCAAGACGCGTGCTTCGGAGTCTCAAGCGATGAGTTCCGGTGAGATTTTCGTGACCTTCGTCATCCCGGCCGTCACGCTGGCGGTCGCCTATGCGGCGATGCGGGCCAACGAATGGGCGGTCGCTCGGGCCCGCGAACGGGGCGAGTGATCGCGCCGAAGCCCCACGAGATTTGCCGCTCTACTTCGCCTACGGCGCCAACATGGACGCCGCCGCCATGGCCCTGCGCTGCCCCGTCTCGCGCCTGATCGGCCGGGGGCGTCTGGCGGGCCACCGCTTCATCGTCATGCGCGAGGGCTACGCCTCGGTGGTGCGCGATCCGGCGCGGGTCGTCCACGGCGTGCTGTGGGAACTGGCCCTCGACGACATCCCGGCCCTCGACCGCTACGAGGGCGTGGCGAGCGGCCTCTACGCCAAGGCGAGTTTGCCCATCCGAACCGATGCAGGCGTGCGCCGGGCGCTGATCTATCTCGGGCGCTCGACGGCGC
Source organism: Methylobacterium litchii (assembly GCF_038442315.1). Classification (NCBI taxonomy): domain Bacteria; kingdom Pseudomonadati; phylum Pseudomonadota; class Alphaproteobacteria; order Hyphomicrobiales; family Methylobacteriaceae; genus Methylobacterium; species Methylobacterium litchii. The sequence continues at coordinate 158,415 of NZ_JBBXMY010000004.1, read as the reverse complement.
CGGGGCGGCCAAGGCCCGGCTATCTCGAAGCGGTGCTGGCGGCGGCCTCGGCGGCGCAATTGCCGGCGCCCTATCTCCGCGAGATCGGCGGCTGGCTGCGCGGGCCGCCTTCGTGAAGGACAAGATTGCATGAGCGACCTGCGCACCGTCTCCGTCATCGTCCGGGGCCGCGTTCAGGGTGTCTCCTACCGCGCCTGGACTAAGGAGAAAGCAGACGGGCTCGGCCTGTCGGGCTGGGTGCGCAACCGGCCGGATAGAAGCGTCGAGGCCCTGTTCAGCGGACCTGCGGAGACGGTGGAGCGGATGCTCGGCCTGTGCCGCAAGGGGCCGCTCCTCGCCCGCGTCGATGACGTGGCCGTCAGCGAGGGCACCGCGCTGCCCGCCACGCCAGGTTTCACCGTCGAACGGGGCTGATCCTGGGTCGACGCGGGTTCTGCCCCGGCGATCCGGCTGGTAGAGCCGGTCGATCATGACCGACCTGTCCGCCGCCGCCCCCGGCTTCTCGCCCCTCGATCTCGGAGCCCTGCTCTACTTCCTCGCGGCCTGGACGGCCTACGGCGTCAGCGTCAGCCGCCTGCGGGGCCAGCGCATCTCCCTCAGCCGCATCATGGATCGCCACCGGGAGAACTGGGCGCGGCAGGTGATCGCGCGGGAGAACCGGGTGGTGGACACGCAGATCAACGCCTCGTTGCAGAACGGCACCGCCTTCTTCGCCTCGACCTCGCTGATCGCGCTCGGCTCGGTGCTGACCCTGTCGCGCTCCGGGGACGACGTGATCAACCTGTTCGCGACCTTGCCCTTCGGCACGGTGGCCAACCGCCTGACATGGGAGGTGAAGGTCGCGGGCCTCGCCTGCGTCTTCACCTACGCCTTCTTCAAGTTCGCCTGGGCCTACCGGCTGTTCAATTACAGCGCGATCCTCCTCGGCGCCGTCCCGCCGAAGGGGGCGGAGGTGCCCGAGCCTGAGATGCTGCGCACGGTAAGCCGCATTGCCTCCATGAACGTCAGCGCGGGGAGCCACTTCGCGCGGGGCCAGCGGGCATTCTTCTTCGCGCTCGCCTATCTCGGCTGGTTCGTGAGCCCGGTCATCCTATTCGGGTCCACGACCTTCGTCGTGTGCGTGATGTGGCACCGCCAATTCCTCTCGCGCATCCGGCGCGAGTTGCTCGCCTTGGGCGAATGCGAGCATGAGGGTCCTTTGGATGGGAGCAAGCGATGAGTGCGGATGCGGAGACCATCGCGACGACGATACTGCGCCTCGTGGAAGAGCGCGGCGCGGGCAAGACGATTTGCCCGTCGGAGGTGGCGCGGGAACTCGGCGGGCCGCACCCGGACGGCTGGGGGCCGCTGATGCAGCCGGTGCGGCGGGTGGCGGTGCGCCTCGCCCATGAGGGGCGCGTCGCGATCCTCCGGAAGGGCCGCCCGGTGGACCCGGACGACTTCCGCGGCATCTACCGGCTGGCGCTGCCTGAGGGCGACGGCGAGTCCGGGCCCGGCAGCCAATCGGGGATGTAGCCGGCGAGGCGATAGGCCACGAGGCCGATCCATTCCTTCGCAGCGAGGTCGAGCTGCAGCAGCCCGTCCGACGCGAAGCCGTGGACATGGAGCACGTCGCCCCATCCCTTGGTCCGGTAATCGACGGGAACCGCCTCGACGGTGAAGCCCGTTTGCCGGAAACACCCCACCGCGCGGGGCATGTGCCACGCGGAGGTGATGAGCAGCCAGCGCTCGCCGGGCTTCGGATGGACGAGATCCGCCGAGAAGATCGCGTTCTCGCGGGTGTTGCGCGAGCGGTTCTCGAGGATCATGCGGCTGCGGGGTACGCCGATGACGTCCGCATGGCGGCTCACGATATCGGCCTCGGAGACGCCGCCACCGATGAAGCCACTGCCACCGGAGAAGACCAGCCGCGCTTGTGGGAAGCGCCGGGCGAGGTCGGCGAAATAGATCGGCCGCTCGCCCGCATCGTTAACGACGACCTGATCGCGCACCTCGGACAATCCGGTCTCGATGGCCCCGCCGAGCATGATGATCCCGGTGGGCGCCGGGCCCTCCGCGTCGAAGGCCGGGAAGCGCTGCTCCAGGGGCAGCAGCGCGATTTCCGAGGCCGGCCCGAAGCCTGCGAGCAACAGGCCGAGGGTGCCGGTGAGCGCGAGGGTCACGCCCGTGCGGCGACGCCGCGTGGCGGCGAGGAGGAGGATCCCCGCCAGGCTCAGGAAGATCAGCAGGTTCGAGGGGGTGATCAGGAAAGTGATCACCTTCGAGGCGGGGAAAAACATCCTCCTCAGACCGAGCCGGTCTCGGCCTCGAATCGCGCGCGGGCGCTCGAGTCCGGCGGCAGTAGCCCGTAGAGGCTCACGCCCTTCTCGGCTTCCCGCTGCAGCCACAGGTCCAGGCGCTGTTGCTCGACGGCTTCCAGGGCGATCTGCTCGGCCATATCCGGCGGCACGATCACGACGCCGTCCGGCCCGCAGACGACGATGTCGCCGGGATGCACCGCCGCGCCGCCGCAGGCGACCGGCTGCCAGCTTCCGGCGAGGGTGAGGCCGCCCGCCGCCGCGCCCTGCGCTGCCCAGACCGGCAGGCCGACCTCCTCCGCCACGGTGGCATCGGTGACGAGACCGACCGCGCCCCGGCTCGACAGACGGCCGGCGAGGATGGCGCCGAAGGGCAGGTTGCGGCCCGTGCCGGCGGTGTCGATCACCACCACCGCGCCCTCGGGAACCGATTCGATGGCGGTCGCGAGATCGCCGATACCCTCACCGCGAGCCGGCACCATGCGCAGCGTATGGGCGGGGCCGACGATGGTCGTGCTCGACCGGCGTCCGATGCCGGCCGGGGCGAAGTCGCGCAGGCCGGCCCGTTCGAGGGCCCGCGCGATGCTCGCCGTGGTGACGGCGCTCAGGGCATCGCGCAGGGTGGGGTCGATGGCCATACGGACGCTCCGGCTCGGGTTTTCCATGGGGGGATGGCGTGACCCCGGCGGCAACGCAAGCGCCGCCGTCGCCGATCCACTACCTCAGCCCACCGGCTCGGCGAGGGCGCGGGCGGCGCCGGGCCGGGCGGCGATGCGCTCGTACCAGCGGCGCAGGTTTGGGCGGTCCTGCCGCTCGGCCGGCAGGTTCAGCCAGCGATGCGCCGCGCAGCCCAGCGCGATGTCGGCGATGCTGAAGCTCTCGCCCACGGCATAGTCGCGCCCGGCGAGATGCCCATCGAGGATCGCCGCATAGACCTCCGAGGCCGCGAGCGAGGCGGCAACGAGGGTCCGGTTCGGGTCGGCCGAGCGAAACAATTGCCAGAAGGCATCGCGCATGGCCGGGGTGAAGCTCGTTGCCTGCCAATCGAGCCACTGGTCGATATGGGCGCGCTGGCGTGGGTCGATAGGGGGCGCGAGCGCCGGGCTCAACGAGGCGACGTAGCGCATGATCGCGTTCGACTCCCATAGGACGAAGCCGTCCTCCTCCAGGGTCGGCACCAGGCCGTTCGGGTTCATGGTGCGGTAGGCGGGCTCGCGCACCACGCCGAAGGCGCCGCCCGCGTCGAGACGCTCGTAGGCGAGTTCCGCCTCGTCCAGGGCCCAGACGGCCTTCTGCACGTTCACCGAACTCAATCGGCCCCAGAGCCTGCGCATCATCGGGTCTCCTTGGGTGGGTAGGGGTGCGCCCGGCCGGCGGGGTCGGTCACGTCCAGGCCGGCTTCGGTTTCGTTGAGGTAGTTCGGCCCGATCGGCACCTTGCCGTGCCCGCCGGGGATGTCGAGCACGAAGGTCGGCTGCGCGAGACCGGAGAGGCGCCCCCGTAACCCGCGCATCAGTGCCTGCCCCTCCGCGATGCCGGTGCGCAGATGGCCCGTGCCCGGCGCGAGATCACCGTGATGGAGGTAATATGGTTTGATGCGGTTCTCCACGAAGGTCCGCATCAGCGCTTCCAGGGTGGCGGCATCGTCGTTGACGCCGCGCAGCAGCACCGATTGGCTCACCATCGGGATGCCGGCCGAGACGAGGCGCGCGCAGGCCTCGCGGGCTTGCGGCGTGAACTCGCGGGGGTGGTTGGCGTGGAGCGCCACGAAGACCGCCCCGCCGAACCCGGACAGGGCCTCGACCACCGCGTCGGTCACGAGGGCGGGCTGCACCACCGGCACGCGGGTGTGGAGGCGCAGCACCTTCACGTGTGGGATGGCGCGCAGACGCTGCGCGATCATGCCGAGTCGCCGGGGCGAGAGGGCAAGCGGATCGCCTCCCGTCACCACCACCTCCCAGATCGCCGGATCGGCCGCGATATAGGCGAAGGCCGCCGTGAACTCGGCCTCGGTGAGGGTGCCGAGTCCGTCCGGCCCGACGCTCTCCCGGCGGAAGCAGAACCGGCAATAGACCGGGCAGACATGGAGCGGCTTCAGCAGCACCCGGTCGGGGTAGCGGTGGATCAGGCCCGGGAGCTTTTCATGCTCCCCGTCGCCGATGGGGTCGGCGCGCTCCTCCGGCGTGGCGATCAGTTCCTCGGCGCGGGGCACGAATTGCCGGGCGATGGGGTCGGCCGGGTCCGTGGGGTCGATCAACTCGGCCATGTCGGGGGTGATCGACAGGGCGTAGCGCGCCAGCACCGGCCGCAGGGCCGCCAGCTCAACGTCCGTCACGAGGCCGGCTTCGGTCAGTTGCTCCGGGTGGCGCAGGATGCCGCTCACGGGGCGGTCTCCGCGACGGGCGTCCAAAGCACGTCCTCGATCCGCCCGGCGCCGCAGGCCAGCATCACGAGCCGGTCGAAGCCGAGCGCGATGCCCGAAGCCTCCGGCATCTCCGCGAGGGCGGCGAGGAAATCCTCGTCCACGGGGTAGCGCTCGCCGTAGACGCGCTCCTTCTCGTCCATCTCCGCTTCGAAGCGGCGGCGCTGCTCGGCCGGGTCCGTCAGTTCCCCGAAGGCGTTGGCGAGTTCGACGCCGCAGGCATAGAGCTCGAACCGCTCGGCGACGCGGGGATCGTGCGGTGCCGGCCGCGCGAGGGCGGCCTCGCTGATCGGATACTCGCAGAGGATCGTCGGCCGCCCCATCCCGAGATGCGGCTCGACACGCGCCACCAGCACCCGCGAGAACAAGTCCGCAAAGGTGTCGTCCGCAGCCACCCGCAGCCCTGCCGCCGTGACGCCGACCGCGAGGCGATCCCGGTCGGTGGTGCCATCGGCCGCGATGCAGGTCAGGAGGTCGATCCCGGCGTGTCGGTCGAAGGCCTCCGCCAGGGTCAGCCGCTCCGGGTCGGCGAAGGGGTCGCCCTCGCGGCCCCGCCATGTGAAGGTCCGCGCCCCGGCCGTCTCGGCCGCGAGCGCCATGAGCGCAGCGGCATCGCGCATCAGCGTCTCGTAGCCCTCGCCCGCGCGGTACCATTCGAGCATCGTGAATTCGGGATGGTGCAGCGGCCCACGCTCCCGGTTGCGGAAGACGTGGGCGAGGCTGAACAGCCGAGGCTCGCCCGCAGCCAGCAGCTTCTTGCAAGCGAATTCCGGCGAGGTGTGCAGGTGCAGGGTGGTACGCGCCCCGCTCGCGTCGATGGCCTGCGTCGAGAAGGCCGAGAGATGCGCCTCGTTGCCGGGGGAGACCTGAAGGCAGGCGGCCTCGATCTCCACGAAGTCGCGCGCGTCGAACCACGCGCGAAAGCGGGCGGTGATTCGGTTGCGCAGCATCAGCCTCGGCCGCCGGTCGGCGTGCCGGGCGGGCATCCACCAGGGGGAGGGGGCGTCAGCCACGATGCGGGCGCTCCGGGGGAAGTCGCGTGGCGCCGCTGGCAACCGAACCGCGAATGAGATAGTTGCGGACATCCGCTCGCGGAACTGCGCCCTCCGCGCGCCGCCAGAACCTCGTCAATTTAGGACCATTTCCCGTGAAGGTGATCGCCTCGACGCTCCGCAAGGGCAACGTCGTCGAAAAAGACGGCAAGCTGTATGTGATCCTGTTCGCGGAGAACATCCACCCTGGCAAGGGCACGCCGGTCACGCAGCTCGACATGCGCCGCATCACCGATGGCGTGAAGGTCTCGGAGCGTTACCGCACGACCGAGCAGGTCGAGCGCGCCTTCGTGGAGGATCGCGAGCACACCTTCCTCTACAACGACGGCGAAGGGTTCCACTTCATGAACCCCGAGAACTACGAGCAGATCGCCGTGCCGGAGGACGTGGTCGGCGATTCCGCGCCCTACCTGCAGGAAGGCATGGCGGTGATGCTCTCCGTCCATAACGGCGTGCCGCTGACCATCGAGCTGCCCCAGCGCGTGACCCTGGAGGTCGCCGAGACCGAGCCGGTGCTCAAGGGCCAGACCGCCTCGTCGTCCTACAAGCCGGCGACGCTCTCGAACGGCGTGCGCACCACGGTGCCGCCGCACATCGCCGCCGGCACCCGCGTCGTCGTGATGACCGCCGACGGCGCCTACGTCGAGCGCGCCAAGGACTGAGTCAACGCGCGCCGTCGCCTTCGGCGGCGGCGTAGCAGCCCCGTGACAGGGCCTGGGCGCGGGCGCGCTGCTCCACGGTGTAGGGGCGCCCGTCGTCGCGGAACAGATCCTCGCGCAGTAGGGCCTCGCCGGTGCAGCGGGCCGCCACCCGGCAGGGGGCGACCTCCCCGCCGCCGCGCGTGCACATGGCAAGGTAATCCGCCCGGAACGCCTTGAGCCCGGCCTTCGGGTTCGGCCCCACGACCTGCGCCAGCACGAAGGCCAGGCCGAACAGCACCGGTTGGTGGATCAGGTAGACCGCGAGGCTGTGCCGCCCGGCGAAGGTCGCGCCCCGGCCGATCACCCCGCGCGGCGCCCAGGCGCCAAGGCGCGAGCGGGCGAGCGAAGGCAGGCCAAGCCGCCCCAGCACGATCCCGACCAGCACCAGCCCGAACCACGGAAACAGCGGCACGTAATCGTTCGTATGCGGGGTGAGCCGCCCGAGGCCGAGGAACCAGAGGGCGGGGGAATCGAGCCAGTCGGCGTGCACCACCAGGGGCGCGGCCAGGACCGCGGCGGCGGCGGCGAGCGTCACCGGCCAGGGCAGGAACAGGAACGGCAGGCCGAGCACGCTCGACACGGCGATGCAGTGCAGGATGCCGAAGAACACGTAGGCATCGGGAAAGACGAGGCGCGTGGCGACGGTGACGGCGAGCGCGCCGGCCGCGATGCGCCTGAGGCGAAGCAGCGTGGGACGAAGGCGCAGGCCCCGTCCGTTCATCAGCACCAGTCCGACGCCGACGAGGATCAGAAATGAGCCGGCGATCCATTCGGCCGCATGGCGCCCGGTGGGCGTGGCGGCGTAGTTCTCGGCCGTCAGCCGCACGTTCCCAAGGTCCCAGAGCGCATGAAAGCACGCCATGGCGAGCAGGGCGACGGCGCGGGCGGCGTCGATGATGGGCAGCCGCCGTGTGGCGGGGGCGTCGGACGGGGGAAGCGCGACCATGCTCCGCTCAAACCATGGGCGGCGCGTCACCGCCACCGCTTTCATGCTCTCGCAATCGTGAGCCGTTGCACGCGAAGTCGCGGGCAGGCGCGCGATCTGTTTTCGCGCGGGTTAAAGCGGCAATTGGAGATTGCGTCACTCGACGGGCCGCCGCTCAGCTTGTCCTCGCGCGCGGCTCAAAACTGTTGCGGCCCTGCCGCCCCGCCCAAGATTGCAACCCTGGCAGGCTCGGTTGCCGGTCAAATGGGCTTCCAGCGATTCAGGACTTCGTTAATCTTATCTCGTGAGCGCGCTTCGCGATTCAGTGTAGGTAGTTTCGGCCATGTCTGACGAACGCGGATCCGGGCCGGAGATCCCCCAGATGCCCGAAGGGCAGGCGGCCGAGCGCGCCGACGAGCCGCTGGACCTGATCGAGGTTTCCGGGCGCATCAAATGGTTCGACGTGTCCAAGGGCTTCGGCTTCATCGTCCCCGATGACGGCTCGCCCGACGTGCTGCTGCATGTCACCTGCCTGCGCCGGGACGGGTTCCAGGCCGCGAGCGAGGGCGCGCGCATCGTCGTGGAGGCGGTGCAACGCCCGCGCGGTTGGCAGGCGTTCCGGGTTGTGTCCCTCGACCAGTCGGCCGCGCTCCACCCGTCCGAACTGCCGATGCCGCGCACCCATGTCACGGTGACGCCGACGAGCGGCCTGGAGACGGCGGTGGTGAAGTGGTTCAACCGCCTGCGCGGATTCGGCTTCCTCACGCGGGGCGACGGCACGCCGGACATCTTCGTGCACATGGAGACCCTGCGCCGCTACGGCATCGCGGAACTGAAGCCCGGTGAGTCGGTGCTGGTGCGCTACGGCGACGGCTCGAAGGGCGTGATGGCCGCCGAAGTGCGGCTGCTCGAGGGTGGATTGCCCACCTCGCATTGAGGCCGCACACGAATCGGTGTCGGGTCAACGCGTCGCGCTCCCGTGAAGGACGCGCTATGTCGGGTGATCCCCAGGCCGCGACGGCCCGTTCCGCGTGAGGCTCGATCCTTGACCTGCGTTTCCCGATCCGCCCGCTTCCTCGCCGCCCTCCTCGTCACCGGCATCGGGCTCGCCCCCGTCACGACCGGGACGGCGATGGCCCAGACCGTGGTGAAGGCGGCCCCGGTGCCGACCGAGTCGCTGACCATCGCCACGAAGGGCGGCCCGCGCCAATTCTCCGTCGAGGTGATGCGTGACGATGCCGGGCGCAGCCGCGGCCTCATGTTCCGCCGCCACATGGCCCCCGACCACGGCATGCTGTTCGATTTCGAACGCAACGAGCCCGTGACGATGTGGATGAAGAACACCTATCTCCCCCTCGACATGGTGTTCATCCGCGAAGACGGCACAGTCGCGCGGGTCGCGGCGGACACCGAGCCGCTGTCGACGGCGATCATCCCCTCGAACGGCCCCGTCCTCGCCGTGCTCGAACTCAATGCCGGAACGGCGGCCAAGCTCGGCATCAAGGCCGGCGACAAGGTCCAGCACCCGATGTTCGCCAAGCGCTGACCGCGCGAGGCCCCGGCCCCGACGGAACGACGACGAACAGGACGAGAACAAGCGCTTGACGCGTGTGATGTTCCAGTCCAGTGTTCGTGGAACGTTCCATTAACAGTTGGGGCTTCCCGATGAACGGCGCGGTCTCCGTCGAACTCTTCCGCAACGCCGAATGGTCTGTCCAGGAGGACGGGCTGGAGCATCGCGGCACGGGCTATTTCATCGCCCGTGGGGCGGTCGCGGCCCGGCGGGCCGAGCGCCTGTGGGATTGGCCGCTGCAGATGGCCGAGAAGGGCTGGTGCCGGCCGAGCCTGTTCCGGGAGGCGTTCCTCGCCGCCCTCGACCGGTTCGGCGTCGAGCGCGACACCGACCTGACCCGCTCCTTCGCCCTCGGCTTCGGCATCCGCGCCGTGGAAGACCGCAGCGCGGACGGCTTCGTGAAGATCTCCGAGGTGCTGCGCCCGCGCGAGGCTCCTCCGGCCGTCGCCCCCGCTCGCCGCGCCGCGCGGAGCTACGCCGCCGTCTGATTTCGTAAGCCCAACAGCAAAAGGCCCCGGCGATTCCCATCGCCGGGGCCTTTGTCGTTGTGGGGACCTGAGGATCAGGCAGCGAGGGCGAGGCGATCCTCGGCGTCGTCCGCCTGGGCGGCCATGAACTGGGCCCGGGCGAGGTCGGCGAAGCGGCCGTCCTGGGCGACGAGGTCGTCGAAGGTGCCGCTCTCCACGATCCGGCCCTCGTGGAAGACGAGGATCCGGTCCGCATCGCGGATGGTGGCGAGGCGGTGAGCGATCACGAAGGTCGTCCGGCCTTCCATCACCGCTTCGAGGGCGCCCTGAAGCTTGCGCTCGGTGGAGGCGTCCAGCGCCGAGGTGGCCTCGTCCAGGATGAGGATCGGCGGGTTCTTCAGTAGGGCGCGGGCGATGGAGAGACGCTGGCGCTCGCCGCCCGAGAGCGACCGGCCCCGTTCGCCGATCACCGTGTCGAGGCCGTCCGCCTGCCGGGCCATGAACTCGCCGGCCTGGGCGCGGTCCAGGGCTTCGAGCATCTCGGCATCGGTCGCGTCCGGACGGCCGACCTGCAGGTTCTCGCGGATCGAGCGGGCGAAGAGCATCGGCTCCTGGAACACCACGCCGATGTTGTGGCGCAGCGACGAGAGGGCGACGTCGCGCACATCCAGCCCATCGATGCGGATCGCGCCGGCAGCGGGGTCGAAGCTGCGGTGCAGGAGGCCGAGCGTGGTCGACTTGCCCGAGCCGGTGGTGCCGACCAGCGCGATGGTCTCGCCCGGCTTGGCCGAGAAGGACACCCCGTCCAGCGCCTTACGGCGACCGTCGTAGGTGAAGCCGACCTCGTCGAAGGTGACCTCGCCTTCGAAGCGGGCCACGTGCTTGGCGTGCGGCCGGTCGGCCACGGACGGCACCGTATCGTAGATCGCGAAGAACTCGGCGATCTTAGGCGCCTGCTGGAACAGGCCGTTCACGAAGCCGACCACATGGTCGAGGCGCGAGACCAGGGCGGTGGCGAGGCTCATGAAGGCCACGACCTCACCGACCGTGGTGGTGCCGGCCTGATAGAGCGAGATGCCGGTCACGAAGATCGCGGTCATGGTGATGGTCGCCGAGGCGCGGGTCGCGACGTTGGCGAGCGCCCACCACGACAGGACCGGGATCTGCGCGGCGAGAAGCTTGGCGATGATGTCGCGCATCGCGTCCTTCTCGGCCTTGGCGCGGGTGAAGGACTGGATCACCGCGACGTTGCCGAGCGCATCCGAGGCGTGGGCGGCGAGGCCCGAGTTGAAATGCTCGACCTGACCCTGAAGGGTCTCGGTGCGGCGCATGACGAAGGTGGTCAGGGCCGTGAAGGCGAGGACCAGCACAACGAGGATCGAGCCGAGCTGCCAGTTGATGAACAACGTCATCGGCAGGAGCACGCCGAGGGAAACCAGGGCGACGAGGTGGTCGCGGAAGAAGCCGAGCCACAGCCACGCCATGCCGTTCGTGCCCTCAAGCATCGCCTTCAGGACGCGGCCGGAATGGTTGGCCGAGTGGAAGGCCAGCGGCAGATCGAGCACGTGCTCGAAATAGGCCGCCATGCTGGACAGGCGGTTGCGGTGGGACAGCCGATCGGAATGCAGGGCGATGAACACCCCGGCGCCGATGGTAAAGAATCCGAAACCAACCCAGGCCAGGATCAATGGCAGCATCTGGGTCATGGCGTTGCCGCCGCGTTTCAGGTGCGTGAGCCCATCGATGATGCGGCCCATGAGCAGCGGTTCGGCGAAGGCCGCTACCGCCAACAACACGTTGGCGAGCGCGAGCGAAATCGCGAGCCGCCGCTCGGCCTTCAGGAAACCCAGAACCCGTCCGTAAAGACGAACCATCGTACCGCTCCGCCGCCGGCTTCGGCCCGTTCAGGCTCGAAGCCGCCCCTCTCGTCATTGCGCAGGGGCATTGCCCCTTGTGACGAGGTGCTTATGCCCTTTCCCGGCTGAACGGGCGATGACGCGATGTGACAGGATCCGCGACCTTTACGCTTCATTCAGCACGTCGGCCTAACGCTTCCCGCCTGTCCGCCGCGATCCCGATCCGGCCGACCCTGGAAAACGCGCCGGGCCACAGCTCATGGATCTCGCTACCGCACTGGGGCTCCTGTCCGGCGTCGGCGTCGTCATCGGCCTGATCATGCTCGATGGCGGGCATTTCGGTGCCTACGTCTCGGAGCACGCCCTCGTGGTGGTGTTCGGCGGCGCCACCGCCGCGACCATGATCCGCTTTCCCTTCTCCACCATCATGCACGGCATCCCGATGGGCCTGCGGTTCGCGTTCATGACGCGCTCCGTGAAGCCGATGGATCTGATCGAGGAACTGACCCGGATCGCCGACGTGGTGCGCAAGTCGGGGCCGATGGCTCTGGAGAACATGGAGATTTCCGACCCGTTCCTCGCCCAGGGCGCCCGCTACATCGCCGACGGCTACGACCGAGAGTTCATCCGCGACACGATGGAGCGGGACCGCGACAACTTCCTGCTGCACCTCGACGAGGGCTCGAAGGTGTACCGCGCCTATGGCGACTGCGCGCCGGCCTGGGGCATGATCGGCACCATCCTCGGCATGGTCGCGATGTTCGCCAACATGTCCGATCCGTCGAAGCTCGGCCCGGCGATGGCGACGGCCCTGCTCGCCACCCTCTATGGCGCCGTGATCGCCAACCTGATCACCCTGCCGCTGGCCGACAAGCTGCACGTCAAGCTGGAGGAGGAGGACGTCTCCCGCTCCCTCATCATCGACGGCATCCTGCTGATCCGCGACCAGAAGAGCGCGACGCTGGTGCGCGAGATGCTGGTCGCCTACCTGCCGCACAACAATCGCGAAGCGCTGCTGGAGGCGGCAGCCTGACATGGCGAGGCGGAAGCGCGGTGGAGCGCATGGCGGCCACGGCTGGTTCGTCACCTTCGCCGACCTGATGGCGCTCCTCATGAGCTTCTTCGTGATGGTCGCCGCCTACTCGACGCAGGACCAGAAGAAGCTGCAACTCGTCGCGGGCTCGATGCGCGACGCCTTCGGCGTCTCCAAGGATTCGAAGTTCGCCGGGATCACCGAGTCGGACGGCATCCCCGCCGCCGACCGCCTGAAGAACCTGCGCGATATCCCGCCGGAGAAGGCGACCGACCGCACCACGCCACCGGCCATCGACAAGAGCGCCGACGACGGCATGCGCGATAAGGGGCAGGCCGAGAATTTCGGCCTCGCCGCCGCCTCCCTGCGGCAGGCGTTGCAGGACATGCCGGACTTCGCGGAAATCTCGAAGAACGTCATGATCGCCCGCACCGAGAAGGGGCTCGACGTCTCGATCGTGGATCAGGACGGGCGCTCGATGTTCCCGGAAGGGTCGAGCCGGCCGAACGACCGCACGCGGCGGCTCATCGAAAAACTCGCCCCCGCCCTCCGGCAGATGCCGAACCGCATCGTCGTCACCGGTTACACCGCCACCGACCGGCCGGGTCGCCGCCCGCCTGCGCCCCCGTGGGAATTGTCCGCCGGCCGGGCGATCAGCGTCCGGGAGATCCTGGCCAGCGCCGGCGTGCCCGACGACCGGTTCAGCACCGTGGCCGGCAAGGCCGACACCGAACCGCTGTTCCCTGACGATCCCTACATGCCCGCCAACCGCCGGGTGACGGTGACGCTTCTGAAGGAAGCGCCCCCGACCCCGATGATAAAGGGTATCCCGTGATCCGCCTCAGCGCGCGGTGAGCAGCGCCCAGTACACCTTATACTTGGAGCCTGGCGCGTAGGCCGTGGCGATGCCCATGCGGCTCGCCTGCGAATCGAGCATCGTCGCGTTGTGGGGCGGGCTCTCCCGCCAGCCGGAGAAGGCCTCCGCCAGGGTGTGGTAGCCGGCCGAGAGGTTGGCGTTCACGTCCGAGTAACCGAGCCGCGTCACCGCCGCCTTCACCGTCTGCGCCTTGCTCGGCCGGTCGGCCGCCGCCATGGCCGCCACCTCGGTCTCCGCGAGCTTCTGCAATTCGGGATCGACGGTGAGCGGCCCCGCGCCGTGGTTGCGCCGGTAGGACGAGATCATGTCCCGCGCGGTCTCGGTATCGACCTGCGCCGTGTTCGAGGCCAGCGGCAGGTATAGGGCGGGCACGGCGTTGTTGACGGGGACGTTCGAACTGCAGGCACTGAGCAGCGCCGCCGCCGACAGCGCGCCGAGGCCCATGACCGTCTTCCGTCCGCTCGACCCGTTCACGTCCGTCATCCCCGCATCCTTGCCGTCGAACGCGCCATATAATGATCGCATCCAGAATGCGCATCGGTGAGAAAGGGTGACCGGACGTTTACCGATCGCCGGCATTCTGGTTGCGCACGAGACGAATGTGGGGCGATGTCAGAATCCGTCGGCCCTTCCCCTTCGCTCCCGGACGGTGACGACGCCGTCGCGCGATACGCGATTCAAGCCGCGATCATCCGGGCGCAGGCCGCCCTGCTGAAGCGGCAGGAAGGGATGCTGCGCCGGGTCGACCTGCCCGGCGGCGTCGGACTGTGGTCGTGCCGCCTGCGCGACGAGGCGCTGGACTGGTCGAGCAACAGCTTCGACATCTTCGGCATCCCCCGCGGGGCGGCCCTGTACCGCCCGCGCGTGCTCCAGATGTACGAGGCGGCCTCGCTGAAGCTGCTGAACGTCCTGCGCACCAAGGCCCTGTCGCGGTTGCACAGTTTCGAGTTCGACAGCGAGATCGTCACGCCGGGGGGCGAGCGCCGCTGGCTGCGGACGCGGGCGGGCATCGAAACCCGGGACGGCGTGCCCCACCGCCTGTTCGGCACCCATCAGGACGTCACCGCCGACATCGCGCGCCTCGCGGCCCTCCACCGCAGCGCCGACCTCGACCCGCTCACCGGCCTCGCGAACCGGCGGGCCTTCGAGCGCTGCTTCGGCGAACCGGAGGCCTCCGGCGGGCTTCCCACGGGCGCGCTGATCCTCATCGACCTCGATGGGTTCAAGGCCATCAACGACGTTCACGGCCATGTGGCGGGGGATGCCTGCCTGAAGCGCGCGGCGGCGCGGCTGGCGCGGATCTGCAAGGGAGCGGACCTCGTGGCGAGGCTCGGCGGCGACGAGTTCGCCGTGCTGATCCCGCGCCCGGCCGATCCCGTCGCCCTGCGCGCCCTGGGCACCGCCATCGTCGCCGGCCTCGGGCGGCCCTTCGCCCATGCCGGCCTCCTCCTGAAGGTCGGCGCCTCCGTGGGCATCGCCCGAGCGGAGGCGGACACCACGCCGGGTCTCTTCGCCCGGGCCGACGCCGCGCTCTATGCCGCCAAGGAATCCGGCCGCAACACGGCCGTCCTCGACCACGACGGGGCCGAGAGGCCGCGTGCGTCGCGCAAGCCCGCCTAGAGCGGCGCCGTCGCGGTCTTCTCCGGCGCCTGCGTGCCCTTCTCCGTCTCTTGGGTCGGGCGCACGAAGGTCTTGGCGATCTCGCCCATCGCGTTCTGCATCCCGTCGAGCCCCTGGATCGTGACGATGCTCGACCCCGGCCCCATCGGCGGGATCAGACCCTGCTCGGTGAGCGTCCGGAACACCGCGAAGTTCAGGTCCGTCTGCACCTTGAGACCGAGGGACACGTCGCTGATCCAGGCCAGGAGTTCGAATTCGAGGAACGTGTCGCCGATCTTGCGGAACACCACGCGCGGCGGCGGATCGCGCACCACGTTGGGATGTGCGTCGGCGCAGCCGGTGATGAGTTCGGCCGCCTTCACCGGGTCCTGGTTGCGCAGGACGTTGACGGTGAGCGACAGCCGCCCCGTCCGGTCGCCGCGCACCCGGTTCTTCACGATGCCCGAGATCAGGTTCGAGTTCGGCACGATCACCGCCGAGCGGTCGAAGGTCTGGATCTCGGTGGAGCGCACGGAGATGCGCTTCACGATGCCCTCGGAATCGCCGATCACCACCTGATCGCCGACGCGGATCGGCCGCTCCCAGAGCAGGAGCAGGCCCGAGACGAAGTTGTTGACGATGGATTGCAGGCCGAAACCGATACCGACCGAGAGCGCGCCGGCGACGATGGTGATCTTCTCCAGGCTCAATCCCAGATACGAGAAGGCCACGGCCAGCGAGAGCAGGAAGCCGCAATAGCCGGCCACCGTCGAGATCGAGTTGCGCAGGCCCGCATCGAGGTCTGTGGCCGGCAAATAGGTCTGATCCAGCCAGCGCTGGATCGCGCGGGTGACGATCACGCCGATCGCCAGCACCCCGATTCCCAGCACGATGGAGGACAGGGAGATCGTCACCCCGCCCACCTGGAAGCCGAAGAAGGCCGAGCGCATCGAGGCGGTGATGTCGGTGGAATCGAGGCCCCAGGGGGCCAGGATCAGCAGCGCCGCCACGAGGATCAGCACCACGCGGGCGGCGCCCGTCGCCAGCACCGAGATCTGGTTCAGCGAGCGCTTGCGCAGGCCGGTATTGGCCTGCAACGCCGTGGCGAGGCGGCTCTCGTCGGTGAGGGCCTTACCGAGGAACGTGTCGACGCTCTGCACCAGCAGGTAGAGCAACACGAGGATGCAGGTCGCCCAGATCAACTGGTCGGTGAGGAAGGTCGCCAGCGCGACGTAGCCGCCGAGCGCCGCGAAACCGATCACCACCACCGCGACCCAGCCGACGAGGCGGGCCGGGCCGCCGATGCCGGTGGTGGTCTTGGTCGGGACGTAGGGGCCGAAGCAGGCCTCCTCCTCCTGCTCCGTGTCCGCGAAGCGGTGCAGGCCGATGGCGAGGATCAGCGAGGTCGCCGCCGCGCCGAGGCCGCGCGTGGCGATGGAGATGGTCAGCGCGGCCGAGATGCCGGAATTCAGCGCCTCCACGGATTTCACCACCGTCGCGATGGTGGCGATGCTGACCGCGAGGAGCTTCAGGCGCGTCGCGGCGGAATCGCTCACCGGGGCCGGGCGCCAGGCCGGCTTGTCCGGGCTGAGCAGGCCGTCGCACAGGGCCTCGACCGCGGCGATGAAGGCGAGGCCGCCGAGGATCGCGCCGGCCACCGGCAGGAGCCGGGACGGGAGCAGGTTGGTTTCGTCGAGGGCGTAGAACACGGCGTAGGAGCCCGCCACCGCCGGCACCGTGCCGACGAGGATGACCCGCCACGCCCCCATCAGCGTCGCCCGGCGGGAGGGTTCGGTCTTGCTCTCGTCGCGGCGGGCGGCGCGCGGCGCGATGTTGCGGCGGCCGAAATACAGCGCCACCGACACGCCGAAGGCGAGGCCGAGGAGCAGCAGGTTGCCGATGCTGCCGTTGCGCGCGAACAGCACGCCGATATCCGCCACCGCGCTCTGCAGGGAGCGCATGTCGCGCGGCAGGTCGGCGACGACCTTCTCCCACAGGGTCGGGCTGATGAGCGGGTGCGTGCGCTGGAACAGGTCGCGGGTGAAGGAGGCCCGGCGGCGGTTCGAGACGCGGTCCACAAGCTGGTCGCCCTGCACCACCAGGGAGCGGGCGAGGCGCTGCGTCTCGTCGATGCGGGTCACGGCGGCTTCGCGCTCGGCGCGCTGCTGCGCGACGTCGGGGCTCTCCTCGCCCTCCTTCGGCTTCGGGCCGAGTTGCGACAGGCGCTCCCGCGCGGCGGCCAGCGGATCGTCCAGCCGGCTGACGATGGCGCGCACGTCGTCCGTCACGGTGGTGACGGATTCGCGGATCGCGGCGAGGTCGGTCGGGGCGACGTCGGTGTGGCCGAGCTCCTTCTCGCGCTTGTCGAGTTCGGCCTTGGCCTCGTCCAGCTTGGCGCGGACGGCCTTGAACTGCTCCGGCGGCTCCACCTGCGCGATGGCGGGTTTGGCCTCCGGCTTCTTCGCCTCGGCGGGCTTCGCGGGCGGCTGGGCGGCGGGGGCCTGCGGCGCCGCAGCCGGCGGGGCCTGCGGGGCGGGGTCCTGAGCGGAAGCGGGGAGGGGGGAGGCAAGGCACAGGGCCGCCCCGAGGGCGGCCAGTATCGCGAGCGGCGTGGTGCGAAGCCGGCGCGGGCCGTGCGGCGTGGTCACGCGCACTGGCGAAAACAGCATAGGCAAACCTCTCGACGGGTGGCCAGGACGGCGCCGGGATGCGGGGCCTCCGGCGATTCGCGGGCGAGTCGCGGCGGGTGGGCCGCGCGGGGCGGCCGTTTCGCCAGACGAATAAGGCCAAAGCGTGCGTGACCCAACCCTCAAGGCCCCATTGGCCCGCCGGAGCCGCGAAAACCGTAATGGGATGTGGGTGCGTCCCTGCGGACGACGCAGACAGCTTCACAAGGGTGTCACGGTGGGATTAGATGAAGCCCTTATGGACAGGGCCTTTTCGTCACCACGCGAAGGGGCGCGGCCTGCGGATCTCACGTCCCGGCCCGGCCGCGTACCGTATCCGAGTGCCAGCCCCGGCGCGTGTTCGCGCCGGCCTCCGGCCCTGTTCCCCATTCTCACCCACGTTCCGACACCGCGCGAGGCGCGCGACGGGATCCGCCCTGCGGCGGTCTCCCGACGCCGCTCTCCGCCCGTTTCCGGCCGCGAGCGCGGCGGATGGGCGGGGCGCGGGACACTTCCCGCGCGCTGGGCGCGCCAGAGATAGCCGTGAGCGAGACGCGCCGATGATGGACCTTCAAACACTCGTCCTGAACGCGGATTATCGGCCGCTCTCGTATAATCCGTTGTCGTTGTGGTCCTGGAAGGATGCGTTCACCGCCCTCTTCCTCGACCGCGTGACCCTGGTCGCCAGCTACGATGTGGAGGCGCGCTCGCCCTCGCGGTCGCTGCGGGTGCCGAGCGTGGTGGCGCTGAAGAACTACGTGGCCCTCGCGCGCAGCCCGGCCTTCACCCGCTACAACATCTACCTGCGGGACGGCTTCGCCTGCCAGTATTGCGGCCTGCGCCTGCCCTCGGGTGGCTTGACCTTCGACCACGTGGTGCCGCGCTCGCGGGGCGGCCTGTCGAGTTGGGAGAACGTCGTCGCCGCCTGCTCGCCCTGCAACCTGCGCAAGGCGAACCGCACGCCGGAGGAGGCCGAGATGCCCCTCATGAACGCGCCGCGCCGGCCGACGCGGTACGAATTGCACCACCGCCAGCCGGAGTTCGACCACCGCCAGTATCATCACACCTGGCTCGACTATCTCTACTGGGACAGCGAGCTGGAGAGCTGATCAGCGGCCGTAGGCGCCGTAGCCGGACGGCAGGCCCGGCGGCTCGTTGTACATCGGCACCGCGTTGTTACGCGGGAGGTAGCCGCTGATGATCGGCGGCGGGGAGACGTAGCGTTGCGTCGGCACGACCCGGCGGTACACGCGCACATGGCGCGGCGGCGCATCGGAGAAGGCGTCCTCGTGCGCCACGGCGGGGGTGAACCCGCCGCAGAGCAGGATCGCGAGCAGCGGCAGGCCGAGGGCCCGCGAACCGAGGGTCATGAGTGGCTCCGGGATCAGAACTTGACCGCCGCGCCGCCGCGGAAGGTGTTCAGCTGGACTTGACGACCGTTGAACTCGGGGAAATTGAGATACTGGTATTCGGCACGCAGCATCACGTTGGGTGTGATGGCGTAATCGATACCCGCGCCAGCGGCTACGCCGACCACCATCTTGGAGGTCGTCACCTGGGCGAAAGGCGCCGCCGGGTAGGGAGGGCGATACAGGCTCTGGCTGAAGTTCGCCTCGCCGATAGCCAAACCGCCGGTCACGTAGGGCAGGAAGCTTCCGATGGCGTAGCCGGCGCGTGCACGGATCGTCCCGTAATTCTCGAAGCTCGTCCGGTTCGTTGCCGTGACCGCGTATTGCGGCGGCAAGTTCGTCGCGGTTCCGATCCAGAGCGATTTGCGGCTGTTGTGCGTGTAGTCAGCCTCAAGACCGAGGACAACGTCATCGAACTGAGCATTGAAGCCGGCATAGGCGCCAAAGCTGTCGTTCGAACCGCGTGACGCGAAAATCGTCGAATTGTAGAGGCTGTAGCCAGCGGCCGAAGGCGTCGAATTGGCGTAGTTCAACAACGCCGCCTGGGCATCGGCTCGCTTCGTCAGGCTGCCGGAGGTCCAACCCCCGTGCCCGCCGATATAGAAGCCGCTCCAGTCGATGACGGCGACGGGGGGCGGGTCGTAGTCGGCGCCGCGCAGATAATCGTAGTCGAGGTCGGCGGATTGCGCCGTGCCGACCGCACTCAGGGCCAACAGTGAAACCAGGATCTTACGCATCCCAACAATCCTCGGGGCTGCGAAGCCATTGAATCTTCACGCCACGGTTTAGGGGTAACGCAGTAACCTTAATCGACCGTTGCATTAGGCAATTTCCGCGTGTTTCGCCTTGAGCTGAACTCAATTTTCAGTCCGCGACAAACACGAACGGCGCGGGAAGCCCGCGCCGTTCGGAAACGTCCTGTAGGGTCGATCAGTACTTGCGGACCAGCGGCTCGGGCATGAGCGGCGGGAGGGCGGGCACGAAGGCGCTGCCGATCAGGTAGCGGACGCCGAGCTTGATGTCGTGCGCCTCGAGGTTCTTCGCCTTCAGCACGGTGGTGCAGGCAGGTCCCGCCGCGTCGAGGCAGGTCAGTGAGCCGGTCTGGGCGTGGCCGAGGTTCAGGTAACGGTAGGCCAGTTCGACCTTGAAGTTCGGCGTCACATCGTAGGCGAGACCGGCGTGGAGCGCCCAGGCGAAGCTCTCGGTGGTCTTCGACTTGAAGACGCCCGGCGAGGTCGGCTGGTTGTAGACATACGGCGAGTAGAAGTTGGTGACGCCGCTGTCGGTAAAGCCCGAGAAGTAGTTGAAGGCCGCGCCGACGC
Organism: Methylobacterium litchii; assembly: GCF_038442315.1. NCBI lineage: Bacteria > Pseudomonadati > Pseudomonadota > Alphaproteobacteria > Hyphomicrobiales > Methylobacteriaceae > Methylobacterium > Methylobacterium litchii. The sequence continues at coordinate 138,216 of NZ_JBBXMY010000004.1, read as the reverse complement.
CGCCGCCGACGAACGGCGTGATGCCGTACCACGTGCCGAGGTCGAAATAGCCGTTCGCGAGGACGACGGCGGCGTCGTAATGGCCGCTGGTCAGGTTGAAGTTGCGGCCCGTGGGATCGCAGCCGCAGCCGCTGCCGAAGTCGTTGTAGCTCGACAGGCGCAGGGAGGCCGTGCGGTACTCGCCGGTCACGTCGGCGCGGAAGAAGTTGTTGAACTGGTAGCCGACACCGACGCCCGCGAAGAGGCCGCCCGACTGGGCTTCACCGAAGAAATGCGTGCCGGGAATATCGTTCACGGCATACTTCGGGGCGGTGTAGATGCTGGCGCCCACGTCGCCGCGCAGATACCAGCCGCCGGCGAAATCGATCGGCGGGGGCAGCGGCGGGGGAGGGGGCGGAGGCAGGAGGTCGGCAGCGAATGCCAGACCGGGTGCGCCGATGCTCGCCACGAGCGTCGCGACGCGCACCACAGCATGAAGCTTGGAGCGGGCCATAAGGATTCCTTCACTCGTATCGTGTGCCGGAAGCTTAGTGCCGGCTGATTGACATTCACGAGAATGACGGGAACACCTTAAATCGGGCTTAACGTTAAGTTTTAGTCCTGACAAAGTTTTCGACCGGGGCGCGAAGTGTTGCGCAGCCGTTAAGGTCTCGGAAACAGGCGGGGCATGGGGCGAGGATTGGGTTTGGACGGTTTCGGAAGGTTTCCGGGAAGATTCGGCCGATGACCGGCGACGATGTACGCGCCCTGGCCCGCCTTCTGCCCGAGGTCATCGAAGGCGCGCATCGCGGCAACCCGGATTTCCGCGTCGGCGGACGGGTGCTCGGCACGCTCTGGGTGGAGGAGGAGAGGGTGGTGCTGCGGTTGAGCCCGGAGGCGCAGGAGGCGTTCTGCGAGGCCGAGCCGGACCTGTTCCAGCCCCTCGACGGCGCCTGGGGGCGCCGGGGCTGGACGAATCTCGACTTGTACGAATGCGAGGAGGAAACGCTGCGCGACGCCTTGCTCGCGGCGTGGCGGATCACCGCCCCGGCCGACCTCGTGTTGCGCTACGAGGGGCGGCCGGGCTGAGCCTGCGTCAGGCGGCGGCCTTGGCGACGGCGTCCACCACCTCGTCCACCACTGCGGCGACGAGGCTGCGATCATCACCCTCGGCCATCACGCGGATCACCGGTTCGGTGCCGGAGGGACGGATGACGAGACGGCCCGATTGCCCCAATCGGCCGCGCGCCTGCTCGATCGCCGTCACCACGCTGTCCTGGCGCAGGGGCTCGCCGGAGCGGTAGCGGACGTTCTTCAGGATCTGCGGCAGCGGATCGAAGCAATGGCAGACCTCGCTCACCGGCTTGCCGCTGCGCTGGACGACGCTGAGCAATTGCAGGGCGGCGACCAGACCGTCCCCGGTCGTGGTGTAGTCCGACATGATGATGTGGCCGGATTGCTCGCCGCCGAGGTTGTAGCCGTGCTCGCGCATATGCTCCAGCACGTAGCGGTCGCCTACGGCGGTGCGGGCGAGGTTCAGGCCGATGCCCCCGAGGAAGCGCTCCAGGCCCAGATTCGACATGATGGTGGCGACCACACCCGGCTGGGTGAGGCGCTCGTCCTCCTTCCAGGAGCGGGCGATGGCGGCCATCAACTGGTCGCCATCGACCACATGGCCCTTCTCGTCCACGATGAGCACCCGGTCGGCATCACCGTCGAGGGCGATGCCGATATCGGCGCGGCGCTCGCGCACCATGTCCACGAGGGCGGTCGGCGCGGTGGAGCCGACATCGCGGTTGATGTTGAACCCGTCCGGCTCGACGCCGATGCTGATGACGTCCGCGCCGAGTTCCCACAGGGTCTCCGGCGCGACGCGGTAGGCGGCGCCGTTGGCGCAATCCACCACCACCCGCAGCCCGTCGAGGGTGATGGAGCGGGGCAAGGTCCGCTTGGCGAACTCGACGTAGCGGGCGTGGACGGATTCGATCCGCTTTGCCCGGCCGAGATCGGAGGAGCCGGCGAGCCGCTTGTGCAACTCGGCGTCGATCAGCGCCTCGATCTCGCGCTCGACCTCGTCGTTGAGCTTGAAGCCATCAGGCCCGAACAGCTTGATGCCGTTATCCTCGAACGGGTTGTGCGATGCCGAGATCATGACGCCGATGTCGGCACGCATGGAGCGCGTGAGCATCGCCACCGCCGGGGTCGGCACCGGGCCGAGGAGCAGCACGTCCATGCCCACCGAGGTGAAGCCGGCGACGAGGGCGGTCTCGATCATGTAGCCCGACAGGCGGGTGTCCTTGCCGATCACCACGCGGTGCCGGTGGTCACCGCGCTGGAACACGAGGCCCGCCGCCTGCCCGACCTTCAGGGCGAGCTCCGGCGTGATGATGCCGTTGGCGCGGCCACGGATGCCGTCGGTCCCGAAATACTTGCGCAACGTCGCGTCTCCGGCGCCGTTCGGGGCGCACCCGGTCATCATAGCAGATTTCACCCGCTGGCCGAGCTTCGGCCGGGGGCGTGGTGAATCGGGTGCTCCGCGACAAAGACGGTCGAAATGCGGCGGGCACACCGCCTCTTTGGATCGCTTCGGCCCGACCCTCGCGCCATACGCCTCACCGTCGTCATTACGAGCGCATCGAAGTGATCCAGGGTTGCGCAACGTTCGGGAAGCGGCGCGTCGTGGGTAGATTGCTTCGTTCCTCGCAGCGACGAGAGGGACGTGTGGACGGACGAAAAAGGGGCGCCTCTCGGCGCCCCTCGTCACGTCAGTGCATCGAGCCTCAGACCTGCGGCTGGGGCTCCATCCCGCCGTCGCTCTCCTTCGGCCGTCCACGGCCGGCGGAGGGGACGGAGGAGGGCCGGGCCGGCGTCGAGGGCGTGTCGCCCCCGTCGCGGACTGGGGGCTGGCCCTTGATGAGGTTGCGGATCTCCTCACCGGTCAGGGTCTCGTATTCGAGGAGGCCCTGCGCCAGCGACTCGAGGTCGTCCTTGCGCTCGGCGAGGATGCGCCGGGCGTCGGTCAGGCCGGTCTCGACCAGACGGCGCACCTCGGCGTCGATCTTCTGGGCGGTCGACTCGGACACCGATTGCTGGCGGCCCATCGACATGCCGAGGAAGACCTCGTCGTTGTTGTCGCCGTAGGCGACGGTGCCGAGCTCGGGCGAGAAGCCCCAGCGGGTCACCATCATCTTCGCGAGGCGGGTGGCCTGCTCGATGTCCGACTGGGCACCGGAGGTCACCTTGTCCTGGCCGAAGATCATTTCCTCGGCGACGCGGCCGCCCATCATGATCGCCAGACGCGAGGTCATCTGCTCGAACGACATCGACAGCTTGTCGCGCTCGGGCAGCTGCATGACCATGCCGAGGGCACGGCCGCGCGGGATGATCGTCGCCTTGTGGACCGGGTCGGTCGCCGGGACGTTGAGGGCGACGATGGCGTGGCCGCCCTCGTGATAGGCGGTCAGCCGCTTCTCGTCCTCGGTCATGACGAGGGTGCGCCGCTCGGCGCCCATCATGACCTTGTCTTTGGCGTCCTCGAACTCGTGCATCGTCACGATCCGCTTGCCGCGACGGGCGGCGAGCAGGGCCGATTCGTTGACGAGGTTCATCAGGTCCGCGCCCGAGAAGCCGGGCGTGCCACGGGCGATGGTCTTCAGATCGACGTCGGGAGCCAGCGGCACCTTGCGGACGTGGACGCGCAGAATGCGCTCACGGCCGGTGACGTCGGGGTTCGGCACCATGATCTGGCGGTCGAACCGGCCCGGACGCAGCAGCGCCGGGTCGAGCACGTCGGGGCGGTTGGTGGCCGCGATGATGATCACGCCCTCGTTCGCCTCGAACCCGTCCATCTCCACGAGGAGCTGGTTCAGGGTCTGCTCGCGCTCGTCGTTGCCGCCGCCGAGGCCGGCGCCGCGATGGCGGCCGACCGCGTCGATCTCATCGATGAAGATGATGCAGGGCGCGTTCTTCTTCGCCTGCTCGAACATGTCGCGCACGCGGCTGGCGCCGACGCCCACGAACATTTCCACGAAGTCCGAGCCGGAGATGGTGAAGAACGGCACGTTGGCCTCACCCGCGACGGCGCGGGCGATGAGCGTCTTACCCGTGCCGGGCGGGCCCACGAGGAGCACGCCGCGCGGGATGCGGCCGCCGAGGCGCTGGAACTTCTGGGGGTCGCGGAGGAACTCCACGATCTCCTGAAGGTCCTCCTTGGCCTCCTCGACGCCGGCGACGTCATCGAAGGAGACGCGGCCATGCGCCTCGTTCAGGAGCTTGGCCTTCGATTTGCCGAAGCCCATGGCCCGGCCCGCGCCGGACTGCATCTGGCGCGACAGGAAGATCCAGGCGCCGATGAACACGAGGATGGGCAGCCAGCTCACGAGAAGCTGGATGAACCAGGGCGTGTTGTCGGACGGCGGGCGCGCGGTGATCTGCACGCCCTTGCCCTGGAGCTTGGTCACGAGGTTCGGGTCGTTGGGCGCGTAACTGGTGAAGTTGCCGCCGCCGACATAGGTGCCGGACACGTCCTGCCCGGAGATCACCACCGACTGGATCTTGCCGGCATCGGCATCGTTGAGCAGTTGGCTGTAGGCGATCTCGCTGCCGCCGCCCCGATGCCCAGGATTCTGGAACAGCGTCACGAGGGCGAGCACAAGCAGGAAGATGACGACCCACAAGGCGAAGTTGCGGAAATTCGGGTTCATCGATCGATCCTTGGCGCGCGCGGTCCCCCAGATGGCTCTCGCGCAGCAGCGCCAGCCCGTCCGATCACGCATCGCCAATGTAGGCGGGGGGGTGTTCGTTGCCAAGTAAGACGGTCGGCGGTGCCGCAGGCCCGGCATTCTTCCGGGGAGGAGCGGGCACAAGTGTCACCACTCTGCCGCTCTCGACCGACACACAGTACCCCGCGAGGGTTCGCCGCAGGGTCGCTCCGGTGTGCAAGGCGGGGAGTAAAGCGTCGAGCACCAAGGCTTCGAGTTTCTCCAGGCGGTAGCCGGTCGCGCCAGCGCGCGTGATCGCAAGATCGACGCAGCGCAGGGCGATGGCCTCCGGCAGGGCCCGCAGCCGTGTTCCATCGAGTCGCAGCGTTCCCTCCGGTGCCGGAAGCAGAGCGTCGCGAAGGGCTGTCTCCGCTGTCTGCCGCAGGGCGGCTTCGTCGCGGGCCGCGCGCTCGGCCAGCCGCGCGAGCCGCGCACTCGTCAGACCCTCGGCGGCGAGAGCCGAGGCCGCCGCTCGAAGCCGGGCGCGGGCGAAGCGCGGGTTCGTATTCGAGGGATCTTGCAGGAACGTCAGGCTCCGCGCCTCGCACCAGTCGACCAGCACCGCCTTGTCGAGGCCGAGGAAGGGCCGCCCGAGGCGCAGGCCCGGCGCGAGCATCCGCGCGGGGCGCATACCCGCGAGCCCCGCCAGCGCACTGCCGGCGGCGAGACGCATCAGCACCGTTTCGGCCTGATCGTCGCGGGTATGGGCGGTGAGGATGAGATCCGCGCCGATGGCGGTGGCATGGTCGGCGAGGAGCCGGTAGCGCGCGGCGCGGGCAGCGTCCTGAAGGCCGGTCGAAGGCTTGTCGCCCTGCCAGCGCAGCACCGCGTGGGGCAATCCCAGGTCGGCGGCGGCGCGGCCGACCGAGTCAGCCTCCGAGGCTGCTTCCGGGCGCAGGCCGTGATCGACGGTCGCGACGTGGAGGGGCGTATCGGGTCGGAGGTTCGCCGCCGCGTGCATCAGCGCGGTCGAATCAGGGCCGCCGGACACGGCGAGGAGGAGCGTTCGCGAAGAGCCCGGTCTCAGCCAGGGGCGGAGCGCGTCGAGGACGGGATCGTCCGGCGGGGTCACGCCGCGCAGCGGGCGCGCTTCTGTTCCCGCGTCACGCCCTGGCGCACGCCGGTCCCGGCATTCGGGAACTTGCGCTCAAGTTCGGCGAGGGTGGCGCAGGCCTGCTCTTTGGCGCCCAGGGCGTTCAGGGAGACGCTGAGCTTCAGCATCGCCTCTGGGGCCTGGGCCGAGCGGGCGTAATCGGTCGAGACCTTCAGGAACTGCTCCGCCGCCTCGCGGGTGCGGCCCCGGGCGAGGTAGCTCTCACCCAGCCAGTAGGTCGCGCCGGGTACGCGGGCGTCGCGCGGGTGCGATTGCAGGAATTGGCGCAGGCTCATCTCGGCCTGCTCGTATTGGCGAGATTGGATCAGCTCGACGGCCGAATCATAATCGGCCCCGGCATCCGGCGTGCCGGTGGCGGCGACGCTCTCGCTGGGGCGCGGTGCCACCGAGGGGATCGCACCCGTGCGGCGCGGCGGGTTCAGGTCGACGGGCTCGTCGTAGGAGCCGGTGGCCTCGCCCTCGTCGTCGAGGGCGCCGCGCGGAAGGGGCGCGGCCTCGGCGGTCTCACGAGGCGGCAACGGCGCGGAGGGTTCGGTGGCGCCAAGCCGCATCGGGGCGCCGGGCGCCTCGGGGTTCTGGTCGGGATCGAAGGCGTCGCCGCGCTTCTGCGATGGCTGACGCGTGCCGCCTCCGTTGAAGCCGGGATTGCCGCCGTTGACCGAGTTCGGCGCGGCGGGAGCCGGGGCGGCCGAGGGTGCGGGGCTGCGGGCGGGCTTCGCCGCGGCGGCGGCACCCCCGCCGCCCTTTTCGTTCAGGCGGAATTCCACATCCTCCTGGAACTTGCGCAGCTGCTCCTTGAGCTGGCGGTTCTCGTATTGGAGGGTCTCGATCTGCCCCGACATCGTGCGGGACTGGCTTTCAAGCCGTCCCAGCCGAACGACGAGTTCGGAGGCATCCTGCGCCATCGCTGGGCCGAACAGGGCCGGCAGGAGCACGAGGGCGGCGAGGAAACGTCTGGGGAGGCGGGCGTGCATGGGGCTCGGCTTGCAGTCAGCGGACGGGGCGCGCCCTAACAGAACGCCCCGTCCGCGGCAAAAAGACGGCCGGCGGGCCGGATCAGGCGCCCGCGCCCCGGTCGAGCACGATCACCGCGCGGCGGTTCTGCGACCAGCAGGAGATGTCGTTGCACACGGCGACCGGCCGCTCCTTGCCGTAGGAGACGGTCCGCATCCGGCCGGCGGCGATGCCGCGGGTGGTCAGGTAGTCGAACACGGACTGGGCGCGGCGGGCGCCGAGGGAGAAGTTGTACTCGCGGGTGCCGCGCTCGTCGGCATGGCCTTCCACGATGAACGTATAGCGCGGGTAGCGCTGCAGCCACACGGCCTGCTTGTCGAGGGTGGCGGTGGCGGTGGGCGTCAGATCGGTGGAATCCGACTCGAAGAAGACGCGGTCGCCGACATTGACCACGAAATCCTGGGCGCTGCCGGGCGTCGAGGCCCCGCCGGCGCCGTTGGCACCGTAAGCCGAGGCGTCGGCGAGATCGCTGTCCTTGCTGCAGGCGCCGAGCCCGAGGGCTGCGCAGACCGAGAGACCGAGGGCGACGGCGCGCAGGCGCCGGGTGATGATGGCGGACATCGTGTACGAAACTCCTCGCGCGGTGCCGAAGGCCGGCTGGGGTCTTCGAGGCAGGGCCGCGTCCGTTTGTCTGCGTCCCATTAAGACTACGATGGTTAAGCGCGGGTTCAGCGGGCCGCCCGAAACGGCGCTTGCGCTCGTGGCCTCCAACGGAGCGTGCGCCGACGCACCCGCGCTCCGGTGAAGCGCCCGGAATGCGGCCCGGGCACGGCATCTCCCCCGGCCCACTGCGATTTCACGGAAACGGTGTCCCCGAGGCCACAGCTGCGCGGCGGGCGCGAAAGCTCCAAGCATGTTTAACCGCGCCTTAATCGGGTCACTCGATCCTGAATCGTCGCGTTCATCGGTGCGCCCCCCATGCTCCAAAGACAGAGCGTTCTGATCGTCGAAGACAGCTATCTTCTGCTGGAGATCGTCGCGAACCTGTGCGAGGCGCGCGGCATCCGGGTGCTCGAAGCCTCGACGGGGGAGGCGGCGCTCACCCTCCTGCGCAAGCGCGGGGAGGAGGTCGATTGGCTCCTCTCCGACATCCACCTGCCGGGCCTCATCGACGGCTGGACGGTGGCGGGGGCGTTCCGGGCGATCAAACCGGAGGGACCGGTGGTCTACACTTCGGCAGACACGTCATCCCGAAACCGGGGCGTGCCCGGCAGCCTGTTCCTGCGCAAGCCGTTCCAGGTGCGCGAGATCGATGCCACCGTCCGCATCATGGCGGAGGGTTTCGCCGCACCGGCCGCGCTCTACGCGGCGGGCTGAGTCGACCCGCGAAACAGGGCCACGATCTCCGGCAGGCTCAGCCAGATCTCGACGCGCGCGCAGTGCAGGTCGGCCGCCGCCATTCCGTCGTAGAGCGCGTAGCTCGCGGCAACGAAGGCGGGCAGGTCGTAGAGCACCGGAAACGCCCCGTCCCGCGCTTTGGCCTTGAACAGGTAGGAGCCGGACAACCCGAACTGCGCGGCGATCGGCGGGTAGATCGGCCAGATCACGTCATGGACGAGTTCGTCGGCGAGGTAATCCTCCACCTCGACCGGGGCCGGCTCGATGCCGGCTTCCCGCAACAGCCGCTTGGCGATGTCGCCCACCACGAACGGCTTCGGGTGGTTCATCAGGTGCATGAAGGCGCCGCGCCGCGCCCAGCGGGTCAACTCGCGGTCGAGGCCGAAGCCGGCCTGCTCGGCGGCGCTCGTCAATTCGCGCAAAGCCGGCTCCCACCAATCGAGATAGCCGAGCCGGGCGAAGACCTCCTCGCGGAACAAACCGACCGCGCGCGCCGCATCGAGCCCGAGCCTATGCGCCGTCAGCACGATGGCCGAGTGGTACTGCCCGAGCGGGGAGGGGGCGAGCTTCAGGGAGGCGAGATCGGAGGCCGCGCCGGCATAGACCATGTCCGGGTGGAAGGCCGAGAAGACGATGGAGGGCACCAGCGTCAGGCGCGGCTCGATCTCCTTCAGCCGTGCGCTGCCTCCGCCGGGGATCAGGCCCTCGGGAAAGGCCTGGCTGAAGACGTGGTCATGCCCGTGCAGCACCCGCGCGAGGGCGTCGAGCTGGCCGTGCTCGCGCTTCAAGGTTCCCATGGAGAGGTAGCGCACGGGGCTCTGCGGCGCGAGCAGCCGCATGGCCTGGGCCAGCGCCCGCGCTTGGCAATTGCCGATGATCGCGATGGAGGGGCCTTTGCGCGCCTGATCCTCGCGGGACCGGCTTCGCCACGCTGTCGCCCAGGAAGGGGCCGACAGGGAGAGCGCATGGCGCGCGCGCCGGGGCAGATCGGTCAGGGCCACGTTGCGCGCTGGTCTTGAGCGGAGGGCGGCAGCGGCGTAACCCGCCGCGGCGGCAAGAGGGTTCGGTGATGGCGAATAATCCGTACACGGGTCTACCGGCCGAGCGTTTCTGGCGCAAGGTCGTGACCAACGTGCCGCCCTTCGCCGTCAATCCGCACCCGAAGGGCGTCTTCACCATCGCGCCGACCGATAAGGTCGCGACGGGTGGCTCCTGCTTCGCGCAGCGGGTGGCCGAAGCGGTGCGCGGGGCCGGGTTCAACTACTATCTCGCCGAGCCGCCACTTCCCGGCATGACCGAAGCCGAGGCCAATGCCCGGCAGTTCGGCACCTTCTCCGCGCGTTACGGCAACCTCTATTACACGCGCCAGTTCGTGCAGCTCTTCGACCGCGCCTACGGTCAGTTCGAGCCGGAGCTGAAGGCTTGGCTGCGCGACGACGGGCGCTACGTCGATCCGTTCCGGCCGACCGTCGAGCCGCAGGGCTTCGCCAGCGAGGCGGAGGTGATCGCCGCCCGCGACGTGCATCTCGCCGCCGTGCGCCACCTGTTCGAGACCCTGGACGTCTTCGTGTTGACCCTCGGCCTCACCGAAGGCTGGCGCTGGCGGGCGGACGGAGCGGCTTTACCGCTGGCGCCGGGCGTGGCCGGCGGCACCTTCGACCCCGAGCTCTACGAGTGCGTCAATGCCGGCTCAGCCGAGGTTCTGGCCGACCTGAACGGGTTTCTGGACCGGCTGTGGAGCGTCAACCCGACGGCGCGGGTGATCTTCACCGTGTCGCCCGTGCCGATGATCGCCACCTACATGGACCGGCACGTCATGGAGTCGAACAGCTACTCCAAGTCGGTCCTGCGCGTGGCGGCGGGGGAGGTCGTGGCGCGCAACGACCCGCGCGCCGTGTACTTCCCGGCTTACGACATCGTCACCAGCAACGTGAATGCGGGGCGCTACTACAACGACGACCAGCGCACCATCAACGATGCCGGCGTGCGCCACGTGATGCGGCTGTTCCTCGCCACCTTCGCGAAGGACAGGGTCTCGGCCGCCCCGCTTCAGGCCCCCGTCGACCTCGCCGCCGAGTTCGAGGGCAATGCCGGCGTGATCTGCGACGAGGAGGAGATCGAGCGCAGCGTCGCCTGACGCGGCACCCGAACTCCGGCCGGCGTCGTCAGACGCCGATCCACTTCATCACGATGAGGGTGCCCGTCACCGTCAGGGCGCCGCCGATGCGGGTGGCGATCTGGGCGAAGGGCATCAGCGCCATGCGGTCGGCGGCGGTGAGGATCGCCACGTCGCCCGTACCGCCCTGGCCGCTGTGGCAGGCGTTCACGATGGCCGTCTCGATCGGGTACATGTTCATCGCCCGGCCGACGAAGAACCCCACCGTCATCAGCGTCCCCACGGTCGCGATGATGGTGATGAGGTTCACGAGGGTGAACGCCGCCATCAGATCCTTCCACGGGGTCAGCGCCACGCCGATGGCGAAGAGCAGCGGGTAGGTCATGCTGACCTGCACGAACTTGTAGACCACGAAGCCGCCCGCCTGGAGTCGGGGCGAGACGGCGCTGGCGAGCTTGGCGAACACCGCCAGGAACAGCATCGCCACGGGCGCCGGCAGGCCGGTGAGGTGGTGGCACATCACGCCGAGCAGGTAGAGCGTGATCGCGGTGAGCCCGGCCGCGCCGATCGTGGCGGGGTCGATGCCCTTCTGCGCGGCCTCGGACTTGGCCTGGGCGTCGCTGGACTTGAACTCCTCGGCGTCCGGCTGGAGCTTGCCGTTGCCGGTGAGGTGCGGCTTCTTCTTGCCGACGTAATTCAGCGTGCCCGACAGCACGATGGCGGTGAGCGAGCCGAGCATGACCGGCGGCAGCACCTGCGCGAACATCACCCCCTGCTGCGTGCCAAGGATCGCGGCGTAGCCGATGGAGAGCGGGATCGCGCCTTCGCCGACGCCACCGGCCATGATCGGCACCACGATGAAGAAGAAGGTCTTGTAGGCCCCGATGCCGAGCAGCGTGCCGACGAGGGTCCCGACGAGGCCCGCCGCCACGGAGCCGACGGCGAGCGGCGCGAAGATCTTCAGGAAGCCCTTGATCAGCACCTCGCGGTCCATGCCCAGGATGGACCCGACGATGATCGTGGCGATGTAGATGTAGAGGAAGTTCGTGAACTTGGTGAAGTCGATGATCGCCTTCTCCATCTGCGGCGGCACGAACTTGTAGTAGACGAGCGCCGAGGGGATGAAGGTCGCGAAGATCGCACCCGCGCCGATGTTGCGGAGCACCGGAAGCCGCTTGCCGATCTCGGCGCAGGTGAAGCCGCCCATCACGAGCACGGCGATCATCGTCGGCCCATCCGGCTTGATCTCGCCCTCCTGGACCAGGACCACGATGAGGGCGGCCAGGATCAGGTAGACCGGCAGCGGGATGATGCCGATCTTGATGTCGATCAGGCGCCACCACCCCTCCGGCCAGAAACGGCGTGAGGCCGGCGCGACCGCTGGTGCCACAGTGGCGGTGCTCGGGCTCGAAGCTCCGGTACTCATCGCTGTCCTCCGAAATCCGGCCTCTGGCGGGCCGGTCCGTTGTCCTGTGCGAAGCCCTGGCCGGATTCGGAGCGGGCGGCGCCGTCAGATGTCGGTCTGGGGTATCAGCGCGCTATCGGGGCGGCAACGCGGCGGGAGAGACAACGAACTCGCAGTGTAGTTCATCCCACGCGGATGTCATTTCGCGGAGAGACTGGACCGGCAGTCCATTGCGCCTCGCATTTAGGCAGCAGAACAACAAAAAAGGCCCGGCGCTGGCGCCGAGCCTCGAAGACCGCATGACACGGGGTTCATCCGGGACGCCGGGGAGGATCCTCCCCGGCGCCTGATGCGACTTAGAAGTCGCGCTGGACGCGGAAGCGCGCCTGGAAGACGTCGGTGCTGGAGATCGTCTTCACCGGGATGCCCGAGTTCACCTGGGCAGCGGTGTAGTTGAACTTCTGGGTGTCGAGCACCCGGCCGTTCTGGACACCGTACTGAGCGTAGATGCCCTCGACACCGATATCGAGGTCCTTCACCGGCGACCAGATCAGGTTCGCGCCGGCATAGAGCATGTACGTGTCGCGCAGGTTGCCGTTGAGGTTGTAGAAGCGCGTGCCGGGGACGCCGACGCCGAGAGCCGAGATGGCCGTGCTGCCGGCATTGGTGCCGCCGGCGCCGGGGACGAAGCCGAAGTAGGCGCCCTGGGCGGCGCGGGCGCCGTTGGCGAAGGTGTTCTCACCGTAGGAGGCGAACACCGCCGAACGCCACTCGGGGGCCCAGTAGTGCAGGAACGAACCGACCACCGAGAAGCTCGTGGAGAGCTGGAGCTGGTTGGTGAACGGGTTGACCGTCGCGTCGGAGAAGTTCTGGTTGAACGACGCGCCCTGGATCGAGGTCGGGTTGATCGCGTAGGAGCCGCTGTACGAGCCGTTGCCGGTGTACATCTGCGCGCCCTCGGCATAGGCGCCCTGGAGGTAGAAGGCGTCGCCCGGCGCGATGAACGGGGCGTTGATCTTCAGGCCGCCCTGCACGGCCCAGCCGTACTCGCTCTGCGTGCGCGGGGCGACGGCGTTGACGGCGCTGAGGGCCTGACCGGCGCTGTTGAAGCCGAGGAAGCCGCCCTGCGTGATGACGTTGCCGGTGTTCAGCTCGTGGACGGCGGCGGAGATCTGCGCCGAGCCCCAGGGCTGGTCGTAGCGCAGCACGCCGACGAAGTCGGGCATGCGGTTGCGCTGGATGCCATCGGTGAAGCCGAAGCCGATCGGGGCGCCGGCGGCGTTGACGCCGAGGACGACCGGGATCAGCGAGTTGGCCTGACCGAAGATGGCGGTGGAGGTGCTGCCCACCGTGGCGGCGAGGGCCGAGGTCGGCGAGTAGATCGGCGAGCGGCGGAAGCTCGGATCTTCCATCGACAGGGTGGCGGAGAAGCCGTTGCCGATCGTGGCGGTGTAGGCCAGCAGGTTCGTGGACGAGACGTCCGAGCCCGACGTGCCGCCGACGAACTCGAAGTCGTGGGCGTAGAAGTCGAAGAACGAGGACGCGCGACCGGCGGTCAGGCCGGCGAACTGCACGAAGGCCTTGTCCGTGTTGAGGAACTGCTCGACGCGGCCGAACTGATCGATGCCGGTGCCCGGGAAGGCGTTGGCGATACGGATCTGGGTGCCGGAGTGCAGGGTCGGGATGCCGGTGCGGCTGGCGGCCTCGATGCGCAGGAAGGCGCGCAGGGTGCCGTAGCCAGTCTGGGTGCGGGCATCGACGTTGATGCGGGCGAGGCCGCGGTAGCCGCTGTAGTCACCGTTGCCCTGGCCGCGGCCGAGGGGAGCTTGGTAGCCGTACTCGAAGCGGGCGCGGCCCGAGAGACGGAGGCAGGTGTCGGTGCCGGGAATGTAGAAGAAGCCGGCGCCGTAGGCCGAGCAGACGCGCACGAATTCGATCGGGACCGCCTTCTTGACCGGCAGGTCGGCGGCCTGCACGGCGCCGACGGCGGCGAGCGCAGCAGCCGACCCAAGCAGAGAGCTCTTCAAGAGCTTCATCATCATCTCCAAAGCTTCGAGACCCAAGATGCGGACTGCCCGGTTTTCCGGATCACGCCGCGTTCTTTTTTGATCTGGCCCGCGTCTTAATTGGCGGGCTCCAGCGGGCCGTCGCTTGGCGATGCCCCCGTGCCCAGTCACCATGTGCGAACGGCCAAGCCGGTTCAACTTGGATTTGTCTTTCCCCGCGTCGTTCCGACGTGATGTTGCTGGCCCGCAACATTTTGGGAAGGCTATTGCCGGCAAAGGTTTGCGTCCTGTGCATGAAGCGCGCGCAAAGTGCGGTAGCTGCCCGTTGGACGTGCAGTGTTGCTGGGGCTTCCGCCCGCCGAAGGGTCGGTTTCTCCCAAGGCCGAGTCGGTTCGGCCGATCCGTGGATAAAAGATGACGGCAGCTTCGCGAGATTCCCGGGCTACTCTTATTGGGTTTGGGGCAATTCTATTGTGGGCTCTGCTTGCCCTGTTCACGGCGGCATCCGGCGGGGTGCCACCGTTTCAGCTGGCGGCGATCACCTTCCTGATCGGCGGTGCGCTCGGCTGCGCGCGCTTTCTCGTCCGGCCCGACCTCGCGCGGGCGCTGCGCCAGCCGTTTCACGTCTGGCTCCTCGGGGTCGGCGGCCTGTTCGGCTACCACGCGCTCTACTTCACGGCTTTGCGCCTCGCGCCGCCGGCCGAGGCGGGGCTCATCAATTATCTCTGGCCGCTGCTGATCGTGCTGTTCTCCGCGTGGCTTCCCGGCGCGACGGGGCTGCGGCTCGGCCATGTGGCGGGGGCGCTGATGGGGCTCGCGGGCGTCGGCATCCTGTTCGCCGGGCGGGATATCGGCTTCGGCACGGACGCGCTGCCCGGTTACGCCGCTTCTCTGGCGGCGGCCTTCGTCTGGGCCGGCTATTCCGTCTTATCCGCGCGGGTCGGCACCGTCCCGACCGAGGCAGTGGCCGGCTTCTGCCTCGCGACCGGGCTCCTCAGCCTCCTCTGCCACCTCGTCTTCGAGACGAGCGTCTGGCCGCAGGAGGCAAGCGCCTGGGCGTCCATCGTCCTGCTCGGCCTCGGCCCGGTCGGCGCCGCGTTCTACCTCCGGGACATCGGCTGCAAGCGGGGCGACGTGCGCCTCCTCGGCGTCGCGGCCTATGCGGCGCCGGTTCTCTCGACGCTCATCCTCGTGGCGACGGGCTACGCGCCGGTCCGGCCGGCACTCGCCCTCTCGTGTCTGCTCATCGTGGCCGGGGCGCTGTTCGCGGTGCGGGCGTCGCGGACGGCTTAGGCACGGGGGAGGGGGCGCCAATCCGGCGGGGCGAGTTCGAACCCGGCGAAGTCGAAGCCCGGCGCCACGGTGCAACCGACGAGGGTCCAAGCGCCGAGACTTGTGGCCGTCTGCCAATGGCCGGCGGGCACCACGAATTGCGGTCGCTGCCCGCGTCCGATCTCCGGGCCGAGATGGTGGGCGGAGGCATCGTGCCCGTTCGGGCTCACGGTGATGACGAGGGGCGCGCCCGCATACCAATGCCAGATCTCGGCGGCATCGACCCGGTGCCACGCCGAGGCCTCGCCGACATCGAGCAGGAAGTAGATCGCCGTGCCGACCGACCGGCCGTCCGCGCTGCGGGGATCGCGGAACGTCTCCTTATAATGGCCCCCCTCCGGGTGCGGCTGCAGCCCGAGCGCCTTGATCACTTCGGCCGCGCTCATGGAGGCGATGTCTTGCATGGGCTCAGGTCCTTCCCGCGCGCGATCCGCGCCCTGCGAGCTTAGGGCGCTTCCAGGCGTCCTCCCAGCCTTGTTCCCCTTCGGTTCGGGTGATACCGGCCGCAATCCTCTTTCACCGAGCCGATCCCGTGTCCCAGAACCCGAACGTCCGCCTCCACCGGGGCGACCTGCCCGCCTCCTACGATCCCGGCACCTCCGTTGCCATCGACACGGAGACGCTGGGGCTCAACCCGCACCGCGACCGGCTCTGCGTCGTCCAGCTCTCGACGGGCGATGGGACGGCGGACGTCGTGCAGATCGTCCCCGGCGGCCCGGCCCCCGCGAACCTGATCCGGGTGCTCGGTGACGAATCGGTTCTGAAGCTCTTTCACTTCGCCCGGTTCGACCTGGCGGTGCTGTTCCACCGGCTCGGTGTGATGCCGTCGCCGGTCTATTGCACCAAGATCGCCTCCAAGCTCGCCCGCACCTACACAGACCGGCACGGGCTGAAGGACGTGGTGCGCGAGACGGTGGGCGTCGATCTCTCGAAGCAGCAGCAGAGTTCGGATTGGGGGGCGGACACGCTCACCCAGGCGCAACTCGATTACGCCGCCTCCGACGTGCTGCATCTCCATGCGGCCAAGTCGAAGCTCGATTCGATGCTCGCGCGCGAGGGACGCACCGATCTGGCCGAGGCGTGCTTCCGGTTTCTGCCGTCCCGCGCCCAGCTCGACCTGCTCGGATGGGACGAGGCCGACATCTTCGCCCACACGTGAGCGCGAAAGCTCTACTCTGCGACGTTTGCGCGGCGGAAGACTGCGGATTTCCGCCGTGTCGGGATGGCAGTGAGGTTTTGGGGTGACGGTATCCCCGCAGGATACTGCTAGCTTGGACCCGCCCGAGCTTAGCCACTGGGCCAGATCCTCCTCGCCGGTCACTTCCCGATCAGGCCGGCGAGGAGGGTCCGTCGAAACCTCACGTCAATGTCCGTATCCCCTGTGGTGTGGCGACCTGTGCCTCGAAACGCAGGGTCTCGCCGCATTCGATGGCAATGGGCCAATCGAGATCGAGAGACGCATGGAGTGATCTCACCCATGCCGGATCGGGATGCGTGAGTGTGACCTGTTCGAGTGTCGCTCCGAGGTCCGGCATCGACCTCGCGGGATTGCCTCGCGGCCCCCAATCAATCACGCACGGCGCTGCGCCCTCCGCCGGCCATGCCCCGTCCGCACGGAGGCCGAAACGCCACGATAGGTCGTTGCGCGACACGGTGATGGGCTCCCCCAGCAGAGCGCGGTGAAGGTCCAGAGCGCCGTCGAGGTCGCCCGTGCGAGCGACGAAACCGCGTAACCGCCGCCCGGCATCCCAATCTGCCCTTACGGCCGCTTGATCGCTCAGGCCGAACCATCGCGCTCGATGTGGCGGGTCTGCGTCCGGATCGATCGCGATCACCTCCAGAAACGTCGCCTCGCTCAGGCGGAGGAGGTGGTTTCGCGTGCTCATCTCGCGGTGTCGTCCCCCCTCGGGCATGTCGATGCCGAGGCAGGCGCGAACATGCGCGACACCTTCGGCCAGATCCGGTGCGACGACGACAAGGTGGTCGAAGATCAAGGTCCCGGCTTCCCTGTGACCCCCTTCGCCGGTCGAGACTGCGAAGGGGAGGCCGCGGATGCGAGACCCGCGGCCCTTGCCGAATCAGAGCGAGTAGTACTGCACGAACTCGATCGGGTGCGGGGTCATCTCGTAGCGCAGGACCTCGGCCATCTTCAGCTCGATGAACGACTCGATCTGATCCTCGGTGAACACGTTGCCGGCCGTCAGGAAGGCGTGGTCCTTGTCGAGGCTGGTGAGGGCTTCG
Organism: Methylobacterium litchii; assembly: GCF_038442315.1. NCBI lineage: Bacteria > Pseudomonadati > Pseudomonadota > Alphaproteobacteria > Hyphomicrobiales > Methylobacteriaceae > Methylobacterium > Methylobacterium litchii. Next base: position 120,911 of record NZ_JBBXMY010000004.1, on the reverse strand, counting down.
CGCAGGGAGCCGCACACGGTCGGGATGCGGCGCAGCTCCTTCGGCGGCAGATCGTAGAGATCCTTGTCCATCGCCGCGCCGGGGTCGATCTTGTTGCGGATGCCGTCGAGGCCGGCCATCAGCAGCGCCGAGAAGGCGAGGTACGGGTTGGCGGTCGGATCGGGGAAGCGCACCTCGAGTCGCTTGGCGTTCGGGCTCTTCGTCCACGGGATGCGGCAGGAGGCCGAGCGGTTGCGGGCCGAGTAGGCCAGCAGCACGGGGGCCTCGTAGCCCGGCACCAGCCGCTTGTACGAGTTGGTCGAGGGGTTGGTGAAGGCGTTCAGCGCCTTGGCGTGCCGGATGATGCCCCCGATGAAGTACAGGCACTCCTGGCTCAGGCCGGCATACTTGTCGCCCGCGAAGAGCGGCTTGCCGTCCTTCCAGAGGGACAGGTGGACGTGCATGCCCGAGCCGTTGTCGCCGTAGACCGGCTTCGGCATGAAGGTCGCGGTCTTGCCGTAGCTCTGCGCCACGTTGTGGATGCAGTACTTATAGATCTGCAGGTGGTCGGCGATCGTGGTGAGCGTGTCGTACTTCAGGCCGAGCTCGTGTTGGGCGCTGGCGACCTCGTGGTGGTGCTTCTCGACGGTGGCGCCCATCGCGGCCATGGCCGCCAGCATCTCGCCGCGCATGTCCTGCGCCGAATCCTGCGGCGGCACCGGGAAGTAGCCGCCCTTGGTCTGGATCCGGTGGCCGAGGTTGCCGCCCTCGTAATCGGTGAAGCCGTTGGTCGGCAGCTCGGTCGAATCGAGCTCGAAGCCGGTCTTGTACGGGTCGGCGGAGAACTTCACGTCGTCGAACACGAAGAACTCGGCCTCGGGGCCGACATAGACGGTGTCCGCGATGCCGACCTCCTGCAGGTAGGCCTCGGCGCGCTTGGCGGTGCAGCGGGGGTCGCGGCCGTAGGGCTCGCCGCTTTCCGGCTCCAGCACGTCGCACACGACGGAGAGCGTCGCGGCGGAGAAGAACGGGTCCATGCAGGCGGTGGACGGATCGGGCATCAGCAGCATGTCCGACTCGTTGATCGCCTTCCAGCCGGCGATCGAGGAGCCGTCGAACATCTGGCCCTCTGAGAAGAAGGCGTCGTCCACCATCGAGACGTCGAAGGTCACGTGCTGCCACTTGCCGCGCGGGTCGGTGAAGCGGAGGTCGACGTAGCGGACGTCGTTGTCCCGGATCGTCTTGAGCACTTCGGCTGCGGTGGTCATCGTGGCGTCTCTCCTGGCTTTCGTTCAGCCGGGCCGACCCATACAGCCCGGCTCGGCTCGGCACCACCCGGGTTAAGGGAATCACGCTCAAGCCGTGGGCTCAGCGAATTCGCATCGGGCATCCGCTCGCTGCGGTCCGACCTCCGCGTCGGAGCCGATCTCGCGTCATCCTCAGGAAGTCCTTAAATCCTTCTGCCGAATGGAAATAGATATCGCTGTTTGTCGCGGACCAAAGTCGCTGCGATTCTTGGTGTGTAAGGTTCGACCCGAGTATACTTTCAACAAAATTACGCAATTTATCTTTTTCCGATTCGTCATAGTTTACTGTTATGCAGTCAATGATTTCCTCCATCGAATTGCCGAACAGGTGCAGATCCTGAATGAACATGCGGCCATATTGTTCGAATTCTTTAGAAGGTAGCATGTCACTCACCGCCGTTACGTGGGGCGGTTGTAATGGTTCGATAACCGCAGGCTCTTGTTGGGTCGTGCACAATAAACAAGCCAACACTACATGTGTCTCGCCTGCCAGCGTCCAAACCATCTTTAGCATCATTCTCGCGTCCCGTGGGTAGTCAAAACGCCGAGTTACAAAACTTCGTCCGGTCTTCCCTCAGATGCCGAATATACCTCTGTCGACTTTAGCTCGAAATTCGCTTTGACGATTTTGTTCACAACATCAAATTTAAAAAATAACTGTTCCGTTTGCAAATACGTGAGACAAGCAGTGTCAATAGTGCTTGTTCATTTATTTGCGGAGGCTCTCGAGCGCCTCCGTTTCTTTTGTTCACTAGACGCTATTTGGGCCGCCAATCGGACTACGCGATTGATTAGAATTGCAGGCCTTGAGGATTAATCAGACCGAAGAAGGGTCACCTGCACCGTCAACGCCGACAGCCGCCAGCCTTGCTGCTCGACTTCGAGAGCTATCAGTTCGTCCCGCTACTCCTATCTTCTGGCGGGCCTATAATAGGACAATAGGCAGGTTTGCAAGAGAATGATGCTTGTCTCCCCTCACCGTATCGCCCCAAGGGCTCACGGTTCTGTGACCGGAAGTGATGGAACATCACGGGTTACGCCGCGCCGATGGCACGATGCGTGCTTAGGGTTCGGCGACCGTTGCAAAGGCGGCGTGCCGTTCGCCGGAGCCCCATGATCTGCGGGGCGCCGCGTCGACAAGGGATCGAGAGATCGGCGAGAGACCGGAATGACGAAATACAAGCTCGAGTATATATGGCTCGACGGCTACACGCCGGTGCCAAACCTGCGTGGCAAGACGCAGATCAAGGAATTCGACAGCTTCCCGACCCTTGAGCAGCTTCCCATGTGGGGCTTCGACGGGTCTTCCACGAAGCAGGCCGAGGGCGGCAGCTCCGACTGCATGCTCAAGCCCGTGCGCCACTTCCCCGATCCGGCCCGCAAGAACGGCGTGCTGGTGCTCTGCGAAGTGATGATGCCGGACGGCAAGACCCCGCACGAGTCGAACAAGCGCGCGACCATCCTCGATGACGCGGGCGCGTGGTTCGGCTTCGAGCAGGAGTACTTCTTCTACCAGAACGGCCGTCCGCTCGGCTTCCCCGAGCAGGGCTACCCGGCCCCGCAGGGCCCGTATTACACGGGCGTCGGCTACTCGAACGTGGGCAACGTCGCCCGCCAGATCGTCGAGGAGCACCTCGACCTCTGCCTCGAAGCCGGCATCAACCACGAGGGCATCAACGCCGAGGTGGCGAAGGGCCAGTGGGAATTCCAGATCTTCGGCAAGGGCTCCAAGAAGGCCGCCGACGAGATGTGGATGGCCCGCTACCTCCTGCAGCGCCTCTGCGAGAAGTACTGCATCGACGTCGAGTACCACTGCAAGCCGCTCGGCGACACCGACTGGAACGGCTCAGGCATGCACTGCAACTTCTCGACCGCGCACATGCGCGAAGTCGGCGGCAAGGAGTATTTCGAGAGTCTGATGAAGGCCTTCGAGGTCAACATCGAAGACCATATCGCCGTCTATGGCCCGGACAACCACATGCGCCTCACCGGCAAGCATGAGACCGCGCCGTGGAACAAATTCAGCTACGGCGTGGCTGATCGCGGCGCCTCGATCCGTGTGCCGCATTCCTTCGTGAACAACGGCTACAAGGGCTACCTGGAAGACCGCCGTCCGAACTCTCAGGGCGACCCCTACCAGATCGCCTCGCAGGTCCTGAAGACCATCGCCTCGGTGCAGGGCGCCAGCAGCTCCGCTGCGGCCTGAGACCGACACGGTCTTCTGATTTGAGAGAGCCGGGCCTTCGGGTCCGGCTTTCTCGCTTTCAGGGTATCGTCACCGCCCCCGGGGGCGGTCGTCGTCGCGGATGGCGGCTTCGTGGTACCACGCGCCGCCGCTCACCACGGGAACGGGTTTGGCGGCCTCGACGGGCCGGCGGGCCGCCTGCGCGCGACGGAAAGCGGAGAGATCGTAGACTTTCGCGGACCCGCGCAGCTCGTGTTCGGCCATCGCTCAGCCCTCCTGGCTCTGTCGAGCGGCCCATTCGGCCGCCCCGTCAGGAGGAATGTAAGGTCACGCGTTGCCGGCAACCATGCCAAAACGGATTTTGCCGGATATTCGTGCAAGAGCGAAAATCAGGCAGTCCGGGAATAGTGTCCCTCGACTGCCGATGCGCTCAGATGGCGTCCGGGCCGGTCTCGCCGGTGCGGATGCGGATCGCTTCTTCGATCGTGGAGACGAAGATCTTGCCGTCACCGATACGGCCGGTCTGGGCCGATTTACGGATCGCGTCGACGGCGCCTCCCACGAGCGCATCCGACAACACGATCTCAAGCTTCACCTTGGGCAGGAAATCCACCACGTACTCGGCGCCTCGATAGAGCTCGGTATGGCCCTTCTGGCGCCCGAAGCCCTTGGCTTCGATCACGGTGATTCCCTGAAGGCCCACCTCCTGGAGGGCCTCCTTCACTTCGTCCAACTTGAAGGGCTTGATGATCGCTTCGATCTTCTTCATGCCGCTCGGGCCTGTCTGTACACGTCACGAGACAGTAACATCGCCGCGACCGAGCCGCCACGGCGTTTTGCCGTCGCTCGGCTCGAAACTGCCTATTTCGCGCTCAATTCCTGCGCATCATTCAGGCGATCGGCGTGATTTTGTCCATTAGGTGAGCATCCGATGGTCGAGGCTAGGGCAATGAGCGGTGCGGAGACTCGGGTGCTCAGCGTTGCGGCGGTGGGCAAACTCGATGCGGCGGCCATTGCCGGCGGGGTGCCGGGCATCGCCCTGATGGAGGCGGCGGGCGCGGCGGTGGCCGACCGGGCGCGGGCGCTGACACCGCAGGGCGGGCGGGTGCTCGTTCTGTGCGGGCCGGGCAACAATGGCGGCGACGGCTTCGTCGCGGCGCGCCTCCTCGCCGCCGACGGCTACGGCGTAACGCTGGTGCTGCTGAGCGACCGGGCGGCACTGAAGGGCGACGCTGCCCTCGCGGCCGAGGCCTGGTCGGGGCCGGTGCAGGCGGACCTGGCTGGCGACCTCGCGGGCACCGACCTTGTGATCGACGCGCTGTTCGGCGCCGGGCTGTCTCGCGATCTCGACGGAGCGGCGCGGGCCATGGTCGAAGCAGTGAATGCGGCGCGCGTTCCCGTTCTGGCGGTCGATGTGCCAAGCGGCGTCGATGGTGACAGCGGCGCGGTGCGCGGCGTCGCCTTCGAGGCGGTGGAGACCGTGACCTTTGTCGCGCGCAAGCCCGCGCATCTGCTCGAACCGGGCCGCTCGCTCTGCGGCGAGATCCATGTGGCGCAGATTGGCGCGGGGGAGGCGGCCCTCGCCGCCGGGCTCGAAGCCTCCCTGCCGCCGCTCCATCACAACGGGCCCGACCTCTGGCGGGGCGCGTTCCCGCGACTTACGCGGGCGAGCCACAAGTACACGCGCGGGCACGCGGTCGTCGTGTCCGGCCCAGCGACCAAGACCGGCGCGGCGCGCCTTGCCGCCCGCGCGGCCCTGCGCGTCGGGGCGGGTCTCGTGACGATGGCCTCGCCGGCGGCGGCGCTTGCAGAGAACGCGGCCCACCTCACCGCGATCATGCTGCGCCGCTGCGAGGAGCCCGACGACCTCGACGATCTGCTGACGGACGAGCGCCTGAACGTCGTGCTGCTTGGACCGGGGCTCGGTGTGGGCGAGCCGACGCGGGATCGCGTGGCGGTGGCGGCCTCGGCGGGGCGTCGCCTCGTCCTCGATGCCGATGCGCTGACGAGCTTCGCGGGCGGGGCCCGCCACCTCGCCGGGCTGATCGCGGAGGGCGGTGGCGAGGCGGTGCTGACACCCCATGCGGGGGAATTCGCCCGGCTGTTCGACGAGACGAAGGTGATGCAGGCGGGCAGCAAGGTGGAGCGCGCCCGCGCCGCCGCCGCGCTGACAGGGACGGTGATCGTGTTCAAGGGCGCGGATACGGTGGTGGCGCATCCGGACGGCCGGGCCGCGATCAACGACCACGGCACGCCCTATCTCGGCACGGCCGGCTCCGGCGATGTGCTCGGCGGTCTGATCGCCGGGCTGCTGGCGCAGGGAATGCCAACGTTCGAGGCCGCCTGCGCCGCCGTGTGGCTCCATGGCGATGCCGGCCTGCGCCACGGGCCGGGCTTGATTGCCGAGGACCTGCCCGAACTGATGCCCGCCGTGCTCGCCGGGCTTACGTGACGTTGAACGAGGTCCAGAGGCCGGTGTCGAATCGCTCCAGCACGGTGGCGCTGATCAGCCACCGGCCGGGATTGTCCGCGAGGAACGCGATCCGCGCCGTGCGGCCTTCGAGCAGCTGGAACGTGTCGAGCCAGTAGGGCTCCCATCCGTCGTCCAGCGGATGGAGCAGGCGGAAGCAGTGGCCGTGCAGGTGTAGGGCCTGCGGGAAAGCGGTGTCGTTGCGCAGCGCCAGCACCACGACCTGCCCGCGCTTCACCGTGAAGATCGGTGCCTGCCCGGTGGTGCCGCTGATGCCGTTGATCGCCCAGACCTTGTTCGGATCGCCGGTATAGACCGGCTCCGGCGCGGGCTTGTCCTTCGCGTCGCCGGTCTCCTTCGGGACGAAGGCGCCGCCGGTGATGACGACGTCCCGTCGCATCGCGTTCTGCAGCTTCACCTCGGCGGGAAGCTTCTTGTTCTCGCCGATGGGGCCGATGGGTGGGCGCTTCTGGGAGAGCTTGTCGCCCTTGGTCGTCACGCTCGCCAGCGTCAGGCCGGAGCCGATCAGCGCGATGACGCTCGCCTTCGCGCCTTCCTCGTCGGGCAGGTCGATCATCAGGTCGTAGCGGGTGCCCGGCGGGAAGGGCAGGGTGGCGCGCAGGGGCTCGAACGTGTCCGTGGGCTGGCCGTCGACGGCGGCCACGTAGACCTTCACGCCCTCGAAGCGCAGCCGCGTGCCGCGCGCATTGCAGCCGTTGGCGACCCGCAGGCGGATCCGGCTGCCGGGGCGCGCCTCGATGCTCTGCGGCACCGGGCCGCCATTCACCGTCACCAGATTGCCGAGCCGCCCGCTCGCGGCGGCAAAGCTGGTCTGCCCGAACGGCATCAGGGTGCCGTCCCCTTCGAGCCGCCAATCCTGCAGCACCAGCCCGAGATCGGCATCGACTGCGGGCGGGTTCGCCTCCTCCACCACGAGCATCCCGGCGAGCCCCCGGCCGGAGGGCTCGCTCGATCCGCCGATCACGAGGGGCCGGATGAGGAAGGTGCCCGCGTCTGGGGGCGTGAACTCGTAGAGGAAGTCGCCGCCGGGCGGCACGGGCGCCTGCGTCACCCCGCCGACGCCGTCCATGGCGTTGACGTTGCGCACCCCGTGCCAGTGCAGCGACAGCGGCTTGTCGGTGGTGTTCTTCAGCCGGAGCCGCACCGGCTGGCCGAGCTTCACCCGCACGATCGGCGGCGTGACCTTCCCGTCGAAGCACCAGATCGCCGTCTCCTGCGCCGGCTCCGGCTTGAACCGGACCTTGCCCGGCCCCGCCAGCAGCCCCTTCGGCTCCGGCGCGGCCGGCGGGGTCTGCGCCCGCGCAGGGCCGGCGAGGCCGAGCACCGCGAGGCCGCCGACCATCGCCCGCCGCGAGGGCGCGACGGCGAGGCGCGACGGCCGGGAATCGGGCCCCGGAATCAGGACGGGATGCGGCGTGGACTCGTCGGCCATGGATCCTCGTGGGCGGCGGGACAGCGCCGCTCCATAACCGCGAGAACGCGATGGCGCCACCGGAGGCAACAGGCCGAACTTTTTTGCTGCGGCCGCCGTCGCGCGTGCTATAGGGCGCGCTTCCGGCGGCCGGCGACGGGCCGGGTTGTCGGCGCGCGCGGGCGTGGCGGAACTGGTAGACGCGCTGGATTTAGGTTCCAGTGTCGCAAGACGTGGGGGTTCGAGCCCCTCCGCCCGCACCAGGCCACCCCGCGACGGCAGGTAATTCCTGCGTCTGCCGACGCCCGCCTCCTTCCCTGCCGTTGAACCTCGGCCCGGATTCGATGGGGCGGGGCGGCACACGATTCTGGAAGAGCGACGACGATGCAGGTCACCGAGATCAACACCCAGGGCCTCAAGCGGGAATATCAGGTCCTGCTGGCCGCCCAGGAACTCGAGGAGCGCCTGACCAGCGAACTCGCCGGCATGAAGGACAAGGTGCAGCTGAAGGGCTTCCGCCCCGGCAAGGTGCCGGTCGCCCACCTGCGCAAGGTCTACGGCCGCTCGGTGATGGCCGACGTCGTGCAGAACGCCGTGAACGAGGCGAATCGCAAGATCGTCAGCGACAACAACCTGAAGCTCGCCCTCGAGCCGCAGATCGAATTCCCCTCCGACCAGCAGGAGGTCGAGAAGGCCCTCGACGCCAAGGCCGACCTCGCCTTCAAGGTGGCTCTCGAGGTGATGCCGAGCTTCGAGCTCGCCGACCTCTCAGACGTCAGCCTCACCAAGCTCGTCGCTACCCCCTCGGATGAGGAAGTGACCGAGGCCCTCGACCGCATGGCCGGTCAGAGCCGCCCGTTCGCCGACCGCGAGGAGGGCGCCGCCGCCGAGAAGGGCGACCGCGTCACCATCGACTTCGTCGGCCGCATCGACGGCGAGGAGTTCCAGGGCGGCAAGGGCGAGGGCATCGACCTCGAACTTGGCTCGAACACCTTCATCCCCGGCTTCGAGGACCAGCTGGTGGGCGCCAAGGTCGGCGAGCAGCGCCTCGTGAAGGTCACCTTCCCGGAGGGCTACGGCGCCGAGCAGCTGGCCGGCAAGGATGCCGAGTTCGACGTGACCGTCACCAAGATCCAGCAGCCCGGCGAGGCGAAGATCGATGACGAGTTCGCCAAGACCATGGGCATGGACACCCTGGCCGACCTGAAGGACGCCATCTCCAAGGCGATCGGCAGCGATTACGAGGCCGCGTCGCGCCGTCGCCTCAAGAAGGAACTGCTCGACGCGCTGGACGGCAAGTACGCCTTCGAGCTTCCCCCGTCCCTCGTGGCGCAGGAATTCGCGGCGGTGTGGGCGCAGGTCGAGCAGGACCTGAAGACCCGCGGCAAGACCTTCGAGGACGAGGGCACCGACGAGGAAAAGGCGCAGGCCGAGTATCGCAAGATCGCCGAGCGTCGCGTGCGTCTCGGCCTCGTGCTTGCGCAGGTCGGCGAGAGCGCCGATATCAAGGTCTCCGACGAGGAGGTCAATCAGGCCCTCATCGCCCGGGTGCGGCAGTTCCCGGGCCAAGAGCAGCAGGTCTGGGACTTCTACCGTAAGAATGCGCAGGCGCTCGCGGAGCTGCGGGCCCCCCTGTTCGAGGAAAAGGTGGTTGACCACGTCCTCGGTCAGGTGAAAGTCACGGAAGAGCCCGTCGCGAAGGACGCCCTGTTCGCCGACGACGAGGAAGACGACACGACCGGTGATAAGCCGGCTGAAAAGGCCGATTCGGCCGACTGAGCCCGCGCCTTCCTTGGGCAGCGGGCAACCATTTTAGGCGATGGTTAAGCATCGCCGTTGTTCGCTGGCATGCCCGGTGGCCCGTGATTCGACGGGCCCCGGGCCTCACCCCCGGGGCAGGATGAGATGAGAGATCCGATCGACGTCTACAACAATGCCCTCGTGCCGATGGTGGTCGAGCAATCGAGCCGCGGCGAGCGCGCCTTCGACATCTACTCCCGCCTGCTGCGTGAGCGGATCATCTTCCTGACTGGCCCGGTCGAGGATTACGGCGCGTCGCTCATCGTCGCGCAGCTCCTGTTCCTCGAAGCCGAGAACCCGAAGAAGGAAATCTCCTTCTACATCAACTCGCCCGGCGGCGTGGTGACCTCGGGCCTCTCGATCTACGACACGATGCAGTTCATCCGCTGCCCGGTGACGACGCTCTGCGTCGGCCAAGCCGCCTCGATGGGCTCGCTCCTGCTGACGGCCGGTGAGCCCGGCCACCGGTTCGCCCTGCCGAACGCCCGGATCATGGTCCACCAGCCCTCCGGCGGCTTCCAGGGTCAGGCGACCGACATCCTGATCCATGCCCGCGAGATCGAGGCCCTGAAGCGGCGCCTCAACGAGATCTACGTGAAGCACACCGGGCGCGAGTACGAGGCGATCCATACGGCGCTGGAGCGCGACAACTTCATGACCGCCGACGCGGCCAAGGAGTTCGGCCTCATCGACGAAGTCATTCAGAAGCGGCCCGAGCCGGCCGCCGCCTGAGCGGACACGACGCGCTGCCGCGGCCTTGATCCTGCCGCGGCAGCGTGTTTGCATCGGGGGATATGACCTCACGGTCAAAGGCGCGCAGCACACTGTTTCTTTAAGCGAACCCCCTTACGTTTCACGAAATGGCCATGCGCCCCTTTGCCGGCAGCGCATGTGGGGAATCGGAGACCGATATGAGCAAGTCTGGCGGCAACGACTCCAAGAGCACGCTGTATTGCTCGTTCTGCGGCAAGAGCCAGCACGAGGTCCGCAAGCTCATCGCCGGCCCGACGGTGTTCATCTGCGACGAATGCGTCGAGCTGTGCATGGACATCATCCGCGAGGAGTCGAAGTCCTCCCTGGTGAAGAGCCGGGACGGCGTGCCCACGCCGAAGGAGATCCGCCGCGTCCTCGATGACTACGTCATCGGTCAGGACTTCGCGAAGAAGGTTCTCTCTGTCGCGGTGCACAACCACTACAAGCGGCTCGCTCACGCGACGAAGCACAACGACGTCGAGCTGGCGAAGTCGAACATCATGCTGATCGGGCCGACGGGCTCGGGCAAGACGCTGCTCGCGCAGACGCTGGCCCGCATCCTCGACGTGCCGTTCACCATGGCCGACGCCACGACGCTGACCGAGGCCGGTTACGTCGGCGAGGACGTCGAGAACATCATCCTCAAGCTGCTCCAGGCGTCCGACTACAATGTCGAGCGCGCCCAGCGCGGCATCGTCTATATCGATGAGATCGACAAGATCTCCCGCAAGTCGGACAACCCCTCGATCACCCGCGACGTGTCGGGCGAGGGCGTGCAGCAGGCGCTCCTGAAGATCATGGAAGGCACCGTCGCCTCCGTGCCTCCGCAGGGCGGCCGCAAGCACCCGCAGCAGGAGTTCCTGCAGGTCGACACCACCAACATCCTCTTCATCTGCGGCGGCGCGTTCGCCGGGCTTGAGCGGATCATCTCGCAGCGTGGCAAGGGCACCTCGATCGGCTTCGGCGCCGCCGTGCAGGCGCCCGACGACCGCCGCACCGGCGAGATCTTCCGCTCGGTGGAGCCGGAGGACCTGCTGAAGTTCGGTCTCATCCCCGAGTTCGTCGGCCGTCTCCCGGTCCTGGCGACCCTCGAGGACTTGGACGAGGCCGCCCTGAAGAAGATCCTTCAGGAGCCGAAGAACGCCCTGGTGAAGCAGTACCAGCGCCTGTTCGAGATGGAGAACGTCGACCTGACGTTCCAGGACGAGGCTCTGTCCCTCGTCGCCCGCAAGGCGATCGAGCGGAAGACCGGCGCCCGCGGCCTGCGCTCCATACTGGAGACCATCCTCCTCGACACGATGTACGACCTGCCGGGCCTCGAGTCCGTCGAGCAGGTGGTGATCGGGCCGGAGGTGGTCGAGGGCAAGTCGCGCCCGCTCTACATCCATGGCGAGCGCGGCAAGGAAGCGCCTGCCAGCGTCAGTGCGTAAGGACGATGACAGCCCGGCGTTGTAGTGCCGGGCTGCGCTGTCCCGTTCTCCTTGAAAGGCGTCCGGGGCGTCATCATCTCAGGCTCAGCGCAGTGGCCGTACGCTCCTTAGAGGTACGGTACCGCGTCACCAGCCGCTCAATCTCCCCAATAAGACCCTCGCGGCCCGGTCGGCCGTGGCAGCGTGCTTGCTCCGTCTGCGGAGGGGCGTTCTGTCCGGCATTCCTGATGAGGTTTCCGATATGACCCAGTCGAAATCGCGCCAGCCGGTCATTCCGGGCTCGACGGGCTCTTATGCCGTCCTTCCCCTGCGCGACATCGTCGTCTTTCCGCATATGATCGTGCCGCTCTTCGTAGGGCGCGAGAAGTCGATCCGTGCGCTCGAAGAGGCCGTCCGCTCCGACCGCCACATCCTCCTCGCCACGCAGATCAACGCGGGTGACGATGATCCGGCGACCGACGCGATCTACAAGATCGGCACGCTGGCCAGCGTCCTCCAGCTTCTGAAGCTGCCCGATGGCACCGTGAAGGTGCTGGTCGAGGGTGTCGGCCGCGCCAAGATCGCGAACTTCACCCGCTCGGACGAGTATTACGAGGCGACCGCGCTCGCGCTCCATGACGAGCTCGGCGATCAGGTCGAGGCCGAAGCCCTTGCGCGCTCGGTGCTCTCGGAGTTCGAAAACTACGTCAAGCTGAACAAGAAGATCTCCCCGGAGGTCGTCTCCGCCGTCACGCAGATCGACGAGCCGTCCAAGCTCGCCGACACGATCGGCTCGCACCTGCTCGTCAAGATCGCCGACAAGCAGGGCATCCTGGAGACGCCCACCGTCGCCCAGCGCCTGGAGAAGGTGCTGTCGCTAATGGAGAGCGAGATCTCCGTGCTGCAGGTGGAGAAGCGCATCCGCACCCGCGTCAAGCGGCAGATGGAGAAGACGCAGCGCGAGTACTACCTCAACGAGCAGATGAAGGCGATCCAGAAGGAGTTGGGCGACTCCGAGGATGGCCGCGACGAGCTGGCCGAACTCGAGGAGAAGATCGAGAAGACCAAGCTCTCGAAGGAAGCCCGCGAGAAGGCGACGGCCGAGCTGAAGAAGCTGCGCCAGATGTCGCCGATGTCCGCCGAGGCGACCGTCGTGCGCAACTACCTCGATTGGATGCTCGGCATCCCGTGGGGCAAGCGCTCGAAGATCAAGAAGGACCTCCTCGGCGCGCAGGCGCTGCTGGACGAGGATCACTTCGGCCTCGACAAGGTCAAGGAGCGGATCGTCGAGTACCTCGCCGTGCAGCAGCGGGCGAACAAGCTCACCGGTCCGATCCTGTGCCTCGTCGGTCCTCCCGGTGTCGGCAAGACCTCGCTTGGCAAGTCCATCGCCAAAGCGACCGGGCGTGAGTTCGTGCGCATGTCGCTGGGCGGCGTGCGGGACGAGGCCGAGATCCGTGGCCACCGCCGGACCTATATCGGCTCGATGCCCGGCAAGATCGTCCAGTCGATGCGGAAAGCGAAGACGTCCAACCCGCTCATCCTGCTCGACGAGATCGACAAGATGGGCATGGACTTCCGCGGCGACCCGTCGGCGGCCCTCTTGGAGGTGCTGGATCCCGAGCAGAACTCGACGTTCAACGACCATTACCTCGAGGTCGATTACGACCTGTCGAACGTGATGTTCGTGACGACGGCGAATACGCTCAACATTCCGGCGCCGCTGATGGACCGGATGGAGATCATCCGCATCGCCGGCTACACCGAGGAAGAGAAGGTCGAGATCGCCCGCAAGCACCTGATTCCGAGCGCCATGAAGAAGCATGGCCTCGACAAGAAGGAGTGGTCGATCACCGATGACGGGCTGATGATGCTGGTGCGTCGCTACACGCGGGAAGCCGGTGTCCGCAACCTGGAGCGGGAAATCTCCAACCTCGCCCGCAAGGCGGTGAAGGAGATCCTGATCACCAAGGCGAAGTCGGTGAACGCGACCGAGGACAACCTGCCGACCTTCCTCGGCCCGCCGAAGTTCCGCTACGGCGAGATCGACGCGGACGATCAGGTCGGTGTGGTGACGGGTCTGGCCTGGACCGAGGTCGGCGGCGAGTTGCTGACGATCGAGGGCGTCATGATGCCCGGCAAGGGCAAGATGACGGTCACGGGCAACTTGAAGGATGTGATGAAGGAGTCGATCTCTGCGGCGGCGTCCTACGTCCGCTCGCGGGCCCTCGATTTCGGCATCGAGCCGCCGCTCTTCGAGCGTCGCGACATCCATGTCCACGTGCCGGAAGGCGCGACGCCGAAGGACGGACCGTCCGCTGGCATCGCGATGGCCACCGCCATCGTCTCGACCCTGACGGGCATCCCGGTTCGCCGCGACATCGCGATGACTGGTGAGGTGACCCTGCGTGGCCGGGTGCTGCCGATCGGCGGCCTGAAGGAGAAGCTGCTCGCCGCGCTGCGCGGCGGCATCAAGACGGTACTGATCCCCGAGGAGAACGCCAAGGACATCGCCGAGGTGCCCGACAGCGTGAAGAACGGTCTCGAGATCGTTCCGGTCTCGCGGATGGATCAGGTGCTGGAGCGGGCGTTGCTGAGCAAGCCCGAGCCGATCGAGTGGGACGAGCCACTCCCGCCCGTGAAGCCGGCCGCCCGCCCGGACGAGGAAGGCGCAGCCTTCATCGCCCACTAAAACCGAAACAGCCCGGAGCCCCACCGCTCCGGGCTTTTTCATAAGCCGGGCGTGGAGGCGGCTGCCCTTGCCTAGACGCCCGGCAATGCCGTATCGACCACCGCTGCGGGCGGTTAGCTCAGTTGGTAGAGCGTCTCCTTTACACGGAGAGGGTCGGCGGTTCGAGCCCGTCACCGCCCACCAGAAACCCTAATGATTTCAGCGATTTAGCTTAGTGCTTCCGGATCGCTGCACCCCGAGAAACGAGGCCGGGGTGCATACGGGGTGCAAATGGGGGGGTGGCGTGATGTTCCAGGTGCGCCTTCGTCTCCGCTTGGCGAAGAACCTCGGCACGCCAGATTTGACGCGGACTGTCGAAATCGCAGGACGGACAGTCACGATTCGATCTGCGCTCGGGACGGATAGGCCGTTCGCCGAGTCTGAATGGATCGTGCTCCGATCGCATGGCTTCCAAACCGAAGCGGAAGCGAGCGACTTCGGCACCCGTCTGAAACAGGCGGTCAGCGCTGCCAGCGTTTGCTGCGCCCTCGGCGTCGATCTCGGAAACGATCGGTCGGGCCCGTGGATGGACACCAATTTCGCTCGGTCGATAGGCCTGATTCAGCCGCACGAGCGCACGCACACAAACGTGCATGGACTGGTGGTGTTGGAGGATGACCCGAACATCCGTTTCCCGTCAGGCCAAGCGACACTGACCGTTCACACGAGCGTCGAGGAATTCCTTAGGGCACTGGAATGTGCGGCGGAAACTGCCGACAAGATCGAGCAGCAAGCGGCTAACGCCCTACGCCTTCTCAACCAAGCCCTTATCAATCGGCAGCCTTTGGCGAAGCTTGTCCTCGCAATCTCTGCGGTCGAAGCTCTCGGCCAGGATGCTGAATGGAGCGCAGCTCAAAACGCTCTGCGACAGCGCCTCGCCGCTTCCGCACGATTCGATCCGGGTCTCAGTGACGCGGAGCGAAACGAAGTTGCCGACATGGTGACGCGGGGACATCGCATTGGCCTACGCCAGGGCGTGAAGCGTTTGCTCACCCGCCTCGATCTGCTTCACCTCATGGGGGAGTGGGACCGCATCTATGGGATTCGCAGCGGCATCGTTCACGGCATCATGACAAATACGGAAGCGGTGATTGGTCAGCTCGCCGCCGAGGCAACGAACTTATGCGGCTTGATCGTTCTAAGGCTCGCTCAGCGCAAGGGCTTCGTTCTCCCTGAGGTCGCTGAGACCCATTTTCCTGGGTCGAATAATCCGCCCCCGTCGGCCGACAGGTCCGTTTAAGCGCCTCCCCCAACCCCGCTCATAAGATCGGCCAATAGGTCCTTAACGGCAGAACAGGCAACCCCTCAGCTCATCACAAGACTCGCGCAATCTAGAAATAGGTGGAAGCGGCCATGCAGGCAGACGGTGATGACAATCCTGTAATAACGTGGACATCAGTCGGCGCAGCACTCACGGCCTGGGAGCAATTGGAAGAGCAGATAGCAATACTTTATACAATTTTCATCGATAAGCCTCGGCAGATAAATTCTATGCAAGACTTTGGTAGAGAAGGTCGCATCTACAGCCAGCGCATCGAATTGCTGAGGAAGGCCTTAGACAGCTACTTCATACGCAAGCCTAATCAGCAATTAGAGGGTGATATTGGGCTTCTGATAAGAGATATTGAATCTAGTTCAATTTCTAGACATCAAATAGCCCATGGAACTAGAGTCGACATACCGGTATATTCCATTGAAAATAGAGATGCGAGTGGCGCAATATGGCCTCAAATGAGATCATTTCTTGCCCCTCCTTGGTATTCGCGAGACCGACTTAGGTATGATGAGTTCGCTATAGATTCTAAAGCAATCTATCGTTCGATGGCTGGATTTATCTCTCTAAGGGATCGAATTGTGGAGATCTCGAACCGAATATCTCCTCCTTCGTAGTATGATTATGCGCAGCCCCTTGGTTCGCCGATCGGATCTTCCAAAGTCTCGTTGGCCCCGTGAATCACCGCAAGTCCGTCCAGGATGGCGGCGATGACGATGTGCGGCTCATCCTGAAGGTCGAGGTAGAGGCGGACGGCATCCCGCAGGATCGAGCTTCGAGACGGAAGGTCTTCCTGCGAACGACGGAACAAGTCGAGGCGGTCGAGGTCTTCGTCCGTCAACTGAGTCGAGACCGAGCGCATGGGAAGGGCGGGGAGCTTGTCGTCTTCGTGGGTCATGATCGTAACGTGGGTTGTGTGGCTTGAGGCGGGATGCCTTGCCAGGGGGATGTTGAGGGTGCCGGCGACCGTTGAGGGTGACTGTAAGCGGCGGGTAATGGTGGATTCTCTGCGATTCATCCTGTGACGCTCACAGCGAGCCGCACAGCGGTACGAGGCCTTCCCAAGTGCTCGGCAGCTCGGAAGGTCTCGTCGGCCTCCCTGAGCCAACTGAGAAGCCTGGAACGCAAGCGTGGCTGAAACGTTTGGGATCATCTGGTGTAGCCCCGTCGCCACAGCGACTTTTCGGGGGCCCCCACCGAGTTTCCTCGCCCGTTCGGGGATGGGGAACGTGTGTCGACTCGGTCCCTAATTTCGGGGGGGATGCCCCCGAAAATCACGAAACGGCAGTGCTCCGATCACCGCCACGCGGACGGCCTGCGAGGCGGCGCAGCTCGGCCAGGATCGCGGTATCCTCAGGCGAAAGCCGGTCGGTCGGATCGATCAGCAACATCGCCTCGTCGGGCACCTCGACGTGCATAACCGGCACGTTCGCAGGGACGGCTAGGGCAGCGGCGCGGGCGAGCTGACGGGCTCGTTCCTCCTCCCGCATCCGGTAAGCGATAGCAGCCTTCAGAAAGGTCTCGGCGCGGAGTTGCGCAACCGGGTCTGCAGGCAACCCCACGTCGGCATCGGTCAATCCGCCCGTGACGGTGGCGGGTGCGAGAGTCACCGGAACCGCGATGATCTCGGCCTCGGCCAGGATCACCTTCTCAGTAACGGCGATCACGGCGGGGGTCTCGTCGGACGCCGTATCGATCCCGAAGCCGACGCGGAGAACACGCAACACCGCTCCAGGGATAAGGCCGTCCGGCGCAGCGTCGAGATGGACGGCGAGGACCAGCCCGTCGTCGGTTGCGGTGATCGGCATAACCGCGTCCGCGTCAGCCTTTCGCTTGCCACGACAAGTGAATTCGCGGGCAGCAACCGTGATGCGGATCGCGTCCGATTGGCTGACGGCCACCGTGGCGACCGGCGATCCGGCGGTGTGACGCACGGTGAGGACGCGGACTTCGTGCAGTTCGACCGCTGGTACGGGACGGCGCGGGACACGCTGCCTCTTGGGCGTTGCCTCTCTGAGAAGCGTAGCGGCGATCTGAGCAGCGGGTCGAAAAGCGCCAGGACGGCTAGCAGGCTTGCAGGATGGCATAGGGAGGCTCAGTGGTAGGTAGGGGGATCGTCGGCGGCGAGGAGCGCGGCCAGCTCGGCGTCTACGGCGGCCCACGCATCACGGGCGGCACTGACGTTGGCGGATAGACGGGCCAGGGCCTCGTGCAGGGCGGGGTCGCGTCCACCCGGCAGGTGCTGAACCCTGCGGATGAGGCGTGCGGCCTCGATGGTGATCGGCGTCGGCTCCGGCGGGCGTTGCGGCTCGACAGCGGGCGCGATCATCTCGACGGTCGGCAGGGCCTCGTCGCCACGAAGCTTCCGACGATAGGCGCGCGAGTAGAAGGTATTAGCATTGACCCCCGATCGCCGGAGTACGGCAGCCTGGGACGCATCGCGGGGTGTCGCACCCTCAGCGGCACGGCGGCGGCGCGCGGCCTCGGCCCGGATCGCTTTGCGCCGGACGAGTTCATCGTGATTTGGCATGTCACGCTTCCCAGAAAGAAGGCGAGACCGGGTGTGGAAACGCGTCAGGCTCGGGGAAGGCGACGAGGGTATTGATGAAAAACGAAACGCCAGCGCGCTCGGCGTTCAGGTAGGCGTAGAACCATCCCACCAAGAGGCCATGCGAGTGCTGGTCCGTAGGCGGGAGAGCGCGGCCGTAAGCATCGATCACACGCGGCGGCGGATTGGTCCTGGCCTTGATGTATCGTCCCCGACCGTCCTCATGAGCACGAACCGGAAGGCCGAGAATGCCATCGTACTCGGGGAAGCGCGACCGGAACAAAGTCCACGCGGCCTCCTCGAAGGCGTCGGTGTCCTCAGCGTTCAGCCGCAAGCCGACGTTGTAGGACGCCCAACGGTTCTTCGCGGGATCAGCCGCAGAAAATCTCGTGTAAAGGATTTCACCGGCAGGGGTCGAATACGGGGCTCGTACAGTCTCACGGCCCGCGAGTTTGCGATTTCTGGTCGGGGACATTGATCATCCTGATAAGCATTTCGGACTCCTTCTTCGTTGAGGATGTAGTCTACCATGTACACGCGATGCCCGCTGGACTTCCGCGCCCGTGATAAGGGTGGATCGCAAGAATTTAGGTCTGAGCTTAGCCATAAAAATCCTGGCCAGGGATTGGTGACTGGCCACTCGGTGGCTCGCGGCATGATCGGTGCGGCCTGAGGGATCGCTCGCGCCCCCGCCTCGGCTCTGGCCTCAGTCATTCCTTTGGGAGAGAGGAGCCCGGCCATCCGCGCTAATGCGGTTGGTGAGTGGGGCTCAGGTCCGGCCATTACCAATTCCTTGGCAAGGACAGCGTGGGGGTCCGCGCTCCACCCTCAGAAGTCGCGATCCACGTTCACGTCGATGGTTGGCTCGCGGATTTACGGGTGTTCGCTTTGGTGCGTGTGGTTCTTTGTTGTGGGGGCCGAAACCCCGTCGCGGCATGAACGGTATTGTGGGGGCCGAAACCCCGTCGTTTCGGTTACGTGTTGCTGTGCAATAGGCCGAGAGATCTTGTTTTCAGTGGGGGCCGAAACCCCGTCGTTCGTGGTTACGTGTTGCTGTGCATCGCCATTGCCTGCCGCCTCTGCCTTGATCCGCTCTCGCCGGTTCTTGGCGTAAATGGCGTCGTAGGTCGTTCCATCAGAGCGGGCTTTCGCAGCCTTGCTCTGAGAACGCGGTGTGTGATTCGGATCTGCAGCACGCTTGTCCTGCCGGTACTTCTTCCGCCGCGCCCGATCCTTCTCGTCGCGGGCCTTGGCGGATTCGTTGGCGGCGGTCAGGGTCTCCAGCCCGTAGGCGTCGATTTCGTCGGCCTGGACGGCGAGGAGGCGGCAGAGTTTGTCCTGGCGAGGCGTCTTTCGAGACTTCGCGTGGCACCGACGAGCCTGTTCATCGATCCAGTCACCCCCGTGTTCCACGAGGAGGATTGCGCTGTAGGCGCAGACCCAATCGCGCACCGCGTCGAGCCACCGCGTCCGCGAGACAATCAGGTGAGGCAGCGCAGCGAAGAAGTAGCGGCGCGCCCATTCCCGATCCGTGCAGATGAAGCCGTGGCGTCCCTCGATAAGCTTTCCGATATCAGAGAGGCGTAGATTGTTGACGGGTGTGCGCGTGGCGGACTTAGACGCGTTGACGCGAGCCGCGACTTGCGGCGATTCGGCGGATTTGGTATAAGGCATTCGCTAGAGTGTCTTCGCCCTGGCGTCGCTCACCTTGTGAAAGAGCGGCGCCGGGGCGTCCTTTCATTTATCGAAATGCGGTTGGACCTTCCGCATCGTTTCGTTGGCCATTTGGCTGCAACCGAATGACGCCGATATCGTAACGTAGACACCTCAGAATCGCAACTCGACGGGTGATGCCTGCCGGTTTGCCTTCGCGTGCGCGTTTTTACTTGGTGTCATTCCCTGAATGGGTGGCGAAGTATTCCAGAAAAAGTGTGATCTCTGGTAGAGACTTGCGGCGGACTTTCCCTGAAGAAGCGCCCTCAAACGCATGGCGCACCGATCGATCCGGTAGAGCCATGCGTTTACTAGTATTTCGGCCTATGCGAACGTGTCGTAGTCGTGCGTACGACGGTTCATGGACTCCTGGATCTTGCGCTGGACTGTATTAGCCAGTTCTTCAGGTGTGTGATGGGCGCCGTTGACGTGGATATCGATCTTCGGTGAGCCTGAACCGCCAGGGCCGCCAGCCGAGTTGTTGCGTATCAGGTTATTCACGCCCTCGTTCCTCAGGGGAACCTTGCCATCGGCGCCGAGACCGGCCGATGGTGCGGTTTGCCCTCCAGCAAGATCGGGTGAGCGTCCCGCCCACTCGAAATGCATCGCATCCTTCCGTCTTTTCCAGTCGCCACCCCATGTCAGACCATATTTTGCCGCCATGTCCGACACGTTGTTCGGCAAGTCGGTCTTCAGCGGACCGTATCCCATAGGGTTCTCGGCCGGATTGATGTCAATAGCATTGCCGTAAGCGTGCTGTGACCATCCAGAGCCGCCACGAATGCGTCGGGCATTGAAGCCAAACAGCGATTTGACCTTGTATCCGGTCGACTCCAACTCGTCCACGAAGCCACGGAAGGAATCGGCCGCCGCCGCGTTGACGGTGAGCCGCTTCCCGCTTGCCGTGGTAATCGTCGTTAGGTTCTGGCCAACGCCGCCGTACTGGCCCTTCATGAAGTTGGCCGAGCCCCGGATATCGTCATTGACGCCCCGGTAGGTGCCAGACCCTGCGATGCGAGTTGCGGTTGAGCCTTCGCTCCACCCCTCACGGCGCTGTTGGGCGTCTAGCAGCCGGGAGCGTTGGTCGGCTGAGAGCGAGGACAAGGGTGTATCGACGCCGACTCCGGCAGACCTAGCGAGGTCAGCGGCGTAGCTTTCCGGGTTGTTCCCATCCGATCCGGGCGCCCATTTCCGAATTGCTTCAGCGATCGTCAGACCAGAATAACTCTTGCTGTTGAACAAGAGATTTTCCTGCGCCTTTATCCCCGCTTCATACGACGGGAAAACAGCAAACCCTTTGTCATCGGCTCCCGTTGCACCTTGAGACTGTGCAAACTGCCCGAATTTGATGTTACCGGGATTCCGATTTCTCCAAGCGCGCGAACCGCCGGAACTGGCCTGCCCGCCACCGCCTCCGATGATTCCTCGCCGACGCATCCCGGTTAGGCCATGTCCGAGTGAACCTCCAGGGGTGGACGAATTGATCGCCGGCCCATCGCCACCACCGCCGACGACGCCGCTCAGGGCTGTGCGAGCCGTCGAGCGGATCGACTCTGTGACCGTCTCGCCCGTGGTGATCGAGGCTTTGTGGATTAGGGATTTGAAGCTTTCGTCTTGGAAAGATTGCTTCTGAATCTTCGCACCTTCCTCGACAGCCTCTGTGTTTTTGTCGGTGGCCTTACGTTGCTTCTCGATTTCCAAGGCGTAGGCGCCGAGACGCCGCATCAGCTTGTCTTTGTCCTCTTTCGAGGCGTCGGTTGTGAGCGGCATCGCCATCGCCGGGGCGAACCGGCTGAGGAACGCCGCCATCCGGCCGACGATGCCCGCCCCTGCCACCGCAGGGGCTGCTCCGGCACCTGTTGCACCAACCAACCCTGCGGCCTTCATGAGCCGCCACGCACCGAGCACAGCCGTGGTGAAGCCCCCTATCGCCGTCGCCAGCCCGCCCAACACCGCCACAGCCGGAGCGGCGACGAGGAGCGCGGCGCTCAGACCAAGGATGCGGGCGGACCACTTCCCCAACTCTTCGGGAGAAGCGTTCTGCCCGGCGAACAGGCCCACGAATGACCGGATCGCTGAGCCGATGTCCCGAATGCCCTGGCCCACGCCCTTGGCGAAATCACCCACGGCCCTGGCATTCATCTGAAATTGGCCTGGATCACCCAGCCACGTCCGCAGAAGTCCGCTCATCGTGCCATCGGGTGAACCTAAGCCGGTGAGGAAGCCCGTGATTCCCGATTTGAAGGCGATGTCGAAGGACTCGAACGCCTTGGGAGTCTGAATCGCCCAATCCCGAAGGTCCGACCAGAAGGGTTTCAGCACCATTCCAAGCCCATCCTTCAGGCTTTGGACGGTCGAACCGATTTGATCCATAATGAAATCGAAGCTTCCGCTTCTGATTGACATGCCAGAGTCGATTGCGTTGCCAGCTTCCTTCGATCTGACAGACTTGCGCATGTCACGGAAGCGGTGACCGACTGCCATACCAGCGTGAACGCTTCCAAATTCCTTCCCAAAAATCTCTTCGGATGCTTCGAGTCGAGCGCGTGGATCTGTGATCGCCGCCAGACCTTCGTAAATGCCTTCCATCGTTCCGGCGGCATCCTTGGAAAGGCCTTCCTTCAGTGCCTTCCAACTTCCGAAACCGAGCTTCCGGGGAAGCTGCATGATGAGATAGTCTTTCGGCGACTTATGTTTCTTCCTGGAAATTCCGGCAGCGCGCGTCGGCATAGACGCGAGTCGTTCGGTGACGCTGGACAACATGCGAGAGGCTGACTCACCATCCGCGCCGGATGACGTGGCCGCACCGCCGAATGCAAGAGTATCCTCAAGGCTGAAACCGGCGGCAGCGCCAGCACTGAGCCCGCGTCGAACAAAGGAACTCAGGCCGGTTCGCGATGCAGCGGTGGTGGCGGCAAGATGTTGCTGGAGGTTGAAGAGCTGCTTGATCTTGTCGGCACTGAGCTTACCGAAGGCGCCGAGCGCGGTGATACCGTAACCGCTCGACTCCATGACTTCGGAGGGATTGATATCATTCAAGCGAGCATACTTACTGCCGAATTCTGTGACCGCATCCACGAGCGCTTCGTCGACGCCCGCCTGAAGCGCTTCTGCACGGGCGGACAAGTATTCGCTTGTCCGAATGCCGAGCTGACGGGCGATCGGAGCCGCCTGTTTGACGAGATTTTTCCCCTTGGCGTCGGCGTCCTTGGGCGAGAGCCCGGACAAGCGCGTGTTTGCGTTGAGCGCCTTGTCGAGATCGACTCCGCTACGAGTCAGAGCTGCGACGGTGCGGTTCGCGGCGTAGACCGATGCAGCGGCGGCGGTTCCACCTACGGCGACGGCACGGCCAGCACCGGCACGAACCTGCCCGGCGCCAGTGCGGATTTGCGTTGCAGCCTTTTCTTGTTCCCGCCGTAGGGCACGGGCATCCGAGATCGCCTTTCTGGCCTCCCGATCGCGCATCCGCCCAGTCTCTCGGACTTCTCGCTGGATCGCGGTTTCCGCAGCTCGCTCTTCAGCGGCACGTTGGGCGGCGATCCTTGTGTTGAAAGCCATCTGCTCCCGGAAGCGGCGCTCGACTTCGCGGGCTTCCTCGCGGGCGGCGCGGGCGGACTCCGACTCCTCGGCCTTTCTCTGCGATGCCATCCTGCGCTCGAACGCGAACCGTTTGCGTAGTTCGGCATACAGGTCGCGCTCACCCTCGACGGCGGCGCGGGCTCCGGCATCACTGGCAGAGCCCTTAGATCGCAGGCCTGTAACGGCCCTGGCCATGGAACCGAGGGCTTTCAGGCTATCGTTGGTGTGTTTGCCGATTGCCGTGAGTTCAGCATCGATCCGGGCAAGCTCCTCTCGAAGAGCCTTGGCTTTCTCGGCATTGTGAACGTCTACGTCGAGGTTAAGCTTCAGATCAAGTTTGTCGTCCGACACGATATCTCTTCCAGGATTTGGGCAAGCGTCAGCAACACGCGGCTCATGGGGCGCGGTGACGGCTCAGTTGTTCGGGGTGGTGAAGGTCAGCTCGTCGGAAAAGACGAACAAAAATTGATTAGCGGCATATATGGGTCAGCCGCCTACCCCCCTATGCTCCCACAAAAAAGAGGGTTGGGGGTCATGATTTGGCACGACTATTGCCAAGCGCGCGGTTTCGATTGCCACTATAAATGCTTGTGCACTGCGAAAACCCTGGCGACCTAGAGAAAGTCTGTCCGACCCTCGATTTCCCGCTTGATTCACAAACCCAAACGGTCATATGAGATTGTGTATCGAGACCCGGAGCCGGCCATGACCGCCACCACCGACAAGATGCTGGACCTTCGCTCCCCGATCGTCGTCTACGTGCGGGTGTCCACGGATCGGCAGGGGCGCTCTGGCCTCGGCCTTGGTGCGCAGCGTGAAGCCATCGCCGCTTTCGTGCAGGCCCATGGCTACAGCGTCGCCGAGGAATTCGAGGAGATCGGTGGCGGCAAGGGTGCGGACGCCCTGGAAACGCGGCCTCAGCTCGCCAGGGCTCTGGCCAGGGCGCGCAAGCTCCGTTGCCCGGTGATCGTGGCCAAGCTCGACAGGCTTTCCCGTGATGTGGCGTTTATCTCCGGGCTCATGTCGAGGAAGGTTCGGTTCATCGTCGCCGAACTGGGACCCGATGTGGACCCCTTCGTCCTGCATATGTACGCCTCGGTCGCAGAGAAGGAGCGCGCTCTCATATCGGCCCGCACACACGATGCCCTGGCCAAGAAAAAGAAGAACGGGGCGATCCTCGGGAACCGCACCAACCTGTCCGAGGCCGGGGCCAAGGGCGTGGCGACCGTCAAGGCCGACGCCGACGCCTTCGCCCGGAACGTGATCCCGCTCATCGAGGCGATGCGTGGCCAGGGCTTCACCACCCTAAAGGACATCGCAGAAGAGCTGAACGTGAGGAACGTCAGCACCGCGCGGGGCGGATCGTGGTCGGCCGTGCAGGTCCACCGCGTTCTCCAGCGAAAAGCGGCTTGAACGGCAGCACCATCACCGCCACATCATGATGAAGGGCACCGACAGGCGCCCCTCAAGGACCCGACGATGCCCTGAGGCTCCCTCCTATACGGACGGGGGCCTTTTCGTCGTCCGCAGTCGTCTAGTGATGCAGACAAATTAAATGGCTTTTTTGTCGAGAGGTAGAGACAAGCTCCCCAAGCTTTCCGGTCAACGAGATCGTCGTCAGCGTCGAGCTGGAGGCGTGATCGTCTTCTACGTGATCGAGCCGAAGCCGTGATCGCCGTCCTGGCAGGGATAGTGCCTCTATGGGTTTCTCTCTCCCATGAAGGTGGAGTGGATCGGCGGCCCCCGGTGTTCTCACTCGTCCGCGAGAAACGGCGGCGGGGTATGCCGGACCTTGGGCTTCTTCGGGGTCTCGACGCGCTCCAGCTCGGCCAGTGCAGCGGTCTCCTCGGCGGTGGCGGTCTCGCTCGCTGGCATCACGGGCGCATCGGCGCGGACGGGGCGGGGGAGGATCATGTGCCTCTGTAGATACACAGGATCGGCGGCGAGGTTCTTCGAGCGATAGTATGCCAGAGCCGACGAGATGAACGCCGACTCATCCTCGGTTACCTCACCAGTGCCGGAACAGGCCGGGCATCCGCAGAGGGTGGTCCGACGCTTCTCTTCCATGATCGCCTTGTGGGCCTCAACGTCGGCGCGATCCTGGCGGTGGAGATCATCGGCGGCCTTCATATTCTCGCGGAGGCGATCCGAGATGCCGGCTTCGAGTCGGGCCTTGGCGGCGCGCTCCCTGGCAAACCAGCCGTTGTCAGTATGGCGAGACATGGCTAGTTCTTCCCGACGCTGGCGAGGTATTCAAGGTGTTCCGCAAGCTCAGGTTGCTCGCGGTAAAGGATCATCTGTTGGGTGACGTTGAGCGATCCCTTGGCAAAGGGGTTAGGTCCGACGTGCGATGACTTACCCGCGCTCTTGTCCTTGCCAGAAAAGAGATCGGGATGCTTGCTCGACAGTTCGTCCAGAAGCTCAGTCACGGGCATATAGGCGCCATGCCCATTGCCGAACCGAAACTCCCCGTTCTCGTCTACCGCGCAGAGCATCCCGTCGTTGTTTCGGCGGGTGTGCCGGGTGAGAAGGGCGGCGACGGCTTCGTGATCCGTACCGCCGCGACGCTCAACCTCGGCTCTGATGTCCACGTTGTTTCGCTCTGAGCGGATGGACGAAAGCTCAGCTTCGGCGGTGGCCAGGGCGGCTTTCAGCGCCTCGACCTCATAGTGTGTTGCCATAATCAGGCATCCAATCGGTAATTTTGGGGATCACGCTTCACCTCGGCGTGGAGGGCGCGCAGATGATGCTCGATGAGACGGGCAGCACGGGTGGCGGCACTGGTGCCAGCACAGGACGCAAGAGCCGCAAGGTCTTGATACACTTCAACAGGAAGCGTCACGGTCATCTTTACGTTAAGCGAAGTGTTGGCGGCATTTCGGCAGCGCTTCACGGCTTTACCTTCTCAGACTTCGCCGCTTCGACCTTTGCCAGATGAGAGAGGATGAGCGACCGAACAAACGTTCCAGTGCCAAGCATCGAGGCGGCGGCAAGGGCGTCAAGTTCTTCATGGACGTTAGGCGGCAGGTTGACTTTCACATACTTCGTATACCGGCTGCCGGCACCCCGGCTATTAGCTGACATGGGTGATTTATCCTGTAATTGACGAGAAAAACACGCGGAAAACCGCCCCAACGATGCGAGGGCGGCTCGACGTGCAGATTGTTGCGATGATAGCCTGTAGAGTACCCTAAAAGCCGCCAAATGTCAACTTTGCGGTTCTGTGATGTACCGTCTTGAGGTCTACATCGTTCCTGGCGGTAAGGTCTCGACGCCCGGATAATTCGCCGATAATTCGTTAGAGCCGAAAAACAGGCGGAAGTCCCTCCCTGCGGAGGCGGTCTCGGTCCTCGGCTGTGATCGTCGGGGAGCCCATCATCGCCAGAGCGACCATCATCACCCGCCGCACCTCGTCATCGCCGTCGAGCGCTTCGATCAAGAGGGTTGTGAGCATGTCGTCGGAGGGAGCGTCAGCCATTAGACGCACCCCCGGCCAGAGCATCGACCTGGGCGAGGGCAGCGGTGCTCCTACTCGCGTCGAGGAGGTACAGGGTGCGCAGCGCATCATGGAGCGCAGCACCCGCCGCGCCGGCCGCCACGGCAGACTCCGGCGAGACATAAGGAGAGAACAGAACCGCCCGCGCATCCGCGACGAGTCCGAGGTATTCGGTCCATCCCAAGCCGGTGAGAACGTACATGCTGTCAGGCGCACCGCGCATCCGGCCGAAAGACCAAGCCCGCGCCTGTCTGCGGTATCGATCCACTGCGGCGTAGAGTTCCGATCCGGTGATGGTGCAGTTGGCGAGCGCGGCGGTCTCGGCGGACGTGAGGGTGAGGAAGCTAGGCAAGATCATCTCGCGCCCCCTCAATGCCAAGGTCGAGCTGAACTCCGGCAAGCATCGCAGTGATCCGCGCAAAGCCCTTGGTCGTGACCTTGACCGAGTACGCCTCAGCGGGACCGGCAGACGTGGCGACCGGAAAGGAGTCGTGTTCCAGAATGCCCTGTTCGAGCGCGCGTTGGCTGGCCTGCCAGCGCCCATTGACGCCCCTGCGAAAGATCATTCCTCTCTCGGCCAGGACGCCGAAGAGGCGCTTCGGCTGCAACTTCATCGCCTTGGCAGCTTCCGTAATCGACAGGGAGGCCGACGACGCGGTGATTCGCGCCACGACAGCGACGGCAGGGCGCTGCGACTCAATGAGGGCGGCCTGTCGCTCAACCGTTTCAGCCTGTTCGGCGGCGAGGCGTAGCGCGTCGGCATAAGTGGCGGGGATCGCAGGGGCAGGACGAGACGCGGCTTCCAGCTCGCGGAGGCGATCAACCACCTTGGCGCGGAGGGCGATGGAATATCCCGAAGTCAGGATCAGAATTTCGCGCTCGGGGAGGATGTAACAGGTTGCGGCGGCACCGGCATCGTTCGTGTAGGTGCGCTCAAAAGTGAGCGCATCGAGATCGAGGGCCTTCAGCATCCTTCGGCAGTCGCGGAGGACATTCTTGTGCAGCTTGCCCGTCCTCTCAGCGATTTCCACCGTGCTCATCGTCGGGCCGGTCTCGTGATCCGGGGCGATGGCAGGCATAGGGGAAGGGTGCGTCAACGCGGGCGCGGTGGTACGCTTCGAAGTCATCGGCATTTTCTCGGAATGCGGGTGCGGCGGCGCTTGTGCGCGGCCAGGGCGGCGTCGGGGGAGTGCAGCCCTCGGCGCCGTTTCAGATTGCGATCAGAAGGCGACCGCGCGTTTCCTCGGATAAAGATCACGCTCGATATCTTCGGCGATGCGCATCACCGCGTCATCGACAAGCGCGGCGGCGACCGCAGCGCGGAAGGCAGGGTCAGCGGCAAGAGCTTCGCGAATCCTCATTCCGCCGACGAGGGAGTCACCACGCGCGTCATCGACGGCAGCCGCGATGAGTTCGAAAACCGAATCGAAGGTCACCTCGTTCGCCATGGTCAGACCCTCCCGCCACGGTGAGAGCGCGGAGTCGCCGGGGCGCCAAAGGCTTCGATGTCGGCGACGCGGAAGCCGATACGACGGTCAGAAATGCGAACCGGCGGCGGGAGCTTGCCGGCGGCGACCATCCTTTCCAGGGTGGAGCGGCTGACCGAGAGGGCGCGTGCGGCGTCCCTCGCAGTAAGAAGAGTCCGGGGCGGGCTGTGATTCATCATGTCCTCGCTATTGAGTGCGAGGAACATCATCTTGCTTCATGTCCGCGTCAATGTTCGCGGGTATCTTGCGCGTTTCGACCAATGCAAGATCTGTATGATTTCTGGGTTATGTCCAGGTCGGTGCGCTCTGTAGCAGGCATCGCTTCCATTGCATGCATCGAAATGGATCGGCGATAGTGCGACATCCTTACACACCGGCGAGGGCGAGGACATGGGCGCCCCACCGGTCCAGCGCGTCGCGGGTTTCGACCCGGTACTCCTGGCGCTGGTAGATCCCCACGATACCGGCGCGATAGCCGGAGAGATGATTCACAACGTGTTCGATCACGTGCGGGAGAACGCCGATATCGGCCATGCCCGTGCAGGCAGAACGGCGAAGATCGTGGAGACGCCAGGGCTCCCGGATGTGCGCGAGCTGCCCGTCGAGACGCGCCTTGGAACGGGAGAACCCTGAGAACGGACCCTCGCCGGAGCCGAACGCGAACGGCCGCTCCTCGGTTCGTCCGATCCCTCCCAAGATATCCAGGGCAGGGTGGCTCAGGTGAACCGTGTGATTCCGCTTGTTCTTGGTGCGGGTGCCGGGGATTCGCCACGTCGCCGCGTCGAGATCGATCTCGTCCCAACGCATACCGGCAACCTCGTCACGCCGCTGCCCCGTGAGGATGAGGAGCCGGACAATCCGATTGAAGTCCCCATCGGCCGGGCAGGCACGCCAAACCGCCACTAGTTCATCGGGTGTCAGAACCCGGTCTCGGCGCACATCCCTGGCCGGTGCGTTGGTTCCTGCAACAGGGGAGAATTCGGCCAGCCCTTCGCCAATGGCCCACGCATAGATCGTCGCCAGGGTGCGGCGAGCGCGGAGTGCAGCCTGAGGACCCGAAGATTCTGTGACGGCCCGGATCGTTGCGGCGACCTCGGCACGAGTCAGTCCGACGAGCGGCTTGTCACGAAGTGCGGCAAAATGGACGCGAACATGCGTGGAGAGGTTGGCCAGTGACTTGGGCCGCATCCGAGTTTCCGCATCACGCACGTAGTCCGTCAGCACTTCACCGAGGTTGAGCACAGCGGGGGCAGAGGCGGGGCTTTCGACCCGTTCCTGGCGGCGAGGGGCGCGGATGTCATGCCCGTTCATCACCTCGGCCAAACGCTCCCGTGCGGCATTCCTGGCGGCGTTCACATCGAGAACATCGGCAGCGCCGATCGTGAAAAGGCTCGACTTTCCTCCGATACGCGGGGGACGGATCACATAGGTCGCGCGGTCGCCGCGAAGCCTGTAGCCGAATCCCGCAAGGTCCGCGTCCCACCACACCCGCTCGCCCTGGTGAGGTTCGAGAACAAGCCGGGGGAGGACTTTCCGGCTCAGGGAGACGACGTTCTCGCGGTCGGCGCGACGGGGCATTTAGGCGACCCTCTCACGGAATCTCGGGGTGCATACGGGGTGCAAACGGCGAGCGAAATTGCACCCCCGTGCGATTCCATGACGTTATCACAGAGAGGGTCGGTCAACAAAAACAACGACTTGACGCCTCCTGAACCCTCTTGCGGGGTGCACCCATCCCGTTTACACGGAGAGGGTCGGCGGTTCGAGCCCGTCACCGCCCACCATCCTTGTCAGCCAGCCTTACTTCCCGCTGACCTCCGATTCGCGCGCGCTGCAACACTCCGCCGAGGTTTGAGCCATGGCATTCGCACGACGGTCGGCGTCGGAAACGAAGGCGCGGGATCTAGGCTTGGCCCTCGCGCGTCTCGCGGAGGGGGATGGCACGCCGTCCGCCATCGGCGTCGACCGCCTGAAGGCCGTCAATCCGCGCCTCACGCCGCAAGCCGTCGGACTGATGATCCGCAAGGAGCGCGCGATCGTCGAGGAGACGCTAGCCGAGCGCGGCCTCAGGCTCGCGGATTATAGCGATCAGGGCCCCGGACGCGGGATGGAGTTCGCCATCGACGCCGCCTCGTAGCTGCGCTGGCTTCGCTCAAATTCTTGCTTGGGGAATGGACCCACGGCCTCACAGCGCTTATATTGGCGGTGAGGTTGACGACCGGTTCGTAATAACGTTTCAGGACCCGGGGGCGGTACCCGGCGCCTCCACCATAAGCATCCTGCCCCAGCTATCGGAGGGGGTAGAGCGAGCGTCCGACATTGCGGGCCGCTCGCTGCCAGGGTGCTTCTGCTGGGGGCGAAACAGGATCGACTGGACGGTAAAGGGATCGCGAGTTCTACCCTGTTTCGGCAGGATAAGATGCGACTTTCGGTAAGGACTCGACCGGTCTGGCGCAGGCAACCCCTGTTCCGGGCACCTGACCAAAACTCTAAATGCCAACGATAACGTTGTCATGGATGCCCGCCTCGCGGCGTAAGCATCTTGCGGCAGGGCAGCCGTAGAAACAGAACCCAGGGCTTCGGCCCTGGGGCCCACCTTTTCCCCTCATCTCTCTTCGACAGCCGGATCGAAGCGCAGCGTGCCGACACGTCGGGTCGCCTGCCCGGTGTCGCTCGGGTGATTGACGCCATCCACCACCGGAACCTCCGCGAAATCGAACGGGCTGACGCCATCGAGGCAGGCGACGTTCACGCCGTACAGGTGTGGGTTCGATCGGCGCTGGTGGTGCGTGTAGATCCCGCAGCGTGAGCAGAAGAAATGCTGCGCCGTTCCAGTGTTGAACCGGTAGCTGGTCAGCGACTCCTCACCCCGCGTGAAGCGGATGCTTCCCATCGCCGCCGAGGCAACGACCGCGCCGCGCATCCGGCAATAGGAGCAGGTGCAGCGGCGGATGGTGCTGAATCCCTCGGCGAGTGTCACCTCGAACTTCACCGCGCCGCAATGGCATTGCCCGGTTCGGCTGGTCATGGCGTTTCCTGCGTTGAGGGGTCCGTGAGGCGAGGGGAGAGGCAAAGCATCAGCGGAACGACCATCGCGGCCGTTGCGGCGGCGGCCATCGCGGCCCAGCCCGGCCCGACGATGTCGCCCAACGGGCCGTAGAGCAACGGCGTCGCCAAGGCGCTCCCGCCCAGCGTCCAGGTGTAGAAGATCGCGAAGGCGCGCTCGACCTGACCTGCAGGCGCCAGATCCGGCACCGTCCCGTAGAGCACGGACGACGTGCCGTTCAGCATCAGCCCGAGCAGCGGCAGCACCGCGAGCGCCGGAGCGAGGGGCAGGAGGACGACGGCGAGGATCGCCACCGCCGTGCCGGCCTCCGTGAGGATCACGCTGCGCGTCACGCCGAACCGCTCGCCCAGACGCCCGAACACGGCCTTGCCCAGGGCACCGCCGATGGCGACGAGTGCGAAGGCGATGCCGACCAGGGACAGCCCCGCCCCCTTCGCCTGAAGCAGGAACGGCAGGTAGATGAGGAAGGCCGGGCGCGCGGCGTTGTCGAGCATCCCGATGGCCACGAGGAGGCGGAAGCCCGTCGGATCGGACGCACGGGTCGGGACGGGGGAGGCCGTCTTCGCGGACGCGGTGACGCGCGAAGCCGGCTCACGCGGGAGCAGGCAGGCGACGACAACTGCGACGACCAAGCCGGCGCCAGCGACGAGCCACAGGACCGGCCGCCAATCGGTGCGGACCAACAGGAAGCCGACGAGGGGCGGCAGCGCCGCCTTCCCGAGATCGCCCGTGAAATTGTAGGTGCCCAACGGCCCGCGTGCCGCCGCGCCGTAGGCGCGGGCGATGACGGAGGAGGCGAGCGGATGCTGCGTGCTGCTGCCGGCGCCGGAGAGGGCGAGGGCGCAGCACAGGCCGATCAATCCGCCGGAGGCGCCCGCCAGGGCATAGCCGCCGGCACCGAGCAGCGTGCCGAGGGCAAGCACCGTTCGCACGCCGAACCGGTCCGCGAGCGCGGCGGACGGCATCTGCAGCCCGGCCAGCGCCCCGACATAGAGGGAACGCAGCACCGCGAGGGCGACGTACCCGAGCCCGAACTCCGCCTGCCAGACCGGCAGCAGCACGTAGATCATGTCGGTGTAGCCATCGTGGAGGGCGTGGTTCACGCCGACGACGACGAGGGAGCGCCGCCCATCCGCTGCGGCGTCGGCTTGCTCGCTCCGAGCGGAGGGCAGTGTCCGGCTGTCGGTGATCATGCCCGCGAGGATGCCCATCTCCTCAGGGCCCGACAAACGCCTTATGCTGACGCTCACGTGAGGAAAGCTGACGCATGCATCGCCGCCTGCCGCCGCTTAACGCGCTGAAGGCCTTCGAGGCGGCCGGTCGCCATGGAAGCTTCACGCTGGCGGCGGAAGAGCTGCGCGTGACCCACGGCGCGGTCAGCCGGCACATCCAGACGCTGGAGGCGTGGCTCGGCATCCTCCTGTTCGAGCGGCACAACCGGCGCGTCGTCCTCACGGAGGCGGGGCGCGGCTATCTCCTGGAGATCGGCGCGGCCCTCGACCGGATGGCCCTCGCGACCGCCCGCCAGATGGAGCGCAGCCAATCGCATGTGCTGCACGTGAACGCGCTGGCCACCTTCACCCTGCGCTGGCTCATCCCCCGTCTGTCGGCCTTTCAGCGCGCGAATCCGCTAATCGAGATCCGGCTGACGACCTCGAACGTCCCGCTCGCGCACATCATCGAGCCGTTCGATGTCGCCATCCGGGGCGGCCCCGAGACGCGGCCGGGTTTCGTCGGGCGGCAATTCCTCACCGAACGGCGCATCCCCGTGTGCAGCCCCGCGCTGCGGCAGCATGGGCCGCTGGAGGAGCCCCGGGATCTGACGAGGCACACACTCCTGCACGCGGCGACGCTGACCGAGGTCTGGCCGCAATGGCTGCAGGCGGCCGGCGTGCCGAACCTCCAACCGCAGGCCTCGGTGACGCTGGAGCACTTCTACCTGACGCTCCAAGCGGCGCTCGACGGGCTGGGCGTGGCGATGGGCCCGGAACGCTTGATCGCGGACGACGTGGCGGCGGGCCGGCTGATGCTGCCTTTCGCGGGCCCCGCGCTGCCGGCGCGGAGCTACCACACCTACATCCCGGAGGCGCGCGCCGAGCACGCCGCCGTCCGGGCGTTCTGCGATTGGCTGTCCACCACCGCCTGAGGCGGGGCAGCCTCCCGCGTCAGCGGATGCCGCCGCTGGCGGTGATGTTCTCCCCGGTGAGCCAGCGGGCATCGTCGGAGGCGAGGAACGTCACGACCCCCGCGATGTCGTCGGGGTGGCCGGCGCGGCCGAGGGGCGTCATCGCGACGAGGCCGGTCTCCATGTCGGACCCGACGACGCCGGCCGTGTGCGTACCCTCGGTGACGACGAAGCCGGGGCTCACCATGTTCACGCGGATCTTGCGCGGGGCCAGTTCATTGGCGAGCACGCCCGAGATGGCATTCACCGCGCCCTTGGTGCCGGCATAGGCCGCCGCGCTCGGCGTGTTCACGTGCGTGATCGCCGAGGAGATGTTCACGATGCTGCCGCCTTCGCCGAGATGCTTTACGGCCGCCTGGGTCGTCAGCAGCATGCCGAGGACGTTGATGTCGAACTGCCGGCGGTAATGCGCTTCGGTCACGTCCTCGATCGCCGCGAATTCGTAGATGCCGGAATTGTTGACCAGCACGTCGAGCCGGCCGAACTCCTTCACCGCCGCATCGATCACCCCCTGCGCCTCGGACGCCTTCGACACGTCCCCCCGCACCGCCACGGCACGGCCGCCGGCGGAGGCGATGGCTGCCACCACGGCGTCGGCGCCCTCCCGGCTGGAGGCGTAGTTCACCACGACGGCGGAACCTTCTTTCGCCAGCGCCTTGGCGATTCCCGCACCGATGCCCTTCGATGCTCCGGTCACGACGGCGACCTTGCCCTCAAGCTTCGACATGTGTGCTAACTCCGACAGGGGGCAGCCGCGATGTCGCGGTCATCGTCCCATAGTTCGGAAATTTGGAACTAACGGACCGTAGTTCAAGACCCCATATGGCTGAAAGATGAGACCACTGCTTCACCCCGCCATCGAGGACGTGCGACCGGACGCGATCCTGCACGCCCTCGCCGATCCGAGCCGGGCGGCGATCTTCGCCAAGATCATGCAGGCGGGCTGTGTCGAGGCCTGTTCCGCCGTGGCGGCGGTCGGGGACCGGGTGATCCCGAAATCCTCGCTGTCCAACCACTTCAAGGTTCTGCGCGAGGCAGGCTTGATCCGTAGCGAGCGGCACGGCGTCGAGGTGCGCAATCATTCCCGCTGGGAGGAGATCGAGGCGCGCTTTCCCGGGCTACTGCCAGGGATCATCAACGCCTATGCGGCGGACGGTGGCTGCGGCCGGGATAAGACCTGAGAAACGGCTTCGCGCTCAGGCACGGATGTCCAGAAGCTGGCCCTGGCCGGGGGGAGCCGGGGGAGAGGCCGCATTGGCCGTCTGGGCCACCATGTCCGCGACGGATTTCTGTGCGTCGATCTGCTGCCGCGCCACCGCTGTCCCGACGGACTGCGCGAAGCTTCCGGCCTGCATCTGGACGACTTGGGCGGCGATGCTGTTCATGCGTGACGGTAACACGTCAGTCGTGAAGGTATCGTCACCGCCTTCAGTCGCTTTGGAGTGATCGCGCCGTTACCGGGACAGCTTGTTCGTGGCCCAGCGGAACGCCACGCCCGACATGTCCAACGCCGTCAGCACGGCAATGACGTACACCACGGTCATCAGCATCGCGTTTCCCCTATCACCCCTCGTGTACGGCGATCACGGGGCAGATATCACCGATTCACGGCATTGTTGCGATGGCCACGCTCGCGCTCCGGAGAATACGGATCGGCGACGGGCGGGGGCGATCCGCCGATGATCCGGCCGAGCAGGCCCCCCGGCCGGTTGCCCTGGGCGGCGACGATGCGGCGTGCCTCCTCGACACTCATGTTGCAGGGCCCCGGCATCCCTTCGAGGGCGCCCAGGGCCCGCTCGTATTCCGGGAGGTTGATGCAGCCCGGCACGCCCCAGGCCCAGGCCGGCGAGGGCGCGATCAGGACGGTGAAGAGGGCCGTCGCCGCCAGGGGGGTGGTGATCCGCACGATCAGGTCTCCCGTCTACACGATGCCGCTGCCCTCGTAGGGCCATGGCAGGCCGAGATGGGCGGCGACAGCGGACGGATCGTCGCCGACCTTGCGGACGGCGGCGATCACCGCCTCGACGGGCACCTGAAAGCGCCGCGCCCAGTAGGCGGCGGCGCTCGGATCCGCGACGTTCACGTGCTTCGGCTCTTGGGACAGATCGGCCATGTCATCCTCCGGCTGGGGCAATCCGCCGGAGGGGATTTGGTTCTAGCCGGCGCGGCTCACATTCCAGAACAGTGGCAGCCCGGTGAGCATGTTCTCGAGGTCGCTGCGATAGGCCGAGGGCTGGAAGTACTGCCCGCAGGGGAGATAGGCGCCGACCTCCAGCGCCCGTGCCTGAATCTGGGCCGCGAGCGCCTGCTGCGCGGGCAGGTCCGGTGCCTGGAACCATTGGTTGCGCAGGTCCTCGATGGGCGCGTCCGTCAGCCAACTCGGGATGCCCGAGCGGCCGTTCCCCCGCGCGGCGAGGTGGTAGGCCGGCGAGAGTTGGTCGAGCCCACCCGAGAAGACCCCGAACATCGACCAGCCGCCCTGGTCGATGGGCTTCGCGTTCAGGATGCGCTGGTTCACCGTGCCCCAATCGGTGGCGACGTAATCGAGATTCAGCCCAAGCTTTCGGCAGACATCGCCCATCACCTCGCAGATCGCGGAGATGCGCGGCACGTCGGTGCCAGCGAGCAGCACCACCTTCTCGCCCTTGTAGCCGGCCGCTTCCAAAGCGCGCTTCGAGGCGGCGAGGTCGCGGGGCCCGGTCAGGGCCTTCATGCCGGCATCCGAGGCCATCGGGCCGCCTGGGGTGAAGATCCCGCAGGGGCCACGGCGGATGGCGGGGTCGGTCCCGGCCACCGCATCCATCATCTCACCCTGGTCCACCGCCGTCAGCACCGCGTGGCTGATGGCCGGATTGTCGAAGGGCGGCTGCGTGTGGTTCAGGCGGATCTGCCCGATCAAGCCTGCGCTCTCGATGAGCGCGACCTTGATGTCCGATTGCCGCGACAGAGCGGGCACGAGGTCCACGAGCGGCTGCTCCCACCAGTCGATCTCGCCCGAGCGCAGGGCGCCGGCGGCGGTCGAGCCATCGGGAATGGTGCGCCATTCGATCCGGTCGAACCGCGCGATCTTCGGGCCGGCGGTGAAACTCGCCGTGCCGCCTTCGCGGGGTTTGTAGCCCTCGAAGCGGCGGTAGACGTTGAGGGAGCCTGGTACCCGTTCCTGCGCCACGTAGCGGAAGGGGCCGCTGCCGATCATCTCGGTGACGGCCTGGGTCGGCGGCACGGCGGCCAGCCGCTCGGGCATGATGACCGGCACGTAAGAGACCGGCTTCGCCAGCGCCTCCGGCAGGAGCGGGAAGGGGCGTTTCAGCCGGAACAGCAACTCCTTGTCGGTGGGGGCGGTGAGTTCGTTCACCGCCGCGAACAGCGCGCTGCCGAACGAATCGCGCTGGCCCCAGCGCTTCAGGCTCGCCACCGCGTCGCGGGCGAGAACGGGAGTGCCGTCGTGGAAGAGCAGCCCGTCGCGTAGGGTGAGCCGCCAGGTGAGGCCGCCATCCTCGACGCTGTGGCCCGCCACCATCTGCGGCTGCGCGCGATAGGACGAATCGAGGCCGTACAGGGTGTCGAACACCATCAGCGCGTGCGTGCGCGTGACGTAGTTCGTGGTGATGATCGGATCGAGCAGCGCCAGGTCGGCATAGGGTACGAAGCGGAGGGTGGAGGCGCTGGCCGCCCGCACCAGGGCGGGGCGTGCGATGGCGCCTGCCAGCATGGCGCCGGCACCCGTGATCACCGTGCGTCGCTTCATCGAGCCCCTCTCGAATTTTGGATATCGTGCCTTCCGCTGAGGCAACGCCCGTGCCGAACCGGCCTGCGGGAGAAATTTATTCTCTCCAACGGCAATTTGCGAACCTAACTGGACGCCGGCTGCACAGATAATAAGCTGCTCATACGTTGGTCATGCGGATGGAGAGTACGGCGAGGGTGGCCCAGCGCTTGCAACGATCCCGTCCGAGCCCGGTGATCCCGGCGTCTCACCGATCATCGCGCGGATGCGGGCTTGCCTTCGAGCGCCGGCCATCCCGGCACCGTGTGCCGCGCGAGTCCAACGAACGATTGATGCCCTCCGGGGGCTGCTCGATGGGGCGGCCAGCCCCGGCTTGGAGACGATGATGGACCGCAGGACCTTCCTGAAGACTTCCGCCGCCCTCGGCGCCGCCGGCCTCGCGGCTCCCCGTCTCGCCACCCCGGCGCTGGCGCAGAACGCCAAGGTCCTGCGCTTCGTGCCGCAATCCAACCTCGCCAACTTCGATCCGGTCTGGGGCACCCAGTACGTGGTGCGGAATGCCGGCGCGATGGTCTGGGACATGCTCTACGGCGTCGATGCCAACCTGAAGCCGCAGCGGCAGATGGTCGGCTCGGAGGAGATGAGCCCCGACGGCCTCACCTGGACCTTCAAGCTCCGCCCCGGCCTGAAATTCCACGACGGCGAGCCAGTCCTCGCCAAGGACGTGGTGGCGAGCCTCAACCGCTGGATGGCGCGCGATCCGATCGGCGTGATGATCAAGGCCATCCAGGACGAACTGGCGGCCGTGGACGACAACACCTTCCGCTGGCGCCTGCGGAAGCCCTTCCCGAAGCTGCTCTTCGCCCTCGGCAAGACCAACGTCCCCGGCGCCTTCATCATGCCGGAGCGGATCGCCAAGACCGACCCGTTCACGCAGATCACCGAATATGTCGGCTCCGGGCCGATGAAGTTCCTGAAGAACGAATGGGTGCCCGGCGCACGCGCCGCCTTCGAGACCTTCAAGGACTACAAGCCCCGCGACGAGCCGGCCTCGTGGCTCGCGGGCGGCAAGCGGATGCTGATCGACCGGGTGGAGTGGGTCATCATGCCCGACGCCGCCACCGCCTCGGCGGCGCTGCAGAACGGTGAGGTCGATTGGTGGGAGAACCCGATCCCCGACCTCGTCCCGCTCCTGCGCAAGAACAAGGACATCCGCGTCGACATCGCCGACCCGCTGGGCAATGTCGGCTCGTTCCGGATGAACCATCTGCTCCCGCCCTTCGACAATCCGAAGATCCGGCAGGCCGTCCTCGTGGGCATGAACCAGGAGGATTACATGCGCGCCATCGTCGGTGACGACGAGGCCCTGTGGAAGCCGCTGCCGGGCTTCTTCACCCCCGGCACGCCCCTCTACAGCGAGGCCGGCGGCGCGAAGGTCGGCAAGGGCGACATCGAGACCGCCAAGAAGATGCTCAAGGAGGCGGGCTACAAGGGCGAGAAGGTGGTCTGCATCGTGGCGCAGGATCAGCCAATCACCAAGGCGCAGGGCGACATCACCGCCGACCTCCTGAAGCAGATCGGCTTCAACGTCGATTTCGTCGCCACCGATTGGGGCACGGTGGGCACCCGCCGCGCCTCCAAGGCGCCCATCGCGCAGGGCGGCTGGAACATGTTCCACACGTGGCACGCGGGCGCGGACGCCATCAACCCGGCGGGCTACCCGGCGGTGCGGGCCAACGGCGACAAGGCGTGGTTCGGCTGGCCGACCGTCCCGGCTGTGGAATCGGGCATCGCCGAATGGTTCGATGCGCCGGACGAGGCGTCCGAGAAGGCGGCCATCGACAAGACCAACGCCGCCGCCCTCGACGGCGTGGTCTACGCGCCGACAGGCTTCTTCCTCGGCTACCAGGCGTGGCGCAAGAACGTCGAAGGCATCGTGAAGGGGCCGCTCCCCTTCGTCTGGGGCGTCTCGAAGGCCTGAGGTTCCGATGCTCGGCTATATCAGCAGGCGGATCCTCGCCACGATTCCGGTGATGGCGGTGGTGGGGCTGTTCGTCTTCAGCCTCCTCTACCTCTCCCCCGGCGACCCGGCCGCCATCATCGCGGGCGATCAGGCGACGCCTGCGGATATCGAGCGCATCCGCGCCTCGCTCGGCCTCGACCGGCCCTTCCTCGTCCGCTTCGGCGAGTGGGCGTGGCGGATCCTCCACGGGGATCTCGGGATCTCGATCTTCACCAACCTGCCCGTCACGACCATGATCGGGCAGCGGGTCGAGCCCACGGTCTCGCTGATGTGCGTCACGCTCGTCTTCGCCATCGTCGTGGCGGTGCCGCTCGGCGTGCTGGCGGCCTGGAAGGCGGGCAGCCTCATCGACCGGATGGTGATGGGCCTCGCGGTGGCCGGCTTCTCGGTGCCGGTCTTCGTGGTGGGCTACATCCTGGCCTACGTCTTCGCCCTGCAGCTCAATTGGTTGCCGGTGCAGGGCTACACGCCCCTGTCTCAGGGTCTGTGGCCCTGGCTCTCGAACCTGATCCTGCCCTCGGTGACGCTCGGCCTCGTCTACATCGCCCTCATCGCGCGGGTAACACGGGCGACCATGCTCGACGTGCTGAGCCAGGATTACGTGCGCACCGCCCGCGCAAAGGGCCTCGCCCAGCACAACGTGCTGTTCGTCCACGCCCTGAAGAACGCGGCGGTGCCCATCGTCACCGTGATCGGCATCGGCATCGCCCTGCTCATCGGCGGTGCGGTGGTGACGGAGACCGTCTTCGCCATCCCCGGCCTCGGGCGGCTGACGGTGGATGCGATCCTGCGGCGCGATTACCCGGTCATCCAGGGCGTCGTGCTGCTGTTCAGCTTCATCTACGTGCTGGTCAATCTCGCCATCGACCTGTTCTATACGATACTCGATCCGAGGATCCGCTATTGAGCGCGACGATCGTTCCCCACATGGACGCCGCCGCTCCGGCCGTGGCCGCTCCGCTCCCCGACGTCATCCCCCCGCGCAAGGCGCGAGGCCCGGTCTGGCGGTTCGTCCGCCGCTACCCGACCGTGGTGGCGGGTGGGGTCATCCTCACCGTCATCCTCGTCGCCTCGCTGCTGGCGCCGTGGCTCGGCACGGTCGATCCGACCGCGCTCGCCCCGGCCAAGCGCACGCGGCTGCCCTCGGCGCAATACTGGTTCGGCACCGACATGCTCGGGCGCGACATCTACTCTCGCGTCATCTACGGGGCGCGGGTCTCGCTGCTCGTGGGCTTCTCGGTGGCAGTGTTGGCCTCCATCGGCGGGCTCGCCATCGGCCTCGTCTCGGGGATGGTGCGCTGGCTCGACGGCATCGTCATGCGCATCGTGGACGGCATGATGTCGATCCCGCCGATCCTGCTCGCCATCGCCCTCATGGCGCTGACGCGGGGCTCGGTGCAGAACGTCATCATCGCCATCACCATCGCGGAGATCCCCCGCGTCGCCCGCCTCGTGCGCGGCGTGGTGCTGTCCCTGCGCGAGCAGCCCTATGTCGAGGCGGCGGTGACGACCGGCACGCGGATGCCGGCGATCATCTGGCGGCACATCCTGCCCAACACCCTGGCGCCGATGACGGTGCAGGCGACCTACATCTGCGCCTCGGCGATGATCACGGAGGCGATCCTCTCCTTCATCGGCGCGGGCGTGCCGCCCTCGGTGCCGACCTGGGGGAACATCATGGCCGAGGGCCGGGCCCTCTGGCAGGTGAAGTTCTACATCATCCTGTTCCCGGCCATCGCCCTGTCCCTCACCGTCCTGGCGGTGAACCTCGTCGGCGACGGGCTGCGCGATGCCCTCGACCCCCGCATGGCCAAGGAAGTGTGAGGTGCAGCGCATGAACGAGGCACCGCTCCTCTCCATCGAGAACCTTCAGGTCCATTTCCGCACCCCCGAGGGGGTGAACCGGGCGGTGGACGGCGTGTCCTTCGCCATCGGCGCGGGCGAGACGCTGGCCATCGTGGGCGAATCCGGCTGCGGCAAGTCCGTGACTTCCATGTCCATCCTGCGGCTCCTGCCGGAGCCTCCGGCAGCCATCGCGGGGGCGATCCGCTTCCAGGGCACGAACCTGCTCGACCTCTCCGACAAGGAGATGCGCAAGATCCGCGGCAACGACATCAGCGTGATCTTTCAGGAACCGATGACGAGCCTGAACCCCGTCCTCACCGTCGGGCGGCAGATCGGCGAGACGCTTCGCCTGCACCAGGGCCTCAGCCGGGCGCAGGCGGAGGAGCGGGCGATTGAGATGCTGACGCTGGTCGGCATCCCGGAGCCGAAGCGGCGGGTGCGGGAATATCCGCACCAGCTCTCCGGCGGCATGCGCCAGCGGGTGATGATCGCCATCGCGCTCGCTTGCTCGCCGAAGCTCCTGATCGCCGACGAGCCGACCACGGCCCTCGACGTGACGATCCAGGCGCAGATCCTCGACCTGATGCGGGACCTGAAGCGCCGGGTCGGCGCGGCGATCATGCTCATCA
Source organism: Methylobacterium litchii (assembly GCF_038442315.1). Taxonomy (NCBI): domain Bacteria; kingdom Pseudomonadati; phylum Pseudomonadota; class Alphaproteobacteria; order Hyphomicrobiales; family Methylobacteriaceae; genus Methylobacterium; species Methylobacterium litchii. The sequence continues at coordinate 79,273 of NZ_JBBXMY010000004.1, read as the reverse complement.
CCCACGATCTCGGCGTGGTGGCCGAGGTCGCTGACCGGGTGGTCGTCATGTATGCGGGCCGCAAGGTCGAGGAGGCGGCGGTAACGGATCTGTTCCGTAATCCGCGCCATCCCTACACACGCGGCCTGATGGGGGCGGTGCCCCGCCTTGGCTCCGCCGAGCACGGCGAGACCGGGCGTCTCGCCGAGATCCCCGGCATGGTGCCGAGCCTGAAGACCCGCATCGAGGGCTGCGTCTTCGCCGGGCGCTGCCCGCAGGTCGCGGAGATCTGCCGGAAGGCGGCTCCCGCCCTCGAACGCAAGGGGCCGGCGCATCTCGCCGCCTGTCATTTCGCGCCGAAGGACGCGCTCGCGGCATGAGCGGCACCCCTCAGACCCTACTGGAGGTCAACGACCTCAAGAAGCATTTCGCCCTCGGCGGCGGCCTGTTCGGCCGCGACAAGAAGGTGCTCAAGGCGGTGGACGGCCTGTCCTTCACCGTGGCGCGGGGCGAGACTCTGTCGCTCGTGGGGGAATCCGGCTGCGGCAAGTCCACTGTCGCCAAGGCGCTGATGCGCCTCTACCGGCCGACGGCGGGGCAGGTCGTCCTCGGCGGCACGCGGATCGACGAGATGTCAGACGGGGCGCTGCGCCCCCTGCGCCGCCGCATCCAGATGGTGTTCCAGGACCCGTTCTCGTCCCTCAACCCGCGCATGCGGGTGCGGGCGATCCTCTCCGAACCGATCCGCAATTTCGGCCTCGCCCGGAACAGGGCGGACATGGAAAGCCGCCTCGCGGCCCTTATGGAGCGGGTTGGCCTGCCGCGCGAGGCGCTGGGGCGCTACCCGCACGAGTTCTCGGGCGGCCAGCGGCAGCGCATCGGGATCGCCCGCGCGCTGGCGGCCGAGCCGGACCTCATCATCTGCGACGAGGCGGTTTCGGCGCTCGACGTCTCGGTGAAGGCGCAGATCGTCAACCTGCTCGGCGACCTGCAGCGCGAGCTCAACCTCGCCCTGCTGTTCATCTCGCACGACCTCGCCATCGTGGAGCACATGACCCACCGGGTGGCGGTGATGTATCTCGGCAAGATCGTCGAGATCGGGCCGCGCCGGGAGCTGTTCACGGCGCCGAAGCACCCCTACACGCAGGCGCTGCTTTCGGCCGTGCCGGTGCCGGAGCCGGGGGCGGCGCGGACCCGCATCGTCCTGAAGGGCGACGTCCCGAGCCCCATCGCGCCGCCGCCCGGGTGCCGCTTCCACACCCGGTGCCCGTATGCCTTCGACCGCTGTCGCACGGAGGTGCCCGCGCTCGACCCCGTGGGGCGCGGGCACTTCGCCGCCTGCCACCTCAACGAGGCGTCAGGTGAGGCGTCGACGGATCACTTGTCGCCTTCGATGGCGCTGAGCGGCGTCCAGTAGCACTTGCTCCCGCCCTCCTTGGGGAGGAGGCAGGCATAGCCCATCGTCCGGTTCTGCATCGTCACCTCCTCACCGGTCTTCCAGTTCCGGCACTCGCCCGAGGCGAGGCTCGCTCGCAAGAGCTGGCCGAAGCCGCCCTCGTCGCCCGCCTGGACGAGCTGGAACAGGCGCTCCGTCACCTCCTGCGCGTGGCAGCCGAAGCGGTTCTTGGTGATCGTCTCGGCATGGGCGGCGTCGTAGCCCGCGCCGAGGAGGACGAGGGCGAGAGCGGACGCTCGGGCGAGGGCGGTCTTCTTCACGGAACGGTCTCCTCCGGTTGTTTCAACCTGGCGTGTGCAGGGCGATCTGGTCGGAAATCGGAACGGGAGAAAGGTGGCCGATGGGCGCGGCACCCTGGCGTCCCCCGGCGGACCCATTATGTCCTTGCCCGATGACGCACGTTCTCCCAGTCGCCGCGCCGGAGAAGCGCCGGATCCCCTCCGTCGAGCGGCTGCTCGCCCACCCGGACGGCCAGTCGCTCGCCGGATCCTTCGGGCGCAGCGCCCTGACGGATGCGATCAGGGGCGACCTCGCGCGGATCCGCTCCGGCGAGACGTCGGCGGGTGACGAGGCGGCGATCCTCGCGCGCTGCGGCGAGGCGCTGGCGGCGGAGCGGCAGCCGTCGCTGCGGCCGGTCTTCAACCTGACCGGCACGGTGCTGCACACCAATCTCGGCCGCGCCCTGCTCCCGCGCTCGGCGGCGGAGGCCGTCACGGCGGTGATGACCCAGGCGACGAACCTCGAATTCGACCTCGCCACCGGACAACGGGGAGAGCGCGACGACCATATCGAGCGGCTGATCTGCCGGATCACCGGGGCCGAGGCGGCCATCGTCGTCAACAACAACGCCGCCGCCGTGCTGCTGGTGCTGAACGCACTCGCCATGCGCAAAGAGGTGGTGGTCTCGCGCGGCGAACTCGTGGAGATCGGCGGGTCCTTCCGCGTGCCGGACGTGATGGTCCGCGCCGGCTGCAAGCTGCGGGAGGTCGGCACCACCAACCGCACGCACCTGCGCGACTTCGCGGAGGCGATCGGCCCCGCCACCGGCCTTGCGATGAAGGTGCACCCGAGCAACTACGCCATCAGCGGTTTCACCGCGCAGCCCGATCCCGATGCGCTCCACGCCCTGTGCCGCGAGCGCGGTGTGCCGCTGGCCGAGGATCTGGGCAGCGGGAGCCTGATCGACCTCGCCGCCTACGGCCTGCCCCCGGAGCCGACCGTGAGCGCGGCCCTGTCGCGGGCCGATGTCGTTACCTTCAGCGGCGACAAGCTCCTGGGCGCGGTGCAATGCGGGATCGTCGCCGGGCGGAAGGATCTCCTGGCCCGCATCCGCAAGAGCCCACTGAAGCGCGCCCTGCGGGTCGACAAGATGACCTACGCAGCCCTGGAGGCGGTGCTGCGCCTCTATCTCCACCCAGAGCGGCTGCGCGAGGAATTGCCGACTCTGCGGCTGCTCACGCGGGAGCGGGCGGACATCGCCGCGCAGGCCGAACGCCTCGCCCCCGAGGTCGCGGCGCGGCTGCGGAGCCACGCTGGCGTGGCGGTCATGGAGACGATGAGCCAGATCGGCTCCGGCGCCCTGCCGGTCGAGACCCTGCCCAGCGCCGCCCTGGTCCTGACGCCCGAGGCGGAGGGCCGCTCGCGCAGCGCGGGAGGCCGCTGCCGCCGCCTCGCCGAGAGACTACGCGGCGCGCCCGTGCCAATCATCGGACGCATCAAGGATGATACAGTCCTGCTCGATCTACGCACCCTGGAGGACGAACGGGGCTTCCTAGATAGCCTAGCGGCGTTGTAGGCCTGATATCTGCATCGTCCCCGGAACGATGCGGTGTGAAGTCTCTCATGCGTCCAGCCCACGGATGAGATTTCCCGACAATGTGCTAAGGCTGTCGATGCAGCCGGCACGAAGCCGGTCAGAACGGCCGACGTAGAGTATTGGACGAGCGTTCACGATGGCGGACACGGCAGAGACGATCGACCATCCGTCCGTTACGGAATCGCTGCGCCTCGACAACCAGCTTTGCTACGCGCTTTACGCGGCCGCGCATCGCATGACGAAGTCGTATCGGCCGCTGCTCGAACGGCTGGGCGTCACTTACCCGCAATATCTCGTGCTCCTCGTCCTGTGGGAGCAGGACGGCGTGACCGTCTCCGAGATCGGCCGGCGGCTGCGCCTCGATTCCGGGACGCTCACCCCCGTGCTCAAGCGCCTCGAAAGCGCGGGCTTCCTGCGGCGCACCCGGCGGCAGAGCGACGAGCGCGAGGTCGAGATCGGCCTGACGGACCAGGGCCGGGAGCTGCGGGTGGAGGCTGCCACCGTGCGCGAGACGGTGATGTGCCAGCTCGAAATGAGCGAGCCCGAGATCCGCAACCTGCGCCGGGACCTCAATCTGGTGATCGACCGCCTCGGCTCGCCCGAGTGACCCTCACCGCCGCAGGCGGTTGCCGAGGACGAAGCCGAACAGACCCATCAGGATGATGCCGACCGCGCCCTCGATGCCGACGAGGAGGTTGGTGACGCGCCCCGTGGGCTTCAGGCCGATTTCCGGCGGGTTCGCCGTCATCATGTTGAGGGCGCTGTAGCTCAACAGGTCGAGGGGATTGTAGGTCGGCCCGGCCTCCGGCCCTTCGAGGATGATGAGCCCGCCGGTCATCCCGTAAAGCACGGCGAAGACGCCGATCAGCAGGACGAAGGCGCGGGTGATGCGGGACAGGCTTTCGCCGTAATCGCATAGCCATTCTACGAAGCGGTCGGCGATCCAGCGGTAGCCGTGGCGGGTCACACCCCGCCAGTTCCGCGCGGCCCAGGATGCCTTCGCCTGCGCGCCGGCATGGTGGCGGCCCATCCGCCGGCCGCGCTTGTAGGCCCAGCTCGCCCCGTCCTGATCGCCGATGCTCTTCCAGTTCTGTTCGAGGGCGAGATAGCTCGCCTGCGCGGCGGCGAAGTCGCCCGCCACCTCCTCGCCCACGGCGCCGCCCAGCTGCTCGACATGCATCCGGGTGCCGTTGAGCCACGCGCCGGAGAACCGGGCGTGTCGCAGGCGGCAGGTCGCGAGGTTGAGGCGGACGAGGTTCGTGTCCGACAGGTCGGTGCCGGAGAAGTCGGCCCCGTCGAGCTTCGCCCCGGTGAAGGAGGCCCCGCGCAGCCGCGATCCCGTCAGCACCGCCTTCGTCAGGCTGGCGCCTTCGAAATCCGCGTGGGTGAGGTTCGCGTCCTTGAGCTTGGCCTCGTCGAGCCGCGCGTCGCGGAACACGGTGTCGTCGGCGTCCGCCCCGGTGAAGTCGGTGCCCCACAGGTCGGCGCGGGTGAAGTCGGCCCCGTCGAGCAACGCTTCGGAGAAGTCGGCGAAGCGCATCGCCGCGCCGCCGAACCGCGCATCCTCCAGCATCGCCTGCGACAGGCTGATCTGCCCGGCGACGACATGGGTGAAATCCGCGCCGGAGAGGTCGCTCTCGGTGAGGTCCGCCTCTTCGAGGATCGCCCCGGTGAAACGCGCCGAGCGCCCCACGGCCCCCGCAAGTTTCGCCCGACGCAGGTTCGCGCCGCCGAGGTCGGCATCGTCCAGCCGCGCCCGCGAGAGGTCCGCGCCCGTGAGGGCGAGGCCGCCGCTCTCGGCATCGCGCCAGGGGGCGTCGTCACCCTGCGAGGACAGGGCATCCCGGCCGCAATCGAGGCGCGCAAGATCGAGCCCCGGCGCGGCGAGGGGTTCGGTGCGCCCCAGCCGGTCGAGGAAGTCGCGCAGCCGTTGATCCGGCACGGGGGCGCCCGCGACCTGTGTCGTTTGGTTCATGGCCGATCCATGCCGGAGGCCGGCGCCGGGCGCCAGCCTTCCGGCCTGCGGCGCTCACGCTTCGGCGATCACCTTCACGGCAATCGACTTGGCGGCGGGCGTCTTGCTCTGGGCATCGTAATGCCAGAGGGGCAGCAGCACGTTCATCTCGGGGTAGTAGCCGCCGCAATTCCCCTCCGGGATGTCGTAGGCCACGACCCGCAGGCCCCCGAGCCGCCGGTTCACCCCATCGTCGCTCACGGTCACGACGGCGGCTTTCGCCCCGTCGCGCAGACCGAGGCGGGCGATGTCCGCCCGGTTCATGAACAGCACGTCGCGGGTGCCGTCGATGCCCCGGAAACGGTCGTGGTAGCCGTAGATCGTGGTGTTGAACTGGTCGTTCGACCGCAGGGTGATGAGGTCGAGCACGTCGCCGCCGCGCTCGGGCAGGTCCGGGTCGGCCTCCAAACCGCCTGGCACCACGAAATTCGCCTTGCCGTTCTCGGTCTCCCAGCGTCGTTGACGGGCGGGGAGGGGCTTGGCGAGGCCGCCCGGATCGAACATCCGCCCGTTCAGGTCGTGGAAGACGGTGGGATAGGTCGCCTCGATGGCCTTGCGCACCAGGGAGTAGTCGCCGACCCAGGCGTTCCAGTCGATGCGCGGGTTCGGCGGCAGGGTCGCCTTGGCGATCCCGGCGATGATGGCGGGCTCGGACCGCAGTTGCGGGCTCACCGGATCGGCGGCGCCCTTCGAGCCGTGGAAGCGTGCGGTGGAATCCTCCATCGACACCGCCTGCGGCCCTGTGGCCTGCCGGTCGATCTCGATCCGGCCGAGGCAGGGCAGGAGGTAGGCGACCTCGCCGTTCACGAGGTGGGAGCGGTTGAGCTTGGTCGCGATCTGCACGGTCAGGCGCTGCTTGCGCCACGCCGGCTCCATGACGCCCGTATCCGGCACCGCCCGCAGGAAGTTGCCGCCGAGCCCGATGAAGGCGCGGACGCTGCCGTCGAGGATGCCCTCACAGGCCTCCACCGTGTTGAGGCCCTTCTCCTGCGGCGGCTCGAAATTGTAGAGTTCGCGCAGCTTGTCGTTGGGCGCCAGTTCCGGCTTCTCGGTGATGCCGACCGTGCGCTGGCCCTGCACGTTCGAATGGCCCCGCACCGGGCAGATGCCGGCGCCGGGCTTGCCGATGTTGCCGCGCAGCAGGAGCAGGTTCGCGAGCATGCGCACCGTCTCGGTGCCACGCCGATGCTGCGTCAGCCCCATGCCGTAGACGCCGATCGTCGCCTTCGCGCGGGCGTAGATGGCGGCGGCGCTTTCCAAAGCGGTGCGGCTGAGGCCGGAGCGCTTTTCCAGCGCGGGCCATTCCTGCTCGTCGCAGAACTGCTCGAACGCTTCCAAGCCATGCGTGTGCTCGGCGATGAAGGCGTGATCGAGAACCCCCGGCTTCCCGGCGGCCCGCGCGTGTCGGTCGGCCGCGAACAGCGCTTTGCACAGGCCGGTGATGGCGGCGAGGTCCCCGCCCGCCTTCACCTGATGGTACTGGGTCGAGATCCGCGTCGAGGACCGCGTCACCATTTCCACGGGCGATTGCGGATCGGTGAAGCGCTCCAGGCCCCGCTCCTTGAGCGGGTTGAAGGTGATGATCGAGGCGCCGCGCTTGCGGGCGTCCTGCAGCGGATGCAGCATCCGCGGCGCGTTCGAGCCGACATTCTGCCCGAAGAAGAACAGCAGGTCGGTTTCCTCGAAATCCTCCAACCGCACCGTGCCGACCGGCGAGCCGATCGATTGCGGCAGCGCCACCGAAGTCGGCTCGTGGCACATGTTCGAGGAATCGGGGAGGTTGTTGTTGCCGTAAAGCCGCGCGAGCAGCGCCCACATGTAGCTCGATTCCAGCGAGGCCCGGCCGGAGGCGTAGAACACCACCGATTTCGGTTCGAGTGCCTTCAGCTCGCGGCCGATCTCGGCATAGGCGTCCTCCCAGGTGCAGGGGCGGTAGCGGTCCGTGGCCGGATCGTAGCGCATAGGGTGCGTAAGGCGCCCGGCTTCCTCGAGGGCGTAATCGCTCCACGTCAGAAGATCGCTCACCGTGTGCGCGGCGAAGAGGTCGGGCGTCGCGCGGCGGCGGGTCTGTTCCCAGGCCGTCGCCTTGGCGCCGTTCTCGCAATACTCGAAGGCCAGCGGCTTGGCCGGCTTCGCCCAGGCGCAGGACGTACACATGAAGCCGCCGGGCTTGTTCTGCTTGGTGAGCAGCGCCGTGCCGGTGATCGGCACGCCTTCCCGCGTCAGAATCTCGAGAAGCGAGCGCGCCGAGCCCCACCCACCGGCAGGCCCTTCGTAGGGTTCGATTGTGACCTTCCGGGCCCGGTCGTCCTGGCTGCCTGCTTGGTCCATGACCGTCTCCCGCCGCACCATCGTTGCTGCGTGAACGCGGCAGACGCCGTAACGATCAAAGTCAGAGGGCCGCAGGGATTAAGAAACGGCAGCGAGTTTGTCGGCCATGGTCTGGACCTTGTCCCGCCGGGTCGAGAAGATCAGCGTGAAGAAGGTCCGCTGCACACCGAGTTCGGCGAGCCGCGCCTCGCATTTCTCGGCCAGCGCGCAGATGTCGGAGAGTTCGCCGTCGATGTTGGTGCCGTTCGGATGCATCGTGGCATCGAGCCCGCTCGCCTCGATGATCGCCTTGATCTCGCGAACAAAGGGCGACACCGACGGGCCGACGCCCATCGGCACGATGCACAGGTCGGCTGACACCTTCATGGGCGGATCCTCGGCTTCCTCGCGCGCCGACCCAGCCTATACGCGAAGGCGAGCGCCATCCAAGACGGGCGAGGCGATGGGCGGAAGGGGGGGTGGAGCGGGTACCGGGAATCGAACCCGGGTATTCAGCTTGGAAGGCTGACGCGCCGGTTTTCCGTGCATCCGGCTGACGACTCCATCGTTTACCAAGCACCTGCATCCCCTGGGGAATCCCCCCGTTTCGAGTGGTGGAGACTCTTGCCAGGGGGGCGACGCCCTGGCTGGTATCGGACTGGTATCAGCCTGCGGAGCCGGGATGGCAACTCCACAATCATGGACCCGCGAGCGAGTGAAGCTGGACGCCGGCATCGTGAAGCGCGCGGGCAAGGTGCTCGCCGCCGGCGTCGACGGACGAGCTCACGAATGGGCCGACACCCAAGAGCGCGGCCTCGTGCTGCGCGTGGGGAAGACGGGCGGCGCGTTCTACCTCAAGACGGAGCACCGCACCGTCCGGCTCGGCGACATGGACCTACCGGTCGCCGCGGCGCGCGAGGCGGCGCAGCGGTCGCGCGTCGAGCTTCGGGAGGGCAGGGTGCCCAGCCGGGCGAACCTCCGCGTCTGGCAGGAGGCGCACCGGCGTGGCCTGTCCCCGGCCGAAGCTATCGACGCCGCGTTCCCGGAGATCGCCCCGGAGCGGAGCGAGGAAGATCGCCGGCGCGAGGGGCCCTGGCAGTGGGGGGACCTGATCGAGATCTACCTGGCGTGGAAGCTGCCGTCGTTGAGGGCGCGTTGGGCCGGGCAGTACGAGAAGCACCTTCGCCGGGCAGGCGAGGGTGCCCTCGGGTTGAAGCTGGCGTCGGCGGTGACTCAGGAAGATCTTCTGAAGGTCCGCAACCGGGTGGCGGCCGAGAGGACGATGTCCGCCGCCGCCGATACCATCGAAGCGGTCAAGGCCGCGATGGACTGGGCCAAGCGGAGCGAGCCCGTGATATCCGGCCTCGGGAAGGTTCCGTACCCGTGGTGGCGGGACGGGCTGCATGTCGACTGGTCATCGAGCGAGCGGGAGCACACGCCGACGCTCCCCGAGCTCGCCCGCACCCTCGTGCTCGCCGAACGCCACCGCTCCCTCGGGGGAACGGCGAAGGAGACTAGCAACGGCACCCTCGCGGCGCTTTGGGCCGTGGTGCTCACTGGGCAGCGAGCCGGGGCCCTGACGGGGACGCTCCGGGCGACGACCCGGGACTGGCCGGAGCGGCCGGGCTGGAAGATATGGACCTGGACGCGGGAGGAGATGAAGGGCGGACGGCGTCCCCGGCCGCAGGCCATCCCCGTGCCGCCCGAGGCCCTGGCGGTGCTGGCGCGGTTCCCGGTCGACCCCGACAGCCCCTACCTGTTCCCCTCCATCGTCGCTGGAAAGTCAGTCTACCCGACGGTCCTGACGCAGCTCCTCGGTCGAATGCAGGGCGATCCGAAGGGCGGCCGCGGGGGCAAGGAGACGAAGCGTCCCGAAGCCGACTTGTTCGCACGCCATGGGATCCGTCCGTGGACGCCTCACGATGTCAGGCGGACGATGCCAGTGTTCCTCGACCTGGAGAGGCTCGCCGGCTCCGCATCGGCCATCCTTGCCCACAAGCACGCTCGCAAGGGCGGCGCCGACGAAGAACGCGAGCTCGCCGCCGCGATAACCCTGAAGCACTACCTCCACAGTCAGCGCTTGGAGCTTTAGGCCGAGGGGATCGAGCGCTGGGTGAAGGCCGTGCTTGAGGCGTATGACGCCGAGGCGGCCGCCCTGCAAAGGGTGTGAAAATTCCGCACGGGTTTCGAGAATGCCTGGACCCCGGCCAGGGAGCCGGTAATCCCCATCTGATAGGGTCGAGATTCCTCCCGGAGACCGTCATGCGAAAACCCGCGCCCGTCCCGCCCATCCCCCCATTCTCGGAGGCGTGACGCCGCGCGCGTAGCCTCCCGCGTAGGAGTCTGCCGTGACCACGTACCTGACCGCCGACACGCATTTCGGACACGAAGGGCTCTTGTCCGCCCGCATGGCCCGCCCCCGCCCATTCGCATCCATTGAGGACCACGACGAGACGATGATCGCAAACTGGAACGCGGTGGTGCGTCCCGGCGACGAGGTCTGGCACCTTGGCGACTTCGCCTTCGCCTGCGGCCTGCCGCACGCCCGGGGCGTCTTCGACAGGCTGCGCGGTACGAAGCGCCTCATCGCCGGCAACCACGACGCCAAGCTCGGTCGCAAGCTCCCGTGGGCGAGCCAGCACGACGGGATCCATCAGATCGCCGTCGACGCGCACCGGCTCGTCCTGTGCCACTACGCGATGCGCGCCTGGCCGGGCATCTGGCGAGGAGCCCTCCACCTCTACGGGCACACGCACGGGAGCCTGCCCGGCACGCGGCGCAGCGCCGACGTCGGCGTCGATGCCTGGGATTTCCGGCCCGTCTCGATGCCCGAGATCCTGGATGCGATGGCGCTCTCCGACGTCTGGCCCGAGGAGCTCCAGGGCAGCGAGGGGGCGGGGGGCTAGCCGAGACCTGCCAGGGCGTCGAGATCCTCGCCCTCGGGCAAAGCGCCGGGGTCATGAAGAGGTGCGCCCCCCCCGATTGTGATGAACGCGTCCCGCAACGCCCGCCCCCGAGTCGCCTGAGCGCGCATCACGATGTTGCCCTCTCCGATGACAATGAACGGACGAGCCGCGTTCAGGGGATCCCTGCAGCGCTTGTAAGCCGTGTTCGTAAGCCGGCGGACGCATCTGTACGTGAGCAAGCATCGCTCACGGGGGACGGGATCGATCCTCAGCAGCACACCGAGCTCAGTCCCGTCCAGCTTGTGGATAGTCATCCCTGAGCTGGGACGATAGAATCTCCCCAGATCAGCTGGCAGGGTGCTATTGACGTAAGTCGGGTAAAACCACGGTTCGCGGATGTTCTCGACGAGACACTTGCCGTAGGCCATGCCGGTGATGTGCCGATTGAAATCGACATCCGGATTGTCCGCTATGTCATACCGAAACTCGAATTCCCGCAACACATCATAGCTCCACTTAGGCCGCGATGACCGTACTCGGGCCGCCTGAACCTGGCGGTCGAGATCTCCTTCAAATCCGCCCGGTCCCGTTCACCTCTCGTCAGGAGGCGGGACCGCGATAGCCGCCATCCGGATACCCATCTCCGTCCGCTCCCACACCGCCTGGCGCTCCCGCACCCTCGCCAGAGCCGCATCGAGATACGCTTGAGACGACGGGTAGACGACCGGCTCGGGCTTCCAAGCGGCGCCGGGGTTGCGGAGCGTGGCGCGGGGATCGCCCCGGCGCCGGGCATTCATGATGACGCAGAACGCCCTGCGCGCGTCCGTGCCTACCTGCGCGGCGAGCTCGCGCGCCGTCTTGCCGGCGGCCCAGCCATCGAGGATCGCCTCGCGCGCGTCCGGCGCGATGGGGCTACGCCTGGGCATCGAGGGCCTCCTCGGTGACGCGCTCCCAGCGGCGGCGGCGCCGGTTCCAGTGAAACGGGCGGCGGTCCGCCCCGAAATTGGCCCAGGTGTAGCAGCCCGCCCCGAGGGGGCCCTCGACGCGGATCCGGCACGTTCCGCCATCGAACACCACCAGGTCCGCAGTGAAGCCGCGGCGGTCGCGGAAGAACCATGAGACCTTGCGGACGTAGCTCGGCACCCCCTTGGGGAGGATGTCGAGGACGTATGCGTGGACCGTCTCCTCGTCCGGGGAGAGCGTCTGGACGAGGTCGAGGGATAGCTGCGCCTCAACCATCGGCCGGCCCCTCATCGTCGTGCATGCCGTCGATACGCCGGGCGAGATCGCGGAGCTCGGCGCCGACGGGCGGCAGCGCATCCAGATCCCCTAGGGGCGATTCGTGCACCGCCTTCGCGACCTTGCGGACGGCGGCCGCCTCTGCCGGAGTCAGCTCAGGGAGCGGTTTGTCACTGATCGGCATGGGCGCCTTCCTTCGTAGGGTCGTCTTCGAGGACGCTGGTCCAATGGCCGACGACAAGCACGAGGAAGAAGATCGCGGAGAACGCCAGCGACCCGCTGGCGAGCATGAACAGGGCGTACGCGAGCTGGCCGGCGTAACCGGCCACCAACGCGATGATCGCGGTGAGCGCCACGGCGGTGATGATGCACGCGCCGACGGAGCCGAGGGTCGTCCGGAGGAGGCCGCGGATCACGACGACCTACCGGCGCGGGGGTGGTGCATGAGCCCCGTCAGGGCCTCGATGCCGCTCCACCCGATCTCGGCCGCGGCGACTTCGAGCAGGGCGGCCGCCTTGACGGCCTTTGCCTCAGCTTCACCTTCCCGGAGCTCGATCTCCTTCTCGCGGAAACGGTTGACCGCCGCGATGAGGCGCCGGCGCGGCCCGACGAGATCGCCGATCTGGGGGCGGCCGCGGCCGACGCGTCGCTTGTCATCGAGGCTACCCTCGACGGTGTCCATCCACTCGACGAGTGCCTCTAGGTCGAACACTGGCCCGTCCTTGCGGTAGCTGTGGACAGGAGCCCCGCTTCGCGTCCAGCGCAGGATCTCGCGGCCATGGACCTTGGCGAGGAAGACGACCCGACCCATCGTGGCGGTGAGGGGCTCCCGCGTGGGTGGATCCTCCTCGCCGTCGCCCTTGGCATCCTCGGCGGCCTCCCAGGCCGTGCCCTGCTCCTTGAACTCAGGCATCTCCGACACCGGAAGCCGGGTGGCGTGGCGCCGGTCGAACAAGGCCCACACGTTGCCTTCCTCTCCGTCAGGCGCATCGCTGCCGAGGGCGCGGGCGATGGCGGCCGCCGATGTCTCGCCGCCGCGGATCAGGCCGACGGCCTCGTGGTAGGGGCTCCCGGGGAGAGTAATCTCCCCCTCGTGCCAGTCGCTCAGCAGGCGCTGGTACGACCGGAACTCGCCCTCTTTCAGGAGGCTCCAGGACTCCTGCACGAGGGCCTTCATGATGCGGTCGCTGTCGGGGAGGAACTCGATGTGGGTGCCGGAGGGCAGCTTCGTGTCCATGTGAGTGCTTCTGTGTCGGGGGTTCGTGGGGTGGTTAGAACGGGATCCAGTCGTCGGCGGGGTCGATGGGCGGGCCCACCGACATCACCGGCGGCCTCTGGGGTTTCGGGGCCGGGGACTCCTCCCGGATAGCCGTCGCCAGTACGGGGGGCCGCGGCGGCGCGACGGGGCGCATTGGAGCCGGGACGGGGGCGCCCGCCTCCGCACCGGTGTCGGTGGAGTGAGCGTCGATGCCGCTCGCCATCGACCGGATGGCGTTACGCATGACTGTCTGCATCGCCCGCGTGGCGGCGTACGCGTCGATCACAGCACCGGCGGCGACGGCCGCCTTGCGGGCCTCGTGGAACCTCGCCTTGAGGGCCGGCCCGTCGAGGCTGTCGAGGTTGGCGAGCAGGGGGTTCGGCATCAGGCCGCCTCACCCTCCGGGGCGGGCAGCTCGCTCATGAGCTCGGACACCGCGTCGTAGCCGAGGACCGCCGCGGCGCGGTGCTGGAAACGGCTCGCCTCCACGCAGTCGCGGATGGCCTGCGCCCAGGGCTCGATGGCGTGCTGGGTGTCGATGCCGATGCCCGTGCCGACGACGGCGAAGCCCCTGGGGAGCTCGACAACCGCGCCCTTGCGAAGGGTATCCCCGGACGCGTAGGTCGCGCTCCTCGCGGCGGCGAGGATACTAGGATCGCCCTGGGTGGCGTCGGCGGGCTTGGCCTCGTCAACCTCGTCGTGGGTGACAACGCGCTTGACGGCCCACAGCACCTTATTCCTCAGCGACAGGATCGCGGCGTAATTGGCCTCGCTGAGTTCGTCGTAATTCCCCTCCGCCACGGCGTTCACGATGCGCTCGCCCTCCTTGGTCAGGATGGCGACCGTGCCAAGCTTTGGGGTCTCGTCGGGGTGGTCGATCAGGGCAACTTCGTATTCCTGATCGGCCAGATCCTTCACGATGCGCTTGGCATGTTCGTCCGGCGAGATGTCGAAGGGAGCATTCGCCTGCAGAGTGCGGGCGATGGTAGCCCGGACGAGCGTGTCGTCCTTGATCTTGATGGGCATCGCGTGGTCCTTCCTGTGTCGGGGCTGGGATTGGCGCCCCTCGCCGGGCGCCCTGGCGTGAATCTCAGGCGGCGTACTGGAAGAGGTCGAGCTGAGACGGCGGCGACCGCCGGATGCGCATGCCCGCGCGGATGCCAGCCATGTAGACGGCGTTGCGAGTCACGCCGCGCCTGTCAGCGACCTGCGCGGCGGTCTCGCGCCCCGACAAGATCGACTGGATGTCCGGCAGGGTGACGACCGCGCGGGACGGGAAGCGGATGCCCAGCCCATGGCAGTGCCTTTGGATGGTGCTTTCACTCCAGCCCTCCGCCGAGGCGATCTGGCTGATCGTCATGCCGGCGCTGACGTACCGCTCGCAGCGCGCGCGGGGGATCCTGCAGAGCCTCACGTCCGGCCCCCCGCGTCGACGGCGACGTAGCGGACGATGCGCTCGACGCCGAGCGCCGCGAGCACCGGCGCTCCGATGCCGCGACGGCCGCGGAGCACGTCGTGAATGTACTGAGGCGTGACGCCGGCCGCGTCGGCCCAGGCTTTCTGAGAACCTCGCTGCTCCACCTGCCGCCGCAGGCGCGCGAGCACTTCCTGCTCCGTGAGCTCCAACACCGCTTGTCTCCGGAAATCCGCTGATACGAGATGTTAGCCGCTCGATTTCGGATTTCCAGGGGCCATGGAGCCCGCATGCGAAATAAAGTCCCGGCCTCTGCCCCTTGAACACTGTTCAAACGGGCGGTCCTGATTTCACCAACGGCGGGATGCGATTTCAACAACGGTTTCCCCAACAGCCTGTTGTTGAAATCGTTGGTGAAAGAAGGGCGTTGTTCCTGGAGGGTGGCGACGTATATTGTCGTCGGGTCAGCCGAGACGCGGAGACAGACGATGCCTGAGGGGATGGAAATCGCGGACGAGTTCGAGCACCCGCCGACGTACGTGGGGCCGCCCAACGTTGCGGATCTCGTCTGGCGCGAGGGCCGGGTCATCCAGACACGCTACGGGGAGAGGCGCCTCGCGAAGGCGTCGCTCACGCCTGAGTTCCGGGAGACGTGGAAGTACGCCGCCGGGAGCCTGCGGAAGGCGGGGTTCCAGATCGAGGACTACAGCGACAGCGTCCTCTACTGGGAGCGCCTCGACATCGACCGCGACGAGCTGGCCGAACTCGTCGATTCGTTGCCCGACGTCATCGCCCGCGGGCAGGCAGAGGACGCCCGCATCGAGGACGAGCGCCGCGAGCGTCAGGAACGTGAGGCGGCCGCACTGCAGGCGTTCATCGAAGAGGCGCGGGAGGCCGCCCGCCAGTCCCTGCGCACCCGCCGGTGGACCTGGGCGAAAAACGCGCTCATCGACGAAGCGCAGGCTCTGATCGACGACGCGGGCCTCGACCGTACCGGTGCCGTGCGCCTGATGGCGCTTACCGCGCAGGCACACAAAAACGTGGTGCGTGGTGAGCAGCGCATCGCCATCCGACATGAGCCGGAGATGGTCCGCGCGACCGACCCGGAGATCGTCGCCGCCGCCCGGGCGGCCGTCATCGATATCACGACGTACGACGCCGACTGGGCGCTACTACGCAATGACATCGGCTGGAGCCGCGCGACGACCGTTGACGGCCACATCCTCGCTGGGCTCGACGCGTGGACGCCGGAGCAGGCGAGCCATGCCCTGCGCCTCCTGCGGGTCCATCGCAAGCAAGTGCCCTCGCGGCTGGAGGCGATCCTGTTCCCAACGTTGTCCCTTTCCTCGGCGGCCTGATCATCGGGGACGGCATCACCGCCAAAGGAAAAATCCCATGCGCCTCCTTGCCGTCCTCGCCACCGCGCTTCGCGCCATCGCCCTTGCCCCGATCCTCGTTTTCAGGGCGGGGCGATGGGTCCTCCGTGCTGTCGCCGGCCGCCAGCCCGACCCGGTCCTCCCCGCCACCTCCGCCGCGGCGGAGTATCTCGAAGCCTCGACCGCCCCGGGCCCCCGGCTCGCCACCGTCGACGGAGTCCCCGTACGGTCTGAAACGGGCGTCACCCTCGTCCTCGCCGCCAGGCATGCCGTTGCCGGGGGGCCGGCTGTCGACGTCGGGGGCCTGTCCGATGAGATCCAGGTGTGGCTCGCCTCGCTCGGAGAGGACGAGCTTCATCTCCTGGCGCGGACGCCCCCACACGTCGCTGAGAGCATAGCGCGGGGCGAGCCGGTCCCGGGGCTCCCGCCGCTGCATGCGGACACGTCCGCATCCCAGGCGGACATTTCCGCGCCGTCGGCGGACATGTCCGAAGACGCTGGGGTCGCGTACTCCTGGCCCGAGGGTGATGAGCCGGCCGACGATGCGATGCGGTCGCTGATGGCCCACCTGCAGGCGCAGCACCTCAGGCTTCGTCGCACCGCCTGAGCCCAAACCTGGAATGAGAAAGGCCCGCCGGTCATCCCGGCGGGCCTTTCTTTTTGAAGATGCGGGATTGACCCTTTCCCCGTGCGTCCGCGTGGGGCCGCTGTGCGTCTCCTGTCAGGCCGCGGACCGGCGACGGAGCCCGAGGAGCTGGCCCTCGGCCCGGCAAGCGCGCGACCGCTGCGCCTGAGCCTCAGCCCGTGCGGCCGCGAGCTCCGCGAGGAGCGCACGCTCCCGAGCCTGAGCCTGCAGGAGCCGCTGCCCAAGGGCGTGGACTGCATCCTCCGCCGCGGCGTACGCCCGGGCCCATGCCGCCTGCTCGCGGGCGGCCCGGGCGCCGTCGGAAGCGGCCAGCAGGGCAGCCCCGAGGAGGCCGCCGACGCCGTCATGGAGGTTCTGCGCGTGGTCGGTCATGGCGGCCTCCTGCGTGTCTCCCTCACATAGATTCAGACCAGGACTCCGGGGGCAAGGACGGCGTGCGATCGGGGTAAATGAAGCCCTGGCCGGGGTGTGGAAAACCGGCGAAATCCGCCGCCCGTGTCCGCTTGGATTTTCGTTGCAATCACTTGAAGTATCGGGGGACGTCGGAAAATTTGGGGGGTCGTCTCTGCGGACGCGGCTCGCCGGTTGCAGGGTCCTGAGGCACCCTGCCGGCATGCCCCTCCAGATCACCGTCACGACTGAGAAACCCGGGCCGGACGAGCTGACGCCCGTCGACATCCGGGAGGCCTTCGGGGACGCCATCGACGATCTCGCGCAGCGTGCCCGGTTGCACGTCGTCGAGGCGATGCCGTCGTACCTCGACCGGCCGACGCCCTTCACGCTGCGCGGCATCGGGGTCCTGAAGTCGAAGCCCGGGGCGCCCGAGCCCTACGCCGAGGTCGACGTCCTGCCGCAGCAAGCCCGGTACCTCCGCTATCAGATCCTCGGGGGCGTCCGGGTCGCGGGCGACTATGCCACCACGAAGAAGGGCGTCCTGATCCCAGGGCCGGATGCATCCCGCAACGCCAATGGCAATCTGCCCCGGGGTTTACGTGAAGCGCATGTTTCAGCAGCTGGGCAAGGTGTGGGTCCAGATCCATCAAGGCCAGTACGTCGGCCTCATCCGGCACCGCGGCCGCAAGATGGTGGCGCTGGCCGTACTGTTACCCAAGGCTCACTAAACCGCCGCGGCTCCCGCTCTACGACCTTGTCGAGGAGGCTCTGGTCGGAAGCGGCGTGCAGAACCTCGTCTGCTTGCACCTCGAAACCTTGTCCAGCCAGCATTCAACATCTCAGGTGCTCGAAATCGCAAGCTTTGCAAATGTTTGGGTGCCGTAACTGGGGCACCCGATAGCCACCGGTCCGCTTTGCGCCCATTCCAGCCACTAGATGGCCCTCGTGTGCGTCTCCGAAGCAGACATCGATCAAGCCGGCGGCCACAACATTCTCATGTTTTGACACATCAGCGGGCTTTGGAAGGCACGCCTAAGCGCAAGATCGCAACATCCAGTTCTTTAGGCGGGGTACAGCAACGACGGAATGCGCGATCAAACGGTGCGGTATGACGGTGCGCACCGCCCAACAACATGCACAAGCCTACATGGACCGGCTGCTGACGCACGCCCTGAAGGGCGAGCTCAACCCAGCCTGCCTCGCCAACCACCGTTTCTCCCTTGAGGACGGACCGCGCGGCTACGACATGTTCAATCACAAGACGGACAGCTGCGTGCGCGCGGTGTTCGCGCCTAAGGCGCACGTGCCGTCCACGGATGGAGGGAAATGCATGGAGCGGCGCCCGTTTGGTCCCGTGCCGCGCGAGGTTGCGGTGATCGGCCAGGGAACCTGGTACATCGACGACGCGCACCGGCCCACCGCGGTCGCAGCGCTCCGCCGCGGCCTCGACCTCGGCATGACCCACATCGATACCGCCGAGATGTACGGCGACGCCGAGACCGTGGTCGGCGAGGCGATCGCCGGGCGGCGCGATGACATTTTCCTCGTTTCCAAGGTCCTTCCCAGCAACGCCTCGCTTGCCGGGACGGTGGCGGCCTGCGAGCGCTCGCTCGCGCGCCTACGCACCGACAGGCTGGATTGTTAACTGCTGCACTGGCCTGGCTCGCATCCGCTTGAGGACACCTTCACCGGCTTCGAGCGGCTGCGCGAACAGGGCAAGATCCTATCCTGGGGGGTGAGCAACTTCGATGTGCCCAACCTTGAGGCCGCTTGGAAGGCCGGGGGCGAGGGCCGCATCGCCTGCAATCAGGTCCTCTATCATCTCGAGGAGCGCGCAATCGAGCACGCCGTCCAGCCCTGGTGCGAGGATCACGGAATCGCCGTCGTCGCCTACAGCCCATTCGGCCATGGCAGCTTCCCCGGCCCACGAACACCGGGGGGCCACGTCCTGGAGGAGGTCGCGGCGAACCACGGCGCGACCGCCCGTCAGGTCGCGCTTCGGTTCCTAGCGCGGAGGCCGTCCACCTTCACGATCCCCAAGGCGTCCAGTCCCGAGCATGCCGCCGACAACGCCAGCGCTGGCCAGCTGCGGCTGACGGAAGCCGAGATCATCCGGATCGACGCGGCGTTTCCGCGGGGTCCCCGACCACGCCGCCTCCCTATGTTGTAGGCCCGTGATACCGACTTGGTCAGGGCAGATGGTCGTACCCCCGTCTCGCATTCCCGCCCGGCAACGGACGATTCCGGCAATAAGCGGGGGTTCGCGGATCGGCGGATCGTCCGAACGACCTACGCTGCCTGCTGAGGGGTGAAAGCGCCTCGAACATGCGTCGTGGCGACCGTTCGGCGGAGGGGCTGCCCTTGGGCTGCCAAGGAACTCGCTCGCATCCCGGGAGATGCCTTGGAACGACGGTGATCGATCCGCCGAGGAGCGACGAGCATGACCTACCTTTGATATGCCCCCGGCATCGAGACGCCTGCTGCGGACGAGCAGAAGACGATTGACGGCATCATCGCCGGCATGACGCAACAATCCGAGACGGTGGAGAGGCGCGAGCACCATGCGGTGCGAGCCAGCCACGCAAAGAGTTCGGCCTGCGTCACCGGCGAGTTGACGATCTCCGCCGGCCTGCCGCCCGAACTGGCGCAGGGGTTGTTTGCCACGCCCGGCACCCATCCCGTTGCGGTTCGCTTCGCTCAGGGACCGGGCGAGACGCTGGGCGACCGGGTCTCGACCCACCGCGGCATGTCGATCAAGGTGTTCGACGTCCCCGGCGAGAAGCTGCCCGGCCACGCGGCCGACACCCAGGATTTCGTCCTCGCGACCGGGACCACCTTTCCGTCCGGCACGGCGGCCGGCTTCCTGCACGACGGCACGGTCATCGGCAAGTCGACCGGCCTGCCGGAGGGCGTGAAAAGCGCGGTGTCCTCCACCATGCGCAACCTCAACAAGGCGCTGCATGCCTTCGGCACCGAGAGCGCGCTCGCCGACTTCTTCGGTCATCCCTACAGCCACCCGCTGGCCGACAGCTACTTCAGCCAGGCGCCCGTGCGCTTCGGCGACCACGTGGCCAAGCTCGGGGCCGTGCCGACGGCCGAGGCCCAGCGTGCGCTATCCGAGTGGAGGCTCGACCCGAACCAGGACGAGGACGGCTTCCGGCACGCCACCGTCGCGTTCTTCCGGGAAAACGACGTGATGTTCGAGATCAAGGCGCAGCTCTGGGCCGATGCCGAGCGGCAACCCATTGAGGATGCTTCGGTCGACTGGCCGGTCTCGGTGAGCCCCTACCGGACGGTGGCGACGCTCGCCTGCCGCGCCAGGACGCCTACTCGCCGGAGCGGGTGCGCTACTTCGACGAGGTGATGACCTTCCGCCCTGCGCACAGTCTCGCGGCGCACCGGCCGCTCGGTTCGGTGATGCGGGCGCGCCTCCAGGTCTACCAGGCGCTGAGCGATTTCCGCCACCGCGAGAACGGCGTCGCGGCCGAGGATACCGCCGGCATCGACCGCATCCCGGCGTGAGGAACGGCGCGAAGGCGCCCCCGTTAGATCCCGACACCCGGAAGGACGATGACATGAGTTTGCAGGGCAAGAAAATCGCGATCCTGATCGCACCGCGCGGCACCGAGGAGCCGGAGTTCGCCAAGCCGCATGAGGCGGTGAAGCAGGCCGGGGCGACCGTGACGGTCATCGGGTTGGAGGCCGGCGAGGCCGAGACCGTCAACAACGACCTCGATCCCGCCAACCGCTACAAGGTCGACAGAACCATCGAAGGGGCGTCGGCCGCGGACTACGACGGGCTCGTCATCCCCGGCGGTTGCGTTGGCGCCGATAAGCTCCGGGCGAGCAAGGATGTCGTAGCGTTCGTCCGGGACTTCTTCGCCGCGGGCAAGCCGGTCGGGGTCATCTGCCACGGGCCGTGGACTCTGATCGAGGCCGACGTCGTGAAGGGCCGGACGCTGACCTCATACCCCACGGTTCGCCGCGACATCGAGAACGCCGGCGGCACCTGGGTCGACGAGGAGGTCGTCTGCGACAAGGGGCTGGTCACCAGCCGCACGCCCAAGGACCTGCCGGCCTTCTGCGCCAAGATCGTCGAGGAGTTCGCCGAGGGCCGCCATCCCGACCAGGCCCGGAGCGCCTGAGGAGTCGGGAAGCCGACGATTGGCTCTTGAGACCCAGGGCGGCCCATGGGTCGCCCCGGGTCATTTCCCGAGGACGTCCCGCGGCCGGGACGCCTTCGCGGAAGCCTCCGTCAACCCTCGATGGCGCCGATCTGCTTCAGGATGCCGAGCTCGTCGGACGAGCCCCACCGCTCGACCATCTTGCCGTCGACGAAGCGGCCGATCTGCATGCCGCGGACCTTGATGGCCTTCCCGGTGGGCTTGTGGCCGTTGAAGTCACCCTGGTGCGTGCCGGTGAGCGTGTAGGCGAAGGCGACGCTATCCCCGTCGGCGACGAGCTTCTTCACCTCGACCTGCATGTCGGGGAACGCGGTGCGGAGTTCGGTGAAGAAGGCCTTGTATCCCTCGGGACCCATGCGCTGGCCCGGAGCCGGGTCGTGATCATGGCAGTCCGGGGCGACGACCTCGGGGAAGGCGTCGAACTGGCCACCGTTGACGAGTTCTCCGAACTTCTCGGTCGCCTGGATGCTGCTCTCGCGGGACATGGTGCTCCTTGGGTTCGGTTCGGTAGGATCGGGGCGTCTCACTCGAAGGCTAGGAAACCCGCGCCATGCCCGGTCGTTGCACGCCGCCCTCGCGAGGCCGCGCTTGGACCCGGTGCCGGAGCGACGCGGCGCGCCGGCCCGCATGTCGGCACGGGTTGTAGGCGACCGAGGACGCATCCTCGGCGCCACGTCGCATACTCACCGACTTGGCCGCCTCGGAGGCTCGGAGCGCGGTTTCGAGCAACTTGCCCCTGGTGGTGGTGGTGACCCACGCCCGATGCCGGCCGGGGTACACACCGGCCGCTCGGTTCGCTCCTGCCGGCAAGGCCGAGGTTGGCCGAGCGCTCTCCCGCGCGCAGCAAGACACTCATACGATACCGGCCGTCGCCTCGGTCACAATCGGCGACGTGCCGATCTCCGTGATCAGTTCAGCGCCGTACCGGTACCGGCCCGTCCATGCCCGGCCAGTCGGAGTAACCGGTCGCACCGCCGCCGTACCAGTATTGCTTGGGTGCCTCGGCCAGCGGTGCCGCGCTCGCCAGCCGCCCGACGAGGTCCGGGTTGGCAAGGTAGGGCCGGCCGAAGCTGAACAGATCGGCGCGGCCCTCGGCCAGTTCCTTCTCGGCGAGATCCAGGGTGTTCTGGTTGTTGCCGATATAGGCGCCCTCGAACCGGCGCCGCAGGTCGAGGAAATCGACGCCGTCCGGCACATCCCGGGTCTGCTGCGTGACGCCCTCAATCGTATGAATGTAGAGCAAGCCGAACTCGTTGAGCGCATCGACATAGGCGCCGAAGGTGGCATGCGTCTCGGAATCGAGCGGTGTCTCACCGGGCTGCGTCGTGGCGGGCGACAACCGGATGCCGACGCGGCTTCCGCCGTCCCAGGCCTCGGTCACCGCACGGACCACCTCAAGTGGGAACCGCAAACGATTCTCGATCGAGCCGCCGTAGCGATCGGTTCGCTTGTTGGTCGAATCTCGCACGAACTGCTCCAGCAGGTAGTTGTTGGCCGAGTGGACCTCGACCCCGTCGAAGCCGGCGCGCTTGGCGTTCACGGCCGCGCGCCGGTAATCCTCGACGATGCCGGGGATCTCGTCGGTCTCCAACGCCCGCGGGGTGACGTGGGGCTTCATCCCCTCCATCGTGAAGGCAGTTCCCTCCGGCTTCACCGCCGAAGCGGAGACCGGGAGGCCGCCCCCTGGCTGCAGGTCGGGATGGGATATCCGCCCAGTGTGCCACAGCTGGAGGAAGATGCAGCCGTCGTTGGCGTGGACCGTCGAGACGATGCGCGTCCAAGCCTCGATCTGCTCGTCCGACCAGATGCCCGGCGTGTAGGCATAGCCCACGGCCTGGGGCGAGATATTGGTGGCCTCCGTGATGATCAGGCCGGCGCTGGCACGCTGGCCGTAATAATCGGCGGCGAAGTCCGGCGGTACGCCCGCGGTCGAAGACCGGCTGCGGGTCAGCGGCGCCATCACGATGCGGTTCTTGAGGTGCAGATCGCCGATTGTCACGGGTTGGAGGATCGGGCTCGTCGTCATGGTACCTCGGATTGTGTGTGCGGGGTAATGGTGAGCGGAGCGCGGGTCAGCCCTTCAGGAAGGTGATCAGATCCGCGTTCAGCCGTTCGGCATGGGTGAACGGCACGGCATGCGGCGCGCCGTCATAGACGACGAACTCGGCGCCGGGGATCGCGGCGGCTGTGGCCTTGCCCGACACGTCGATCGGCACGGTCCGGTCGGCATCGCCGTGGATCACGAGGGTCGGCACGCGAAACGCGGCCATGTCGGCGCGGAAGTCGGTCTCGGCGAAGGCCGTCACGCAGGCGGTCGTCGCCTTCGGCGACCCGCGCATCGCGAGGGTGCCGGTCCATTCGATCAGGTCGGAAGAGACCGGCGATGAGAGCATCCCAACCCCGAAGAACGTCTTTGCGAAAGTCGCCATGAAGTTCGGGCGGTCCTTCTTCAGCCCGGCGATCATGCCGTCGAACACCGCTGGGTCGACGCCGTCTGGGTTGTCGACCGTCTTGAGCATATAGGGCGTCACCGACGAGACGAGCGCGGCCCGAGTGACCCGGGCGCCGCCATGCCGGCTCATGTACCGGGCGATCTCGCCGCCGCCCATTGAGAACCCGACCAGCGCCACGTCCTGCACATCGAGGGCGTCGAGTACGGATTTCAGGTCGTCGGCGAGGGTGTCGTAATCGTAGCCGTCCCAGGTCTGGTCAGAGCGGCCGAATCCGCGGCGGTCGTAGGCGATGGTGCGAAAACTAGCCTCGGTGACCGTCCGCTGCTGGAACTCCCACATGTCGGCATCGAGCGGCCAGCCGTGGACGAGCACGACCGGCCGACCGCGTCCCCAGTCCTTGAAATAAAGTTGCGCGCCGTCGTGGGCCGCGATGAAGGGCATGATGGTCTCTCCGGTCGGACGATCGTCTCTCACACGACCGGTTCCGGGCCGCCTCGGTTCCCCGGGGTGAAACCTGCGCGGATGGCGCACACCGCATTAAGTGCGCTGCGGAAAGCGCCGGTGGACCGCCGAGGAAACGCGCCGGATCATGCAGCGGCAACGGCTCGTCCGCACCTGACGAGTTCGTTCAGCCCGCAGCGCCAGACGAACCGGTGTCTCCGAACCACCAAGCCAGCGATCACAATCGCTAAACGCCTGCCTTGAGCGAGCGTTTATCCGCTTTCAAGCGCCGGATCTGAAGCGGTGAGCGGCTGAGTTGGGTCAAAAGCAGACCCTCGCCTGGTAGATTGAGCTTCGACCCTGTTGCGCCCACCGCTCCACGTCTGCGAGGGTCCGAGGGACAACAAGGCACGCGGGCTCTGGGGGGAGCGCGACCCCGACCGCCTCGCGTGGTCCTGTCGCCTGATTGAAACGGTCGTGCCCGGCGATACGCGACGGGCCGAGCTGCAGGCCATGCTGGAATAGCGCTCACACGGGCCTTCGGCGTGTAGAAGGTCATCGCTCGCGACCTCTCCGAGGTCGAGGATCGTTGCAGGCGTGCGATGGGCGAGGCGCGGACCGGATCATCAAGCGTGCGAACCGAGGCCGAGGACGGCAGCTTTCCTTTGGCTAACCGGTTCAGGAAGCGGTCGCCTCCCACGCGTCCCGCCAACCCCCAGCTTACGGGAAACGGGAGCGAGCCAACCATGCAGAGAAAAGTCCTCGTCGCCGGCGCCCAGGGCGTCATCGGCCGCGCCGCGACGCTTCCGTGGATTTCTTCGCGAACCCCTGCCGTCGGAGTGCTCGCCTAGGCCAAGGCCGACGAGACCACGGCGGCTTCACATCGCGCAGTCGTTACATGCCGCAGTTCCATCCGGTGCGTTCGGGTCTACGACAGCCCTTCGACGGGGCGAGGATTCCGAGGCTCGCGATGGCAGATTCTAGTTCGAACTCCCTGTTCCGATTGGACGGTAAGGTCGCGGTGGTGACGGGTGCGGCCCGCGGCATCGGCCGGGCCTCCGCGGCCGCCCTCGCCCAGGCCGGCGCGGACGTTGTCGGCATCGACATCGCCGGGCCGGTCAGCTCGATCATGGAGGCGGCGAAAGCGACACCCGACGAGTTGGCGGATACGGGACGCATGGTCGAGGCCGCGGGGCGTCGCTGGCTCGGGCTGACGGCCGATCAGCGCGACATCGGCGCACTGCGGAACGCTGCCGACAGGATCGTTCAGGCCTTAGGCGGCATCGACATCCTGTTCGCTAACGCCGGCATCCAGGCGTTCAAGCCCCTACTGAAGATGGAGGATGCGGACTGGCATGATCAGATCGACGTCAACCTGACCGGCACCGCCAACGCGATCCGGGCCTTCGCTCCCCACATCGTCGCCCGCGGCGGCGGCCGCATCATCGTCACGTCGTCGACCCAGGGCCAGCACGGCACCCTGAACGGCTCGGCCTACTCGGCCTCGAAGTGGGGCATCATCGGGCTGATGAAGTCGGCCGCCCTCGAACTCGGCAAGCACCGCATCACAGTCAACGCCGTCATCCCCGGCCTGATCGACACGCCGCTGACGCGCCACGAGGAGCGGTACACGCAGGCCCTGCAGGTCGGCAACAAGGCGCCGTCCGGGAACGAGGCCGAGGACGAGGAGGCCGCCAAGGCGGCGCTCGCCGGCAAGTCGCCGCTCGGCGTGCCCTGGATCGATCCCGACGACGTCGCCCCGGCGGTCGTGTTCCTGGCTTCCGATGCCGCCCGCATGGTCAGCGGCACGAGCTACGCCGTGACCGCCGGAGACAGCGCCAACGTGACGGCCTGAGGCGAGAGCGTGCGGATACAGCCAGACAGAGAGTGAACCGGGCCGACAGCATTTGCCGCAGGATGGGTGGCCGCCGGAGCTCGGCGGTCCGCGTTCTCCATCCATCATCGCAAGGGAGTGCAGGCACATGGATCTCGGGATCTCAGGTCGCGTCGCCGTCGTCACGGGCGCGAAATCGGGCATGGGCCGCTCGACCGCCGAGCACCTGCTGCGCGAGGGCGTCCACGTCGTCCTGACCGACAAGGAAGGTCCCGAACTGCAGGCTACGGCCTTGGAGCTGGCGGCGCTCGGCCAGGTTCGCGCGGTCGAGGCGGACCTCAGCACGGCGAAGGGCATCGAGGTGCTCGCTGCCTTCGCCAACATGGCCTTCGACGACAAGCCCACCATCCTCGTCTGCGCCGCCGGCATCACGGGTGCGTCCGGCGACTTTCTCGAACTCACGGACGAGGACTGGATCGAGGCGATTCAGACCGACCTCATGGCCGGCGTGCGCGCGACCAGGGCCTTCATCCCGCATATGCGCACGGCAGGCTGGGGCCGGGTCGTACTGTTCTCATCGGAGGACGCCGTGCAACCCTACATCGAGGAGCTTCCCTACGCCGCCGCGAAGGCCGGCGTACTGAACCTCGCGAAGGGACTGTCGAAGGCCTACGGACCGGAGGGCGTGCTCGTGAACGCGGTCGGCCCGGCCTTCATCGCGACGCCGATGACCGACGCTCAGATGGAGAAGAAGGCCAAGGAGAAGGGCATCTCGTTTGACGAGGCGATCAAGCTGACGCTGGACGAGGAGCGCCCCGGCATCGTCGCCAAGCGCCGAGGCCGGGCTGAGGAGGTCGCAGCCGCGGTTACGTTCCTCTGCTCGGAACATGCCAGCTTCATCACCGGCGAGTTCCTCCGGGTCGACGGTGGCTCCGTGATGACAATGGGTGGTTGAGACTCGGTCGCGAACTAACGGCCGTTCGATGCGTGAAATGGCACCGAACGGTCGCTTTCCGAAGGCCTGTATCCTCACGGCAATGGCTGGGTTGTGTCGGCAGGAGGCCGTCCGCTTTTGCGGCGGGCTGCTCCGAACCGGACCGGCCGTTTGCGGCCAGCTCCAGCCGCGTGAGCGGACGCCCTCGAACGGCTGGGTTGGGTCGGTAGCGGGAAGACCGCTTGGGTAGGATTGCTTACGGTGCGCGGCGGGGCAGATCCTGTGGCAAAACGGACCTCGCAGCCGGAGCCATTCACAACCGTTCCAGATAGTTGGAAAGGTCGACCCTGAGTGAACTCCACAAGCTCGGACTATCGCTCGCAGAGCTGAAGTGATCCTGAGTTGGACCCGGCGTTCGCCCGCCGCGTTGGCCGTTGTGGTCGCTCGCATCAACCGAACGGCTCGAGTGGTCAGGTCTGCCAAACAGACACTGAGCCAAGAACGGCGAACACGAAGCAGGAAACGATGTCAGGGAACCGGCGACTTTTCGAGGACGGGTTACATCTGCTCCACGAAGCGCATGGGCAGGGGGCGGCACAGGCGGCACGCAACTACAAGACGTCGACGCTGCCAAAGCTCAAGCAGATGCTCGAGGCGGGATCTAAGCAGAACATCGTTCAGCAGAAGCGGTTGGACGAAGTATTTGAATTAATCAGCATCAGGCCCGATCCCAAACAAGATCCAGCCATGCAGGGCATCTGCGATCTCAACGAAGCAGAAATAGCCAAGCACAGGAGCGCCGCCGACCGCGATCTCATCAACATTGAGTACGGTCAAGTTGCGGCTCATTTCTACATCGCCCGGTATGGGACGCTACGTAGTGCTGCACACGCGCTCGGACACGCCAAAGCCGCCAAGCTTTTAGATCGTACGCTTGTCGAGACCCGCGCGATCGATCAGGCCTTCACACAGCTCTACAATCATCTACTGGCACGCCGCACCTCGACTAGCTATCCGGACGAGACCGCGCTCGCCACCACGGCGTACATGCACCCCCGCCTTACGGTTGGGCTAGCGCTTGGCGGTATCTTGGTTGCGGTCGCGCTCTTGGAAGCAGGGCGATCCAAGCGACGCTGAAGGGCGAACGCAGCATGGCTCTTATGTGGGGCCTGCTGCCGTCTGCTTCAGGGGACGGGCGAATATATCTCGAATGGCCGGGTTGGGTCGGTAGGAGGCAGTCTGCTTTTCCGGCCTGCCTTCCCCGAAGCGGTCATTCCGCTTCCGGCCAGACTCCGTCACCCCAATTTGGCAGCGTACGCATAACCAGACATTCGGCTTGGCGCCCAACCCGGTCATTCGGCCCACTCCGGCGCCTACTCCGAAGCGGACGCTCCAGCAGCTTAGCGCCTTAGGCAACGGACCGAGAGCACCTGAACACGCTCATCGACAAGCTCAAGGCTGAGAACGCTGCCGCCCGTCCCGTGGGTAGGCCGCCGAGGACCAGGCCGCGCGTCCGGTCTGCTTCGCCAAGGTCGAGAACCAACCCGATCGCTTCTGCGCCGAGAAGTTCTGGGACCGCGTCATGCGCGAGGTCGCCGAGGTCCCGGCCGAGCGCGGGGCCCTGACACCGGCCGAGATCCTTCCCGAGCTCAGGACCTGGACGGTCCGCGGGGCGGCGCTCCGCCGGGCGCCGCCCCGCCGCCGTGCTTAGGAAGAAGATGGACGTCCGCGTCTCCTTCAAACGCTACTTCGAGCACCGGGACGAAGGGCGCTACTCACGCAGGGCCGGATAGGCCGCAACAACGACGGTCCATCCCGTCCCGCCGGCCTCGACCCGAACCGAGAGCAAACACCCCTGAATCAGCCGCGGAGCGGCGGCGGCTTGCGGCCCTCGGGGAGCATATCCCGCAAATGGTCGTGCACGATCCGGGCGCTGAACGGCTTGGCGATGAAATGCGCGCCGTCCGGAAGGTCGTCTGGACCCGGCGTGGCCTGCCCGGACGCGACGATGATGCGGATGGGCGGCCAGTGGCCGGCCGCGTGCCGGGCGAGTTCGAACCTGTCCAAATCCCCGGGCATCTGGACGTCGGTGAACAGCACGGAAAGGTCGGGGTGCCGTTCCCGCAGCAGGACCAGCGCCGCGTCGGCATCCGTGGCTTCCAGGGTCTCGAACCCGGCGTCTTCGAGGATGTCCAGCTCGTCCATGCGGATGAAGGCATCATCGTCGACGACGAGGGCGCAGGGGCGGGACTGTGGGGTGGGATCGGTCATGGCGGGGATTAAAGCCCGTCCGCCGTGAAAGGCTCCCTGGCCTCCGGCGTCGATGAAAACCCGTCGTGCGTGTGCCCGGTGTCGTCAGGCTGCGCCATGTGAGTCCAGCAGAGTTCGCGCATCACGCCCGCGGCCGGCGCCACGACCCGGCAACCATGAAACGCGAGCCGCGGGACACCGACCTGGAAAAAACAGTCCCCGCATCCGCTACGAGTTCATCAAGAGTTGCCGCGTGTACGCCGGCGTCCGGAGCGTCCTCAGTTCGGCTCGTCGCCCCGGGGCATGCCCGTCGTCGCAACACGCTCGGCGAGATCCTTTAACTCCTGGCGAAGGTCGGCGAGGTCGCGTTCGCCGAGGCCGGTGCGGCAGACGACGGCCTGCTGCGCCTCCGAGACCCTGTCCTCCAGCAGCCGGCCCGCCTCCGTCAGGCCGACGAGGACGACGCGCCGGTCCGCGGCGCGGACCCGGGTGACGAAACCCGCCGCCTCCAGCCGGTCGACCAGGGGCGTGACCGCGCTGGACGAGAGTTGCAGGCGGGCGGCCAGGTCATGCACCGCCGTCCCCCCGTCTTGCCAGAGCGCCAGCATGACGAGGTATTGCGGGTAGGTCAGGCCGAGCTCGCCCAGCAGCGGCCGGTAGGCGCGCACCACCGAGTTCGTCGCGGCGTAGAGGGCGAAGCAGAGCTGGTCATCCAGCATGAGCCCGCGTTGCTTCGTCGATGTCGCCATTGACCGGCGCTCCGTCCAGACGTTAATCGTTCACGCGTGAGCGATGCTGTCAACCAGCCGCCACGGTGGATCGCCTCGGGGTTCAAGGAACGCTCCCGGACCGGATGGAGGGCGCCGCGGCGACAGCCTCGGTGGGGTGCCTGGGCGACCCACGGTCGCCGGCCGGTTCCTCGGTGTCGTCCGGTTACGTCGACGGCGCAACCGACATGGCGAAGGTCGGGACATCGGGAGCGGGCTCATGGATGCGGTCAGCGCGCAGGACATCGTCGACACCGTTCCGTCGAGCCTGCTCGTGCTCGACCTCGACCTACGGGTGCAGTCCGCCAACCGAGCCTTCTACCGAACCTTCGCGGCCGCTCCGGACGAGACCGTCGGGCAGGCCTTGTTCTCGCTCGGGAACGGGCAATGGGACATCCCGAAACTGCGCAGACTGCTCCTGGAGATCGTGCCGCGCGACGAGGCGGTCGAGGGCTACGAGGTCGGGCACGACTTCCCCGGCATCGGGGTGAAATGCATGCGGCTCAACGCGCGCAAGGTCCATCGCGAGGGCGACGGCATCCCGTTCCTGCTCCTGGCCATCGACGACGTCACCGAGGCTCACCAGGCCCGCAAGGAGGCCGAGCGTCAGAGGAGCCTCGCGCAGAGCATCGTCGACACCGTGCGCGACCCGCTCGTCGTCCTTGAGCAGGACATGACCGTGGTCGCCGCCAGCCGGGCGTTCCTGCGCCTGTTCGGGGGCGAGGCCGGCGACCTGACGGGGCGGTCCTTGTACGACCTCGCCCAGGGCCAGTGGCGGGTCGGTCGGCTGCAGGAACTGCTCGGCCGGATCGTGCCCGACGACGAGACCATGGACGGGTTCGAGGTCGAGGACGAGTTTCCAGATCTCGGCCGGCGCATCTTCAAGCTCAACGCCCGGAAGGTGTTCCGCCCCGGCAACCACGTCACCCGGCTGCTGCTGGTGTTCGAGGACGTGACCGAGGCGCGCATGCTGGAGCGTCACCGCGACCTGCTCGCGGCGGAACTCGCCCACCGCATCAAGAACAGCCTGCAGATCATCACGGCCTTCGTGTCGTTCGAGATCCGACGGGCCGCCGAGCCTTGCCTTGCCGGATACCGGGCGATGCAGGCGCGCATCGGCGCCGTGGCCGAGCTGTACGACGTGATCTCGCGGTCGGCCACGCTCGGCCCGGTGCCGGCGGACGCCTACCTGAACGGCATCGCCGGCAGCCTGCGGTCGAGCCTGCTCGGCGAGGGCCGCGGCGTGTCCATCGCCGTGGCCGCCGACCCTCTCCCGGTCAGGGCCGAGCATGCCGTGACGCTCGGGCTGATCGTCAACGAACTCGCGACCAACGCGGTCAAGTACGCCTTCCCGGACGGCAAGGGGCGCATCGAGATCGGCTTCCGACGTCAAGAGGACAAAGTCACCCTGACCGTCAGCGACGACGGCATCGGCCTGTCGGCTCCTGGTGCCGGCAACGCCTCGTCGGGCCTGGGATCGCGCTTCGTCGAGGCGTTCGTCCGGCAGCTCGGCGGGACCATGGCTACTGCGGCCGGGTCCCCGGGGACCACCTTCACCGTGCGGCTGCCCCTCTCAATCTTTGCCGAACCGTGATCCGGAAGTGGGCGAAGGGCGTTCGCTCGACGTTGCCGCGGGAATCGTCGAGATGACCCGATGCCGAAGTTGCAGGCCCCGTCGACCCCATGCCGCGATTGGATGATCTTTTGCCGCCTTGCACTCCGACCGTCATACACGTGGAACGACAGGGCGCAGAGGCGACGGGCCGGGAGGCGCGGCGGCTCGCGGCGCTCGCCGGATACGCCATGCTCGACACGGCGCCGGAGGCGGAACTTGACGACATCACCCGCCTGGCCGCGCGGATCTGCGGCACGCCGGTCTCGCTGATCACCCTTGTCGACGACGTCCGCCAATTCTTCAAGGCGCGGTCGGGCTACGCGGGCGCGGAGGACGCGCCGCTCGATTCCGGCTTTTGCCCCCTGGTCGTGAGCGCCGGCGCGCCGCTCATCATACCCGATGCAAGCTCCGACCCGGCCTACGCGGAAAACCCGGCGACCCGCGACGCGGGCGTGCGGTTCTACGCCGGCGTGCCCCTGCTCACGATGGATGGCCTGGTTCTCGGGACGCTGTGCGTCGTCGACCGCGACGCGCACCCCGACGGCCTGGATGCGACGCAGGTCGAGGATCTCCAGGCGCTCGCCCGGCAGGTCATGGCCCAGTTCGAGCTTCGCCGCGCCGTGCGCGACCGCGACGAGGCCTTGCATCAGCGCCGGACGGACGAGGCTCGGCACCGGCAGGTCCTCGCCAGCGCGGTGGATTACGCCATCCTCACCACGGACCTCGACGGTCAGGTCACCGGCTGGAATGCAGGCGCCGAGACCATCCTCGGTTGGAGCGAGGCCGAGGCGCGCGGGCGCCACGCCGACCTGTTCTTCACCCCGGAGGACCGCGCCGACGACATCCCCGAAAGCGAGATGCGGGCGGCGCGCGAGGAGGGGCGCGGGAACGACGAGCGCTGGCACCTGCGCAAGGACGGGTCGCGCTTCTGGGCCCTGGGCGAGATGATGCCGCTCACCGCCGAGGACGGCGGCCACGTCGGCTACCTCAAGATCCTGCGGGACCGCACCGAGCAGCGCCGCCGCAGCGAGCGCCTGCATCTCCTTGCCCGGGCCGCCGCCGAGTTGCTGTCGGCCGCGGACCCGGACGCGGCCCTGGTACCGATCCTTGAGGCCGGCACCGAGGCGCTCGGCTTCGACCAGACCTACATCTACGTCGCGGCGGCGGACGGGGAGCGGTTGGCGCTGACCCAGTCCGTCGGGCTCGGGCCGGAGTTCAGGGCGGTCCTCGGCGACGTGTCCTGCGACCTACCCCTGTGCGGGATCGTTGCCCGGACGCGCAAACCCTTCGTGCTCCCGGACATCCAGTCGAGCGACGAACCCCGCCACGCCATGGCGCGCGAGGCCGGGCTGACCGCCTTCGCCGGCTATCCGGTGATCAGCCATGAGAGGCTGTCCGGGGTGATCTCGTTCGCCTCGACCCAGCATGCCACTTTCGACGGGGAGACCCTGGCCTTCTTCGCCACGGTCGCGAAGTTCCTCTCCACGGCGCGTGGCAGGATCGACGACGAGGCCGCCCTGCGGGCCAACGAAACGGACCTGGAGCGGCAGGTCGGCGAACGTACCCGGGCCCTGATGATGGCCGAGGAGGCGCTGCGCCAGTCGCAGAAGATGGAGGCGGTCGGCCAGCTCACCGGTGGCGTCGCGCACGACTTCAACAACCTGCTGACCATCATCCGTTCGTCGGTGGACTTCCTGCGCCGGCCCGACCTCGCCGCCGAGCGCAAGCAACGCTACCTCGATGCCGTCTCCGACACGGTCGAGCGGGCCGCCAAGCTCACGGGACAGCTTCTGGCCTTCGCCCGGCGCCAGGCGCTCACCCCGGAGGTGTTCGAGGTCGGGGCTCGCCTGCGTGCCGTCGGGGACATGCTCGATACCGTGACCGGTGCCCGCATCCGAGTGGTGACGGAGATCGAGGGAGCGCCCTGCCACGTCCGCGCCGACGTCAGCCAGTTCGAGACGGCCCTCGTGAACATGGCGGTCAACGCGCGCGACGCCATGCAGGGAGAGGGAACCCTCACCCTGCGGCTCGTCTGCGGCGCCGCCCTGCCGTCGATCCGCGGACATGCCGGATCGGCCAGCCCGTTCGTCGCCGTGTCGCTGACCGACACGGGCAGCGGCATCCCGGCGGAGGCGCTGCCACGGGTGTTCGAGCCGTTCTACACCACGAAGCCCGTCGGCCAGGGCACGGGGCTCGGTCTGTCCCAGGTGTTCGGCTTCACCAAGCAGTCCGGCGGCGACATCGCCGTGGAGAGCGAGCCGGGCCGGGGGGCGACCTTCACCCTGTACCTGCCGGAGGTGCCGGCACCGGTCGTCGTCGAGGACACCCGGGCGGCCGAGGTCCCGACCGCGACTGGGCTATGCCTGCTCGTCGTCGAGGACAACCTGGAAGTCGGTCGCTTCGCCACGCAGATCCTGGAGGACCTCGGCAACGAGACGGTGTGGGCGACGAACGCAGAGGAGGCCCTCGTCGAGATTGAGCGGACGCCGGGCCGGTTCGACGCGGTGTTCTCCGACGTCGTCATGCCCGGCATGGGCGGGGTCGCCCTCGCGGAGGAGCTGCGCCGACGCCTTCCGGACCTGCCGGTGGTCCTGACGTCCGGCTACAGCCACGTCCTCGCCCAGGACGCCTCGCACGGGTTCGAGCTCGTGCACAAGCCGTACTCGGCCGAGCAGCTCTCGCGCATGCTCGGCAAGGTCACGGCTGTGCGCCGCGACCGCATCGCCCGGTAGGCCTGCCGACGGTCGCAGGCGGGACAGGGCGCGCCTCTTCTGGAACTGGCTGAAACTTTCCGGGACGAGCCCTCGTACAGGCCGGCATACGCCCGGCCAGGGCGTGGCGCGGGGCCCGGCCCCGGCGCCCGAAAAGTTGCGCCCGACAATCACCGGGCGGGCGTAATTTATTCGTGAAATCAGGAACTTGCAGCAAGATAATTGTCTTGCCTCCTTGTGCGAACGGTATTCCTTCCCCGTACAGGAGACGTCGAATGAAGATCACCACCCTCGCCCTCGCCGCCTCGGTCCTCGGCGGCCTCGCGCTCGGAACCGGTGCCGCCTCCGCCGCCCCGATGGGCCCGAACGGCCTTCAGGCCACCCCGGCCGGCGTGACCCAGGTTCGGATGAGCAGCAGCGAGCGCATGATGATGAAGAAGCGCATGATGCATAAGAAGATGATGAAGCGCCGGATGATGAAGCGGAAGATGATGATGAACCGCATGTAAGCGGCCATCCCGAACGCGGCGGCCCGGCCTGCGGGTCGGTCGCCGCGCCCCGCGCATACCAGGATATGCTGCCTACGTGCCCCGCACCTACCTGACGCGCTCCGCCCCCGACACCGGCGAGGTTGAGCATCGGCGCTGGATGTTCCGGCACCCCGCCGTCATCCGCATCACCCACTGGCTCAACGCGCTCTGCCTGCTCGTGCTGCTGATGAGCGGCCTGCAGATCTTCAACGCCCACCCGGCCCTGTACTGGGGCAAGGTCTCGACCTTCGACCGTCCACTGCTGTCAATGACCTCGACCGAGGACGACCCGCCCAAGGGCGTCACCACGGTCCTGGGCCGCACGTTCGACACGACCGGCTGGCTCGGCTCCTCCGCCGGCGCGGACGGCGAGCCGGCCGATCGCGGCTTCCCGTCCTGGCTGACGCTCCCCAGCGACCAGGACCTCACCGGCGGGCGCAGCTGGCATTTCTTTTTCGCCTGGGCCTTCGTCCTGAACGGCGCCCTCTACCTGATGTACGGCCTGCTCAGCGGTCAGTTGCGCTTCCGCGTCGTCCCGCAGCGCGATCAGGTCCGGCACCTCGGCGCCTCGATGTGGGAGCACCTGACGCTCCGCTTTCCGCACGGCGACGAGGCCAAGCGCTACAACGTCATTCAGAAGCTCACCTACGCCGTCGTGCTGTTCGTGCTGCTGCCGGTGCAGGTTCTGGCCGGCCTTACGATGTCTCCGGCCATGGACGCGGCCTTCCCGTTCCTGCTGACGCTGTTCGACGGGCGGCAATCGGCGCGGACGGTCCATTTCGTCGTGGCCGCCCTGCTGGTCCTTTTCGTGGTCGTTCACGTAGCCCTGGTCGTGCTCTCGGGCTTCTGGAACAACATGCGCGGCATGCTCACCGGCTGGTTCGTGATCGAGCGCCGGATCGAGCCCGCCCCGGTGGCCGACAACCTGGAGGACCGCGCATGATCCGGCAGCCCAGCCGACGGTCCCTCCTGCTTGGTGCCACCGCGGCCGCTGGCACCGCGATGCTCGGCGGATGCGACCGCCTCGGCGAGGCCGAATGGTTCCGGCGCACGCTCAAGACCGGCGAGGACGCCAACCTGTTCGTCCAACGGCTGCTGCTGACGGAGCGGACGTTGGCCCCTGAGTACGCCGAGGCCGACATCTCGCCGTGGTTCAAGCCGAACGGCACCGAGGACCCACCGGACAAGGCCTACAAGACGCTGGCACGGCGCAAGTTCGCGGATTACCGCCTGGAGATCGGCGGGCTGGTCGAGACGCCGCTGAAGCTCTCGCTGGCGGAGCTGCGCAGGCTCCCGTCCCGGACGCAGATCACCCGCCACGATTGCGTCGAAGGCTGGAGCGCCATCGGCCAGTGGACGGGTGTCCCGTTGGCCGACCTTCTGGGGCAGGCCAAGCTCAAGCCTGAGGCGCGCTACGTCGTGTTCCACTGTGCCGACACGATGGACCAGGGCGAGGACGACGGCGTGGATGCGCCGAACGATGGCGACCCGGGCGGCCAGGAGGCTGGCGGCAACGCCAACCCGGCCATGACGAAGCAGTCAGGTGGTGGAGAGGACAAACGCGACTCCGGCGGGCAGCAGGCCGCGGATGCCGAGCCGGCATCCGAGCCGGTGCGATACTACGAAAGCATCGACCTGGTGGACGCGTTCCACCCGCAGACCATCCTGGCCTACGAGATGAACGGCAAGCCGCTGCCGGTGGCGAACGGGGCGCCCTTGCGCCTGCGGGTGGAACGCAACCTCGGCTACAAGCAGGCCAAGTACGTGATGCGCATCGAGGTCGTGGAAAGCTTCGCCGGCATCGGCGAGGGCAAGGGCGGCTACTGGGAGGACCAGGGCTACGCTTGGTACGCGGGGATCTGACCCGCTGCGGCAAGCCCCGGTCCGGCGCCGGGGCTAGTGCTCCGCGATGAGTTCCCTGATCCGCGAGGCGAGAGCCTCCATCGCGAACGGCTTGGTCAGCACCTGCATGCCGGGTTCCAGGTGCCCGTGGCCGAGCACCGCGTTCTCGGCATAGCCGGTGATGAACAGCACCTTGAGGTCCGGGCGCCGTTCCCGCCCGGCGTCGGCCATCTGACGCCCGTTCATTCCACCCGGCAGGCCGACGTCGGTCACCAGCAGGTCGAGGCGTACGTCCGACTGCAGCACCTTGAGGCCCGCGACGCTGTCGGCCGCCTCGATGGCCGTGTAGCCCAGATCCTCCAGAACCTCGGTGACGAGCATGCGCACGGAGGGTTCATCGTCCACGATCAGCACCGCCTCGTCCCGCCCGGCGCGGGCAGCCTCGGTTAGCCTCGGCATCGCGTCGTCGGTATCGGCGTCGCCGTAGTGGCGCGGCATGTACAGGCACACGGTCGTGCCCTGCCCGACCTCCGTGTAGATCCGGACCTGTCCCCCCGACTGCTTGGCGAAGCCGTGGATCATCGAGAGACCGAGGCCCGTGCCCTGGCCGATGGGCTTGGTCGTGAAGAAGGGCTCGAACACCCGGGCGACCACCTCCGGCGACATGCCGGTGCCGGTATCCGTCACGCACACCGAAAGGTACTGGCCCTCCGGGACATCGTGCCTGACCGCGGTCGGTCGATCCAGCCACTTGTTGGCCGTCTCGATGGTGATGCGACCGCCGTCCGGCATGGCGTCGCGGGCGTTGATGCACAGGTTGAGCAGCGCGTTCTCAAGCTGGCCCGGGTCGATCAGCGCCGGCCACAGGCTCGCGGCCCCCACGACCTCCAGGGCGACCTGCGGACCGATGGTCCGGCGGATCAGTTCCTCCATGCCGGCGATGAGGCTGTTCACGTTCGTCGGCTTGGGCGTCAGCGTCTGCCGGCGCGAGAAGGCGAGCAGGCGGTGGGTCAGCGCGGCGGCCCGCTTGGTCGCCCCCTGCGCGACGGTCATGTAGCGGTCGAGGTCGCCGAGCCGTCCCTGGCCGATGCGGGCCTGCATCAGTTCCAGCGAGCCGGAGATGCCGGCCAGCAGGTTGTTGAAGTCGTGCGCCAGGCCGCCGGTCAACTGCCCGACCGCCTCCATCTTCTGGGACTGGCGCAGGGCCTCCTCGGTCTGGGCCAGTGCCTCTGCCTGCTCCCGTTCGACGGTGACGTCCCGCCCCGTCGCATAGGCATAGTCGCCGGCGGGCGCAGCGACCCAGGATATCCAGCGGAGGGAGCCGTCCCTGTGGCGGTAGCAATTGACGATGCGGGGCTGGCCGCCGACGGCGGCGAGGGCGTTCGCATCCGCCGTCCCGGCCCGGTCGTCGGGAACGATGAACTCGTTCACGTGATGGCCGACGAGTTCCTCGGGCGCGTAGCCGAGCATCGTCGTCCAGGCCGGGTTGACGCGCCGGAACACGCCGTCGAACCCGATGACCAGCAGGAGGTCGGGCGAGGTGTTCCAGAGGGTGTTGAGCTCCAGGGTGCGCTCCTGGACCTGCTGTTCGAGCGTGTCGTTCAGCGTCCGGAGCTCCTCCTCCGCACGCTTGCGGGCTGTGACGTCGTTGAAGAAGATGGCGATGTGCCGCTCGGCCGGGTCGCCGACCCGGATGGCGCGCACGTCGAACCAGCGTTCGAACGCCTCCGCGTAGCTCTCGAAGTTCGCCGGCTCGCCGGTCGAAGCGACGCGCCCGTAGGTCTCGAACCAGAACCGCTCAAGGTTGGGCGCGAACTCGGTGACCCACTTGCCGCGCAGGTTGACGCCGGCCTGTCGCTCGAAGGCGGGATTGGCCTCCAGGAAGCGGTAGTCCACCGGCCGGTCGTCGACGTCGAATTTCACCTCGACGATGGCGAAGGCGGTTTCGACCGTCTCAAGCAACGTCCTAAAGCGGTCCTCCGTCCGACGGAGCCGCTGGCCCGCCTCGTGCTGGCCGGTGCGGTCGCGCACGATCTTGACGTAGCCGCGGTGGCTGCCGTCATCGCCGCGCAGCGGCATCAACTTGCCGGAAGCCCAGAACTCGGTGCCGTCGCGGCGGAGGTGCCACCGTTCGTCCTCCGCCCGATCCTCGGCGAGGGCGGTCCGCATCTCCGTCGCCGGTATTCCGGCGGCTCGGTCCCTTTCGGTGTAGAGACGGTCGGCCGGCGTACCGAGGATCTCCTCGCGTCGCCAGCGAAAGATGGCCTCCGCCCCTGCGTTCCAGTCCGTGACGATGCCGTCGAGATCGGTCACCACGACCCCGAAGTCGATGGCGCTCTCGATGACATGCTGAAGGTGGCGTCGTGCGGGCATGGTTCCCTGTAGCCGATTCCCCGGCGAAAGTTGGGCCCGCCCGTCCGAACCGTTGGCGGTCGCCATGCCGCGAAACGGGCCATGGAACTCGTATGGCTTCGCGTCGGCCTTGCCGTCGCACCGTCGTCAGTGGGCCGCGGACGACCGATGGGGCTCGAGCATGCCGGCGCTGGCGGCCAACGGCACGTCGAGCGTACAGCGCAGCCCCATGGCTCCCATGTCGAGGGCGACGCGACCGTCGAGCTCGCGTTCCACGCTGGCGCGGATCAGGCGCGACCCGAAACCCGGCCGCCCAGGCGCCCCGCCCGACGGGGTGCCCTCCTCGACCCAGTCCAGGCACAGGCGGCGCGCGCCGACGTCGTCGACCGTCGTCCGCCAAGTAATGCACACCGTCCCATCCTCTACCGACAGCGCGCCGTGCTTGGCCGCGTTCGTGACGAGCTCGTGGATCGTCATGCCGAGCGACAGCACGTGCCGGGCCGGGAGGTCGATATGTGGCCCGTCGACGGCGAAGCGGTCGGGGCCGTCGCGGTAGGGGCCGATCTCGCCCTCAAGCACCTCGTGCAGGGGAGCGCCCGACCAGTCCTCCCGGGTGAGCAGGTCGTGGGTCTTCGACAGCGCCAGGATGCGCGCCTCCAGCCGCTCCCCCGGAGCCTCGCCGCCGCGGCTCGCCTGACGGGCGAGGGCCTGGACGGTGGCAAGGGTATTCTTCACCCGATGGTTCAGCTCGTGCAGCAGCGTGACCTGCCGTTCCTGCATCTCGCGCCCCCGGGTGATCTCGTCCCGCAGGTCGGCCTCGTTGCGCTGCAGGCTCGCGGCCATGCCGTCGAGCTTGTGCCCAAGACGACCGAACTCGTCGCCGCGGGTCATGCCGATCCGGGCGGACAGGTCCCCCTCACGCCACGCGGCGGCGGCTCGGAGCAACCGGTCGAACGGGCGGCGGATGAAGAAGCGTGCGGCCAGGAGGGCGGCGCCGAGTGCGAGCAGGACGCCGAGCCCGATGAGGACCAAGCCGCGGCGGGTCGCAGCGTCGACGTCCGCGAAGGCGACGTCCCGGTCGCGCCCCACCGTGACCCAGACCCCGGCGGCCGGTCCCTTGGGGGTGGCGTTGGCGAGGACGCGCTCGCGTCCGTCGATGCCGAGGTCGACCCGTACGCCCTCGCCGCGTTCCGCGAGGATCTTCTGTCGCTCGCCGGGAATGGGCTTGCCGACCCACTCCTGCCCGTCGGGCCGGCGGATCATGATGACCTTGTCAGGGTCCGCGACGGTCAAGGTGGTCGACGGAAGCCGCAGGTCCTTCTGCAGGTGCAGCGACAACCAGTCGAGGTCGACGGCAGCGACGAGGACGGAGGCGACCGCGCCGTCGGGCCCGGGGAGTGGCTTGGCGAAGTGGACGCTGTCCTTACCCGTGGCGACCCCGCGGGCATAGCCGCCCATGGCGAAGCCACTTTTGGCCATTGCGGCGCGATGGTAGGCCCGGCCGGCGTTCGAGTAGGACCCTGGCGGCGAGCCGATGCTGTTGCATACGACGGTCCCGTCCGGGCGCGTCAGCGCGAGGAGGTTGAGGTGGGGCAGATCGGTGGCGGCGCCGCGGAGGTAGTCGGTACACGCGGCGGGATCGAGGGCGAGCACCCGCGGGTCGCGGGCGACCAAGTCGAGCGACTGCCGGACCGTGTCGGCGACCTGGGCGAGGTCATCGGCCACCGCGCGCGCGGTGGCGACGGTGTCGGCTCGCACGGCCTCGTCGCGGGAGGCGCGTAGCGCGTACTCGTTATAGCCCTGGATGACGAGCGCCGGCGCCAGGGCGAGCAGGATCAGCAGGACGATGCGCGTGGTAAGCGTCATTCCTCGGTCATCCCGCGGACGAGGGCCGCGAGGGCGTCGACAGGGAACGGCATCGTCGGCACCGCCCTCGCCGGTTCGAGGTGGCCGGGGCCGGGCGCGGCGCTTCCGGGGTAGCCGGGGAGGCCGAAGTCCATGACGCGCGGGTGAGCGGACCGGTCTCGCCGCGGGACCGCCGCACGCATGGCCTCGCCGCCGCGCGGGGAGTTGTCTTTGGTACGCATAATCTCAGCGGCTTACCGCGTGAACGGTCGAGTGGGCGTTCCGGTGGTCCCGAAAGTCGTTCTCGCGCTCGTCCAACAGGCGCAAGGCCGCGCGGACGACCTCGCTGAAGTTTCCGTAGCGTCCCGAGGCCAACAACCGTTCGGCGACGGCGTGCAGCTCCGGACTGAGCGAGATGGTGACGGATCGGCGTGCGGCCACGACGGTCCTATCGCCTGTGTGAACTGTTCACACAATCCGCCAGGTCGTCACGGCTTTGGGGCTCGCATCTCACGCGCGGGGGAGCGGGATGCGGACGCCGATCCGCAGCCCGTCGGCCTGGTGGCACGCATCGACCTTCGCCGCCGTCTGGGCCGTGAGGATCTTGTTCAGCAGACGCGTCCCAAACCCCGTGCGGGAGGGAAGCGTCGGCGGCGGTGCGCCATGCTCCGTCCATGTCCAGGCCAGCCACGGCCCGTCCGGGCCATCCTCGACCCCCCAAGTCACCTCGACGCTCCCGCCCGGGCGGGACAGCCCGCCATGCCGGAGGGCGTTGGTGGTCAGCTCGTGCAGGGCCATGCTGACCGGCACCGCGAGCTCGGACGGGAGTTTGAGGCTGGGCCCGTTCAACGTGACCCTTCCTCCCTCGTCGTAAGGGTCGAGCTCGGCGCGGAGCAGGCCCTCGAACGAGGCGACCTGCGCCTGGTCCTCGGTGATCAGCGCATGCGTCCTGGCGAGCGAGAGGATGCGGCCGCCGAACGCCCGGGCGAATTCTTCCATCGTGACCGAGGATCGCATGGTGGCGTTCAGCACGGCCTGCACGGTAGCCAGCGTGTTTTTCACCCGGTGGTGGAGCTCGCGCACCATTAGGGCCTGGCGGTCCTCGAAAGCTCGGCGCCCGGTGACGTCGCGCTGGGCCGAGACCCAGTTGGTGATGTGCCCGTCGGCGTCCCTGACCGGAGTGATCAGCCATTCGACCCGGTAGGTCGAGCCGTCCTTGCGATAGTTGAGCGCCTCGCCCTGGAAGGCCTCGCCGGCGAGCAGGGACTTCCGCGCCGCGTCGAGTGGGGCCCGTTCCGTCCCCGGCCCCTGGAGGAAGCGGGGAGAGCGCCCGACGACCTCGTCGGGTGCATACCCGGAAAGACGTGTGAAGGCGGGATTGGCGTAGAGGATGGCGGGGCCGGGTTCGTCGAGGACAGCGGTAGTGATCAGGACCGCCTCCCCGGTAGCCTCAACCGCGGCTAAGAGGAGACGCAGGTCTACCCCGCCCAGGCTTACATCCACTCGCCGCGACAACTCTACACCCCTTCACCCGAACCGGCAGCTTCCAGAACCCGCGATGGCCCGGATCGAGCGATGCACCCGGCCTTACAACCCGCCGACTGACCCCCGGTTGCGGCCAGGTTTGCGACGACTCGGAACGTTGCGGGCGTCCCCACCGGCGGGCGTCCGCTTTTCGTCATGGACGCCGCCGCCAGGTTCTATCCCCGTCGTGGTGGACATGCCGGTCGTGGCTGCGGGGGCCGGGAGCACGAAACTGAAGGTCGTTCCTCCGTCGAGGACGCTTTTCGCGGTCAACACGCTTCCCTGGCGCTCGACGAGGTCTCGGCACAGCAGCAGGCCGAGGCCGCTCCCGCGCTCGCCCGCCGTCCCGTTCGTCGTCGTCCGCCGGTCCAACCGGAACAGGTCGTCGACCTTCCCCGGCGGCATGCCGACCCCGGTGTCGGCGACCGAGATCTCGACATCCCCGCCGTCGCTCCGGCCGGCAAGCGTGATGGTCCCCCCGGGGAGCGTAAACTTGACGGCGTTGCCGACGAGGTTGCGCAGCACCGTGGTGAGCATGTCCCGCTGGGCCCGGACGACGACCCCGCCGCAGGAGGTTTCCAGGTTCAGTCCCTTGTCGGTGGCGGCCTCGGCCGCACCTTGCATCACCTCGGTCGCGACGGCGCCGAGGTCGACGTCGGTCAGGGTCACCGCCATCGTGTCCATCTGCAGGCTCGCCCAGGAGAACAGGCTCTCCAGCAAGGCGTAGGCCTGCGTCGCCGCCTCGTGGATGCCCTTCGCCCGGCGCTCGATGGAGGCGGGGTCGCGCGCCGCGACGGCCTTTCCCAGCACCTCGGACAGGCCGAGCAGCGCCTGGAACGGGTTGCGCAGGTCATGGGCGATGATAGAGAACAGGAGGGACTTCTGCCGGTTCAGGGTGTCGAGTTCGAGCGACTTCGCCTCCGCCTCGCGGCGCGCCGCGGCGAGCTCCGCCTGGAAGGCCTGCCTGGCCGCGGCGTAGCGGATCGCACGGGCCAGGCCGGAGGGCGTGACCTCCGCCTTGTCGAGGTAGTCGAGCGCGCCGGCCCGCATCAGCCGGGTCGCGAGGTCCGGGTCGGCCTCGCCGGTCAGCATCAGCACCGCCCTGGCCCGCCCCTCGGCCGCCAGCAAGGTCTTCAGCAACGCGAAGGTGTCGATGCCCGGCAGC
The DNA here is from genome assembly GCF_038442315.1 of Methylobacterium litchii. Lineage (NCBI taxonomy): Bacteria > Pseudomonadati > Pseudomonadota > Alphaproteobacteria > Hyphomicrobiales > Methylobacteriaceae > Methylobacterium > Methylobacterium litchii. The sequence continues at coordinate 36,019 of NZ_JBBXMY010000004.1, read as the reverse complement.
CGGTAGTCGAGCAGCACGCAGTCGAAGGTTTCCGCCGCGGCGAGGCGCAGGCCCTCGTCGCCTCCGGACGCCTCGGCCAGGGTGTGCGCGAGCCCGGACTTGGCCAGCGCGCGGCGCACGGCCGCCCGGTCGACCGCGTCGTCGTCGATCAGCAGGATGCGGGTCGGGCTCGCCACCGAGATGGCTATGCCGGGAACTCCACGACCTTCCAGTAGTGCTCCAGCAGCGCCACCGCCTCCATGAAGGTGTTGGCCGGGTCGCGCTTGACTATGTAGCCGGCGACGTTGTGCCCGTAGGCGCGCATCCGGTCCTCGTCAGCCTTCGACGTGGTGATCATGAACACCACCGCCGAGCGCAGGTACTCGTCAGCCCGCACGGCCTCCAGGAACTCGATGCCGTTCATGCGCGGCATGTTCAGATCGAGCAGGATCAGGTGCGGCCTTGACAGCGGCTCGCGCCCGTCCCCGCCGCGCAGGATCTCCAGCGCCTCGATGCCGTCGCGCGCGACCGTGATCGGGTTGCCGATCTTGCTCTTCTTGAAGGCGCGCTTGAGGCCCTGGACGTCGACCTCGTCGTCGTCGACCAGCAGGATGTTAACCGTCGAGCCCATCCGCCTGTCCCTTCCGGCCGTCGAGCGGCCACTTGAAATGCACCGCCAACCCCCGCCCGTCCGCCCCGTCCGCAAGCCAGACCTTGCCGCCGTGCCGGTCGACCAGCTTTCGCACGATGGCCAGCCCCATGCCGCTGCCCTCGACCTCGTCGCGAGGCTTGAGCGTCTGGAACATGCCGAAGACGCGCTCGCGGAACTGCTCAGGGATGCCTGGGCCGTCGTCGGTCACGACGAACTCGACCGCGTCCCCCGTCGGCTTGGCCTCGACCCGGATGTGCCCCTCGGCCGGCCGATCGTGATGCTTGATGGCGTTGCCGATCAAGTTCTGCAAGGCCTGGGTGAGGGGCGCCCGAGCCGCCTGCATGGTCGGGAGGGAGTTATCCGCCGTGATGGTGAACCCCTCGGGCGGGCTGACCAGGACCGCGAGCTCCTCGACGAGCGCCCTGGTGTCGATCCGGTCGACGGCGGCCTCGCCGCGTCCCGCCCGCGAGTAGGCCAGGAGGTCGTCGAGCAGGCTGTCCAGCCGACGCACCCGGCTCTTCAGCAACTCCATATTCGTCTGGACGTCGCCGGTCAGCGACCCTTCCAGATCCTCCTCGATCCACCCGACGAGGTTCTCGATTCCGCGTAAGGGAGCCTTCAGGTCGTGCGAGGCGACGTAGGCGAACTGCTCCAGTTCCTCGTTGGAGCGGCGCAGGTCGATGGCGTGCCGGGCGAGCCGGCGTTCCATTCCCTTGCGCTCGGTGATGTCGGTGTTGGTCCCGAACCAGCGCAGGATGCGACCGTCCGGCCCGCGGTGCGGTTGAGCCAGCGACAGGAACCAGCGGTACTTGCCGTCGGCGCCGCGGAGCGGGAAAGTGTCCTTCCAGGGCTCGCCAGTCCGGAACGCCTCGCCGATGCGTTCCACCACACGCTCGACATGGTCGGGGTGGTGGACGTCGCGCCAGCCCCACCCGCGCATCTGTTCGAGGGTGGTGCCGGTGTAGTCGTACCAACGCCGGTTGTACCAGATGATGTCGCCGCCCGGCTCGGCGACCCAGGCCATCTGCGGCAGCGCGTCCGCGAGGGCTCGGAAGTCGTCCGCCGTGAGGTTCGCGGCTCGCTCCACGCATCCACTCCTTCGTCTATGGCGGTGACAGGGAGGATGCCCGCCACCCGCTCCGGGACGGGCATGGCGCCCCATGCGGTGACAAAGCGGCGGCGCCAAGGCTCACCGACGCCCGAGCGGATTGACCGACATCGGTTGCGTGGACATCCCCACCTCGACGGACCCGGCTCACTCGACCAACGGAGTGGCGCGCTCCGGGTCGCCTGACGGTGCCGATGGCTGGCCGAAGGTTCGAGGCCTCCCACGCGAGAAGGCTCACCCTTCGCAGCGAGCGAAATGCATTCCCGGATCGAGGAGCCTCACCGCCCCGCAGCGGGCTCGTGGATCGGGCAACCATTGAAGCGCTGCCGGAACTCCGCCGAATGCCTGTAGGGCGCGTTGCGGGCGCGGTTGACGTTGCCGAGCGGCTGATGCGCCGCGAGCCCGGTCCACACCGCGAACCGCATGCGCTCGTCCACGTCTTCGACGCGCCCGGCGTCCCAACTGTCCTGCGGGCGCACGGTGATGGTGGCGACCCGCTGGAACGGCGCCTCGTCCTCGCCCCACGGCACCGTCGGGTCCTCGACCGGCTGGCGTTCAAGGTCGCGGCAGAGCTGCACCCGGAACTCCCAGACGCCCTCGATGCCCGCCATCTCGGCCTGCACGGTCTCACGGATCGCGTCCGGGCGGCCGGAGGCGTCGATCTCGGTGCCGGTCAGCGCCGTCAGCGCCGGGGCGACGGGAGCGACAGAGAACTTGGCGATGTGATCGCCGTACCGGAACGGGGTTACGCTGTAGTAGGTCTCGCCGAGCGGGTCGACGTTCGGCGCGCCGCCGAGCGAGCCCAGGGTCGGGCTCTCGATGCCGACCGCGGTCAGCGCCTTGTTCACCCCGCGCAGCACGGTGGAGGCGGCGACCTTCACGCCCTCGATCCGGTCGGTGGTCCTGGCCAGCAGCTTGAGGCTGCCAAGGAACTTCTCTGCGTTCGGCGCCTGGAAGACGGGGCCGTTCACCATGACGAAGTCCTGGGTCGTCCCTTCCGCGTCGGGAAGGCGCTCCCCGGCCACGTCCAGGACCTTGATCGCGAGGCCGCGCGGAAGGGAAACCGCGTCGGGCAGGATGTCGCCGGCGTTCGTCGACATCCGCATGTAGACCTTGTGCTCGCCCGGCTTGGCGAACAGCCCCTGGGCGAGCTCGGGCGGCAGCCCCGCATCGATTGTCAGCGTGCCCTCCAGGATGCCGTGCGACTTCGCGTGGACCGAGCGGACGGCGTGGCCGGAGTCGTTCGCGACCGTCTCCAGGATGGTGTCGAACGTCTCGTTGAGCTGCTCGATGGTCCGGCCCTCGTCGGGCCGCACATGCTCGACGTCGGGGCTGTATCGGACGGGTGCTTGCAAGGTGTGATGTCCTTCGTCGGTCTTCGACAGAACCGGTCGAAGCGGCCGACGTTCCGGGTTGCGGGTCACTCAATCGCCCGTGAACGAAGTCGGGAACGCCGCGTTGCCGGCATGCTCGTCCCGAGGCGGTCCCCGTGGGGTCCGCGGTCCCACGACGTTGAGGCGGGGCGGGAACGGAACGCCTTCGGCTCACCCGGTGGCCGAGGCGCACGGGAAAGACCGGCATGACCTACCTGCGCTACGCCCCCGAAATCGAGCGGCCCGCCCCGGACGAGCAGGAGACCATCGACGGCATCATCCAGGGCATGACCCAGCAGTCGCAGACGGTGGAGAAGCGCGAGCATCACGCGGTCCGCGCCAGCCACGCCAAGAGCTCCGCCTGCGTGACGGGCGAGTTGACGGTCGCCCCCGGCTTGCCGCCCGAGCTGGCCCAGGGCCTGTTCGCAACCCCGGGGACGTACCCCGTCGCGGTGCGCCTGGCGCAGGGGCCGGGGGAGACCCTGGGCGACAGGGTCTCGACCCACCGCGGCATGTCCATCAAGGTCTTCGGCGTGAGCGGCGACAAGCTGCCGGGCCACGACGTCGACACCCAGGATTTCGTCCTCGCGACCGGCACGACCTTCCCGTCGGGCACGGCGGCGGGGTTCCTGCGGGACGGCACCGTCATCGGCAAGTCGACGGGGCTTCCGGAGATCTTGAAGAGCGCCGTTTCCTCGACCGCGCGCAACCTCAACAAGGTGCTGCACGCCTTCGGCACGGAGAGCGCGATGGCCGATTTCTTCGGGCATCCCTACAGCCACCCGCTCGCCGACAGCTACTTCAGCCAAGCGCCCGTGCGCTTCGGCGACTACGTCGCCAAGCTCGGGGCCGTGCCGGCGACCGATGCCCAGCGCTCGCTCTCCGAATGGCGCCTCAACCCACGCCAGGACGAGAACGGCTTTCGGCATGCCGCGCTCGCCTTCTTCCGTGAGAACGACGTGGTGTTCGAGCTCAAGGCGCAGCTCTGGGCGGACGCCAAGAAACAGCCCATCGAGGACGCCTCGGTCGACTGGCCGGTCTCGGTCAGTCCCTACCGCACGGTGGCCACGGTCCGCCTGCCGCGCCAGGACGCCTACTCGCCGGAGCGGGTACAATACTTTGACGAGGTAATGACCTTTCGCCCGGCGCACAGCCTTGCCGCCCACCGCCCGCTCGGCTCGGTCATGCGGGCTCGTCTCCAGGTCTACCAGGCGCTGAGCGACTTCCGCCATCGGGAGAACGGCGTGACCGCCGAGAACACTGCCTCGCCCGAGAGCATCCCGGCCTGAGCCGGCCCATCTCCAAGCCACGCAGAGAGGAAGAACCGATGACCCTTCAGGGAAAGACCATCGCCATCCTGATCGCCCCCCGGGGGACGGAGGAGCCCGAGTTCACCAAGCCGCGGGATGCGCTGCTAGCGGCCGGCGCGGCCGTCACGGTGGTCGGGCTTGAGGCGGGCGAGGCCGAGACGGTCAACAACGACCTCGACCCCGCCGGGAAGTACCCGGTCGACAAGGCCATCGATGCGGTGTCCGCCTCGTCCTTCGACGGGCTCGTCATCCCCGGCGGCAGCGTCGGGGCCGACAAGCTCCGGGGCAGCGAGGCCGTGGTCGGCTTCGTCCGGGACTTCTTCCAGCAGGGCAAGCCCGTCGGCGTCATTTGCCACGGGCCCTGGACGCTGGTCGAGGCCGACGTCGTGAAGGGCCGCAAGCTTACCTCGTTTTCTACCGTGAAGACCGACATCCGCAACGCGGGCGGGGAATGGGTCGACGCGGAGGTTGTGGTCGACAAGGGCCTCGTCACCAGCCGCAACCCGAAGGACCTGCCCGCCTTCTGCGCCAAGATCGTCGAGGAGTTTGCCGAAGGACACCATCCTGACCAGGCTCGCAGCGCCTGAGGCCGCCCTTCGTCAAGGCGTCGGGCCGGTTGCCCGGCGCCCAATTTCAGGAATCGATATCTCACGTTTTTCGACCAAGGTCGTCCTGGTCGCCGGTGTCGCATCCCGCATCGGTGACACCACTGCACGCCGCTTCGACGAGGAGGCGGCGAGCCTTGCCCTCGCCGACCTGAACGGCAAGGGCCAGGATCGGGGCGTCGCCGGGATTGGGGACGGACCGGACGCTTGCCCGGGTCGCCGACCTCTCGCACGCCGACCGGTGCCGGGAGGTCGTCTTACCCCCTGGTCGGCATCGCGCCGTACCACCGCTGGTGAACCTCGTGTCGGCCAAGAAGCCTCGGCCGACACGACCATATGGATTGATGGCCGTTGGCCGCCCCTCCGTTGGGTCGGACATGGAGAGGCGGGGCTTTCCTCAGTTGCGAGCGTCTCCATCCCGCATCTGGCCCGTCGGCTCCTGGACGTGGGCTTCGAGGAACCAGAGCTGCTTGTCGACGGCGCGGGAGACCTCGGTGAACAGGTCCGCCGTGTCGGGGTCGCCTGCCTCATCCGTCTCGTCGATGTTCTCGCGTACGGCGTTGGCGTAGGCGGCGTAGCTGTCGATCAGCGCGGCGACGTGATCGGCGATGGCGTAGATCCCGGTCGGGTAGGCCGGCAGTTTCGTCGCGTCCGCAACGACCTGCGCCGTCCCCAACGCCGTGCCGCCGAGCTGAACCGCCCGCTCCGCGACCTTGTCGTTGAGGTCGCTGATCTCGGCGCGAAAGCCGTCCAGCATCAGGTGGATGCCGATGAACTGCGGTCCCTTGAGGTTCCAGTGGGCTTGCTTGATCGCGAGCGCGAGGTCGATGCCGTCGGCCAGCCGCGCGTTCAGGGCGTCGATGGACACCCTCTTGGCGTTGGAATTGGTGTTGTTGCGGGTCTGGTGAGTGCGCGGGGTGCTGCTCGTTGCCATGCTTCTGCTCCGTGATGTCGAGGCGGCAATTGTGGAGCGTAGGGGAGGTTCCTTCCGCCAAGTTTAGGCCTCGAAGGTTCCTGGCCCCGATTCTTCGGCGGGATGGCGCCGGTCCGTCGTGGCTCGCGGCGGCGCAGGCTTGTGGCTGTCCGGGGGCGGGGACGCCCGAACGTCGGACATGCATCATGTCGGCATGTCGGTGGATGCCCAAAGGCCCCAAGAACCCTACGGGTACCGAACTCCCCATTCATCGCTCCCACCTGCCGAGATGCGGTCCTCCCCCCACGCTGGCGAAGCGGCACAAATGGATCTCGGCATCGGCGGACGGGTGGCCGTCGTGACCAGCCGAGTCGATCCCGTCCGAGGGGATCGTACGAACATCACCTCGGGATCGGTCCCGCGGACTCCCCAGCGCAGGTCAGGTGGCACGGACGCGTCAACATTGCCGTGCCGGTTGCGTAGGGACATCGAACGGCTCGGCGTCATCCTCGACCCATGGCCTTCGACGGCCACGTGTCCATCCCGCAGTACCCGATGAGTAAGCCGGGGATGGCGGGAGAACGACATCCACCGAACGGGATTAGCTGTCCGAGACATGCCTCACTCGGAGGCCTCACCGATTTCGTTCCGGGAGGGATCATGAACGCCGAACCCGCGTCGAACCTGCTGCGGCGCCCCGGCCCGCCCGAGCCCGTCCCCCACGTCGATCCACCCCGGGCGTCCGACCCGCGCTTCACCGAGGTCCTGCCCCACCATGCCCGCCTCGTCTCGCTCTACGACCAGGCAGTATTCAGCGAAGGGCCGACCTGGTGGCCCGCACGGGACATCCTGGCTTGGTCGGACGTCGAGGGCCGCCGGGTGCTCGGCTGGCACGCAGACGGCTGCGTGCGGGTCGTCATCGACGCCACCCCGTTCATCAACGGCAACACGGTCGACCGCGACGGCAACCTCGTCCATTGCGAGCACGGCAACCGCCGCCTGTCACGCACGACCCCGGACGGACGCTACGAGGCCCTCATTGAGACCTATGAGGGCCGCCGGTTCAACGCTCCGAACGACGTGGTCTGCAGCGCCGACGGCGCCCTCTGGTTCACCGATCCAGCCTACGGTCTGCGGCTACCCAGGCAGGGGGTGTTGGCCGCGTCCGACCTGGGCCATCACAGCGTCTACCGCTTCGACCCGACGGACGGCTCCGTTCGGCGCATGGCCGACCTCGGCCAACCGAACGGGCTGGCCTTCTCGCCGGATGGGCGCACCCTGTACGTCAGCGACACTTCACGGACCGAGGGCGGCGATGGGCACACGATCCACGCCTATCCTGTCCTCGCTGACCGAACCCTGGGCGAACCGCGGGTCTTCGCCGAGATCGAGCCCGGCGTGCCGGACGGCTTCCGTGTGGATTATCGCGGCTGGATCTGGACGAGCTCAGAGGCAGGGGTCCAGGTCCTCTCCGCCGAGGGGCACCGGCTCGGACTGATCCCGACGCCCCAGGTGTGCTCCAACCTCTGCTTCTCCCCAGAGCAGCGACGGCTGTTCATCACGTCCAAACAGCACCTGTACGCCCTGGACCTCGCCGCCCGGTAGATCGGGATGAGATCACGGCATCGTCAGAACGCTTCGGAAACTCCTAGGAACCCGGGTTCTCACGCGAGGTTGGCCTCGGACGAAGGGAGCCGTGTGCCGGTACACGCAGGCTCCATCCCATGCCGCCCCCGACCACATGCGCCAAGCGGGCGGCACTGATACCCATCGCCGAGGACCCGACATGGCTGAAGCCGTCGCCGACTTTTTCTGGAAGCGCCTGGCCGAGTGGGGAGTGAAGAAGATCTTCGGCTATCCCGGCGACGGCATCAACGGCCTGCTCGGCGCCCTCCAGCGCAACGACCTGCCGTTCGAGTTCATCCAGGTCCGCCACGAAGAGATGGCGGCGTTCATGGCCGCGGCCTACGCCAAGTTCACCGGCGAGGTCGGCGTCTGCATGGCGACCTCCGGTCCCGGCGCGACGCACCTGCTCACCGGGATGTACGACGCCCATCTCGACCACGTGCCGCTTCTCGCCATCTGCGGGCAGCAGGCGCGCAACGTCAACGGCGCACACTACCAGCAGGAATTTGACCTCACGAGCGTCTTCAAGGACGTCTCGGCCTACGTACAGCAGGCGTCCTCGCCCGCGCAGGTTCGCCACATCGTCGACCGCGCCATGCGGATCGCCAAAGCTGAACGGAAGGTCTCGGCCATCATCCTGCCTAACGACCTGCAGGACGTTCCCTACGAGGAGCCGGTACGCAAGCACGGCAACACCTTCTCCGGTGTCGGCTACACCGCCCCGAAGGTCGTGCCCTTCGACGCCGATCTGCGCCGCGCCGCCGACGTGCTGAACGCCGGCAAGAAGGTCGCGATCCTGGTCGGTGCTGGCGCCTTGCACGCCACCGACGAGGTCATCGCGGTCGCCAACAAGTTGCAGGCCGGCGTCGCCAAGGCGCTGCTCGGCAAGGCGGCCCTACCCGACGACCTGCCCTTCGTGACCGGCACCATCGGCCTGCTCGGGTCCAAGCCGTCCTCTGACATGATGGAAGACTGCGACACCCTGCTGATGATCGGCTCCGGCTTCCCCTGGGCCGAGTTCTTGCCGAAGGAGGGGCAAGCCCGCGGTGTGCAGATCGACATCTCTCCGGAGATGCTGTCGCTGCGCTATCCGATGGAGGTGCCGCTGTGCGGCGAGTCCGCCGAGACCTTGCGCGCCCTGCTGCCGCTGCTTGACCAGAAGAAGGAGGGCGGCTCCTGGCGTACCGGCATCGAGAAAGGGATGGTTTCCTGGTGGAAGGAGGCTGAGGACCGGGCCATGGCCAAGGCCAACCCGGTCAACCCTCAGCGCGTCACGTGGGAGCTGTCGCCGCGGATGCCCGAGCGGGCGATCATCACCTCGGATTCCGGGTCCTGTGCCAACTGGTTCGCCCGCGACTTGAAGATGCGCCGCGGCCAGATGTGCTCGCTCTCCGGCGGCCTCGCCTCCATGGGTGCCGCGGTCCCCTATGCCATCGCGGCGAAGGTAGCCCATCCCGACCGGCCGGTGATCGCGCTGGTCGGGGACGGGGCCATGCAGATGAACAACATGGCCGAGTTGATCACCGTGGCGAAGTACATGCACCGCTGGTCCAACAAGACCTGGATTTGCTGCGTGTTCAACAACGAGGACCTGAACCAGGTCACCTGGGAGCAGCGGGTGATGGAGGGCAACCCGAAGTTCGAGGCGAGCCAAACCATCCCGAACGTGCCCTACCACAAGTTCGCGGAATTGATCGGCCTGAAGGGCATCTACGTCGACGATCCCCAGCGCATGGGGGCGGCTTGGGACGAGGCCCTCGCTAGCTCCGTGCCGGTGGTGCTGGAGGTGAAGACCGACCCCGAGGTGCCGCCGCTGCCGCCGTTCTTCACCTTCCAGCAGGTGCAGAACTTCATGTCGATGCTTGGCAAGGGCGATCCGAAGGAGCGCCATCTCCTCGTCGACACCGCGCGTCAGGTGCTGAGTTCCGTCCTGCCCGGCAGCAAGTAGGACGGCTTCCGCGGCATGCGTGACGATCCGAGGATCGGAACGGTGCGGGCGCGAGCCTACACCGTTCCCACCGACGCGCCGGAGGCGGACGGTACCTTCGCCTGGGACCAAACGACGGTTGTCGTCGTCCATGTCGAGGCCGGTGGTGAGACCGGCCTCGGCTACAGCTACACCGACGCCAGTGTCGCGCGCTTGATTGTAGGCACGCTCGCATCGCGTCTTACCGGGTTGTCCGCCTTCGACATCCCGCGGGCCAATGCCGTGCTGTGGGGTGCCGTGCGGAACCTTGGTCGCTCCGGGCTCTCCGCCACGGCGATCTCGGCATTGGACACCGCCTTGTGGGACCTCAAGGCACGCCTCCTCGACGTATCCCTGGCGAGCCTGTTCGGACAGGCGCGGGAACACGCGGAGATCTACGGAAGCGGCGGCTTCACGAGCTACGACGACCAGCAATTGCGCCAGCAGCTTGCCGGATGGGTCGAGCGGGATGGCTGCCGGGCGGTGAAGATGAAGGTCGGCAGCGCTTCCGAGCGTGACCCAGCCCGCATGGCGGTCGCGAAGGCGGCCATCGGCGATGCGCGCCTGTTCATCGACGCCAACGGCGCTTCCACCCCAAAGCACGCCATCGGCGCCGCGCAGGTGGCGGAGCGGTTCGGCGTCGCGTGGTTCGAGGAGCCCGTGTCCATTGACGATCCCGTCGGGATGGCTTCCGTCCGCACCTCGGCGCCTGCCGGCATGGAAATCGCCGCGGGCGAGTACGTCTATACCCTGGACGACTTGCGTGGGCTGCTCGACGTGGGGGCGGTCGACGTGGCCCAAGCGGACGTAACCCGCTGCGGCGGTTACAGCGGGTTCCTGAAAGTAGCGGCCTTATGCGAAGCGGCGCATTTGGACCTGTCCGGCCATTGCGCCCCCGCCTTGCACCTCCCAGCGGCCGTTGCCGCCTGCCGCTTCCGACACCTCGAATGGTTCCACGACCACGTCCGCATCGAGCGGATGCTGTTCGACGGGGCGCCCGTCCCGCGCGACGGCGTGATTACCCCCGACCTGACCCGGCCGGGACACGGCCTCACCCTCAAGATCCGGGATGCCGATGCCTATGCCGTCTGACCGCGCCTCCCAAGCACCGGGACGACGCGCTGCCAGCGTCAAGCGTCGTGTCGCACCCGTACGGGTCGAGGCGACAGTCCACCCGGTGGTGGTTCTCGCCGCCGTGGCAGCGGGGGCCGGTTTGTTGACCTGGTTCGCGGCCGGGCGTTCAAAGCCCTTAGGGCGTGCGACCGGCAACCGCAGATACAGCCCACGGGGGCGCGAGGTCACCGCGAGCGCTGCCCAGCGCCTGAACCACGCCTCGACGATGCTTGCGGCCTCGGTCCTGTTCGATTCCGGCCTGGAGCACTACCGAGGCCAGTTCTTCAACCGGGCGATGTACACGCCCATCGTCGTGTCCAGCGTCACTCTGGCGGCGTCCCTGCACGGGGCCGGCGACACCGACCCCAGCAGCTCCCGCGTCCGGCACGGGGTGCAGGCGCTCGCCGGCCTGACAGGGCTGATCGGCTTCGGCTTCCACGCATACAACGTCGGCAAGCGCGAGGGCGGGTATTCCTTCCAGAACCTATTCTATTCCGCCCCCATCGGCGCGCCGATGGCGCTGACGCTGGCGGGCGTCCTTGGGGTGGTCGCCGAGCGCGTGCGCGACGCCGACCCCGACGAGCCCCGCCTCGCCGGTCTGCCGGCCGGGCGTTCCCTGGCAGTCGCCACGGCGGGCATGCTCGCCGGAACGACTCTGGAGGCTGGGCTGCTCCACTTCCGGGGTGCTTTCCAGAACCCGGCGATGTTCGTTCCCGTCACCCTGCCACCGCTTGCCGCCGCCCTTCTCGTCCGCGCCGCGACCAAGCCGGAGGGAGCGAGTCAGGCCGGCGCCAAGTGGGGGATGTGGGCGGTGTCGGCGATGGGCGTCGGCGGCGTTGCACTCCACGCCTACGGCGTCGCCCGGATGATGGGCGGCTGGGCCAACTGGCGCCAGAACCTCATCGACGGGCCGCCGCTGCCGGCCCCGCCCTCCTTTTCGGGAGTGGCGCTCGGGGGGCTCGCGGCCCTCGAACTCATCGAACGCAGCCGCTTCCGCTTTTGAGCCGAGAGATCATTATGCGTTCGAGACTGGACCTTTATCCGGGCTACGACGTGCTCGCGAAGCGCGACGGCCCGTCCTGGAACGCCAAGACCCGCGAGGTCCTAGAGGAACGGCTCGCCATCGGACCCGAGACGCGCCGCTTCTTCAACGATATCGAATGGTCGACGATGACAGCGCTGGCCGAGCGGATCGTCCCGCAACCCGCCGACCGGGGGGATCCGGTCCCAGTGGCCGCCCTCGTCGACCATAAGCTCGCGACCGATACCCGCGATGGCTACCGCAACGCCGAACTGCCCGAGGAGCGTGATGCGTGGCGCCTGGGACTACGGGCCCTCGATAGCGAGGCAAGGGCACGGTTCGGAGCACGCTTCCACGAACTCGGCGCCTGGGCGCAGGACGAGCTACTGAAGCTTGCTGAGAAGGGCGACCTGACCGGCGCGGTTTGGGAGGGCATGCCCTCGAAGCTGTTCTTCCACCAGCGCATCCTCGCCGACGTGGTCAAGGCGTACTACGCCCACCCCACCTCCTGGAACGAGATCGGCTGGGGCGGCCCGGCAAGCCCGCGCGGCTACGTCCGCATGGATTTCGACCGCCGCGACCCCTGGGAGGCTGCCGAGGCCAAGCCCGGCCGCGAGGATGAGGCCTACCAAGAGAATCTCCAGGTTGGCCGATAAGGATTCCCCTACGATGCGCATCCCCGGCCTCGGCAACGCCGCCGACAACCCCAAGCACGCCACGCCCGGCGACGACCCGGAGCACCATCCCCGCGCCCGCGACGGTCGCGCGCCCAACGTCATGCGGATCGGCGAATGGGTGCCGATGCGCCAGCACCGGGACGAGGAGGAGGTCGACTTCGCCATCGTCGGCACCGGGGCGGGCGGCGGAACCTTGGCGTGTCGGCTCGCGGAGGGCGGCCTCTCGGTGGTGGCCTTCGATGCCGGACCGTATTTCCGGCCGCTGGAGGATTTCGCCTCGGACGAGAGCCACCAGTCCAAATTGTACTGGACGGACGAGCGCATCGTCGACGGCGAGAACCCGCTGCAGATGGGCTCGAACAATTCCGGCAAGGCAGTGGGCGGCTCTACCGTCCACTACGCCATGGTGGCCCTGCGCTTTCGACCGGAATGGTTCAAGACCCGCACCCTGATGGGCTACGGCGCAGACTGGCCGCTCGATTGGCGGGAGATGTGGCGCTACTACGATCAGGTCGAGGACGATCTGAAGATCTCCGGTCCGGTCAACTATCCCTGGGGGCCGCACCGGCGGCGCTACCACCGCCGCGCGCACGAGATTAACGCCGCCGCCAAGGTGCTGGCGCGGGGCGCCGAGGCGATGGGCATCGGCTGGACGCCGACGCCCCTCGCCACGGTCTCGGCTCCGCATGGTGACGCGCCACCATGTGTGTACCGGGGCTTCTGTACCCTGGGCTGCTCGACCAACGCCAAGCAGAGCGTGCTCGTGAGCTACCTGCCCCGCGCCCTGAAGGCCGGCGCCGAGATCCGCGACCTCGCAATGGTCGGGCGGATCGAGACGAGGAACGGTCGTGCCACCGGCGTCCACTACTTCCGCGAGGGGAAGTGGCGGTTCCAGCGGGCGAAGAACGTGGTGGTGGCGGGCTACGCCATCGAGACGCCCCGGCTCCTCCTGAACTCGGCGAACCAGGAGTTTCCGGACGGGCTCGCCAACTCCTCGGGCCTCGTCGGCAAGAACCTCATGGTTCAGGGTAACCAAGCGGTCTGGGGCGTCTTCAACGAGGAGATCCGCAGCTACAAGGGCCCGCCCTCCCTGGCGATCAGCGAGCACTGGAACTACGACGATAAGGGCTATGGTCCCTTCGCCAAGGACTTCTTCGGCGGATACTCATACATGAGCCAGGGGCCGCTACCGCAGCTCTGGGCCAACACCCAGGCCTCGGCGCACGGCCTGTGGGGCGAGGCGCTCGTCTCGGAGATGCAGCGCTACAACCACGTCGCCGGGCTGAAGGTCGTCTCCGAGTACATGCCGCAGGAGCGCAACCGGGTGACGCTCTCGGACGTGAAGGACCAGTACGGGTTGCCGGTGGCCCGCATCACATACTCCTGGTGCGACAACGACAAGGCGCTGAACCGCCACGCCCTGAAGTTCATGCGCGAGGCCCTGTCAGCCGCGGGCGGGCGCGAGGTCTGGGACCAGGGCGACGACACCTGCCACCTCAACGGCACGGCTCGCATGGGTGCCGACCGGCGCACCTCGGTGGTGGACGCCGATTGCCGGTCCTGGGACATCCCGAACCTGTACGTTTGCGATGGTTCGGTCTTCCCGACGGTTGGAGGCGTGAATCCCTCGCTCACGATCCAGGCGGTCGCGTTGCGCACCGCGGACCGGATACTCGCGGGAAGGTGGTGACCGGCATTGCTGGTTGGTGACATGACGATCGGGTCGGAATGGCTGGCTATCGTGACATCGGATCGTCACACCGTCTGGGGCGCTGCCAGTCACCGGTTGGCGTCTACTGTACGGGTCGCACTCGATATGGAACGCATGACCAGGGCTGGGTCGACCGCCGGCGGGGACGTCGTTTACGATGGCGAAGGTCGTTGACCGTTTGGTCGCCCGTCCCTAGGTGACGTTCACCCGCACCCGATGCCAGCAGGCGCACAGGTAGCCCTTGTGGTTCCACGTCTCGTCCGGCAGTGCCGGCTGCGTCTGCCCCGCCTCGTCCCAGGCGCGCACGACGAGCTCATGCCCGCCCGGGCACAGGTCGAGGTCCGTGCTCCAGAACGTCCAGGCGAACGGAGCGTCGGCCTCGTGTTCGAGCTCGGCCTGCACCCAGGACCGGCCGCCGTTCCCGGAGACGTTTACGCGTACGACGGCCCGGTCCCCGCTCACCGCGTAGCCGCGGACCCTGTTGCTCCCCGACTTGAGGGCGGCCCCGGACCCGGGCTCGCAGATCGCTGCATTCAGCGGCATCGTGTCGATGGTGTGCCCCTTGGCAGGATCGGCGGTCTCGGCGGTCACGTCGGCCGGGTACAGCTTGTAGTCGCCGGCCTGGATCGGGTTGTCCGAGGGGTGGTTCTGGACGCTCAGGCGCCGGAGCCATTTGGGGCTGCGCACGCCGGCGAAGCCCGGCACCACAGCGCGGACCGGAAAGCCATGCTCCGGTAGCAAGGCCTCGCCGTTCATGGCGTAGGCCAGCAGGGTCTCGTGAGCCATGGCCTTAGCGAGCGGGATCGAGGCGCCGTAGGGATGGCCCTCCACCGTGTCGTGGCTCTCAAGGGCGACATAAAAGCCCAGGCGCTCGACGACCCCCGCCGCGCGCAGGACATCGCCGAGCCGTACCCCGGTCCAGTCCGCGGTGCCGATGGCGCCGGCGTCCCACGGGTCGCCCGATACCGGGGCGACCGCTCGCATGTCGGCGCGACGATTGCCGGCGCACTGCATCGTGGCCGTGACTGCGGTTTCGGGGAAGCGGGCACGCAGGTCCGATAGCGACAACTCAAGCATGGTGCCGGTTCCGCCATCGACGGTGAGGCGCCAGGTTGCCTCGTCGAGGTCCGGCAGGTCGCCGTGCGAACGGACGTAGAAATCCTTCGCCGACGTCCGGTAGGTGGCCCGCAATCGGTCGAGGGGCGGTTCGGCGTTGTAGGGTCGGTCGCCGTGGACGATCAGGCGTGTCTTGCGCTCGGTCAGGCTCGACATCGGGGTTCCCGTAACGGTTAGGTCACGGGTGTGAACGCGCCGGCGACGGTAAGGGTCATTCAGCGGTCCAGGTGGGTTTGAAGGTGGGCCGCAATCGTTGCGGCACGTGGACGGGCGCTACGGAACCCCCGTCAACGAGGTTGACTTCCCAATGGAAGCCTCGTTCGCGAACGCGTTCCTCTCGGGAGGAACATGGCTTCGCCCTCGACCGGAGAATCTCGATGAAGGCACTGTGCTGGCACGGCAAGGGCGACATCCGCTGCGACACGGTTCCCGATCCGCGGATCGAGGACTCGCGCGACATCATCCTCAAGGTGACGTCCTGCGCCATCTGTGGCTCGGACCTCCACCTGATGGACGGCCAGATGCCGACCATGAAGGCCGGCGACGTGCTCGGCCACGAGTTCATGGGCGAGGTGGTCGAGGTCGGCCCCGGCTTCACCAAGTTCAAGAAGGGCGACCGCGTCGTCGTCCCCTTCAACATCAATTGCGGCGAATGCCGGCAGTGCCGCCTCGGGAACTGGTCGGTCTGCGAGCGCTCGAACCGCAACGGCGAGATGGCGGCGGCGCAGTTCGGCTACCCGACCGCGGGCCTGTTCGGGTACTCGCACCTTACCGGCGGCTATGCCGGAGGGCAGGCCGAGTACGTCCGCGTGCCGATGGCCGACGTGGCGCCGATGCTGGCCCCCGAGGGCGTCGATGACGAGTCGCTGCTGTTCCTCACCGACATCCTGCCCACCGGCTGGCAGGGGGCCGAGCACTGCGAGATCCAGGGCGGCGAGGTCATCGCGGTCTGGGGCGCGGGTCCGGTCGGCCTGTTCGCGATCCAGTCGGCCAAGATCATGGGGGCCGAGCGCATCATCGCCATCGACACGGTGCCGGAGCGCCTCGCGCTCGCCCGCACGTACGGCGCCACCGACATCATAGACTACGCCAAGGAGGACGTGTTCGAGCGCATCAAGGAGATCAGCAAGGGCGAGGGCGCCGACGGCGTCATCGACTGCGTCGGCATGGAGGCCAGCGCCGGCCACGGTGTCGCCAGCCTCGTCAACACGCTGCAGGAGAAGCTGACCTCGACCGAGCGCCCGTATGCCCTGATGGAGGCGATCAAGGCGGTGCGGCCCTGCGGCATCGTCTCGGTGCCGGGCGTCTACGGCGGCCCGATCCCAATCAACATGGGCATGATCGTCCAGAAGGGCCTGACCATGAAAAGCGGGCAGACCCACGTGAAGCGCTACTTGGAGACGCTGACCAAGCTGATCCAGGAGGGCAGGATCGACATGACGTCGATGATCACCCACCGCTCCACCAACCTCGCCGACGGTCCGGACCTCTACAAGACGTTCCGCGACAAGAAGGACGGCTGCGTGAAGGTCGTGTTCCACCCGAACTGAGCGACTGCGCCGATCCCCGTCAACTCACGCATCCAAGGTTCTCGTCATATCTGGTGGGACCTGGGCGCCAACGGAACGAAACAGATGGATCTCGGAATGAAAGGGCGGGTCGCGGTCGTGACGGGCGCCAAGTCCGGCATGGGTCGCTCGACCGCGGAGCATCTTCTGCGCGAGGGCGTACACGTCGTCCTCACCGACAAGGAAGGACCCGATCTGGAGGCGACCGCCGAAGAGTTGTCGGCGCTGGGTCAGGTCCGTGCCGTCCAGGCCGACCTCAGCGAGGCGAAGGGGATCGAGGTGCTCGCCGCCTTCGCCAACATGGCCTTCGAAGACAAGCCGACCATCCTGGTCTGCGCCGCCGGCATCACCGGCGCGTCTGGGGACTTCCTCGAACTCACCGACGACGACTGGCTAGAGGCGATCCAGACCGACCTCATGGCCGGCGTCCGGGCGACCAGGGCCTTCATCCCGCACATGCGCAAGGCGGGTTGGGGCCGGGTCGTGCTGTTCTCCTCGGAGGATACCGTGCAGCCCTACATCGAGGAACTTCCCTATTCGGCCGCGAAAGCCGGGGTCCTGAACCTCGCAAAGGGCCTGTCCAAGGCCTACGGTCCGGACGGCGTGCTCGTGAACGCGGTCGGCCCGGCCTTCATCGCCACGCCGATGACGGACGCACAGATGGAGAAGAAATCCAAGGAGAAGGGTATCTCGTTCGACGAGGCGATCGAGCTGACGCTCGACGAGGAGCGTCCCGGCATTGTCGCCAAGCGCCGTGGCAAGGCGGAGGAAGTCGCGGCGGCCGTGACGTTCCTCTGTTCCGTACGTGCCAGCTTCATCAACGGCGAGTTCCTGCGGGTCGACGGTGGTTCCGTGATGACCATGGGAACCTGAGACGCCGGACATTCCGCCGGCCCGGGCAGGCTTACGCGTCCTGCGTCGCGTGAGCACGCGAGGGCAGCACCCCGTTCGGCCTGATGAAATGGCAGGTATACCCATTGGGGATACGCTCTAGGTAAACCTGGTGCTATGGCTCGGCCTCCCAGAACGGCCCGGCCGGGGCTATCTCCGTCACGACCCCGCCCGGCCAGAGACCGGAGGCGTCGACATCGGCGATGGTCTCTTCCGCCACCCGGCGCTGGTCGTCGTCGGCGTAGAAGATGGCGGAGCGGTAGCTCAGGCCCCGGTCGTTGCCCTGCGGTTCGGCGTGGTTGGGTCGTGGATCTGGAAGAAGAACTTCAGCATGCGCCTGAAACTCGTCCGGGCCGGGTCGTAGACGATCTCGATGGCCTCCGCATGGGTTCCGTGCTTGCGGTAGGTCGCGTTCGGCACGTCGCCGCCGGTGTAGCCGACGCGGGTCGAAACCACGCCCTCCTGGCGCTGGATTAAGTCCTGCATGTCCCAGAAGCACCCACCGGCCAGCACGGCCCTTTCGGTTCTCATCGCAACTCCTCGATAGTCGTTCCGCTCGTGTCCTGGATATTGGGATGTGGCGAGCGCCACGCCCAGTGACCCGGCGCCACGTCTGCGCAAGCGAGGCGAGGCCGGAAGCACATCTCTCGTTGGGCGGCGCACGGCTAATCACGCTGCTCCGGGTCAACCCAGTTTTCTAAAGGCCGCCCATTCCCTGGGCGGCCTAATTGCCTCTGGTTGTTGCGATGCGGAACTTTGGGATCCGAATGCGGATCTTTGGGGCGGCTATCACCGGTATCGGCTAGCACGGCGGTCGCCAGCAACGCTGTGATGTTGGTGATCCAGATCGCTGGGTTCACGGCGAGGTCCGCGTCGCCGTAACGGGGTACGTGTGCCTGATGGAAGAACACCGCGTTTGACGAAGCGAAAGCTCAAAGGCAGTGGGAAACGTCCGCTTACCTGCAGCCTGAGCTCCGAAGCGGACCGGCCGCTTTCGGCCAGGTTCGGTCATGCGTCACCCCTCGCCTGAGGCTCGCGGCCTGCCGTGCAACCGACAATCCCTCATCGATCGGCACCTCGATGCAGGGCATCGGACAGGGCAAGGCCCGCCGCTGGCTGGCAGGGCGGGCATCGTGGGCAAGATGGCTCACCTGGCCGGGACGCTGGTGGCGAGGGTACGTTACGGGCTCCCCACGGTCTCGGGCTGGGCTAGTTCCTGCGAGGTGCGAGGCGATTGGCGAGGGAGCGATGCATTTCCGCCCTGTCGAGGGCGATGCCCTGTTGGGTGCGGCCCTGCAGGCTCCTGGCGGCCAGCCGGAGGACCTCCCGGAGGGGGATTGTCGTCGACCCGTCCGGCCCCCCCCCGGCGGCTATCGCGTCACGCATTGCGTCGACGATGGCCGCGTCCAGCATGCGTGGATCGGGCACGCCGGCCTGCCTCATGGCCTTGCGAGCCTCGCGCTTGCGTTCCCGGTCAGCCGCCTTCCTGGCAGCCTTGGAGGCGGTCACGGGATGGGCCAGGGGGATGGAGGCGAACATCATGCCCTCGATCCTGCCTACGGCCCTAGCAAGGCACCAGGAGCCCTGAACGACGACACCCGCCGCGGTTTCCCGGCAGCGGGTGTGTGTCTGTCGACAGTGTGGTGCAAAGCGACCGAACAGGGTCGAGACGACCCAGAGCTTAATGTAGCGTGGGAGCCGCTCTACCACAACGGTGCCAGTCGCGAGGACGGGGCTTGGGGGCAGTGAAAATGGGCTCCTCGGTTGGCAGGCCGACCATCAGCTTGCCGTCCTCGATCTCACCCTGCAGGGTCATGATGGCGCTCTCGATGGCCTCACGACGGACGTGCTGGCGCATCCAGGAGTTGACGTGGCCCCGGGCACGGAGGAAGTGCCAGAACAGGCGCTGCAGGCGGTCTCCGTGATCGGCATGGACCTGCCCGTCCGGGAGAGGGCGATGCTCGGCCTCCCACCGGTAGAACTGGACCAGATCGGGGTTCGGGTCGGCCTCCACCCAGGCCGGGACAGGCATCTCGACCTGCGGCAGGACGGGGGCAGCGGGGCTGGCTACGCCACCCTTTAGATAACGTGCCGTTTCTGAGACACCCCGCGAGATGGTCTGATCCTGTTCGGTGGCCGTGATCTCGACGGCCGGATGGGCATCGAGGGCGCGGTACACGGTGGCTCGCGAGCAGCCCAGCAGGCGGGCGATCTCGGCCACCGGCAGATCAGTGGCCGCCTGGATCTCCCGGGTCAGCCTGGCGACCTCGGCAAGGGTCTGGGCGTGGTCGGCGCGGGCCGTAGCCCCCTCGCGCTGCCGGCGAGCGGCGGACCGCTCGGTGGCCGTCCTGGTGGGCGCGTCGGGGCGGAGCAGCGTTAGGCCGAGCTCGTCGCACACGTCCGCCGGCAGGGACAGGTCCGTCCGGACTTTCGCGAGCTTCGGCGTGTAGAGCGGCGAGACGGCCCGGCCTTCATGCATCCGCACCTCACCCGCCTCGTCCGCCCTAAGGCGCTTGTCGACCGGCCGGAGGTACGAGCGCAGGTTGTCCTGTGAGAGCCCCTTCCCGACGACGTGCGGTGCGAACTCGGCCGCCCAAGAATCGGCATCGCCCCCCATGCCGGAACGGGCACGGGCGACGGCGATATGGAAGCATAGCCGGTCGCGCAGGCCCATGCGGGCGAGACGCTCGGGTCCGAGACCGAGCACGCTTATGAGCTCGCCCTCGACGGCGCCCCACAGCCCGCGGGAATGGGAGCGCGGCCGCCGCGGCGTGACAGGCTGGCCATCGGCCTTGGCCTGCTCCTCGCGTGCGGCCTTCTTGGCTGCCTGCGCCTCGCGGTAGGTTCGCATCTCCTCGCGGTCGAACGGGAACACGGCGTCGGCAAGCGTCTCCAGGTCGTGGCGCTGCACGTCCGCCCAACTCTCGGGCCACAGGAGACGCACGCGCTCGCCGGACTTTTCATTGAGGCTGCCGGCGACTCTGTGGACGCGGGCCATATCGCCGACGGACCAGTCGAGATCCATGCCGGCCCATACGGATGCGTTGGCAGCCGCCTTGGCCTTTACGCGCTCGAAGGTGTCCTTTTTGGTCGCGACGGCCTCGCCCCACAGGCAGCGCAGGAGCCGTCGGATACGGGTCTGGACGCGGGCGGTGAGTGGGTGCCGGGACAGCCAGACGCACCACAGGCCGCGGCCTGAATAGAGGATATATGACGGCCGCGGGATCCCGGCGGCATCCATCCTCGCGAGTAGGATGCCGGCGATTTCGTGGGCGGGCATGCCGTGGAAGGGCGAGCTCGGCGAGATTTCGCAGTCCGCCCACATCAGGGCGTTCACCTGCGCGAGGGCGCCGCGGCCCTCATAGTGGCGCTGAAGCGAGACGTGGCTGGCAGTGTGGGCGGCCGGGCTCTTGGCGAGCTCGCGGGTGCGGAGCTGGACGCCGGCGTCGAACGCGCTGTCAACGATGACGGTGGCGTTGCCCCTGTTCCGGGTGCCGTGAAGGGTGTGGAGGTGGGCGATCTTCGCTTCGAGGGCGACCCGCTCCTCCCGCTCGCGCAGGATCGTGGCTGCGTCCGGCCGCTCCATGAGGAACGACGGCGCCGGCGGGATCTCGCTGATAGTGGGGGACAGCAGGGCCATGCGTCTCGACGAGGGTTGGTCGCGCGGGGCACCACACCCGCTGCATCGCCCATGTTAGCCTCGTCGCGCCCTCCCACAAGCGTGACCGCAAGCGCTCGAATGCCTAGGCTTAACGGTACAGGCGGATGGAGCGACGCCGCGAAACCTGCCCCGCCCAGGCCCTTGCGTCGCCGCCACGGCACCGAACGCGACGCCGCCCGATCCCGGACGCATCGCCGCCCGATCCCGGACGCATCGCCGCCCGCGGGACCATCATACGGGCACGTGAGCGCCTCGAAATATAGTTTGCGCGATCCTTTGCGGCGGTCTCGCGACCCAGCAACGCCAGGTTGAGTGGAGGATCACCCCGATTGTAATCATGTTGAAATTTGCCGTTGTGCACGATTTAATCGCGCCCAGGTCACGCGTCGGCACGAATCGATGTGGGCCTGGGGGCTGCCATCATGAAGCTGTTGCATCCGAGCACGCCTGAGCCGTGCTCGCCTCGTACGTACGTCGCCAAGAAGGAGGAGATCCTGGATCGCGTCCGGAAGGCCATCAAGGCCCGGAAGTGGTAGTGCCAGGATCTCCATGCGGTCTACCCGAGCATCCGGAAGAAGAAGTTCGACCTGATGATGGACGAGGAGGGGTTGGAGGACTGGCGGTTCAGCATGCGGTTCGCGTGCGGTGTCGCCGAGGCCGTCGGCATCGATCCCTGGAATGGCGGGCCGCCGATGGTCCTGCCGGTGCCGGCTCCGCTGCCCACCATCGAGTACGTCCGCGTCCCAATGCCGGCTCCGCCGCGGCGGACGCAGCGCGGTCCGATCCCCGGCCAACTGGCTCTTGATCTCGCCGCCTAGGGCGGGTTCGTCGGTTGCACGGACCGGGCGCACTCCTGATCGCATAGCCCCGGCACACACGACCATTCGGGCCCGGGCATGCTCCGGAGCCTCCCGTGCGTCTGTCCGAAACCATCGTCGCCGCCGTGCTGGCCGCGGCGCCCTACGCCGGCATCGAGCCGGCAGGCCTCCTCACCGTCACGCAGGTTGAGACAGGCGGCCGCCCGTTCGAGACCGCCGACCTGGATCCGTCCGACGGCATCGAACCCTGCATGCTGTTCGAGCGGCACCAGTTCACCCGCGCCCTCGCGAAGCTGGCCCCCGACCTCCTGCCTGAGGCAAAGCGCCAGGGCCTCGCGATCCCCAAGTGGCTCGGTCCCGGGTCCAGCCAGTACGCCGACCAGAAGACCAGCGCCGGCCGCCTCGCCGCCATCGCCCGCGCCGCGGCCATCCACCCCGAGGCCGCCTACCAGTCCTGCAGCATGGGCCTGTTCTAGGTCATGGGCTCGAACCACGGCGCCGCCGGGTTCGCGTCCGCCGTCGAGATGCACGACGCCCTGACCCGCGGCGGCATCGAGGCCCACATCGGCGCCGGCGTCGCGTTCATGCGGTCCAAGGGCCTCGTGAAGTACCTCGAAGCTCGCGGCTGGAAGGCGTTCGCCAAGGGCTACAACGGCACCGCCTACAAGTGGAACGCGTACGACACCAAGCTCGCCGACGCCTATGCCGAGTGGAGCACCAAGCTCCGCGCCGCCCCGGCGCCGGCGGCGGTGGCCGATGCCTCGACCCTCAAGCTCGGCGACGCCGGCCCCCGCGTCCGCGCCTTGCAGGAGACAATCGTCGGGTTCGGCATCGCCCTGAAGCCCGACGGCAAGTACGGCCCGGCTACCCGCCGCGCCGTGGCGGCCGCCCAGGTCGAGCTCGGCCAGCCCGGCGACGGCGTCGCGTCCCCCGCGTTCGTCGCCGCCCTCGAAGCCGCGCCCACCATCGCCAAGGGCGCCCGCGAGGTCGCCTCCAAGTCCGAGGTCAAGCAGGTGTCGGTCACCGCCCGGATCGGCGACCGCCTCCGCAAGCTCGGATGGGGCGGGGCCGGCGGCGCCACCGGCTACGTGGCGCTGTTCAACGACAAGGCCTCTACCGTCCGGGACGGTATCGACCAGGCCCGCAGCGCCAAGGAGACCGTCACCAGCCTCGTCGGCGACGGCGCCACCGCAACCGCCACGGCATGGCTCGCCGAGCACTGGCAGGCCCTGGCGCTGGCCGGGGGCTGCGCCACCGTCGCGGTCATCGGCGGCACGATCCTGAAGGCCTCGGTCGAGGCCTACCGCGAGGGGAGGCTCGTCGCCTGATGAGCACCTGGCTCCTCATCTCCGCCGGCGTCCCGGCCGCGGCCGCGGTGGCGCTCATGTTCTCCCCATGGGGCGCGGCCGCCCTGGCGTTGCTGGCCAACAGCCGGCTCGCCCGGGGCGCGGCCATCGCGGCCGCCGTCGGCTGGGCCCTGCTCGTGGCGGCTGCCCGGATCTGAAAGGCCGGCCGCGACGAGGCCCTCGTCGAGGTCCAGCGGGCCAACGCCGCGGCCAAGGCCGACCGCGAGCGCATCGAGGCCCAGGTGAAGGCGATGCCGGCCGACGCCGTCACCCGCGAGCTGGAGGAGTGGTCTCGATGAGAGCCGTGCTCAGGGCGACTCTGCTCGCCTCCGTGCTGTCGACCATGCTCATGGCCGGGCAGTGCACCACCACCAGCGGCAACTTCTGCGACGTCGCCTCGCCGCGGCGTCCTTCGAGGGGCCAGATCGCGGTCATGTCGGACGAAGCCAAGCGCCAGGACCTCGCCTTCAACCGCTATGGCGCCGAGCACTGCGGGTGGAAGCCATGAGGTCGATCCGGAGCCTACCCACGGTATTCACCCCCAGCCGTGCCCTGGAATGGCACTGCGCGGGCACAGATGCCCTCCTGGCCCTCGTCCTCGCCCTGCCGGGCAAGACCTTCGCGACCGGCGCGGTGTGGGACCGGTTCGCCGCCGTCATGCCCGAGAACGATTGGGCCATGCTGATCGGGGCGGTGGCGGTCGTGCGCATCGCCGCCCTGGCCATCAACGGGCACTGGCGCCGCACGCCCCTCCTTAGGGCCCTTACCGCCGCGATGGGCGCGGGCCTCCACGCCTACCTCGCCACCCTCTTCTACGTGCCGTCGGTCGAGGCCTTCGGGACCGGCGCCGCCTTCTCGGCCGCGCTGGCGATCTCGGACATCCGGTCCGCCTTCAAGGCCGGACGCGACATCGTCGTCGCGGGCCGGGTGTTCGAGATGATGCGGTCAGCCCCTCCGGCCCCGCTCCCGAGGAGCTTCGCGCCGTGAACCTGTCAGCCATCCTGGCCGCCTTGGAGCCCTGGAAGGGCGTCATCGCCTCGGTCGGCGGCGTGCTGGCCGGCGTCCTCGGCATCGTCGGCGGCGTCCTCAAGCAAACGAAGGTGGCGGACACCACCGCCGCCGACACCGCGCCTCCGTTCGGACCCCGCCCCGGCGTGGTGCGGCTGCATGCCGACGACCGCGACCTGATTGGCGACGCGCGCGAGGCGGCGAACGAGCTGACGCGCGCGGTGCGCAGGCTCACCGGCGTCATCGAGGACCAGGGGGAAACCTGCCACCGCTCCCGCCCCCGGGATCCCGAATGAGCGACGCGGCCGCCCTGCTGCCGGCGCCCGACGCCGGCGCCGACGACAGCGACATCCTCCTCCGGCTCGCGGAAATCCTCGCGGGCCGGCGTGAGGGCGACCTCTCCCTCGACGAGGCCGAGGCCCTCGCGCCGCGGACCGCCTATGCCCCCGAGGACATGGCGGACCGTCTCCTCCCGCTCGCGCTGAGGCGGACGTGATGGGCAGGCAAATGCACAATGCCCACGACATCTACCCGACCGTGCGGGAGATCGACCCGACGCGCGTCGCGAACTTGATGATCGATCAGGGGGCCGCGGCGTGTGCTGAGCGATGGTTCTGGCTCTGCGAACACGCCATCTCCGACCTCGCGACCGAGGGTAAGGAGCTGATCAAGGCCGGCCGGAAATGGTCCGGGCCGCGCGCTCGGAAGCCCCGGGGCCCGCGTCCAGGCAGGCCAAAAACGAATCGCTAAAATCAGTCACCAGCACCCCGACGGGGTGTCGGTCCCTCGGAGGCGCTGGAACGCCTCGACGAGGGACCTGACCCTAGACACGGATGATCCCGATGTCCCAGGCTGGCTCCCAGGTTACCACGCTCCCCTCCGACACGGCCATCCCGCGGCCGGCGCTCGCCCCGGTCGACGGCGTCGCGATGGCGGACAGCCGCAACGTGGCGATCATGTTCGGCAAGCGGCATGACAACGTCATGCGCGACATCAGGGGTCTCCTCAATTTTGAGGACACCCCCTGCGGCCGCCATTTCAGGGCCTCGACGCACGTCGACCCGCGCAACGGCCAGACCTACTCCCATTACCTCATGGACCGCGATGGCTTCTCGCTCCTGGCCATGGGGTTCACCGGCGCCCGCGCCACCCGGTGGAAGCTGTCCTTCATCGAGGCGTTCAGCGCCATGGAGACCGAGCTCCGTCGGCGCGCGACGCCGGTCATCGACCTCGACGACAACGCGACCCTCCGGAGACTCCTGCTGGGCCGGGTCGAGCGTGTCGAGGCGCTGGAGGCTCAGGTGGAAGAGACGACGCACGCGCTGGCCATCGCTCACGAGACCATCGAGCAGGACAGCCCAAAGATCGAGGCCTACAAGGCCCTCATGGACGATAAGGGCACGTGCTGCCTCGCCGATGCCGCGAGGCACATTGGGGCCGACCAGGTGGCCTTCTTCAGGTGGATCCGCTCCTCGGGCTTCGTCTTCGAGAAGGCGGGCGAGACGCTGCCGGTCGCTGAGTACCGGGCGGAAGGCCAGTTCAAGGTCAAGCTCACGAAGCTGTCCCGCAACCGCTATGCGAGCCAGACCCGGGTAACCCGACAGGGCCTCGTCTGGCTCAATCACCGCTGGCAGGCGCACCTCGCCCGAAAGGCGAAGGCAGCCGCGGCGGCGCGGATCCAGGGTGAGCTGGGGGTCTGAGAACCGCTGCAAGTAATCGATAGCTAAGACGCGATAGCTACGAAGGCCGGGGCGATACCCCGGCCTTCAGCGTTTCAGGCCGATAGGGCTTAGTCCCCTGTCCCGAGGTCGACCGCCCCCTCCGCGCAGGCCCGGGCGTTCCCGAAGAGCTCGTTGTTGCCCGGGTTGTACACGAGGCGGCCGAGGGGCGGGACGTCGATCAGGACGAGCCCCATCGACCGGACCGCCACGCCGGCGCCCATCCGGGCCGACCACCGACCGTTGCGCGTGTCCCGCGTCTCGCACCGGGCCCGTACCTTCCACTCACCCGGCGCCGTCCGGACGAAATCCAGCGACGTCGTCAGCTCGTCGTGACCGCGGCGCTCGACCGTCCCGGCCTGCCACCGGTCCTGATCCATGACGCCGGCGACGGCGGGGGCGGCCGCCACCATGGCGACCGCGAGGAGGAAGGCGCGCATGCTCAGACCTCCACAACGAGGGCAGCGTCAAAGTCCGGGTTCTCCGGCTTCCGCTGCTCCGGTTGGCCTCGCGTGCCGGGCGTGACCTCCACGTACCCCCTCGGGTTTGAGAGTACGCGCGTCCCGCCGACGCGGTAGTCGCGAGACTCGTGCACGTGCCCGTGGACCCACAACGTCGGCGCATGCGGCCCCTCTAGGACCGCGGATAGGTCGGACGCGTACGCGGCATCCAGGGGCGTCTGCCATTCGCCGCCGCGCAGGCTCCGCTCGTGCGGGGCGTGGTGCGTGACGACGACTGTCGGCCCAGCATAAGGGACTGCTAGGGCGGCCTCCACCCGACGGCGCTGATCGCGATGAAGCTGTGCGGTGACGACTGGCAGAAACGCGCTATAGCTCCCCGGCCCGCGCCGGTTCTGGATCTTACGGACGTCATGCATGCCGGTCGTACGATCCGCGCCGTCGGACATCGCCCGGGCGCGCTGGTCGGGACACAAGCCCCAGTCGGTCCACAGCGTCGCCCCGACAAACCGAACGCCAGCGTGAACCGCGACCTCGCCTTCCACGAGCAGGTCGACACCGGCAGCCGGCGCGAGCTCACGGGCCTCGGCGAGCTGCGGCTGGTACTTGCCCTTCCACCAGTCGTGGTTGCCCGGGACGTAGACGACGGGCTTACCGGTGCGGGCGCGGAGATCCGCGAGCCACGGGAGGACGTGCCGGCAAAGGCGCTCGGACACGTCTCCCGCGATGACGGCGACGTCGTGCTCGGGCGGGTCGAGATCGAGGGGATACACATCGAGGTGCAGGTCCGAGAGGACCCATAATCTCACGGTCATGGCAGAATCCTCCGGCCCGCGCTCAGAGGAGCGCCCAGGCTTTTCCGGCTGTCGTGAATGCTATGACCCTAGCATCCAATACTTTCAGAAACCCTGGCCGGAGGGTGAAAAACTCATCGCACCATGGGTTATACCCAACCTCGATCGCACCGGGCGGCATACCCTCGTATGGGATCCGCGTCCCGCGCGCGTAGGCATGCACGGACCGGCGGGCCGTCCTGATCACCGCCGCGCGGCCGCCCGGCTGGACGATCAGGCGCACGTCCGCGAGGGCGATCTCCCGGACGTGCTCGACGACGCGGCCGCCCTCGCGCACCGACCAGCACCGGCGGGCGAGGTTGCGGTAGACGTCAGTCACAGGCTGGTAGCGGGCTGAAAGCCAGGGCGAGGGCCTCGGTCTCCAGCGCCATGCGAAGGGCTACGTCGGGCACCAGGCGGCCCCGGGCTTCCAGGCGGATGATACGGTCGACCCGCAGGCCGGCCGCGACCGCGATGAGCCCGCAGACCCGCCGGAGCGCCCACGCCCGGCGGATGCGCGCCCGGATTAGGGGGAGAGTGTCGTGCTGATGCATGACCGCCTCCTCAGCGCCGCAGAACCGGGCCGGCCTCGGCGACGAGCCGTGCCACGCGCGCGCCGTCGAGGCGACGCTCCACGAGGAGGGCATCCGCGAGCCGGCGGATCGCCCCCGCGTGCCGGCGGACGGTGTCGCGCGTCTCGGCGTACAGCCTGTCGAGGAGCGCGGTCGTGTCCGCCTGCAGGCGGGGGTCCGTCGCCAGGGCGGTGACGGGATCCCGCTCCACGGCGATGAGGCTCCGCTCGCCCAGCCCCCACTCCCCGAGCATCCTCACGGCGATGCCCGTGACGGTGAGCAGGTCCTGGCGCGCGCCCGACGAGGCACTGTCGAGGACGACCTCCTCCGCTGCCCGCCCGGCTAGGCCCACACGGATCCGCGCCTCGGCCTCCGCGCGCGTCCAGATCCCGCTGTCCGCCCCGACGATTTCGACCCACCCGCCCGTGCCCTCCCGGCTCTGCAGGGCGACGACGAGGTCGCGTTCCGGATGTGCGAGGTGAGCCAGTAGAGCGTGCCCGGACTCGTGCACCGCCAGGCGGTACCGCACCGCCTCGGGCAAGTCCTCCTCGCCGGCGCCCGCCACCGCCAGCAGGTCGTCGAGGACAAGCGGCCGCCCCGCATGGCGAGCCTGGCGGCGGGCGTCCTCGACAAGGGCCTCGATCATTGCGCCCGTGTACCGCTCCGTCCGGTACGCGACAGGCAGGAGATCGGCGTCGCGCAGGTCGTCGCCGAGGCGGACGCGCAGCATCGCGACGCGCTCCTCGACGTCGGGCAGGCCGATGAGGATCGTCCTTCCGAGGCGCCCGGGGCGCCGGATGGCGGGGTCGACACGCTCGACGTCGTTCGTCGTCCCGATGACGATGACCCCCTCGCGGCCGCCGGCACCGTCAAGTTGCTCCAGATAGGAGTTTGTGACTTGCAAGACGTAGTCAGCGTGCCGGTGCTGTACCGAACGCCGGTCGACGAACGCATCTACCTCGTCCACGAGCAGCAGGCAGCCTCGCCGACCCGACGCCAGGGCCTTGGCCCGCGCGAAATCCTCCCGCATGGCCTTGAGCAAGGTGCCCAGGTGCGCCTCTCCCGTGCCCTGCCATGCCATCAGGGATGTGCTGATGAGGGGCAGCCCACTGCTGTTTGACAGGGCCTGCGCGAAAAGCGTCTTGCCCGTGCCCGGCGGCCCGCCCAGCAGCAAACCGTTTCGGACTACCGCCCAGGGTTCGCCTCCGCGCCATGCCGCCAGGTCGGCGATGAGGCCGCGGCCCCACTCGACGGCCTCCCGGGCGCCGTGGAGTTGGTCGAGCGCAAGGTCCCGCCCCCGGCCCGACGCCGGCGTCGGCGTGACGAGCCGCACGATGTGCTCGACGCAGTGTGCCGGATCCCGTCCCGGGCGGACCGCCGCGGCGAGATCAACCGCCGTGAACGCCAGCTCCTCCAGCTTCGCGCGATCCGCCTCTGAGATGGGCTGGCCGCTCGTGCTGCGGATCACCGCGGCGACGTCCGCCCCGGTGATCGAGGACAGCGTGAGACGATGGTCGGCGGCCCGCAGCGCGACGGCCGGCAGGCACGTCCCCGCGTCAGGCGACAACGCCAGGACCGGCTTCTCTCGCCGCATGTAGGCGACGTACTGCCGCTCGCGCTTTGCGACGTCGGTCCCCTTCGGTGGCGCATCCTCAACGACGATCTCGACGCCGAACGGGACCGCCTTCTTGCTCTCCGCGACGTCCTTGAGGACGGCGAGCGTCAGGGCGTCCGGCACGTCCAGGATGACGACGCCTCCATTGCCGGCCAGCGCCTCGCGCACGCCGGGCACGTCGAGCGTGCGCCGGAGCTGAAGCGATGCCGCGTGCGAGATCGGCGGGAGGCCGGGGTCCACGTCGTCGAGCCCGTCGAAACAGGCGTCGTCGGCCGGCTCAGCGCGGGGGGCCGCGGCGGTGATGACGGCCGCCTCGTCAACGAGGTCCTCCCACGCCATCTGGCGGGACAGCAGGCGGCTCTCGGGACGCCAGGCATGCTCGGCGTCGTACGTCCCGAGCTCGATCTGGCGTGCGGCGTACGAGACCTCGGCACGCGTGCAGAGCGTCCGCCTGCGATCCACGGGATCCGCGAGCGTCGCGAAATGCACCTCCAAGGAATGCATCGTGCGCACGGCGGACTCGTAGTGCCCCGCGATGGCCGCGCAGAAACGCGCCCGGCTTGCCCAGTCATCGAGCACCTCGCGGATGCGGGCGGGCAGCGCCTTGTCGACGGCGGCGAGCTCGCAGGCCTGCGCGAAGCCAAGCACGTGGACGACGTGGCAGTCCACAGTCAGGGCGTCGGCGGCGTGCCAGATCCCGGCGGGGATACCCGAAAAATCGGTCCCGAAAGCCCACGCAGCCATGTCGGCGCATGGGTGGCCCACGGTCGGGTGCCCGATGGCGAGCTCGTGGAACGTCGGTATGTCAGTGAGAGTGTTTGTGGGCGTGTGGTCGCCCGCACGGGCGTGCTGCGCCCGACGCTGTGCGTCGTCGGTCATGTGATCTCTCCGGTCACTGCCCTGCATCGAGGCCGGGCGGTTCGGTCAGATGATCACAGGACCAGTTAAGATCTCGTGTCTCCTGACCGGAAGGCGTGCACAGCCGCCCGGATATCGTCGACCTGATCGAGCGCCACCCCGACGACTTGCCGGAGATGCTGCCCGAGCTCCTCGCGCGCGGACGCCGACATGCGCCCCTGCGACTCTGACGGATCGTCGTCGGCGGTCGCATCGCGCCATGAATGCGCGACTGCTAGCATCGTGAAACCCAAGGCCCGCGGCATCGGATGGGCGCATGACCGCGCGAGGAGCTGGAGGACCGGGGCCGGGAGCCCCGATTTCCCGATGCGGTCACGCTGGCACGACCGCGGCGTCAGGCCCGTGATCATGGCGAGGTGCCCGATCCATTCCGCGCCGAGGACGCGCTGGGCAGCCTGCTCGATGGCATCGAGCATGTCCGCCCGGAACGCCTCGTCCGTGTCGACGGGCGCGCCATTCACGAGCGGCCGGCGCCCATCATAGGAGAGCACCGGCAGGCCCTGCCAGCGGGCGCGGCTCGCGTAGGGCCCGCCTTTGAGCCCCTCGATGGAGGACGGGGTGACGCCGACGTAGCCGACGGCGTCGGGCTTGCCGGGAACCGAGATCAGACGAATCGCCATCAGGCGGCCACCTGCGCGATCGTGGCCTTGGCCTCGGCCGTCAGTCGCTCGATCTCGGCGAGCGCGGTCTCGATGTCGAGGGTGAAGTGGCCCTCGATGTCCGGGTCCGAGCGTCCCGGAAACGAAACCTCAGGAGCGAGGTAGCCGTCGTCCGTGAGCCATATCGAGCGGTTGATCTTGCCGCCCGGGACCTTGTCCTGGCGGTCCCACTGCATCAACAGCCGGGTCGCGTCCTGGTACTCGTACATCTTGAGCGTGGGGACGTAGCCCTCCGCCTGCAGGCGCGCCGCCAGGGTCTCGGCCTTGCCGCGCGTGATGAGATTGACGGTCTTCATGATCAGCCCCCGAGCGTGAGGTAGTGGACGTTGCGGAACGCGATGGCGTGTCCGTTGGCAATGACGGCGATGCCGTAGCGGACCGCCCAAGGGCGACCCGCGATGGTGATGACGGGGAACCTCACCGGGGGAACTCGGCGGACGACACGCGGCCGTCCTGGTCCGTCTCGATGCGGGCGACCTCGGTGAACGCGGCCGCCCCGGCGGAGAGGAAATCCGTCACGGACATCACCGTGACCGGCGTGGTCTGGATCCGGCGTCGGGCGATGACCTCCAAGGCCTCGCACCGGTGCCGGACGTTGATGGACCGGAATCCGGCGAACCGCCCGTCCTGCACGACGATCTCGTCCCAGACCCCCCTCGTATCCCTGTAGATTAGGGACAGGTGGGTGAGGTCGATCTTGCGGTAGACGAGGTCCGCAATGACGGCCTCGACGTTGTTCGTGATCGTAGGCCCCCCCTGGTCGAGGTCGATGAGGCAGAGCACGTCGCCGACGATCTCGCTCTCGTAGTCCGCGCCCGCGAAGAACTCCCACATGTGCAGCTGGCGGCGCGTATGACCGTGCGCCCGGCAGACGGGTCCGACGCCGGCCTTGACGCTCTCGGGATCAGACAGGGGCCTGCCACACGCCTCGCACGCCGGGCCGCTGGCCGGCTTCGACGCGTCGGCCTGCTGGAGCTGGGCCTGCTGCTGGATCATCGCCGGGGCGGGCTCCGGCTCGGGCTTCACTTCCTGCCAGACGAGAATCGCCCCGGCCTCGCGCTCGGCGCTGTTGAACCGGAACGGGTCCCGACCCCCGAGGAGGGAGACGATCTCGCCGGTGGCGTCCTGCGCCCGCTCGTAGACGAGAGGGAAGACGCGCTTATGGACCACGTCGTCCTTGTCGACCCAGAGCTTGACGACTTGCCAGCCCGCCTTCGCCGGCGACTTCATGGCCTCGGCGTCGAGCTCCTTGAGGTCCTCGCGCATGTCGCGGCCATGCACGCGCAGGCGGTCGAGGGTCTCGTAGAGGTGGTCGGTGTTGCCGAGGCCGTAGACGGCGATGTGGCTGTCGATCACGGACTGCTGGCAGTCCATCGACTCGTCGTTCGCGCGGATTTTGTAGAGCAGCGCCTCACGCGCCCGGGCGCGGGTCAGGTAATCCATGGTGGCTCTCCTGGTCACAGACCCGCGTTGACGCGAGCCGGTTTGTCCGAATTAAACGGACGTTTACCATAAGTCAAGGCCCCCTGACGCGAGCGGGCAGCGAGTGCGAACCCGCGAAGCCAGGGGGTGGCACCCAGATTTTCTGGAGAGGCGCCGCGTTTTGCGGCCATGGGTGATGAACGCACGGACCCTGCTCACGGTCTAGCTGGCTCGAATGTCGAGGGTTAACGGAACGCACACTTGTCAACGTCGACGTGAGGTCCGCCCGGCGCCCCCTTCTCCTAGGGAGCGACCAGGATAACCTGTTCTGAGCTCATGAAATCGAGAACAGGCAATGTCCTACACGGTCGACGACCTGGCGGAACGCGTCGCCGCTCTGACGCCCGACGAGGTTAACGAGTTAGAGAAGAGGGTCTCCGGCCTGCGCGCCGAGAAGGTCCGCGCTGAGGAGGCACGCATCGCCGGGCTTCGGGCGCTCTCGGACTATGAGGCCCTCGACGCCGTACTGGTTTCCACCGGTATCGACATCGACGCCGATGGATCCATCGATGCGATCCTGGTGCGGTTGAGAGAGACGGGCTTCGTCAGGGGCGTCACCCTGGAGGCGGCCTACCGCGAGGGCTACGAGCGGGGTGCCTACGATATCCACGTCGGGTCGGGCGTTCCGAACATCTACGCCGTCGATGACCTCGACTACACGCTTCGCCGCGACCTCTGGCTCGAAACTCAGGCCAAGGCGGCCGCGGCGTCATGAAGAAGTCCCACTCCCTCCGCCACCGCATCCTGGCTGCCCGGCGCGCCCGTCGGGCCCGCACGCTCGCGGCCCGGCGCCAGGTCGAGGCCCTCGCCTCCCGGATCGCGTGGCGCCAGGCCCTGCAGAGAAGCCAGGCCTACCGGTACTCCCCGCGGGCGACTGTGACGGAAGCGCTGAATGCCTTGCTGAAGAATCTCCGCGAGGGCGGCGTCCTGTCGAGGCTCGGCATCGTGCGCCTGCCCCCGGGCGTCCGCACGATCACCTACACCGCCGCGAACCTCAGGAGGGCCTGATGGATGCCTACCTAGATACCCTCGCCCTGTAGGCGATGCAGGCGATTCGTCAGCTCGAATGGCGCGTGTTCCCGGGCGGCCCCGCCCAGCGCGAGGCCGCCATCCAGGTCGTCGTTCGGGAGGCCCTGGAGAAGGCGCGCCGGGATGCGCGGGTCGGGGAACCGAAGCCCGCGTTAAAGAGCGAGTTCCCCTTGTTCGAGTAGAGTGATCGAACCCGAAAGCTCCGGCACAAGTAGCTGATCATCAAAAAACATCACCTCGGCCCCTTTGTGGTTCCTCCGTGCCGAGTAACCTATCCCATATGAAACACGCTGACGATCTGAGTAGAGGTCTCGTATTTCAGGAACGTCATCGTAGGATACTATCCAGCGCTGATGCTTGATAGCAGTTTGCATCACTGAAGCGATATTGACGTGATCGTCATGGACGTAAAAATCGTAGTATAAATCGCGACCCTTAACATAGTAGGGCGGATCGCTGTATATAAGCGTATTTGCGGGCCATTGTTGTGCGCCGCGCCTCAAGAATCGTTCTGCATCCATGCCGGTTAAGGTAATCTTGCTGCGGAGCTTAGCAATAGACTCTATGCGATGAATAAGCTCGTTCGCGTTATACCTCGCATCGATCTTGTATGGGCCTGTCTGATCGCGACCGCCGATGATGCCAGCGTTGAGGATGCCTGACCTGTTCGTGCGATTGAGGAAGAACATCGCAAACCCGAGGTCGAGCGTAGATGCATCTTTCTGCCGCTGGAAGACCGCCTTCTGAGCATCCCACGCCTCAACCGTCAGGGGCGTATCGCGGATCAGCTTGCAAAGACCTTCTGTCTGATCGAGTACGCAACGCCAAAAACTATAGACGGGCCTGCTCACATCATTGATGTGGATGCGAGATACATATTGGTGAAATAGTAATTCGAGAGCGATCGCGGAGCCGCCTGCAAATGGCTCGACATACTCTCCGTCAAGCAATTGATTTTGAGCGATAATTCGCTTGACATAGGACGCAAGTTTTCCCTTGCCCCCGGGATAACGAAGGGGCGTGAAATGTACCAAGCGTGGTGGTCGAGGAAGCGGTTCCTTCCTCGTCATTTCCAAATGCTTTCAAAAAACAGTTGCGAATTATCCCAGGACACCTTTAGCTCTCTTTCCTGCGGCGAATAAAATCGGTTGTGCACGTAGTTGTGCAGCGTGTCTACGTACAGCGGACTGTTTTTGTCGTCTATACCCTTGGAGATGCCATCAAGATTCTTCTTGGGTACACCGGCATTTTCGAGATGGTCGATGACCATCTTCACCTTCTCACGGAGCTTTTTATCCTTCGCCCCGGCGGGGGTCTGCGTGGTCGATGGTAGGCCTTCTTTGTCCAGATAATGGTCGACCGAGAGCTCTAGAAACACGCGGAAGAGCACCGAGATGGCGTGGGGGCTATCCTGCATGCTGAGGGCGCGCAGCTCCTTCACAATCTCAGCGACCTTCGGGTTCGATACGGTCAGCGCGCAGTCCCGGGGGATGAGTGCCCTGCGCTTGTAAGACCGCTGCTTACCCGATTTTGGCGGCGCTGGCGCTGGGGCAGGCGGGGGTGGTGCAGGAGGAACAAAATCGCTGTCATCAAGGGTCTCGACCGCGGTGGCGCTCCCGGTCTTGGTAGTGAGGTCTGGCAGGTCGTCAGCGAGGCTGGCGACGTAATCGGTCATCTGATCCCGCTTCTTAAGCATCGTCACGTTGACCGCGCCGCTGGCCAGATCCTTGACCATGCGTTTCAGTGGCTTGATCACTTCATCAGGCGGGAGATCAGAGAGGAGCTTCTGTCCTTTAATCTCGATGCCAATTTGCTGGCGCACAGCAGGCGTTGAGAGCAAGCGATCCAAGGTTGTGATCGGGAAACGATCTAGAACCTCCTCCTTCTCATCGTCTGTCAGCCCGCCATGTTTCAATACCAAGTCCATGGCTTGCAGTGCCGGGTCAGTTCCTCTGAATCGAGCCGTCGCAACGCCGTTCCAGTCAACGATGCCGCGCCCGCCATTGGCGCCTGTATGTCGCTGCGTTATCCAAGGCGCACCCTCAGCCCGCGTTTTCAGTTCGAAACAATCGATGGGTTCGATGCTCGCCGGATCG
This sequence comes from Methylobacterium litchii, assembly GCF_038442315.1. Lineage (NCBI taxonomy): Bacteria > Pseudomonadati > Pseudomonadota > Alphaproteobacteria > Hyphomicrobiales > Methylobacteriaceae > Methylobacterium > Methylobacterium litchii. The sequence goes on along the minus strand of NZ_JBBXMY010000004.1, from coordinate 177 downwards.
AACTCCTGGGCTAGCTTCTCGAACCGACGCTGGAGATGGGGTCGAACCTCTAAGAGCGCCTAACAAAACCATCGTTCGATGAAGCGCCAAACGATGAGGGCGGCCGCCAGGGTCGAGAAGGCCAGATGGATGTCGGCCCGTCGTTCGTAGCGGATGGCAAGGCGGCGGAACTGGGCG
>NZ_JBBXMY010000049.1:0-1044 GCF_038442315.1 Methylobacterium litchii | reverse complement strand
TGTTTGATCCCGGGGTTTGATGGTGCACTCTTCACGTCGGAGTGGAGGGACGCGCTATGGGCCAGGTTCTTCACGGCAGCGCCACGACGACGGAGGCGATCCGTCGAGCGATCCAGCATAGTCAAGCGAGCCTGAGAGCACTCTCAAAACGCTACGGGATCAACCCGAAGACGGTCGCCAAGTGGCGGCAGCGGTCCTCGGTCGCCGACCAGCGCACCGGTCCGAGGAATCCGCGTTCGACGGTGCTGTCACCCGAGGACGAAGCAATCGTCGTCGCCTTTCGTCGTCACACACTCTTGCCGCTGGACGACTGCCTCTACGCGCTCCAGGCGACGATCCCGCACCTGACCCGCTCGTCGCTGCATCGGTGCCTGCAGCGCCACGGCATCAGCCGATTGCCGGAGATTGACGACAACAAACCCAAGCGGTCACGCTTCAAGGCCTATCCGCTCGGCTACTTCCACATCGATCTGGCTGAGGTCCACACGGCGGAAGGGCGGCTCTACCTGCTCGTCGCCATCGACCGTACGACCAAGTTCGCCTTCGTCGAGTTACACGAGAAAGCGACGCGGCGGGTCGCAGGCGACTTCCTCCGGCATCTCATCGAGGCCGTGCCCTACAAGGTGCACACTGTGCTCACCGACAACGGCACCCACTTCACGACACCCGGCAACGTCGCTTCGGCCGCCTCCATCATCAGGCAAGCGATTGCGGCTGGTGAGACCTTCCGAGCCCACAGCTTCGAGTCCGCCTGTGCCCGCAACGATATCGATCATCGCCTGACCAAGCCGCGTCACCCCTGGACCAACGGCCAAGTCGAGCGAATGAACCGCACGATCAAGGACGCGACGGTCAAGCGCTACCACTACGACAGCCACGAGCAGCTCCGCGCCCATCTGGCCGACTTCGTCCGCGCCTACAACTTTGGCCGCCGCCTCAAGATCCTGCGTGGCCTCACGCCCTACGAGGCTATCTGCAAAGCATGGTCCGCCGAGCCCGAACGCTTCAGGTCAAACCCGCTCCACCAAATGCCGGGACCAAACA
>NZ_JBBXMY010000048.1:0-1082 GCF_038442315.1 Methylobacterium litchii | reverse complement strand
TCACGATATAGTTCCTGGGCCGACATATTATTTTCGAAAGCAATTTTTCGGATAAGCGCCAGTGTCTCAGCGCTCGCATACAACGATCGGTGAATGTGCCGCGGAGGCGTTTCCTGAGATGTGGTAGCGGACGCTATGTCGAGACGGCGGGACGCGGTGCCTCTCCGGACGGATCCGGTCGGCCGCGCAGTGCCGTCAGGAACGTCCTCATCACGTAGCGGCGCAGCCAGGGGATCATGTCCCTGCGCAGGTATCTGCTGGTGGGGCGGTACCGCGTCGAACGCTGCACGGAGGGAGACGCGCGGAGGTTTATTAGACACTGACTTGCTCCGTCGGCATGCGTTGTTTCGTCCAGGCCCAAAGCTCGCGGATTTCCGCCGCGGCCTTCCCAGCGGGATCGAGCTCGGTCACGCCCAGACCGGTCGCCATCGCATCCCGGTGCGCCACGCGCTCCGAAATCACCGGTCCCACGAGGCCATTCTCCCCGAGCGTCGCGATCACGTCGTTGGTACGCGCGTAGGAGACCGGGCTCGCGGCATTCACGACGAAGCCCAGGATCCGGCCCATGGCAGCAATCCGCCGTGCGGTCGGCGCGCTCGCCCAGAGATCCAGAACCGACGCGCGGACTGGTACCAGGGCGCAGTTGGCATGGCGGAGCGCGACATCCACCTCCGGTCCAAAAGTGCCGGGCGTATCGACGATGCAGAGGGTAACCACCGGTGTCCGACGGGTACTCGTGACCCAGTGATCGAGATCAGCGGGAGCTATGGTCCGAAACACGATGCCGCCTGCACTCCGCAGCATGCCCCAACTCGTAAGCGATCGTTGAGGGTCGAGGTCCACCACTACGACGCGTTCGCCGCTTTCATACGCAGCGACCGCGAGGGATGCAGCGAGGGTGGTCTTACCGCTGCCGCCTTTCTGCGAGGCCAGTGTCAGGATCTGCATGGGTCATCATCTGCACGATCGGGACCGCCTCCAGCGCCCGGTCCGGTGACGCGCGGAAGGTTAGCAGAACGAAAAATCCGCTGCCAGGGTCGACACATAGTTATGTGATTATGTGATCACGCACCCACATAAAT
>NZ_JBBXMY010000047.1:0-1119 GCF_038442315.1 Methylobacterium litchii | reverse complement strand
CGCGCGCCAGGGCTCCCGCGCCAGGACGGCAAGAGCGTCCTCGAAGAGCGCGATCTGGCTCGCGGCATAGCGTTCAGCGGCGTCGGACGCCTCCTTCTCAATCCGCATACGACGGTTGTAGTCCGTAGCCTCGCGCGCGATGAGATCCCGGAGGCTCTCCAGCCTTATCTCCCCATCAGCCTCCCTCGTGTATGCGGCTTTGAGAGCTGCCTGGGCTGCGACGAGTTCGGGATTGGGTCGTGCCTTCCAACCGAACATCCGAGTGAGGATGTTGGGCATCTGGCCTGCCTCGAGCTTCTGCACGACAGCCATGGCCCGATCCAGTTCGGTTCGGGCGGCGCGATACTCGGCCTTGGCCTCTTCCTCCTCGCGCCGGCGATCTGGAGGAGGGGGGCTGCGCCGTTGGGCATCTTGAAGGGCAGCCTTTTCGCGGGCGAGGCCCTGCTCAAGTCGCGACCGCCACTCTGCAAGTGGGGTCGGTGGATCTGAGCGCGGAGGTTGCGGCATCCCGACATCCGCCATCTCGTCGGCGCTCGGGACGACCGGTGCCGAGATCGACTCACCGTTTCGATCCCCCTCGTGCTGCTCGGCTTCGATCGGGGCTAGCCGGGGATCGGCCGTCTCGCGCATCACCATCGCTAGGCGCTGCATGCGGGCGGCCACCTCCGTGCGAGGGCGAACGACGAGCCGATCGAGGGCGCCGACGAGAATATCGCCCTGCCGCACGACCCAGGCCCCGGCGATCCGATCCCCGGGCGCACACGAGAGACCTGCCTGGGAAAGAGCAGCTTCGAACCCAACCCCATCCAACGCGTAAGCCGATATCACCCTGGCGCGCGCCAGGGGCGCGGCGATCCCGAGCCGTTCTAGCCGGGCCCGGATCCGACTGGTCAAGCCGGAGCGCGGAAGCTCGACTCGGGCAGCGGCGGCCGCCTCGACCCACTCGGCCACCGCATTCAGGCCATCTCGGCGTAGACGCGCCGCGATCGTGGCAGTGCGCCGGGACGGAGTCAGCGGCTCGCCGAAGTCATACTCGACGCTCGCACGCACCGCCTCGAGTTCAGCATAGCTGTAGGCGAGATCGAGGGCTCGCAGGCCTGGACCGACGTGGGCGATCAC
>NZ_JBBXMY010000046.1:0-1320 GCF_038442315.1 Methylobacterium litchii | reverse complement strand
CCATCGGCGTAGAGGCCATCCATGATGGGGTACGCCGGCTGCGTCGCGTGGATCGGTCGACTGCACAGAGCCGCCCGCACGAAGAACCGAGGGCAGCAGGGGACATCACGGTAGTCCAGCAGGCGATCCTACGAGCCTTCTGATGATCCTTGATTTCGTCTATGCCACACGCCCCATACCAATGTGATAGCGTCATCACATAACAACATAGCAAACCGATCACGCCATCATATCACGCTGCTCCGGAGGCGTTATCACTGAAGATAAAATAAATTAGATAAAGTGCCAGTATCGGTAACGTTAGGTGCTATTCAAAATAAGCTACCTAGGCGTTGACGGGCCCACAATAAATCTAAATTTCAGATAGCGCCGATAGTGATAAAGGCACTGGTATGATCGCGTACTTTTGGTGCCGTCGACAGAAGCCTTGTTGTGTCTGCAGACAGAGGAACGCTGTCGGACGATCGCAGGCTGACTTCTGACACCGCACCGGTAGCTTCCACCCCCTTAAATCGCGCTCCCAGGCATCTTCTGATTCCAATTGCCAGTGCATTGAGATCGGATCGTTGGAGTGGCGTATGGTGTCACTAGACGCATGCGGTGGCGTGGAACCAGAAACCGATCCCGGATCGACCTGTTCCACGGGAGGCCTAACCGCATCATGCAAGGGTTCCGAAAGCGAAGCAGTGCCCTGTTCCAGGCTCGCCGGTTCAGGTTTGATCCGATCCGAAGTGGATAGATTGGATACCGGCGACATCGTTGAATGCTCGGGGGCATCCGAGTCGGACGCCACGACGTCCCTCCCCCCTCTCAAGTAGGCCGGACGGATCTGTCGCAGGCGCCTGTCGTCGTTCGTGATCTTGCGGCAGGCGATATGGCCCAGACCCCGCAGGATCGAGATGGAATTCGCGACGCTATGTGGATGCATGCCTGTCGCCGCACCGATCGCAGCATCATCGAGCAGGCAGCCATCGTGTGCGAATTCGGGGTGCTCGGTCAGGAACCAAGCGATGCGTAACCCGCCCTTCGTTACCTCGGTATCCTGCGACACCTGACGGCGCCAATCACGCAGTAATTCAGACATGGCTCTCACATACCAATATGAAAATGTAATAAACCAATCACATAACTATATATCCTTCAACGACTTATCGCGATAATATCCACGCCGCTGGAGCATCAGCAGCAAACCTTCACGATATAGTTCCTGGGCCGACATATTATTTTCGAAAGCAATTTTTCGGATAAGCGCCAGTGTCTCAGCGCTCGCATACAACGATCGGTGAATGTGCCGCGGAGGCGTTTCCTGAGATGTGGTAG
>NZ_JBBXMY010000045.1:0-2366 GCF_038442315.1 Methylobacterium litchii | reverse complement strand
CGCCCAGTTCCGCCGCCTTGCCATCCGCTACGAACGACGGGCCGACATCCATCTGGCCTTCTCGACCCTGGCGGCCGCCCTCATCGTTTGGCGCTTCATCGAACGATGGTTTTGTTAGGCGCTCTTAATCTGAGCAAGTACCATAATTCTTCGCCTTGTCTTTCGCATATCATCGTGGTAATCCGCGCACAAGGCAATATCAGTAATATTATAATATCTGACACAGCTACAAGTCATATAATTGACAGAAGTGCTAAAATCCTATCGTGTAAATTGGTTTAGATGGAGGATAAAAAATTGAATAAACTCGATAAGATTTTTCTATCTGTCATTGTGTGCACAAAAGATCGAAGCGATCAACTTCGGAATCTACTAAACAGCATGAAAAAGATGGAAGTCATCTCATCAATCAATTGGGAGCTAATATTAGTAGATAATAACAGCGTGGACGAAACGGCTAAGGTAATAAGCGATAGCATCAATGATCTTCCGATTAGGTACGTTTTTGAGCGAGGCCGCGGTCTTTCGAGGGCGCGAAATGCTGGAGTGTTAGCAGCAAGAGGTTCACATATTCTATGGACGGATGATGATGTGATTGTATGTAAAGATTGGCTTAAGTCATACTATGAGCAAATAAAGTCTTTTGCTGAAACTCCGGTTTTTGGCGGGAACATTACTCCTGTCTTAGAGGCCGGGGGCGATAAGTGGTTCGCTGATAATATTAAGGCTTTTGAGTTTCTGTTGGCGCGGCGGAATTTTCAAAATTCTGGTTGTTTTGATGCCGCTAACAGAACTGTACGGCCGTTCGGAGCAAACTATTGCGTTAGGGCAGATTTGCAGAAAGCTTGCCTTTACGATCCCGAGCTTGGAGCTGGATCGATTAATGGTTATTTTTCGGAAGAGGAAGACTCGATCCAGAGGATATTGGAGCTCGATGGCGGTGAAGGAAGATGGGTGCAAGGCGCTGAAGTGCAACATATGATACCCAAAAGTCGACAGACTAAAAAATACGTTATCAAGTATTATCATGCTTTGGGAGCTACAACGATCTACAATGCACCGAAAAGAGGACACGTGATCCCAAGTAAAATTCGTCTCAAAAGAAACGTTATATTTTCTAAGCTAAGGTATATGATGGCGAATATTCCATTTTTACCCATATCAGAAGGACATGCGGCAGCCAGCTATGCATTTCATTTAGGAAGATACTCTGAGTCTTTGAAGATAAGTTTGGTCGTATCTCGCTAAATTAGTGTTTCGGGCATTTCCCCCGGTGACCCGACCAGACCTGACCCGCTTGCTTCGAACTAAGCTGATTGAGACGATCAGTTACCCTCCGGACTCATAATCAGTAGCTGACGGTGGCGGCGAGGCAGACGGGGGCGACATAGTGGATTGCTAGACGGTCGTAGCGGGTGGCGATGCGGCGAAAATCCTTGAGAGGGCCGAACATACGCTCAATGGCGTAACGTCCGCGATAGAGTACATGGGAGAAGCACAGCCTCTACCGGCGGTTGGTTTTGGGCGCGGCTCTGGCTGCCTCGATCTGTCGCCAAATGACGTCGCTGTCGTAGCCCTTATCCGTCAACACGATGCGGCAGCGGGTAGGCGATCGAGCAGCAGCGCGCCGGCCTTGCAGTCGGGGGCCTGCCCACCGGTCAGCAGGAAGGCGAGCGGGCGGCAGAAGCAGTCGGTGAGGGCGTGGATCTTTGTCGTACGCCCGCCCCGCGAACGACCGATGGCTTGGCTGTATCAGCCACTCTGCCCTCTGCGGCGCACCGGTGGGCCTTCACAGCGGTGGGATGAATCAGCACGTAAGAAGACGGCCCGCCGGCTCGGGCGAGGGTCTCAACCAGCTGACCCTGACCCACTTGGCCGTCCAGCGCACGAAGAGATTGGAGAGGGTCTTCCTTTGCCCGTAGAGATCGTACGCCCGTACGTCAAGGCGCAGAAGAACGACGACCGCAACGCCGAAGCCATCGCCGAGGCGGCGACCCGCTCGACGATGCGGTTCATGGCGCTCGAGTTCGAGGCGCAACTGACGTGCAGACCCTGCATCGGGTCCGCGAGCAACTCGTAGGCTAGCGAACGGCGCTGATGAACCAAGTCCGCGCCGTCTTCCTGGAGCGCGGCCATGTCGTCGCGCACAGGTGGGCCAAGCTGGCCGCCTGTCTAACCGCCTGACTCGACACGGAGGCGGGCTCCTCGCTCACACCGCACATGCGCACCCTCGTGGTTGAGGTGCACGAGCGGTGGCAGGGCCTTGACCGGCGTATCACCGTGCTGGATGCCGAGTTCGCCGAACAGGCGCGCACTCAAGAGAACGCGCGTCGGCTGACGACCATCCCGGGCATCGGCGCCCTCAA
>NZ_JBBXMY010000044.1:0-2475 GCF_038442315.1 Methylobacterium litchii | reverse complement strand
GGGTGAGCGATGTTCCGACCCCATCTTCTGTGGGGCGACCTGACCGGGCAGTTTGACGATCCGCACGAGAGGATCGTTTTGTGTCTGGACTTGACCTTAGACTTGAGCCGGAGGGGACGGTCCGGCGTTTCGAGGTGATCGACGGCGCGGTCGGCCGCAGGCGCTGGAGCGCCGATGACCGGGCGCGGATCCTAGAGGAGACGTTCGTTCCGGGCGCGGTGGTGTCGGTGGTGGCCCGCCGCCACGGGTTGACGCCGCAGCAGCTGTTCACGTGGCGACGCGAAGCCCGCCAGGCCGCCGCCGCGCTACCTGCTTTCGTGCCGGTGGTGACCGTACCCGAGCCCACGGCGGTGGATCCCGCCCGAGCGGAGCCTCCACGCCGGCGCATCAGACGATCCTCATCGCGCCGCCGCGCGGTGGGGATTGAGGTGGAGGCAGGCGGCATCACGGTGCGGATCGGCGACGGCGCCTCGCCCGCCATCATCGCGGCGGTGATCGGTGCGCTGAAGGGCGGCGCGTGATCGGGCCGGCGGGCTTGGTCCGCGTCATGGTGGCGACCCGGCCGGTGGACTTCCGCAAGGGCGCGGACGGCTTGGCGGCGCTGGTACGCGAGAGCCTGGGCGCCGACCCGTTCAGCGGGGCGGTCTACGTCTTCCGGGCGCGGCGCGCCGACCGGGTCAAGCTCGTCTACTTCGACGGCACCGGCGTGTGCCTGCTGTCGAAGCGGCTGGAGGACGGCAAGTTCTGTTGGCCGGCCGTCACCGACGGAGTGGTGCGGCTGACGGCGGCGCAACTGCAGGCCCTTCTGGAAGGGCTCGATTGGCGGCGCGTGCATGCGGCTCGGCCCACGCGCGTTCCTGTCGCCGTGAGCTGATCCGCGAGCCCGATCACTCTGGCAAAGCCTTGTGATCCATGCTCAAATCGGCTCCGTGAGCGAACCGAGCGCGCGCCTGCCCGACGATCCCGCCGCCTTGAAGGCGATGGTGGCGGCGCGCGAGGCCGAGATCGACCGGCTGCACCAGATCATCAGGGAGCTGCAGCGTCACCGCTTCGGACGGCGCGCCGAGAGCCTGCCCGTCGATCAGTTGCTCCTGGGCCTGGAGGAGGCCGAGCAGATCGAGGCGGAGGGCCTCGCCGAGACCGACGCCGCCGATGCATCGGCCCGCGCGGCCCGCACCCGCCAGCGCCGCGCCAACCGCGGTGCCTTGCCGGCCCACCTGACGCGCGTCGAACGGATGATCGACCTCGACGACCGCACCTGCCCCTGTTGCCGTGGCGACCTCCACGTCATCGGCGAGGACGTCGCCGAGCGCCTCGATATCGTGCCGGCCCAGTTCCGCGTCATCATCACTCGCCGGCCGAAGTATGCCTGCCGAACGTGTGAGGACGTGATCGTGCAGGCCCCCGCACCCGCCCGCCTCGTTGAGGGCGGGATCCCGACCGAGGCGAGCGTGGCGCACGTGCTGGTGTCCAAGTACGCCGACCACCTGCCGCTGTACCGACAGGCGCAGATCTACGCCCGGCAGGGCGTGAACCTCGACCGTTCGACGCTGGCTGACTGGGTGGGCAAGGCGGCCTTCCTGCTGCGGCCGGTCCACGCGCGGCTGTTCGAACGGCTGAAGGCGTCGGACCGGCTGTTTGCCGACGAGACCACGGCACCGGTGCTCGATCCGGGCCGCGGGCAAACCAAGACCGGTCAGCTGTTCGCCTACGCCCGCGATGACCGACCCTGGGGCGGCCTCGACCCGCCCGGCGTGGCCTACCTGTACGCGCCCGACCGCAAGGCCGAACATCCGATCCGTCACCTCGCCGGCTTCCACGGCACGCTGCAGGTCGATGGCTACGCGGGCTACAAGGTCCTGGCCGCGCGCAAGGCCGTGACCTTGGCCTTCTGCTGGGCGCACGTGCGTCGCCGGTTCTACGAGTTGGCCAAGGCCGGCCCGGCGCCGATCGCGACCGAGGCGCTCGCCCGCATCGCCGAACTCTATCGGATCGAGGGCGAGATCCGCGGGCGCTCCCCCGACGAGCGGCGGGCCGTGCGTCAGGACCGCAGCCGGCCGGTCGTAGGGGCGCTGGAGCCGTGGCTCACCGCCAAGCTCGGGCTGATCAGCCAGAAGAGTAAGCTCGCCGAGGCGATCCGCTACACGCTCAGTCGCTGGGCCGGCCTGTCCCTGTTCCTCGACGACGGCCGCGTCGAGATCGACAACAACACGGTCGAGCGGGCGATCCGGCCGTTGACCCTGACGCGGAAGAACGCGCTGTTTGCCGGCTCGGACGGTGGGGCCGGGCATTGGGCTGTCGTCGCCTCGCTGGTCGAGACCTGCAAGCTGAACGGGGTCGAGCCGCAGGCCTACCTGACCGACGTCATCACCCGCATCGTCGACGGCCATCTGCAGAGCCATATCGACGACCTGCTGCCCTGGGCCTACGCCCCACAGCCCCTCAAAGCCGTGGCCTGAGAACGACGCTTACCTT
>NZ_JBBXMY010000043.1:0-2502 GCF_038442315.1 Methylobacterium litchii | reverse complement strand
TGTCAAACAGCGTTGAATTTTGACCCTGGATCGGCGTCGAACTTTGACCCCTCTGACGTGTGTGCCTCGACGCCCCCTGATCAGACCGGCGTAGCGGGTCGGGGTAGCGCAGCCGGGCTGATCAGGGGTCCAGCAGGCGTGCCGAGTGTGTGGGCCTCAGGCGCGGTTTTTGAAGCGCCAGCTCTCGTTGCCGGTCTCGACGATCTCGCAGTGATGGGTGAGGCGGTCGAGCAGCGCCGTAGTCATCTTGGCGTCGCCGGCGAACACGCTCGGCCATTCCCCGAAGGCGAGGTTCGTGGTGACTACGATCGAGGTGGTCTCGTAGAGACGGCTGATCAGGTGGAACAGCAACTGCCCACCCGACTGCGCGAACGGCAGGTAGCCGAGTTCGTCCAGCACCACGAGGTCGAGCCGGGCGAGATGGTCCGCAATGCGGCCCTGTCGGCCGGCACGCGCCTCGGCTTCGAGCCGATTGACGAGGTCGATCACGTTGTAGAACCGGGCGCGTGCCCCGTCCCGGATGCAGGCCCGGGCGATCGCGATGGCGAGGTGGGTCTTGCCCGTGCCGGTGCCACCGACCAGCACGACGTTGCGTTGATGAGCCAGGAACTCACCGCCGGCAAGGTCGCGCACCAGGATCTCGTTGATCGGCGTGCCATCGAAGGCGAACTCGGCGATGTCCTTGGCCAGGGGCAGCTTGGCGATCGTCATCTGGTAGCGGATCGAGCGTGCCTGCTTCTCGCTGATCTCGGCCTGGAGCAGGTCGCCGACGATCTGCTGGGGCTCATGCGTGCGCTTCACGGCGACCTTGATGATCTCGTCGTAGGCGGCCTTCATCCCGAACAACTTCAACTCGCCCATGGTGGCGAGGATCTGCTGACGTTCCATCATGGGGCTCTCCTCAGGCTATCGTAGCGGGCGCAGTCGGCGACGGGCTCGTGGCGCAGCCGCAGACCCTCGGGCGTCAGGAGGGTGACGGGTGCGATCGGCTCGCGCTGGCGAGCCAGGATGTTGAGGATGACGTCGGCCGAGTGCACGCCCTCGCGCAGCGCCTCGGCGCAGGCGGCCTCCACCGCGAGCAGGCCATCGCCGAGCACGGCGGTCAGGATCTCGACCATCTGCCGGTCACCGTCGGCAGAGCCGGCGAGCTTGCGTCGGACGCGGTCGAGGGCGGCAGGCAGGACCCAGTCCTTGAACGGTGCGCCGTTGCGCAGCGCGCCAGGCTTGCGGGCGAGCACGGGGACGTAGTGCCAGGGATCGAACACCGTCTGGTTGCGGCCGAAGACACGGGCGTGCTCGGCGACGATGCGGCCGTCCTGGCGGATCTCGACGCGCTCGGCATAGGCTCGAACCTCGACTGGACGGCCGATGGCTGATGCGGCCACCGAGTAGCGGTTGTTGTCAAAGCGTATGAGGCAGGTCGAGGAGACGCTGGCCGGCACGGCGTGGAAGCCGTCGAAGCGGCCGGCATAGGGCACCAGCGCCGCCCGCTCGGCCTCGAACCGCTCCCAGACGGTGCGCTCCCGCTCCTCGGGATGAGGATGGGCTTTGGCGAAGGCAATCACCCCGTCGAGCAGCAGGGCGTTCAGTTCGTCGTAGCTCCTCACCCGGATGCGTGGCGTGAACAGGCGCTCGCGCACCAGCCCGACCTGGTTCTCGACCTGACCCTTCTCCCACCCTGATGAGGGCGTGCAGGCCACCGGCTCGACGAGGTAGTGCGAGCACATCTGCAGGAAGCGGCGGTTGTAGGCGCGCTCGCGCCCGACGAAGATCGTCTCCACCGCGGTCTTCATGTTGTCGTAGATCCCGCGCTGGCAGGTGCCGCGGAAGAAGGCGAACGCCCGGTCGTGGGCGTCGAAGACCATCTCCTGGCTCTCGCGCGGGTAGGCCCGCACGAACAACATGCGCGAGTGGCAGAGCCGGACGTGGGCGACCTTGACCGTCGTGGTCGTGCCGCCGATCAGCACGATCTCGTGGCTCCAGTCGAACTGGTAGGCCTCGCCGGGGGCGAAGACGAGCGGCACGAAGGCGGGGGCGGTGACGGCCGTGCGCGTGCGCTTCCAGCCCTTGGCGTAGCGGCGCACCGCGTCGTAGCCGCCCTCATACCCGAGCCCGCGCAGGGCTTCGAAGATCCGGATTAGGGTGAGCCGCTCGCGAGGCGGTTTGCCGGCGTTCGCCGTCAGCATTCGATCGAGATGGTCCCGCCAGGGGCCGAGCTTGGGCAAGGGCTGCACCTCGCGCTCGTAGGCGAACGCAGTCGCACCCGAGCGGATGACCTTGCGGACCGTGTTGCGAGAGACGTGCAGGTCGCGGACGATGTCCTTGATCGCGCGGCCGCGGGTGAAGAACTCGCGCCGAATGCGCGCAATCGTGTCCACGCCCTTCATCCCCCACCACCCGTCCGGTCGTCCCGAAGGGCAGTCTGCAAGAGCAAGCTTCAGGGGGTCAGAATTGGACGCCGATCCCCCACCTCAGGGGGTCAAAGTTGCACGCCGAAACACA
>NZ_JBBXMY010000042.1:0-2631 GCF_038442315.1 Methylobacterium litchii | reverse complement strand
CCGCCCTTCGGCTTGGCCCGTTCAGGCGGCAGCAGCGGTGCGATCTCGGCCCACAGGCCATCGGGAAGGAGCGGTCTCGCCATCTTCACTCAACGCGCCAAACCCGGTTTTGTTAGAGCCTCTAAGAGCCCTTAACAAAAGTTACGTTGACGAGATGGCTCGAGCGGCATCCGAGCAGGTGGAATCATATGCGTTGTAGCCTGCGGCGGCGATATAGCGGCGGCATTTGGCTGAAGTTGAGTGTCTGAGGGCGCGTTGGATGGCGTTCCAAAGGTCACCGAGCGTGCGATTGGCCATAGCACAAAGAATGGCCTGGAGCTCGAAGAAGACAAGGGTGATTGAGTTGAATTCGGGGAAATAGGCCGGCAGGTAGAGTAGCCGCGCTCCCGCCGCCTCGACGCGCTCGTGGACACCGCTGACCTTGTGGGCCGGGAAGTTGTCGGTCACGAACGGGTCACTTGGCTTTAAGGTTGGGATCATGGTTTCATCGACATAGCCGCGGAGGCGAGCGCCCGTCATCGGTCCGTCGAATAGTAAGGCGGCCGTCGGGCCGCTGATGCGCAAGCCGGTGGTAGCGGTGATAGTCTTCCATTGCTCGAACGGCACCGCGACCCGGCAGCTTTCTCCGCGCGGCGCTCGCCCATAACGGCGGACCATCTTTGTGTTTGTGGAAGTCTCGCCGAGGAACATCCCGGCGCGAGGCTCCCGCTTCGATCGCGGCCACGACGCGCTCGCGCAGATCTACGGAAAGGGCAGACGCCATCGGCTCTCGCATCCTCGGAAAGCCGTGCGCCGAATCACATCACCGCCGCAGCTGAAACCCTACCCTCCGGACTCATAACCAGTAGCTGACGGTGGCGGCGAGGCAGACGGCGGCGAGATAACTGGTCGCCAGGCGGTCGTAGCGGGTCGCGATGCGGCGGAAGTCCTTGAGCCGACCGAACATGCGTTCGATGGCGTTGCGTCAGCGATAGAGCACGGGGGAGAAGCACGGCTTCCAGCGGCGGTTGATCTTGGGCGGGATGTTGGGCGCGGCCCCGGCCGCCTCGATCTGCCGCCGAATGGCTTCGCTGTCATAGCCCTTGTCCGCCAGCACGATGCGGCAGGCGGGTAGGCGTTCGAGCAGCAGCGCGCCGGCCTTGCAGCCGGCAGCCTGCCCACCGGTCAGCAGGAACGCGAGCGGGCGGCACAAGCGGTCGGTGAGGGCGTGGATCTTGGTCGTGCGCCCGCCCCGCGAGCGGCCGATGGCCTGGCCCTGCTCGCCCCTTGCCTCCTGCGGCGCAGCGGTGGGCCTTCACGGCGGTGGAATCGATCAGCACCTGAGAGGGCGGCCCGCCGGCCTTGGCGAGGGTCTCGAACAGCTCGACCCAGACCCCCTAGGCCACCCAGCGCACGAAGCGATTGTAGAGGGTCTTCTTCGGCCCGTAGAGATCGCGCGGCACATCCGTCCAACGACCTCCAGATTTGAGCACGTGGACGATGCCGCTGATCACCCGCCGGTCGTCCACGCGCTCCCTGCCCCGCGTATCGTTTGGCAGAAGCGGTGCAATCCTCGCGAACTGCTCGTCCGTCAGCCAGAAATGGTCCATTGGCCCCTCCCGCAGGAGCCGTGAATCACATCCGAGCCGTCCGCACCACCTTTATGGGTCCGGACGCTAAGTAGGGAACTCATACAACCAATTGTCTTAGCTCGCGTTTTCTTCCTGAGATTGGGGTTTCTAGCGCAGGAGGATCGCGATGGCACGGTTGTTCTGGCTCTCCGATGAAGCCTGGGGGCGGATCGAGCCGCACCTCCCTCACGGCCAACCGGGCAAGGCTTGGGTCGACGACAGGCGAGTGATCAGCGGCATCCTGCATGTGCTGAAGGTCGGCTGCCGCTGGCAGGACACCCCCTCCGCTTACGGTCCGCACACGACGATCTACAACCGCTATAACAGGTGGTCTCAGCGCGGGATCTGGCAGCGGCTGTTCGCCAAGATCGCGGCCACAGGACCCGTGCCAGATGAGTTGATGCTCGACGCGTCCCACGTGAACGCCCACCGCTCGGCTGCTGGCGGAAAAGGGGGGCCTAGAGCCAGGCGATCGGCCGCTCGCGGGGCGGGTTCACGAGTAAAATCCATTGCTTGGCCGATGATCGTGGCCGACCGGTTGCGTTCGCCCTGACGCCCAGCAACGTGGCCGACATCACCATGGCGCTGCCTCTGCTGTGCGCTGTGGTGCTGCCCAAACGACTGATCGCCGACAAGGCCTACGACGCGCAGAGCTTGAGGAATTGGCTGAAAAGCCATCGGGTAATCGCCACTATCCCGTCTACGGCCACGCGGACGGTACCCTATAAGCACAGCCGGATCGCCTACCGGCGGCGCAATTGGATCGAGCGGCTGTTTGGTCACCTCAAAAACAGGCGGCGCGTCGCGACCCGCTACGATCGGTTAGCCTGTAACTATCTCGCAGCTGTCGCGCTCGTTTCATGTGTCATCGCATGGAACTGAATGAGTCCCCTACCTAGTGCAGTGATGCGGACGGAGGATTCACTCAGTCGGTGAGACGTGTGGGTCTGGGCCATGGCCCAGACGGTATGCGTGCTCCTCGATGCGAGCGACGCGGAGCGGCTGGCTGCGATCGCCAGCG
>NZ_JBBXMY010000041.1:0-2841 GCF_038442315.1 Methylobacterium litchii | reverse complement strand
ACCCCTTTATAAGGCCCAGGACGCGCGGATCTCCATCTTTACTCACGGCTCGCCAGAGGGCCGGATACGTTTATGCAGACTGCTCAGACCAGCGGATCCAGAGCCACTTGCAGACGGGGCGACCATATGTTTTGGCAGAGGACCGAGCGGAGGGCTCGCACACAGGTGCTATCAAGTACGGCTGCATCGCCGGCCCACAAAGCCTTGGCCGGATCCTCCACCATGGCTTCCTAGAAGGCGCGGCGAGACTACCTGTAGAATCGGCTTCAGACGGAGGTACGCGGCCCATACTCCGCTGGATAGTCACGCCAGCGGCAGCGGAGGTTATCACGTGCAAGATGCCGGAAATTATCTACCAGTTGTCCTTCCGCGCCGGTCCGGCTTAGTTCCTGGGCATGAACGGTTCAATCACCACCCACTGCTCGTTCGAGAACCAAAACAGGTCCGCCATAGCCACCTCCAAGCCGCAAAACGATCACCCGAAATTACAAAATCACAATTTTTAACATCTTAGTGCGGTTCACACTCCAACAGAGAGCTAATTCTTTAGGACGGCTATACGCCAACAAAGGATACGACCGTCACCGCCATCATTGTCTGGCTTTCTATCGAATCATAGTTTTTTTGGGCGCTCTGAATGCTCAGAGCTGACCCATGGTTATTCCAGAATGTCCAACTGTACCGCACAGTAGTCCCTCATCTGCCTTCAATTATGATAAGATGTCTTATGAGCCATTTTTTACCATTATAATGTTCTCACCAACGATCAGTATGTCACGATTGCCATTCATCAATGTTCTTTGAAAATTGCTGCTGGATCCGGCGCCAGGAAGTAGCCAATCATGTGGTTCGATGGCGATGGCCATCGCTTCTTCGGCCCACTCGACGTTTGCTGAAAATAAATCAGACTCAAACCCCTCAATGTCAATCTTGACTATAAAAAGCTCACAGTTTTCTTGTCTCTCCAAAATATTATTGATAGTTAGTATAGGGATCCCCCCGTTTGCGCGTTTGGTCTGGATCGCCCAGGCTTCTACTTCATTTTCGTTGATGGATACGAAACCTGTTTTACCGCCGATAGCAGCTTCCACGAGATTGATATTTGAATAGCCAAACACATTCTTGCGGGCAACTTTACAATTTTCAGGATCTGGCTCAACGGTGACAATTGTAGCTTTGGGGTATGCATCTGCTAGAAACCGAGAGGCCAAGCCAATATTGCCGCCAGCATCGATTATGAGCGGAGTCTTGCCATTCGCGATAATTTCCTCATATTTCTTTCTAACTTTAGCGCCCTGTGAAAATCGATCGATGTCGTATTCACGATCGACGAAAATCTTCGACATTACGATATTATCACTGGCAAGCGGTCTTAAATAAATATCACCTATGCGTGTTTTAATTCTTATGAGATCTTTATTTTTAAAAATTATCCTATAAAAGTGACGCATCATTGAAAACAGACCAAGCGCCTTGATCTCTTGGGCATTATTGTTTACGCGCTTTACAAAAGAAAATAAGTTCATATTCTGCAGCCTCATCGTCAAGGGGGGCAAAATTATACGAACGAACCACTTTCAATTGGCTGATAGATTTAGGTAGTCATGTTTGCATCAGATTAATTATATTGTCAATAAGATCGGTATTATGGCACCAGATACAAATAGCCTGCAGATTAGGCTGTCAATTTCGACAACAAGCACACGAGAATCTCTGGGTAAATTGAGTAAAAAGGCAATTCCATTGGCGTTGTAATGGGTACCTATTACTAAAAGGCCTTTCGGGCGCGGGTGTTCAGGGGCTGTACTCGTGCGGCACCAGAACGTGATGATGGCGGCCAGGGCGAGGGCTGAGGCGTAGTTGCGGGCGAGCTTGTTGTAGCGCGGGGGATGCGGCGAAAGCCTTTGAGTCGGTTGAACATGGCCTCGACACGCCAGCGCTTCCGATAGCGGGACCTGTCGTAGCGGATCCGGCACTTGCGACTGCGTTTGCCCAGGATGACAGGCGTGACCCCACTGTTGCGAAGGTCGGTGCGCAGCCAGTCGGCATCGTAGCCCTTGTCGGCGCTCAAGCGGCGGATCCGGCCCGGCGCTTCGGCCAGCACTGCCGGGCCAGTCGTCACGTCGCTGGCGCTGCCCGGCGTCAACAGGAGGACACCGGGCCGCCCGAGGACATCGGTGAGTGCGTGGATCTTGGTCGTTTGATCACCCCGCGACGGGCCGATAGCTTGCGCCCTCGTTCCCCCCCCCCGTTCCCGCTATGGGCAGTCCGATGAGTCCGGACGTAACTTCTGTTGAGAGAGGCCGCATCGCTAGGCCACCCAGCCTCGGCCAGCGCGGTCAGCAACGCTTCCAAAAGTCGCGCCGCGACTAGCACATCAATCCAGATGAAGGCGTCAGCCGTGTCTCGAAAAGCAGATTCAAATTGAAGAAGCTAGGGCAGAGACGCATGAACGAAGTGAGTGCGTCAATGCACTAGAGATTGAAGCGGTTGTAGACCGTGGTGCACGGGCCGTACGCGGACGCGCAATCGCGCCAGCGGCAGCCTGACGTCAGGCCATGCAGGATGCCCGAGATGATCTGCTTCCCGGCACGATGCTTGCGCCTCGATCGCAGCCCCGACTCGCTAGCGTCGATCCACAGACAGGGCAGACACCATCGGCTCTCGTCCTCCGAAAGCTGGCCATCGAATCACAACCCCGTCCCAGCAAAAATCCTAGTGCAGTGATGCGGACGGAGGATTCACTCAGTCGGTGAGACGTGTGGGTCTGGGCCATGGCCCAGACGGTATGCGTGCTCCTCGATGCGAGCGACGCGGAGCGGCTGGCTGCGATCGCCAGCG